>JBHGXS010000083.1:0-24906 GCA_041920565.1 Bacillus sp. (in: firmicutes) | reverse complement strand
TCAGCTTGGTAGAGCACCTGGTTTGGGACCAGGGGGTCGCAGGTTCGAATCCTGTCTTCCCGATTTTGGGGCCTTAGCTCAGCTGGGAGAGCGCCTGCTTTGCACGCAGGAGGTCAGCGGTTCGATCCCGCTAGGCTCCACCAAATTCATATTGTGGCGGTGTAGCTCAGCTGGCTAGAGCGTACGGTTCATACCCGTGAGGTCGGGGGTTCGATCCCCTCCGCCGCTACTTAATCTTAGGACCTTTAGCTCAGCTGGTTAGAGCAGACGGCTCATAACCGTCCGGTCGTAGGTTCGAGTCCTACAAGGTCCACCATTTAAATCGTCATACGGAGGAATACCCAAGTCTGGCTGAAGGGATCGGTCTTGAAAACCGACAGGCGGTGAGAGCCGCGCGGGGGTTCGAATCCCTCTTCCTCCGCCATTTAAGTAAATTTTATATCGTCGCGGGGTGGAGCAACGAGCAATGCTTCATCGAATAACTGCGAGTTGTACTTGCCGAGCTGCTACTTGAATAAGCATTCTGAG
Organism: Bacillus sp. (in: firmicutes); assembly: GCA_041920565.1. Lineage (GTDB taxonomy): Bacteria > Bacillota > Bacilli > Bacillales > Bacillaceae_G > JAGHKQ01. The sequence continues at coordinate 24,378 of JBHGXS010000083.1, read as the reverse complement.
GCAAGGACAGTTAATAAAATAAAGCTCAATCAGGTTTATAACATTTTTACTTTCTTATCGTCGCGGGGTGGAGCAGTCTGGTAGCTCGTCGGGCTCATAACCCGAAGGTCGCAGGTTCAAATCCTGTCCCCGCAACCAAGGTCCCGTGGTGTAGCGGTTAACATGCCTGCCTGTCACGCAGGAGATCGCCGGTTCGATCCCGGTCGGGACCGCCATTGATGGCTCGGTAGCTCAGTCGGTAGAGCAGAGGACTGAAAATCCTCGTGTCGGCGGTTCGATTCCGTCCCGAGCCACCATTTAGAAAAATAGTAGAATACGCCGGCTTAGCTCAATTGGCAGAGCACGATCGAATATGCTGCGAAGCGAAACAACAGCGTACTCATCGAGCTGCTACTTGAATAAGCTTCCTGAGATGAGGACGACATACGTTTAGACGAATGTTAGGAAAATTAATTTAAATATGCCGGCTTAGCTCAATTGGTAGAGCAACTGACTTGTAATCAGTAGGTTGGGGGTTCAAGTCCTCTAGCCGGCACCATTCCCTGGAGGGGTAGCGAAGTGGCTAAACGCGGCGGACTGTAAATCCGCTCCCTATGGGTTCGGCGGTTCGAATCCGTCCCCCTCCACCATTTATAGGGGCATAGTTTAATGGTAGAACAGAGGTCTCCAAAACCTCCAGTGTGGGTTCGATTCCTACTGCCCCTGCCAATCCTTATAATGGCGGTTGTGGCGAAGTGGTTAACGCATCGGATTGTGGCTCCGACATTCGTGGGTTCGATTCCCATCAATCGCCCCATTCACATATCATGAGTTATGTGATATAATGATAAGTGTTAAAATAATTAATTTTTAAAAATGTCGCCTTGTTTACATTTGTTTTACGAAGTGAATTCAAAGAAGTGATGCTAAACCAAACGTAAACAAGATTGCGATGCGAATTCATGAAGCAGATTCGCAGAAGATGATTCATGAAGAGATATCAATGGGCTATAGCCAAGCGGTAAGGCAACGGACTTTGACTCCGTCATTCGTTGGTTCGAATCCAGCTAGCCCAGCCATACATGCGGAAGTAGTTCAGTGGTAGAATACAACCTTGCCAAGGTTGGGGTCGCGGGTTCGAATCCCGTCTTCCGCTCCATACATTTAAGGCGGCATAGCCAAGTGGTAAGGCAGAGGTCTGCAAAACCTTTACCACCGGTTCGAATCCGGTTGCCGCCTCCATTATTGTATATAAGTCCTGCCGGGGTGGCGGAATTGGCAGACGCACAGGACTTAAAATCCTGCGGTAGGTGACTACCGTGCCGGTTCGAGCCCGGCCCTCGGCACTTTAATTTCATATATGCTATCATGCCGGTGTGGCGGAATTGGCAGACGCGCACGACTCAAAATCGTGTTCCGTTAGGAGTGTCGGTTCGACCCCGACCACCGGTATCAAAAATGGCTTAAGATTAAGGCTTCTCACGTTTGTGGGGGGTCTTTTTCTTTTGTCTTTTTACACGACAGAAATAAGCCCAATCGTGCGCATCGAACCAGACGCATATGAGACGTTGTGGAGAATTAAATGTAATTAGGCAGAAAGTAGATGATAAAAAAGCATTTTCTCTATTAGAGACGAAGTCATTTTGCTTTTGTTCCTTGACGCGGGAATACATTTATCTGAATTAGCAGGCATAAACATTGATGATGTTCAAGGAAATAAAATAATCATTCGTCAAACTAAAAATTTATTTAAAAGAACAGTTTATTTATCCGAAACAACTCAAGAACAGTCAAAAGTGAAATTCCATATATAGACTGTTCGAGCTAGCCGCCTAATGCGTGACTTGAAAGTGAATATGCGTTTTTTCTATCTTTCTCTATGGTTGCACCAGAACTGCTGCAAGTGTTGTTATACAAAGATGAAGAGGAGAGCTTTAAAAAATCACAATAAGTTGTTCCATTTTTGCTTAATATTGTTTTAACCGATATTTTTTTAGCTTCCGATACAGAGTTGATCTTGCAATATTCATTCTTTTGGCGACCGCCGATAAATTCCATCCTGTTTCCTCTAAAAGCCGAATAAGCACTTTTTGTTCTTCGGCATCTATTAGTGATAGACCTATTTGTTGGTTGTTGATGGAGCGGTTCATCCTATTTTCAATTAAGTAAGCCGGTAAGTCTTCTAATTTAATAACAGGAGAATCGCTGAAAATGACGGCATGCTCAAGTACGTTTTGCAATTCTCTTACGTTACCAGGCCAGGTATACTCCAAAAAGTAAGTCAGAGTATCTTTCGCAAGTGAAAGCGGATTCTTTCCGTATTTTTTGGCAAATTGTTTTAAAAAGTAATCAGTGATCAGAGCAATATCTTCCTTTCGCTCACGGAGCGGAGGGATATTAACAGTAACAACATTGAGCCTAAAAAACAGATCCTCCCGAAAAAGCCCTTTTTTACACAAGTCATACAGGTTCTTATTGGTGGCTGCAATGATTCTCACATTTACTGAAATAGGTCGCGATGCGCCCAATCTCGTAATTTCTTTTTCTTGCAGCACTCTGAGCAGGTGTACTTGTAAGTCAAGCGGCATCTCACCTATTTCATCTAAAAACAAGGTACCCCCGTTTGCTTCCTCAAACTTTCCTTTCTTTCCTCCCTTCGCGCCTCCGGTAAAAGTTCCACTTTCGTATCCGAACAATTCGCTTCCTATCAGTTCTTTTTGCATTGCGCCGCAGTTTATTGCCAAAAAAGGTTTATCACATCTTTGACTCGATTTATGTATTGATTGTGCGATTTTCTCCTTCCCTGTGCCGCTTTCTCCCAACAGAAGGATCGGAACGTTTGACGGAGAAGCTTTATGACATTTGTATAAAGCTGTTAAGAATGCTTCCGATGTTCCGATGATATCCTTCCATGGTCCATCTGGGGGAACTATTCGAGAAGGGGGACGGGATGCTTTTTTGTTGTCTTTAAACACGATCATATAGCCGGCAACATTTCCCATAAAATAGATGCGCTCGATAGCGATAACATTAAAATCCCGAATCATCAATTCGCTGGAGGTGAAGTTACGGCCAGAGAATTTTGACATCATTTTAAGTTCGTTTATTAAGGGATGAAAATCAGGATTTATCGTCAAATTTCCTACGTGTGAGAGCTTAAAAAATTCCGTTAGTTTTTCACTGCTTTTCACCACAAAAAAGGCATGGTTCAACACAAGAACATGATAGGTTTTCCACTTATCGATTCCTTGGAAAAAAGATTCTATTAAATAGTTGTTCACTTTCGTGTAGACGTGTGCGAGCTGCTTTTCAATAACTTGTGCGATTGATACAGCTAATCCTAACGTATGAGGCTGAGCATTATCCCAAAAGCCTGTAAAATCGATGGCGCCGATGACTTCTTGTGTGAAGGGATGAGTGATAGGAGATGAAGAGCATGTCCATGGATGGCATCCTTGACAAAAGTGTTCCGCAGAGAAAATTTGAATAGGATTTTTTGTGACAATGCTTGTGCCAATCGCGTTTGTACCGGCGATATTTTCACTCCAGTCCATGCCGGGTGCGAAATTCATTTTTTCTGCTTCCCGCAAAATATGTGAATCGCCTTTCAAATAAATAATACGACCGTTTTGATCAGATAGCGTGACAAGATATCCGGTTCCTGTCATCTTATAAAATAAATCATCTATAATCGGTTTGGCAATCTGATATAGCTCGGATTCTTTTAGTAGCTGATTTAATTCATGATCTGTTAAGGCTGCTTTCGTTTGCAGTTGTCTCGGATCAACACCTATTTCTTGACAACGTTTCCAAGATTCTAAAACATTTTTTCGTATTTTATCTGATATTATATCTTCCCACGATTTCGTAACAAACCTCTCCCATAAAGTTCCTAATTCCTTTGTTTTACCAGGTAAATTATGCGTAGAGAAGATAGATATATAAGGGTTTCTCATCTCTTCCTCCCCTTTTTATTAATAGAATATTAAGAATATTTTAATATTTTTTATTGTAAAAGGGAATTGACTAGATTCAAATATTCCCTTTTTAGCCGCTTATATTGTTGTATGGGACAGCTGTAGCGAAACAGTTGTAGCGATTCGCTACAATACAAGCATTTAGTTCTCCAAAAACCCCCTTGATATTTAATGATTTGAAGATTTAGAGAGTTGGCACAAAACTTGCAATATACATAAGCGAAAACTAAATTTCTAAGGAAAGAAAGGAGAGAAAAGGATGGAAACAGTTACAACCAGGAAAGCGCAAATACTCGCAATCGATGCCGGAGGGACGATGACAGACACCTTCATTATTGACGATAATGGTGATTTTGTCGTTGGAAAGGCACAATCAACACCTGAAGACGAATCGATTGGTCTTCTTAACTCCGCAAGAGATGCACTCACTTATTGGGACACTACAGTAGAAGCCGAGTTTCCAAAACTGCTTGCCGGTGTATACTCCGGAACTGCGATGTTAAATCGCCTTGTATCAAGAAAAGGGCGCCGGGTCGGTTTAATCGTCAATAAAGGAATGGAAGACTTCCATCGGATGGGTCGGGCGATCCAGGCTTATCTCGGCTATTCCTATTCAGACCGTTTACACTTAAACACACACCGCTATGATCCACCGCTTGTGCCAAGGGAATGGACAAAGGGGATTACAGAAAGGGTGGATTTATTTGGAAGCGTTGTCATTCCGCTTTATGAGCATGAAGTGGAACCGGCTGTTCTAGAGCTATTAGAACAGGATGTGGAAGCAATTGTCATCAGCCTGCTCCATTCTTATAAGTACCCTGCCCATGAACGTAAAATTAGGGATATTGCAAAATCCACGATGAAAAAAGTCGGAAAAGAGATTCCGGTCTTTGCATCTGTTGACTACTATCCGGTGAGAAAAGAGTCTCATCGTACAAATACAACCATCATTGAAGCATATGCGGCTGATCCGTCCCGAGAGACATTGGTAAAAATCGATAACATGTTAAGGGAACATGGATCTACTTTCGATCTTCGTGTGATGGCAAGCCACGGTGGAACGATTAGTACACGCGCGAACGAGCTGGCGAGAACGCTCGTTTCGGGTCCAATCGGGGGAGTAGTTGGTGCGAAATACCTTGGTGAACACCTTGGCATTCGTAATATTGCATGTTCGGATATCGGCGGTACAAGCTTTGATATGGCACTTATCACCCAGGGTGATTTAAGCATTAACACAAGTCCGGACATGGCCAGGCTTGTTCTATCATTGCCGCTTGTCGCCATGGATACTGTTGGAGCGGGAGCCGGCAGCTATGTCAGAATCGACCCGAACTTCAAGTCATTGACACTGGGACCAGACAGTGCAGGATCGAGAGTCGGTGTCTGTTATCCGGAAGGCGGTGTAGAAACGGTAACGGTATCTGACTGCCATGTCGTTCTTGGTCTGATCAACCCGGACAATTTCCTTGGCGGCGAGGTCAAGCTGTATCCGGAGCGCGCCTATGAAGCAGTTAAGAAACAGATTGCCGATCCGCTTGGATTGACCGTTGAAGACGCGGCATACGGCGTTATTGACCTGCTTGAATCCCAGCTGCGCAATTACCTTGAATCAATGATTCTGGGAAAAGGATATTCACCGTCCCAATATGTGTGCTTCTCTTACGGGGGCGGAGGTCCGCTTCATACAGCGGGCTATACGAGAGGTCTTGGGTTTGAAGATGTCCTGGTACCTGCTTGGGCAGCTGGATTTTCTGCGTTTGGCTGCGGTGCAGCGGACTTTGAATACCGCTATGATAAAACGCTCGATATTAATGTGGACGACGATGCTCAAGACGACAGTAAACTGAAAGCCGGTAAAGAATTGCAAGATGCCTGGGATGAACTGATGGAAAAAGTCGCGGCTGAATTTGAGAAAAACCAGTTTAACAGAAAAGATGTGGATTTCCGCCTCTATTTCCGAATGCAGTACCAGGGACAATTAAACGATCTTGAAATTGAAGCACCTATTGAAACGTTTAAGAGTGTTAGTGATTGGGAGGCGCTTGTGGAAGCATTTGAAGACACCTATACGAGAGTTTACGCGAAAGCGGCAAAATCGCCTGAACTCGGTTACAGTATCACGGGAGCAATCATCCGGGGCATTGTAGAAGTAGCCAAACCGCGAATTCCTGAGGAGCCATTGCTAGGGGAAACACCACCGGCAGACGCGTTTCTTGGCCAACGCGACGTGTACTGGAAAGGTGAATGGATTAAAGCGAATATCTGGGAAATGGAAAAACTGAAGCCAGGCAATAAAATCCGAGCATTTTCAATTCTTGAATCTCCAGCTACTACTTTTGTGATTCCTCCTGGCTTTGAAACATATCTTGATAAGCACCGTATTTTCCATTTAAAAGAACTTTAATGTTAAAGGGGGTTATTTTAGCATGAAGATTACCGAAAAAGATCTACAAAGCCGTAAAAATATTGGCTGGGACGGGAAAACTCTTCAACAAATGCGCAAAGAAATCGATGAAATCAGCCGAGCTACAGGACATTACGCGGGATTAAGAACGCTGCCATTAAAAGAAACCGATCCGATCCGCTATGAAAAAATCTTTTCGAAATTGCGGGGAGGAGTTGTACATGCGAGGGAGACGGCAAAAAAAGTAGCAGCTTCCCCGATTGTTGAGCAGGAAGGAGAATTATGCTTTACGCTATATACACCTGAAGCAGATTCGATAGTAACTTCTACTGGAATTATCATTCACGTTGGTACCATGGGTGCAGCTATTAAATACATGATTAAAAATGACTACGAAGTGAACCCAGGAATCGAGGATGGCGATATTTTCTGCAACAATGATTGCCAGATCGGAAATGTTCACCCATGTGACGTTCATACAATTGTCCCGATCTTTTACGATGGTGAGCTGATCGGCTGGGTCGGCGGGGTGACTCACGTAATCGATGTTGGAGCAACAGCACCAGGAAGTATGACGGTCGGCCCGGTTACTCGTTATGACGATGGCTATCAAGTGGCCTGCCGTAAAATCGGCAAAAACGATACGCTGTTAAAAGATTGGTTAATTGAAAGCCAACGTTCTGTCCGAACAACAAAGTACTGGCTGCTTGACGAACGGACGCGTATTGCAGGATGCCACATGATCAGGGATCTTGTCCTTGATATTGTCAAAGAAGAAGGTATTGATACCTATAAACATTTTATTCGCGAAGTAATTGAGGACGGACGCCGCGGCTTTGTCAATCAGGTCAAAACTTTGCTTATCCCGGGCAAATACCGCCAAGTTTCTTTTGTTGACGTACCATATAAAAACCTTGATGTTCCTCCTTACGCTCGCGTTAACACAATTATGCATGCACCTACTGAGCTTACGGTCCATAAAGATGGGAAATTTCAAATCAATTTTGAAGGTGTAAACAGGTGGGGATGGCATAGTTATAACGCAACACCTGTTTCGATTACGAGCGGAATCTGGGTGATGATGTCGCAGACTTTAATCCCAAATGACCGTGTCAATGATGGTGCTCTTTACGCGAGCAGCTTTGATCTTCCATACGGCTCATGGTTGAATCCGGATGATATTCGCACGGCCCATAGTTATGCATGGCACTTCCTTGTTTCTGCTTGGAGCCCATTATGGCGTGCGCTTAGCCGCAACTACTTTGCCCGTGGTTATTTGGAAGAAGTTAATGCAGGCAATGCGAATACTTCCAACTGGCTGCAAGGGGGCGGGTATAACCAGTTTAACGAAAATCATGCCGTTAACAGCTTTGAATCGGCGGCTGAAGGTGTCGGAGCAAGCGCAGTTAGAGATGGTATCAGCCATGCGGCCGCCATCTGGAACCCTGAAGGCGATATGGGAGATATGGAAATTTGGGAGCTCGCAGAACCGCTCCTTTATCTGGGACGAAGCATTAAGCCGAATACTGCGGGTTATGGAAAATACCGCGGTGGCAGCGGATATGAGACATTGCGGATGGTATATGGAGCGAAAGACTGGACGATGTTCTTTATGGGTAACGGCTATATGTCAAGTGACTGCGGCTTAATGGGAGGTTATCCGGCCGCCTCAGGCTACCGTTTTGAAGCACATGGTACAAACCTGAAAGAACGGATTGAAAAGAGACTGCCAATTCCAACTGGCGGAGATACCGATCCCGATAATCCGCAATATGACAGTATGATGGAGGCAAGGGAGATTATCCGTGACAAGCAATCCATTACCACAGAAACTATTTTTGATAATTACGATCTTTATTTAAATTATCTTCGCGGGGGTCCTGGGTTCGGGGATCCGCTTGAGCGCAAGCCAAAAATGATTGAGGATGATTTAAATGAAGGACACTTGCTGCCGCGCTTTGCTGAGAGCGTTTACGGTGCGATTGTGAGCAAGGATGAAAAGGGTAAGTATATTGTCGATGAGAAAGCTACAGAAACACGCCGCAAACAAATGAGAAAAGAACGGCTTAAGCGAGGTGTTCCGGTCAATAAATGGATGGAGAAAGAGAGACAAAAAATCATGAACAAAGAAGCGGCCGTGCAGGTTCGTCATATGTACGCAGGTAGTTTTGCCCTAAGCGAAAGTTTTGTGAATGAGTTTAAAGAATTTTGGAATTTACCAAAGGAATGGAAGTTGTCGGAATACGAGTTAGGAGTTCCGGTTTTCGGGGCAAAAATTAACCGTCAGCAATAATAATATCGAATGGGGTGAGAACATGACGCAATATGATCGTAAGACCATCGAGGAGTTAATTGATGGGACAATTGATTTTTACAAATTAAAAGAAATGCTTTCGAATTTTAAAGATTCCGACCGGTTTGACAAGTATATTAGTATCCTGCAGGAAAGGGTTCCGTGGGATGACCCGATTCTGCTGCCGGCGGGACTTCACTTATATATTGTTCAGAAGTCAAACGGCGACAGGATTGTAAAATGTGACTGTGGTCATGAGTTCTGCGATGCAAAAGACAACTGGAAGATGCATGCGCTTATTTACGTTCGGGATACCGAGGAAAAAATGGCAGCGTTATATCCGAAAATGCTTGCGCCGGATCCTGAGTGGCAGGTGATTCGCGAGTACTATTGCCCTGAATGTGCGACTCAACTGGAGGTAGAAGCAGTGACACCATGGTATCCAATCTTAAAAGACTTTGAACCTGATATTGACGCCTTTTATAGTGAGTGGTTAAAGCGACCGCTTCCACAGACGAAATAATCAATCGAATGGACGACAGTTTTTACTGTCGTCTATTTTTGGGCTATTCATACTATCGTGTTGAAATAGAAGGAAAATGAGAAGAGTTGTTGAAAATGTATAAAAGAGTACACAAAATATCGAATCGTGCGCGGGAATAAAATGATTGAACAAAGAAAAAGGTTGCAAAACCCTTGATACATACCAAACGGCGGAATTCGTTAAATATTAGACTCAACATCATGTTTCGTTAGGAGTGTCAGTTCGACTCCGACCGCCGGTATCGATTAAGGACTCTCACGTTTGTGAGGGTCCTTTTTCGTCGTTTGATGGACACGACTAAAAATCGTACACCATGAGCAGAGTGTTGGGGAATATCAATATGCTATTCGTATACATACCGCCCATGCTCAGGAACAGCTAAACGATCAAATTTGCGTGCCAACGCTTTTAGCTGGCGGGCAAGCTTGTTTCCACACATAGGAAAACCGTGCCCTGTAATGGCAGCGTAAGGCTTTAGAGCCTCCAATCGTTTGACAGACTCCCAAGCAGAGTACCAATCGGTAGTGTAGTACGCTGGTGGTCCGTGCACTTTTTTGTACTGAGTCAGCACTGCAAAAGCTGATTCCTGTTTGACGGTTGTAAAGGCGTCTCCTGCAATAAGGATTCGGTCTGCATCTCGAAATAAGGAGATGTGGCCCGCTGTGTGTCCGGGTGTGTGAATCCAGCGCCAGCCGGGCATTTCTGCGATGCGGCCGTTTTCCGGAAGAGGGCGGACATAGCTGCCTAAATTAATTCCTTTACGAGGGTATAATGGAGCAAGGCGAGCCATTAGACCTCCTCCTACAGACGGGTCAGGAGGACAATAGCTTGCTTTTCCTGTTAAATAAGGGAGTTCCAGATTGTGAGCATATACAGGTACTTTCCAATATTTTGCTAAATTTTTAACGGCCCCTACGTGGTCAAAATGTCCATGTGTAAGGATAATGGCTTTAGGACGGCAGTTCTCTCCAAACAATATATGAGAGGCTTCCAAAATCCGTTTGGCAGAGAAGGGCATGCCTGTATCTACTAAAACCCAATGATTTCGATATCCTACAAAGCAAATATTTGCAATCATAATTTTTAAAGCAACAACATCATCCGCAACACGGTGTCCCAGTGTTTTCATGAGTTTTCCTACCTCCTCATCAGCAATTCTCCATTTATTATGTACAAAACCCTTGTAACTATTGAAAAAAATATACGTAATAATCATTTTTAAAATATGTCAACTTGTGAAATAATCGAAACTTTCAGATTTAAATAATGGTAAATAGCCTAAGGGAGCGTGTACATACATAATGCAGCAAGAAAAGCAAAAAATATGCCTTTATTTTAATTTTTTTCGACAAATTTCTTGCAACCTGTAACATTCCATGCTATAATCTTAAACATAAGTTAACGAAAACTTAACAAAAATCGTCAAATTTCTTAATATGCGGGTGTAGTTTAGTGGTAAAACAAGAGCCTTCCAAGCTCTGGTCGTGAGTTCGATTCTCATCACCCGCTCCAATAAGCACTTATATTTGAATTACTTACTTTATAAGCAACGCAGTGTTTCGTTTCCAAGATAAAACGGGGCATTGCGTTTTTTACTGTTTAAAATTATGTATATACTTGATATAGATGAATGGAAAGGAGGCAGCGATAATGAACGTGGAACAGCTAAAACAAGACATCATTGATTACAGCAAAACAATCGGCATCGACAAAATCGGGTTTGCAAGTGCTTCGCCGTTTACCGAGCTGAAGCAGCGGCTCATTCAACACCAACAGCTTGGTTATGCTTCGGGATTTGAAGAAAAGGATATTGAGAAACGCACGAACCCGGAATTGCTGCTGCCAGGAGCACAATCCATTATTGCTATTGCACTTGCCTATCCTTCCAAGTTAAAAAATGCCCCGCAAAGCAAAAAGGAAGAGAGACGCGGGATCTTTTGCCGTGCCTCTTGGGGGATGGACTATCATCATATTTTGCGTGACCGTCTCCAAAAGCTGGAGCAGTTTATTAAAGAACGTGTGCCAGATGCGGAGCTGAAATCTATGGTCGACACAGGAGAATTGAGTGATCGTGCCGTTGCAGAGCGTGCGGGAATTGGATGGAGCGGCAAAAACAGCTCCATTATTACGCCTGAATTTGGTTCGTATGTATATTTAGGAGAGATGATTACCAACATTCCGTTTCCGCCGGACACTCCTATTGAAGATGGCTGCGGCACTTGTAATAAATGTGTGGAAGTTTGTCCGACCGGTGCTTTAGTGCAAGGAGGACAACTGAATTCACAAAAGTGCATTGCCTTTTTAACGCAAACAAAAGATTTTATCGCTGAAGAGTATCGGGTTAAAATCGGCAATCGTTTATACGGTTGTGATACATGTCAAACCGTTTGTCCGAAAAATAAAGGAATGGATTTTCACCTTCACCCGGAAATGGAGCCGGACCCGGAAGTGGTAAAGCCTCTTTTAAAACCGCTTCTGACAATCGGAAACCGGGAATTTAAAGAAAAGTTTGGTCCGATTTCAGGGTCATGGCGAGGCAAAAAGCCGATTCAACGAAATGCCATTATTGCTCTCGCTCATTACAAAGATGAAACAGCGGTTGCGGACTTAATTGAAGTAATGAAAAAAGATCCAAGACCGGTGATGAGAGGAATGGCTGCATGGGCGTTAGGGAAAATCGGTAAAAAAGAAGCAGCAGAATCCATTATGCAGGCAAAAGAAGCGGAAACAGACGAAGATGTAATAGAAGAAATGGAAAAAGGATTGCTGCTGCTTGCAGAAAAATAGGCAGATTCTTGAGCATTCTCACATATGGTAATAACAAACCCTTTCCCAAAGGATAAGAAAGTATAAATTCAAAAATTGTATTATACTTTCTTATCTCCTTAAACAAGTAACACTCCGGAGCGGATACATCGCACGCAGAAAGAGCAAGTCTAAGCAAGGAACTAGGCAATTGCCTGCACACCAGAGGCGCTAGCCAAGTTTTCTTTGTTGAAGGGAGTGAGAATGCTTGTCTATAAAATCGTTATTAGAAAAGATAGTTAACGAGCAACTGGCGTTTGTGATCGGCAATATTTCCGTTACTAACTATGTATCAAAAGAAATTCAAGATGTCATTAAACGAAAAAAAGAACTGGTTAAAGCGCGAAAGGCAGAAATCGTAAAGTGTGAGGCTCAGGTTACCATCGTTCGGGAGTTGACATTTGGAAACCGTAAAGAAGTGGATTATGTCGTTCATTTTCAATATTTAGTAGATCAAATCGGTCTTTTGTATGTAGAAGAAGAACGGGTGGAGCGCCGCATCGTCATTGAGAAGGAGAAAGTGGTCAGCGATACCTATATCGAATATGCAAATGAAGACGAACCCACCGAATTTTTAGAACGGGATGTCACTAAAGGGAAAGGACAGTATATTCCATATAAGTACAACCGTATTGAAGCAGTAAAATACGCCGAAGCATGGTGGAACGGCCGTAATCCGGTATATAAGAATTTTCCGGATAACTGCACAAACTTTGTGTCTCAATGTTTACGAGCAGGTCAAGCACCGATGACGGGGTACCCCACTGTAAGAAAGGGCTGGTGGCAGCAAAACAGGCAGTGGAGCTGGAGCTGGGCGGTTGCTCATTCCTTCCATTGGTATTTGTCCGGTGCTGCTGTAGGCTTACGGGCACAGCAAGTAGAGAAACCGGAAGAGTTGCTTCTAGGAGATGTTATCGCCTATGATTTTGAAAATGACGGCAGATGGAATCATACGACCATTGTAGTAGCCAAAGATGCAAAAGGAATGCCGCTTGTAAATGCGCATTCTTCTGACAGCCGCAAACGTTACTGGACGTACGAGGATTCCAATAAGTATACACCACAAATGAAATATAAATTTTTTCATATTGTAGATAATGAGTAGGACAGCAAAAGCTGTCCTTTTTTCAAAGGGTAAGAAAGTATAAATTTAAAAATTGTATTATACTTTCTTACTCCCTGAAGAGCACAAGGAACACTTCGGAGCATTACTTCGCACGCAGAAAAAGTTTGCTTTTTCAAGGAACTAAGGCTGTAACGGCTTGATGCCAGCTATGAAATTAAGCATGCAGGTAAAACATAATTATATCGATTCTTTTCTTTTGAGGCTTAGATGGTATAATACGTTTTAGATGAAAAATAGAGGTGAGCATAGTGGGAATACATGTTGTATTATATCAACCGGAAATTCCGGCAAATACGGGAAACATTGCTCGTACATGTGCAGCTACGGGTACGACATTGCATTTAATTCATCCGCTCGGCTTTTCTACTGATGATAAAATGCTAAAACGAGCAGGATTGGATTACTGGCAATACGTCAATGTTATTCATTACGATTCACTTGATGAATTTTATGAAAAGAACCAGGATGGAGAGTTCTTTTACTTAACAAAATACGGTGAAAAGGCGCATTCCGATTTTGATTATAGTGATTTAAATAAAGAGTATTATTTCGTATTTGGCAGAGAAACCAACGGCTTGCCGGCAAATGTAATTCAAGAGAATTTTGACCGCTGTTTACGGGTGCCGATGAACGGCAATGTTCGTTCCTTAAATTTATCGAATACGGCTGCCATTCTTGTGTATGAAGCGCTTCGCCAGCAAAATTATCCGGAACTAAATAAAGAAATCACTTATTAATAAGAGGATGGATTTCATCCTCTTATTTTTTGTATATATTTTGAAAGTTTTAGGAGAAATGTAGACAGAATTACAATTATTCCTATATTTTAAAAAAGAAGGATATTGATTGCAATAATAGGGAAGCTATAGAAATTATACAGAAAATGGGTTGGGAAGATGGAGACAAAACAATTACTGGCTTTAACGCAGCATAACAGCATGGAAGATAAAGAAACAGTCAGCTCATTATCAATGCTTGAAGAGATTTTAAACACATTGCAAGATCTTGTGTTTATTGTAGAAGTGGAAAATGAAGATACCTTTAAATACATGTATGCAAATAAGTTAGGGATGGAGCATGCCGGATTAGATGAATCTGGCTATGGACAAACTTTTCAACAAATATTGCCTGCTGAAGTAGCTGAATTGGTGCAAACAATGTACCATCGAGCAGCAACTTCCAAGCAGTCCTTTACGTATGAAGATTGTGTGATTTTAGAAGATGGGCGAAAGGTTTATTATGAATCGGTACTTAATCCTATTGTGGACAAAGATGGGAAATGCCGGTATATCGTTTGTATCACCCGAAATGTAACAGAGAGAGTACAAGAGCAAGCAGAATTGCAAGAAAGCGAAATGCGTTATAAGTCTATTTTGGAATACAATTTGGACTCGATCATCTCTCTGGATGTAGAGGGCCGGATAATATACGCAAACCCTGCCACATATAAAATGTATGGCCGTAAAAATACGGAGTTGTACAATAAATACATCTTTGATTTTATTCCGGAGCAAAATAAAAAGCGTTTTACAGAAATATTTAATAAAGCATTGGAAGGAAAATCGATTGATGAACCTTTTTATTTAACATATCACAAAAATGGTTATGAATTGTATGTTCATATAAAAATCATTCCTATTATTGTAAGTGGTGAAATAAAAGGAATTTATTTAGTATCTCGGGATATTACTAAACAAGTAAGGAATGAGAGGGAAACTGAAGTTCTGGCCTATTATGATCAATTGACGGGCCTTTTCAATCGAGCTTGGTGTACAAGGCTTCTATCTCGTTTATGCTCAAGAAAGCGAGAAGAAAACGAGACGTTCTCATTACTTTATATTGATATTGATAGGTTCAGTATCATTAATGATACATTCGGTCACCAAGCCGGGGACTATGTGTTAAAGGAGATGGCTAATCGAATATGTGAGGTTGTACCAAAGTCTTCTTATGTTTGTCGGCAAGGAGCAGACCAGTTCGCAGTACTTGTTGAACAAATTGATGGACAGCAAACGGAAGATATGGCAAAGAAGATTTTAAAAAGGGTGCAAGAGCCCTATACGTTTGCAGACGAAGACTTTTATATAGAAGCCAGCATCGGAATCGTTCTGTATCCAAAAGACGGAGAAAACGAGAAAACACTTTTAAAAAGTGCTGACCTCGCTTTAGCTTATGCAAAAGAGAATGGAAAAGGGCAAATTCATTTTTATCAAAAAGCATATGATCAAATTAAAACTTATCAGTTCACGATTGAGAATTATTTAAAACAAGCTTTGAACTCACAAGAATTTGTAATGCATTATCAGCCTCAAGTTAATATTCTGAACGGAGCAATTGTGGGTTTTGAGGCTTTGCTGCGTTGGAGTAATCATGAACTGGGCAACATTCCGCCTAGTGAATTTATTCCAATCGCTGAAAAAACAGGCTTTATTTTTAAAATTGACGAGTGGGTTATTATGGAAGTATGCCGGCAGCTGCGGGAATGGATGGACCGTGGATATAGACCGGTTCCCGTGTCTATCAATGTATCTGCCAAGCAATTTCGTTCGTTGAAAATCGTCGAAACCATAATACGAGCTTTGCAAATCTATGATATTCCGGCTCATCTTCTTTCCGTTGAGATAACCGAAGGAGCATTGATGCATGAGCAATACTCTCAGCACGTTCTTAAAAAACTGAAAGATCTTGGCATACAAGTACATTTAGATGACTTTGGAACAGGATACTCGGCACTGAGCTATTTGAAGAACTTTCCGATTGATACAATTAAGATTGATCGCTCTTTTATTCAGGAAGTAGGTGCCGATGAACGAGATGCTTCCATTACAACAGCGATTATAAATTTGGCTCATACTCTTCAATTGGAGGTCATTGCTGAAGGTGTAGAAAATGAGGAACAAATTGCATTTTTAAAAGAGAAAAATGCAAAAATTGCACAAGGCTATTATTATAATAAGCCGATTGCAGCAAAAGAAGCAGAGGCTCTTTATTTAAGAAAAACATGACATAAATAAGGCTGACGCCCGTATGGACGCCAGCCTTATTTTTTATTTACCTGCACCCGGCTTATCATTGTAACCAGCAGTAAAGATTGCGCTTAAAAATGCCAATGTTACGCCCATTAAAAGTAAAAAACGCATGGTTATTCCTCCCTCTCTATAGTATCCCCGCTTCTTTTATTATAACGAATTCTTTGTACCAATTCCAAAAGTTTTCTTTTTTAAGAATAACGTTTTGTTACTTTTGTTCTCACGATTGTAATGATTTAGTTAGAATGTTTGCGGACATCCTCGCATAGAGTGTAATAATCCTTTTTTGAACAAGACGATGGGGGAGGTCCAGTATGGATATTTTAAGAAAAATCGAACAGCACCGAGAAGCGGAAAAACGACTGCATTGGGAAGGTACGTTTGCTGAGTATTTAGAGATTGTCAAAGAGAAACCGTGGGTAGCTCAAACATCTCACTCCCGCATTTATAATATGATTAGAGATGCCGGAATCGAGGAAGTGGATGGGCGTAAGAAATACAATTTTTTCAGCAATCAGCTGTTTGGATTAGAAGAAGCATTAGAACGGCTCGTGGAAGAATATTTTCATCCGGCTGCTAAACGTTTAGACGTGCGAAAGCGGATTTTATTATTAATGGGTCCTGTCAGCGGCGGGAAATCCACATTAGTGACAATGCTAAAAAGGGGATTAGAGGCCTATTCTTATACGGAAAATGGTGCAATATATGCCATTAAAGGATGTCCGATGCATGAAGATCCTCTCCATCTCATTCCTCTTCATTTACGGGGAGACTTTTATAAAGAGTATGGAGTTCGAATCGAAGGGAATTTATCTCCTTTAAACTTGATGAGACTGGAGAAAGAATACGGCAATCGCATTGAAGATGTAATAGTTGAGCGTGTGTTCCTTTCAGAAGATCGTCGGATTGGCATCGGAACATTCAGCCCATCTGATCCGAAATCCCAAGATATCGCAGATCTTACGGGAAGCATCGACTTTTCGACGATCGCAGAATACGGTTCTGAATCAGACCCCCGCGCTTATCGATTTGACGGAGAGCTCAATAAAGCAAATCGAGGCATGATGGAGTTTCAGGAGATGCTAAAATGTGATGAAAAGTTTTTATGGCATTTGTTATCACTGACGCAAGAAGGAAATTTTAAAGCGGGCCGCTTTGCATTAATTTCTGCGGATGAATTGATTGTAGCGCATACGAACGAAACGGAATATCGCTCGTTTATCTCCAATAAGAAAAATGAGGCGCTTCATTCTCGTATTATCGTCATGCCGATTCCATACAATTTAAGAGTCAGCGAGGAAGAACATATTTATGAAAAAATGATACGGGAAAGTGATGTGTCCAATGTTCATATCGCTCCTCATACGCTTCGTGTGGCAGCGATGTTTACCATTTTAACAAGATTGAAAGAGCCGAAGCGGGGCGATATTGATTTAGTGAAGAAGATGCGCTTATATGACGGAGAAATGGTCGAAGGCTACAACTCCGTTGATGTCGAGGAGTTGCAACGGGAATATGTAGATGAAGGGATGAGCGGTATCGATCCGCGGTACGTTATCAATCGCATTTCTTCTACAATTATTCGAAAAGAAGTGCCGTCCATTAACGCATTGGATGTTCTTCGTTCCTTAAAAGACGGGTTGGAGCAGCATCCATCGATAAGCAGTGAAGATCGCGAACGCTATATGAACTTTATCTCTATTGCAAGAAAAGAATACGACGACATCGCAAAGAAAGAAGTGCAAAAAGCCTTTGTGTATTCTTATGAAGAATCGGCAAAAACACTGATGGATAACTATCTGGACAATGTAGAAGCTTACTGCAATAAAAATAAATTGCGTGATCCGTTAACAGGGGAAGAAATGAACCCAGATGAAAAGCTTATGCGTTCCATCGAAGAGCAAATCGGCATTTCTGAAAATGCGAAAAAAGCATTCCGTGAAGAAATCTTGATCCGGATTTCCGCGTATGCGAGAAAAGGGAAACGATTCGATTATAACTCTCATGAGCGCTTACGCGAGGCAATCCAAAAGAAATTATTTGCAGACTTGAAGGACGTAGTTAAAATTACGACATCTTCAAAGACTCCGGATGAAAATCAATTGAAGAAGGTCAACGAGGTTGTAGCGCGATTGATAGAAGAATATGGATACAATTCCACTTCAGCCAACGATCTGCTTCGCTATGTGGGAAGCTTGCTCAATCGTTAAAGACAAAGAAAGTATGCTTTCGGGCATGCTTTTTTTTGCAACTTAAGAAAGCATTTTTAAAGATAAGCCAGCACCACTTTTTCTAAGCAGGGGCTGGTTTCTTTCTCTGTATAACCGGCTATTCATGTTTATGCAATATAAGTTTGTCACAAAAAATATCGCAGTACAATTATCTTAATTATTTGTCAATTATTTTTGTTGCTAGCATAAGATAGAGTAACCAACCATTCATAGCAAAATACAAAAAAGACCGACACAATACCATATGCTGTACCTGTAGAAAAGGTGCTTCCAAAGTTGAAATGTGTACGGGAAGAATGAGTTGTTTTTTATTTTAGAAGTCAGGAACCAGTCGTTTGGGAAACAGGTTGTTTTATTACTATAAGGTTGTCTGAATCATAGTTTATAAATCACTATCACAAAAGAAGGAGGGAAAGGTAAATGAGTGAAGACAACAAGAATAATTATACGATTTCGAAAGAAAATTGGTCCCTCCACCGAAAAGGACATGATGACCAACAACGACATCAGGAAAAAGTGCAGGAAGCCATAAAAAACAATCTAGCGGATTTGATTACGGAAGAAAGCATCATCATGTCGAACGGGAGAGACGTAGTTAAGATTCCGATCCGTTCTTTAGACGAGTATAAAATCCGATATAATTACGACAAAAATAAGCACGTCGGTCAAGGGAACGGAAACAGCAAAGTAGGCGATGTAGTCGCGCGGGACGGTTCGAGCGGCGGACAGCAAAAAGGACCGGGAAAAGGGCAAGGCGCAGGCGATCAAGCAGGAGAAGATTACTACGAAGCTGAAGTGTCGCTTATGGAACTAGAACAAGTTTTATTTAAAGAACTGGAATTACCAAATTTAAAACGGAAAGAAACCGATGAAAATCGTATCGAGCATATTGAGTTTAATGACGTTCGGAAAATGGGGCTCATGGGTAATATTGATAAAAAGCGAACGATGATGTCTGCTTATAAACGAAATGCGATGAGCGGGAAACCATCCTTTTATCCGATTCATCGGGAAGATTTAAAGTTCCGTACATGGAACGAAGTATTAAAGCCGGAATCAAAAGCGGTTGTATTAGCCATGATGGATACGAGCGGTTCCATGGGCATTTGGGAAAAATATATGGCCCGCAGCTTTTTCTTCTGGATGGCGCGCTTCTTACGCACAAAATATGAAACAGTCGATATCGAATTTATCGCCCACCATACAGAAGCTAAAGTTGTAACAGAAGAAGAATTTTTCTCAAAAGGAGAAAGCGGGGGTACCATTTGTTCATCAGCTTATCGAAAAGCGTTGGAATTAATTGAAACAAAATATTCACCAGCTCGCTACAATATTTATCCATTCCACTTTTCTGACGGTGATAACCTCACATCTGATAATGCGCGCTGTGTGAAGCTTGTAACTGAATTGATGAAAGTGTCCAATATGTTTGGGTATGGAGAAGTCAATCAATATAACCGCCACTCCACGTTAATGTCCGCGTATAAAAACATCAACGATGAGAAATTCCGCTATTATATTCTCAAACAAAAAGCCGATGTCTTTAACGCAATGAAGAACTTCTTCCGTGCTGAAGCAAATGAGAGAATTGGATAATGGGAAAGAGCCTTGAGTACAAAGGGAGCGTGTACTCAGGGCTTTTTTGGTACATAACAGTATGTGTAGAAATTATGCTTGCAAAAGTAAGTTAGACATTAATGTACCTTTGTATGCTTTGATTAGAATATCTTACACCCCTAGAAAATGCTTATTTTTGCAGCATTTATAGGATATGCACGTTGGAGAAGAGCCATGCAGTGATACAGCTTGGGAGATTGGGCAGAAAATTAGTTAATTAATGACAAAATTCGAAAATCCATATTCGTTATATCTCACCCTTATTAGCTAACATCGCACCTCACGGGATGGAAGAAGCTCTAGGGGATTACCTATAAAAAGAATTATAAAGTAAGCGAAAGCTATATGATCCATCCTGCATGTAAAATAGCTCTTGTGCGATATGCAGACGACTTCATGATTTTAAACGAAACGAAAGAACAAGCTCAATCTATCTATGAAAGACTTCAGCCTTATTTAAAGGACAGAGGATTAGAGCTAAATCCTGAAAAGACAAAGGTTACTCATACCGAAGAAAGCAGCTATGTATTTTGGAAGATACCAGCCGTTCCGGATAGGAACGGCTATCGAATCCATTGTGGGTCTTCAGGTTTCCGTCATGATGCCGCCGTTGACGTGAAGCACCTGTCCTGTTACGTAGGAGGAATCGTCTGACGCCAAATAAATGTAAGTCGGTGCAAGCTCGAACGGCTGTCCCGCACGTTTCATGGGTGATTCCAAACCGAACGTTTTTACATATTCGGCCGAATAGCTGGATACGATGAGTGGAGTCCAAATCGGGCCTGGTGCCACGGCATTGACCCGGATGCCTTTGTCGACCAATTGGAGCGAAAGCGAGCGGGTGAACGATACGATCGCGCCTTTTGTCGAAGAATAATCGACAAGCAAAGGGGCACCTGCATAAGCAGTTACAGATGCCGTCGATATAATGGAGCTTCCCGGCTTCAGGTAAGGAAGCGCAGCCTTCGTCATGTAGAAATGCGGAAAAATGTTGGTGCGGTACGTATTCTCGAGTTGTTCGTCGGAAATATCCAATATGCTTTCCTGAGGGAACTGGACTCCTTGGTTCAAAATAAGTACATCAAGCTTCCCGTAGCTTTCCAGTGTTCTTCTTACCACTTCCACGGAAAAAGCGGGCTGGCGCAAATCGCCTTCGATCAACAGGCAGTGGCGCCCGTAATGTTCTACCATACGCTTGGTCGCTTCGGCATCCTCGCGTTCATACAAGTAGGCAATCGCCGTATCCGCCCCTTCTTTAGCGAAACCGATCGCGATGGCGCGGCCGATGCCGCTGTCGCCTCCGATGATGATGGCGACTTTCCCCGCCAATTTCCCGCTCCCCTTATATTCGGGATTGTCTGATATCGGAACGGGGTTCATTACATATTCCAAACCGGGCTGTACATCCTGATGCTGCGGCGGAAAAGTGATCGGTACCTGCCGGCATCGTAACTCATAACCGTAATACGGGTACTTTGGAATCATGGAGAATTCCTCCATTGCTCTTGTAGTCAAAAGCAGGATATTCGCCCAACACCCGATTGGTGCCCGTCACGTTTTAATTTTTATTGCAGTATCCTGCCCAATAGCCCAATATGTTGGTTTGAAAAAATAGTTGATTTCATTCTCCTGATGGTGTCACAACTATACGGCACGGTTGTCTCCCATGAAACTGTGATATAGGAAAACAGGCAATACCAATGGAGAGTGATACAGGGATTGTAATACTTATAATCTTTTAGAAATAAAGTAATTATAAATTATTAGGTTATAAAGGAGCGAAAATATGATTCTTTCTAAATTTGTAGACGAACTTCCCATCCCACCTGTTTTAAAACCTCGTCTGAAAGATGAGTTCCATACTTATTACGAAGTAAATATGACTGAATTCAAGCAGTCACTCCATAGAGAGTTACATGATACAACGGTTTGGGGCTATGAAGGCAGCTATCCAGGACCTACAATTGAAGTAGAAAGTGGAGAAAAAGTGTTTATTAAATGGATCAACAATCTTCCAGATAAGCATCTTTTGCCGGTAGACAATACGGTGCATGGTGCCCATGTGGATGTACCGGAAGTACGAACGGTGGTACACGTACATGGCGCTAGTGTTGAATGGGAAAGCGATGGCTACCCGGAGGCTTGGTTTACAAAGGGATTCAAACAAGTCGGCCCATATTTTAGAAAACGAATATATCGATATGATAATTACGATCGAGCTTGTACCCTCTGGTATCATGACCATGCGCTCGGTATCACGAGGCTCAATGTGTATGCTGGATTGGCAGGATTCTATCTTATCAGAGATCATCAGGAACGTTTATTGAATTTACCAAGTGGGAAATATGAGGTCCCTCTTATGATACAAGACAAGACTTTTAATAAAGATGGTTCTCTTTATTACCCGAAGCAACAAGAAAAACCAGTCCCGGAATTAGAAACGTCGATAGTTCCTGAATTTATTGGGGATACCATCTTGGTGAATGGCAAAGTATATCCCTATTTAAAAGTGGAACCACGTAAATATCGATTTAGGTTGCTAAACGCATCCAACACCCGTTTCTATAGGATTAAGCTTGATTCGGGACAATTTATTTATCAAATCGCGACGGATGGAGGAATAATGCAACACCCGGTAGGAGTCAAAGAAATCATGTTGGCACCTGCAGAACGAGCAGATGTGATCATTGATTTTACCAATCTTGAGGGCAAGAATATTATCATGAAAAACGATGCCCCCGCTCCTTTTCCAACCGGAGATCCGGCAGATGAAAATGCAGGTACTGTGATGCAGTTTAGAGTAACTCTTCCGCTGTCAAGTGTTGATACGAGTGTTATTCCGGCTTATATGATGCCTCTTCCAAAAATAAAAGAACAGTCAGCTTCAAAGATACGATACCTAACATTAAATGATACTATGGATAAGTACGGTCGTGAATTCATGCTATTGGATAATAAACAGTGGGATGCCCCCATAACAGAAAATCCAAAATTGGGGACAACCGAAATATGGTATCTAATTAACTTAACTACGGATACACACCCTATTCATCTTCACTTAATTAATTTTCAAATATTAGACCGGAGAGATTTCGATGTAGAAAAGTATAACAAGGAGAGAATTATCCAATATACGGGTCCGGCGATGCCTCCTGAACCACAAGAACGAGGATGGAAGGATACAGTAAGAGCTAATCCTAACCAGGTAACTCGAATTATTATGAAGTTTGGTCCTTATACAGGGTTATATGTATGGCACTGTCATATCTTGGAGCACGAGGATTATGAGATGATGAGGCCGTTAAGGGTTATCCCATAATAGACTTTATTCATTTATCCATATTAGGATTACGGAGGATGCAAAGGAATATTTGATGACTAGATTGGAGAAAAGATTCCTTGAACATGGTTATGAAGAATTTTCAAAGTTCTCTTTAGTCGATTAGTGTATAGGCACATAGTAAAAAGGGTATACTAATAATTTCGGGTATATCCTCGACAGGTGTACCAATATAACCGCCACTCCACGTTAATGTCCGCGTATAAAAACATCAACGATGAGAAATTCCACTATTATATTCTCAAACAAAAAGCCGATGTCTTTAACGCAATGAAGAACTTCTTCCGTGCTGAAGCAAATGAGAGAATTGGATAACGGGAAAGAGCCTTGAGTACAAAGGGAGCATGTACTCAAGGCTTTTGTTTTATAAATATAAAATTTTATATGGATTGGACAACTAGTTTTGAAGCAAAGTTAGTTATGGGAGTTTAATGCAAACATTGAGTCAAAATGGGAATCCCGGATGTACTATTACTTTATTTTCATTCATTAGTTATAGGCAATATACATTTGTATATTGTTAGTAATATTGTAGATTCTATACATTAAAAATAAGAGACAAAACATTTTTGTCTGGTTTTAAGTCATTCGTTTCCCAAGATCCTTCAGACTATATAACAATGATAAGGGGATCTCTGCCAATTTGTACTAATCCTAAATTTTATCATTAGTGATGATTTGGTAATAAATACCTTGAGAAATAGTATTGTCAACTATAGTTAATTATGTTAAATTATATTTTGTCCACTAATTATGAAAAAAATGTGGCTTAAAAAATAAATTATTATAAGTTGTTGACAATATGGTTTTTAAGTGATATATTGTTTATCTGTCGCAACAAAGTAGTTTTTTGAAAACTGAACAAAACATGAAACAACGTCAATGTTTTTATGAGCAAGTCAAACACTTTTATGGAGAGTTTGATCCTGGCTCAGGACGAACGCTGGCGGCGTGCCTAATACATGCAAGTCGAGCGGACTTCTTCGGAAGTCAGCGGCGGACGGGTGAGTAACACGTGGGTAACCTGCCT
>JBHGXS010000064.1:0-77626 GCA_041920565.1 Bacillus sp. (in: firmicutes) | reverse complement strand
TTTCTGGACAATCTCACTGTACCACAGAACGAGGTGTTTTTTCTTTCAAAATGTGTTTTGTCAAGGAACAAAATGAAATAGCCATGACATCAGTCATTTCAACTAAGCAGAAGGATATCGATGTGCGAAAGTTGAGTAATTTAAAATAAATTCAGAAAAATATTGCATTTTCTTTCAAATGTTGTCATAATAATCAACAGAACTTAATAAAGCGATTCTTATCATGAGAAGCAGAGGGACAGGCCCTATGAAGCTTCAGCAACCCCTAAAACCATTAGGAAGGTGCTAATTCCTGCAGAGTACAAACTCTGAGAGATAAGAGGTTATTCAAACATAAATGGCCTCTTTTTAGAGGTCATTTTTTTATAGAAAAAAATGTTTAACTGATCTGCAGATATACTAGTTTTATATTGCCTGCTCTTCTTAGCTTAACAACCGGAACTGATATCTACAGTTCTGCATCATTTATGTCAAATAAAATTCTATTATCTCGAGGGGGACTATTAATGAAAGCTATCGGGCTTATAGGCGGTTTAAGCTGGGAATCAACGGTATCGTATTGTACTCATATTAATGCATTATCTCATGCTGAGTCATCACATGGCGCCAAAATTATTTTATACAGTATGGATTTCAAAGAGGTAACAGAATGGTTAAATCGTAAAGAGTATTCTATTCTCACAGCTTCTCTTATAGAAACTGCACAAAAAATTGAGGCTGCAGGTGCAGATTGCCTCTTGCTATGCTCTAATGCTGTTCATCAATTTGCAGAAGAGGTCC
The DNA here is from genome assembly GCA_041920565.1 of Bacillus sp. (in: firmicutes). Taxonomy (GTDB): domain Bacteria; phylum Bacillota; class Bacilli; order Bacillales; family Bacillaceae_G; genus JAGHKQ01. The sequence goes on along the minus strand of JBHGXS010000064.1, from coordinate 76,846 downwards.
AGAACTCTATTTCTATCCCTTTGCTGCACATTAGTGATGCATGTGTAGAAAGCATTAAGACTAGGGGCATAAAAAAAGTAGCACTTCTAGGGACTCGTCATATAATGGAGCAAGATTTTTACACAAACAGGCTGCATGATGCCGATATAGATGCTGTGCTTCCTGAGCCTGACGAGCAAAGCTTCATTCATTCTGTTATCATCCATGAACTGGCTGAAGGGATTATCTCTCCCTGTTCTAAAGAAAAATTAAAAGCCATCATTCATTCTTTAATACAAGATGGTGCAGAAGGAGTTTTGCTGGGGTGTACAGAGCTTCCTTTGCTTATCGGTCAAGAGGATATCACAGTTCCTGTTTTTGACACTGCATTGCTTCATTCTCAGAAAGCAGTACAATTCGCTTTCAATAAGGTTAACATTTAATGGGTTGTTTTCTCCTTAGTAACAACGAGGGTATCCGCATTCGGATTACCCTCGTTGTTATATGAAATAATATCCAGTTGATATTCTCAACTCGCAGTCTGTTGAAAGCACATTTAGCGTATCTATTTTTACCGCTCTTAACATAAACTCCTCAGCCTTTTATTCTAAATTTGAATTATAAGAAGGACTCATTTTTACATCTTCATTGGAGCATTAATTTTCTATAACATAAGTATCCGAAGACACACCGGAAATAAAGGGACTCATTTCCCCTGTAAAGAAAATGACTAACTCGTGCATGGCACGGGTGCAAACAGTGTAAAACAATTTCCGTTCACTTTCTTCTCCATATTGTTCCTTCGAAGCATTATAAACAATGACTGCATCAAACTCCATTCCCTTAGCTAAATAAGACGGGATAACCAGCACTCCCTGCTCAAAGGCGGCGGTTTCTTTGTGTATTAAACGAAGCTGTATACTCTTATGCAGTGCATTATAAACCTTCTGGCTCTCTTCAGCAGTTTTACAAATGACAGCTACCGTTTTATGTCCCTTTTCTTGAAGCGTTTCAATCTGCTTCAGAACCTTGACAGCAAGTTCCTCTTCTGCCGCATGTATCACCACCGGTTTATCTCCTTTCCGATTAAATGGTTCGATAGCTTCTCTCTCATAAATAATCTGGCGGGTAAATTCTATAATTGGCCGAGTAGAACGATAACTCCGTGTTAATACAATGGCTTCACTCTTATCTGTTCCGTATAGCGACGTCAATGCTGAAACACTATTCTGAACCGCATGAGCATGTATGGTCTGATTCAAGTCGCCGAGCACCGTCATTTTACTGTTTGGAAACAACCGTTTCAAAAAGGCGAACTGAAACGGAGAATAGTCCTGCGCCTCATCAATAAATACATGCCGTACAGAAGTATTTTTCTGAAACCCTTCGATTTGTTCTTTTAAATATAGATAAGGGGTTCCATCTTCATACGCAAGCTCACCACGTTCTAACACCTCTGCAGTTTGTGCACAGATTCCCGCCCAACACTGAGGCAAGCTGTCTTGTTCTGTGAACTGCAAAACAAACTGAGGATCGGCAAACAGCTGATGATAAACAGCAGGCATATCAATAAACTTTAACCGTTTTACAGATTGGTACAACGGCTTGAAGCGCTTTTTCACCACCATAGCAGCAAGCATCTTCTGTTCACGCTCAAAATCATCAAACGTATTCTCGGAATATCGCTTCTTTCGTTGCAATTTATGATGAATCTTCATATATACTTCTTTATCCAATAATTCCGCTTCTTCCTCTGCCCAAGATTGGTCTCGTTCTAAACGCTCGTGTTCTTTTAACTCCTTCATTAACCATTCCATTATCAGCTTCATGCGATTTGGAATTGCCCAAGAGGAATCCATGGCATAAAATCGATTTCGAATTTGTTCTGCAGAAACTAACGTCTTACCGCGGAATGTAATATCTTTAAAAATCATGCCCTCATGTTTTAAAAAGACAGAGTATCGCTCAATAAGTCCCATAAAATCAAAGGTCGCCTTATATTGAATTCCTTCAACACGTACTGCGTAGTCAGGTTGATTTTTCGATGTCAGTATATATTCCATTTGGGTAAACGCATCTTCCAGATGAAACGTTTCTCCAAGCTGATAATTCAAGTATTGTTGAAACGTTGTTTGCTGCATGTTCTCTTCACCGAGCTCGGGAAGAACAGTAGACACATAGCTGTTGAATAGCGGGTTAGGGGAAAACAATACAATTTGGTCCGCATGTAACGTTTCACGATATCGATACAACAAATAAGCTACCCGCTGTAAGGCTGCTGATGTTTTTCCACTTCCTGCTGCCCCTTGCACGATGAGCAATCGGCTCGTTTCATTACGAATGACTCGATTTTGTTCCTTTTGAATTGTCGCTACAATGCTTTTCATTTGTGTGTTGGAATGATTGCCTAGCACTTCCTGAAGCAGCTCATCACCAATCGTAATTCCTGTATCAAACATGCTTTTCATTTTGCCGTTACGAATAATAAATTGCCTCTTCAGTTTCATCTCTCCGAAAACAGTGCCTCCGGGCGCTTCATACTGAGCCGGACCGATGGAATAATCATAGTACAAACTGGATATAGGCGCACGCCAGTCATAGATAAGAAATTGCTCTGTTTCTTCATCAAAAAAAGAACCGATACCAAGATAAATGTTTTCGGTTTCTTGTTCTCCCTCTTCCAAAAAATCAATGCGTCCGAAATAAGGGGATTGCGTAAGCCGTTTCAAGGTTTTAAGTTCCTTCTGGGCATGCTGATGACTGCGTTCTCGTTCTGATAGCATTTCCGCCTTCTGTTTAATGCTGGCATACGTTTCAACCGCTTCTTTTAAGTTATCGACGTTCACCGTTACATCTTCCCAGAAATTTTTGCGGATGTTTACAATATCAGATTTCACACCGCCCATCTGATTTTCAAGAGCAACGATCCGCTCTTTCATTTTTCCCACAACTTGATCCACTCTCTGTTGTTCGTTCTTCCACTCTTGTTCCTTCTCGTTCATAGCGCCGCTCCTTTTTATCAAAAATTTTGTATGGCCGGAAGGTTTGACAAACAAAAAACATTGTGATAAAATTTATATTGGGTTATTATTGTTAAAATAAACTAAACGACCATTTCTTTATTTTACCATAATCCTACATACCTTGCAAGATTATTCCAAACGAGCATCCTGGACGGTGTTCGTTTTTATTTATTTAGGAATGAGAATGCACAAAAATGATGTCCCGGATGACAATCGTTCTAGCACGTCATTTTTCACCTATTGTTGTTCATTATTAAACCCAGTTGTCGTCCCCGCCGCCAAAATCATCAGAACCTCCAAAGTCTTGATTTCCAAAATCATTCTGGTCGTCATGATCCCAGTCATCATTTGTATCCCAATCTTGTCCAGCTAATTCTTCTTGCAGTGCGTCAATTTCATGTTCTTGAATAATATTTTGATTCATTAATTCTTGAATTGCTTGATGATCCTCTAACTGTTGAAAATAATTATATTGATCTAAATCAATCCGTCCTTGATCGAGAAGATATGTCAGTAAAGCCCCTGCTGCCATCCCGCCGGCAAACGTTCCAAATTTCCCAAAACCGCCGCCGCTAGAAACAGGTCCGTAATACCCTCTTTGGTCGTACCCGTGATTATAATGTGAACGATTCCGATTCACTAATGGACGAATAATGAGAAAATGCACCAATAGTATAATAACAACGATGCTAAAGAAACTCATTCTGATTTCCTTCTTTCTTTAGTAAAATATCTTCCTTCTTAATTACTGTATAATTCTAACTGATACATTCATCATCCTTTTCTTTGATAATAATACTTTTCGAGCAAATATGAAAATAGCCAATCCTTCATTCCGACACTAAGATACAATTTTAGTTGTCATATTCAGCAAATTCGGCCATAATAGAAATTATTTAAATAAAAATAGTATGCTCTTATTTCCTGCAATTCTTAACGTGAATTGCAAAATCATCTATACTTATGTTATATGATAAATAACGACTTTTAGGAAAGGGATTGAAGTAAGTGGAACATAATACGTCTAATTTTATTAGAAATATTATAAAGGAAGATTTAGAAACCGGGAAACGCAGCTATGTGATCACTCGTTTTCCGCCGGAACCAAACGGATATTTACATATCGGTCATGCGAAGTCTATCGTATTAAACTTTGAACTGGCAGATGAGTTTAATGGAAAGACTAACTTGCGCTTTGATGATACGAACCCGTTAAAAGAAGATATTGAATATGTAAATTCCATCAAAGAAGATGTAAAATGGCTTGGATATGAATGGGACGGACTGTTCTTTGCTTCGGACTACTTTGAAGAAATGTATAACCGTGCGGTGCTGTTAATTAAAAAAGGACTGGCATACGTAGATGACCTTTCGGCCGATGAAATCCGCGAGTATCGCGGGACTTTAACTGCACCGGGAAAAGAAAGCCCTTATCGCAATCGCTCTATAGAAGAAAACCTTGATTTATTTGAACGCATGCGTAATGGTGAGTTTGGAGACGGGGAAAAAGTATTGCGCGCCAAAATTGATATGGCATCACCGAATATTAACTTGCGCGATCCTGTTCTTTATCGTATCGCTCATGCTACTCATCATAATACAGGAGACAAATGGTGCATTTATCCAATGTATGCTTTTGCTCATCCTATTGAAGATGCAATTGAAGATGTGACTCACTCTATTTGTACACTGGAATTTGAAGATCAACGCCCGTTGTACAATTGGGTTATTGAAAACTGTGAAATGGAAAGCAAGCCTCAACAAATTGAATTCGGCCGCTTAAATTTAACAAATACCGTTATGAGCAAACGTAAGCTGAAGCAATTGGTGGATGAAGGATTTGTAGATGGTTGGGATGACCCTCGCATGCCTACTATTTCCGGATTACGAAGAAGAGGATATACTCCTGAAGCCATTCGTACATTCTGCCGTGAAATCGGAGTAGCGAAAACAACAGGAGTAGTCGACTCTCAAATGCTGGAGCATTTCGTAAGAGAAGACTTAAAATTAAAAGCACCTCGTACAATGGGAGTTATTAAACCACTGAAAGTTGTAATTACAAACTACCCGGAAGACCAAGTAGAAATGTTAGATGCGGAAATCAACCCGGAAAATCCGGAAATGGGAGTAAGACAAATTCCATTCTCAAGAGAAATTTACATTGAACAAGATGATTTCATGGAAAATCCTCCAAAGAAATATTTCCGCTTGTTCCCTGGCAATGAAGTACGTTTAAAGCATGCATACTTCATTAAATGCGAAGAAGTGATTAAGGATGAAAACGGCAATGTAATTGAGCTTCGCTGCACATACGACCCAGAAACAAAAAGCGGCACAGGCTTTACAGGACGTAAAGTAAAAGGCACGATTCACTGGGTAGATGCGAAACATGCTATACCAGCCGAATTCCGTTTATATGAGCCGCTCATTTTAGACGATGAAACTCAAGAAGAAGGAAAAACATTCCTTGACCAAGTAAATCCAAATTCATTAGAGATTTTACAAGGGTTTGTAGAGCCAAATATGAAAGATGTACAGCCTCAAGACAAATTCCAATTCTTTAGACACGGTTATTTTAATGTCGATCCGAAATTCACAACAAAAGATCGTATTGTCTTTAACCGAATTGTTTCTTTAAAGAGTTCGTTTAAGTTATAAGCTTGCTATTTAGCAAAGAGCACTTGCCCGATGCTCTTGAGAGTATTATGAAAAGACCTAAAACGCTTTTGTTTTAGGTCTTTTCATTTGCAACAGTGCAATTAATCCAACCGATTTATGATTAGTATAATAAACAGGATGGCATTTGCAGCAACAAAGCTTAGCGCTATATCTTTTACCAAAGACCTCCTACGGTCCATGCTCCCTTTTTTATCGACAAAAAAATAAAATATCTGTAAAACAAGAAACATGATGAACCATGCTCCAATCTCAGTCAGCAACAACGGAATTAAAGCAGATTGCTCTTTCATAAAACCAATCTCCTTTAACAAAAAAGACGGATCTCTCCGTCTTTTTTCCTAATTTATGATTGTGCCCTTGGTGTTTCCAGATTAAAAAATTCTTTTTTGATTTTGGCTTTCTTTTAATATCTCAACCGCTTCCCGGAATCTTTGGGAATGCACAACCTCTCTTTCCCTTAAGAAACGCAAACCATCATTTAAATCCGGATCATCCGACATATCAATAATCCATTGATATGTGGCACGAGCTTTTTCTTCTGCAGCAATGTCTTCGTATAAATCTGCAATTGGATCTCCTTTCGCTTGAATATATGTAGCTGTAAAGGGAGCCCCAGCAGCATTATGGTAAAATAACGCACTATCATGATTTACATAATGTTCACCAATCCCTGCTGCTTTTAACTGCTCTGGTGTCGCATCTTTTGTTAATTTATATATCATCGTTGCAATCATTTCTAAATGGGCAAATTCCTCCGTTCCGATATCTGTTAATAGCCCTACAACTTTTTCTGGAATTGTATAACGCTGATTTAAATATCGGAGAGCAGCTGCTAACTCTCCGTCTGCCCCGCCATATTGCTCAATTAAAAACTTGGCCAATGTCGGATTACATGTACTTACTTTCACTGGGTATTGCAGCTTCTTTTCATAAATCCACATATATACATCTCCTTCCTATACTTGCCAAGGCCAAGGTCCGCTGTGCCAGCTCCACTTTTCATCTGAATAACTGTTTCCATACTGCTGCAAAGGGCCATATTTCGACTCAAATGCTGTTTTGATTTGATTTCTATATTGGGCATACTGATTAAATTGATTAATAGCGTTCACATCTCCTGGATGCGTATCCAAATATAAGGTAAGCTCCACTAATACAAAATCAACGGCCTGAAGCTCTTCTAGAAGCTGATAATATTCTTGAGGTAAGGATTGTTGCATTTGGATTACCCCCTCCCTTTGTAGGGATTATCATAGTAGTCATATAGAACAGGCCATAAAGTGCCTTTTTTCAATGCCTCCTTATAGGAAAATTGTTCAAGATTTGGAGACTGAAATCCCAAGTACAAATTCGGAGGTGTAGAGTAATATTTTTGACCGATAGGGGGACAAGGATCGTAAGGACTGTGATAAGGAACATAGGATTTCATATGAGTAATTTTCTCAGCATTTTCGTTCAAATATGATCACTCCTTTATAGAGGCACAGAGCTCTCCATTTCTCATTCCTTGTAATTATATTCAGAAAAATGGTTTATCATGTGTACAATGTCTATGTTTTTGTATCACCTACCAATTATTACCTTTAGCTTCATCTGTTCTGAAAGAGCACTATGATGGCGAAACATTTATGTTAGCTGCAGAAAGCACGCAGGAGGCATCTCCTTTCATGCTGCAGACTGACTGACAATGGGCGGATTCTCAGGGGGCGACCCTGTCTTAACTGCTGAAAAATTGGAGAAAATGGTCAAAAACGGGGATGTGAAGTATTTCTTGATTTCTGGCAAAGGCAGAGGCAATCAGGAAATTAATGAATAGATGTGAGGAAGTCCCAAGCAGTGAATGGCAATCTTCACAAAGTGCAGACAGCACACAGGGGTCGAACCATTACACTTTATGTGTACAAAGGATAAATGAACACGGGAAAACAACTCCTCCTGTTGTTCTTACTTACTACATGAAAAGAATTCTAATACAAGGATAATGGTGTTTCATTTTTATCAATAAATGAATTTGGAAGGAGGAAAATAACATGGCTGTCCCTATGTATTCCATTTTTATCCTTGTTTTTAACGAGGAAGCAGTCATTTCAGAAACTTATAAACGGCTTAAAAATGTCATGGACCTTACCGGAGAAGAGTACGAGCTTCTATTTATAAATGATGGTATCCGTGATCGAACAGCTTCCATTTTAAAGGAATACAGCTATAAAGCCCCCTTTGTCAAAGTCATTGATTTCTCACGCGACTTTGGCCATCAAATCGCCATTATCGCGGGGATGGAACACAAAGAACACAAAATAACGAGCAGTGTGGGCCATGACTAATAAGCTTACATCATTTTTGAAATTTTGCGCGGTCGGTTTGTTAAATACAGGGATTGATTTTCTCGTATTTACTATCTTAACTTTCTTTAACATGCAATATCTGGAAGCACAATGTATTTCCTATGGATGCGGAGTAGTAAACAGCTATATTATCAATCGAATCTGGACTTTTCAACGGAGAGAAAAAGCAAATCGTCTTGAATTTTTTAAGTTTATTACAGTTAATATACTCACGCTGGTGATTACATCCTGTCTCCTATCGTTTTTATATCAGCATATAGGATGGCCTATGCTTCTCAGTAAATTGTGTGCTACAGCAGTTGGAGTCATCGTTAATTTTATTGGAACACGAATTTGGGTATTTACAGATCATAACTAGAAATGACCTGCATCCGCAGCTTTTATCTTGTTTGGAGAATTTGGTGAAACGGGAATCAGTGAGAGATGTACAGTGATAAGAGCGTTATTAATAACAGGCAGAGAAGGTTGTTTTTTCAGTTCCTATACAAACAAATTGCCTTCACGATGGAACATAAAAGGCACCACCTTGTTTGCTTTACAAGGTGATGCCCTATCACGGTTGTATCCCGTAAACCTTCTTAATTACATCTCTTCTCAATAACAAGATTATATTCTTTCTTATCTTCAGAATATAAGATTGCTAGAAACATTGCCTTTATCGGACAACAATAACATTTTGCAAGTATGGCCCTTTCGTTGCTTTCGGTCCAGATTGATAGGAATACCCAATTGGCAACCCATTCTCAATCTTCGTTGTATTATCTGAAATAATATTTGCCCATACCCCTTCATTGGCAGGTTCCGTGGAACCAATAGTCACTTCTTTTATTTTTGTAACAATCATAGATGGATATTGTATTTCATACCCAATATTGCCAGATTCAATTTTTGGAGCTGTTCTCACCTTTAAGGTATATGGCAGTATATTTCCTGTTACTTTAGCAAGCGTATACTTGTAGTCTGTGCTTTTTAAGAATCTGTCAATTCGATACATATGCCCAGCAACCTTTTGCCCCCAATACGGGTCAGATGAGTACCATACATTCATACCGAAGCTTTTATTGCCTAAATAAGCTTCCTTATATACATAAGTAAGAGGAGGAGCAGAACGAGCTGGATTTGCATATCGTTTTGAGACATAATCCCTTGCCATTACTTCAATACACTCTTCAAAGTTAGCAAATGTTCTGGCACCTGCCCCAGGATTACTGTCATCTGCCGCAATTCCAAATAAATTAAACTTTTCCTTTGCTATTTTACTGGTACCGTAGTTGCTTTCATGAATCGCAACGGATAGTAAAAACAATGCATTAATATAATATTTTTGTTCAACTTCTTTGAATTTCTTTCCTAATCCAATCAGAGGAGAATCAGGTTTGGCTGCTTTTAAATAATCATCTAACTGTGTTGCTGTGTATTTCGTTTTGCTGCGAATCGACAAGTAATTAAAATATTGATACGATTGCTGCCCAGTCAATCCTTCAAACGTCTTACCGTCTGTGCTGTAGTAAATTGTACCTGCTTTTAAAAATGATGGTGCTTTTCCGAACAAATAACCTGTTGCACCTGGAACAGGGTAATGCCACAGCTCATTTACTTTATATACATCATTGTATACAACTTTATAATAGGAACGATTGGCAATCTCTCTTGGAACTAAACTGATATCACCTTTCTTCATGTATCCAATTGTATCCGGAAGCTGAACTTGTACCCAATCCTTCTCCACACCTAATACTTTTAGCTCTGTATTGTATAGTAGATACGTTGCCTTATTAGCATTTGTATCCTCTTGTTTTGAATACACATACTTTGTCGGACTTTGACTTGCCATCCCTTTCACATAAGCAAAGCCACCTGCCGCTATCCAAGCGATCTGATCATGATCATAAATCACATTCGCTCCAGATTTTAACGCTGTACTTACAGCTTCATCATATGTACTGAAATTTCCTACAATCGTTGTTTGAACTGTACCATTTACCTTGCTGATCTTGGCAACCTTATATGCCGGTTCAATGCTAACTTCTACTTTACTTACACCTGTTTTTTCATAATACTGCACTTCAACCCAGTGCGCATCTTTCAATCTAGTATTTGTTTGAGTTGTGCTGTTCTTGACAGAAACCTTTGCAGTTTTTTCCTTTGAACTGCTGTTTATCCAACCGTCGATCTTTAGCTGTCCATCAATATACACACGAACTCCATCATCAGCCTTTACCTTAATGACATAATCTCCTTCTTTTAAATGCTTAGCTGTTACATATCGGGCTGAAAAATTATCAGTCGGTACACCGGAAGGGGCATTTACCCCATTATTATCCAGCAACATCCTATTCGTTCCTGTTGAAGCAATCAGTTTGGCAGTTTTGGGAATTCCTGATGGACTTGTGCTTGAATAATAGTATGCAAGCCATGTATCAAATGGTACAATGTCAGAAAAAATGGAAGCATTTCCTTTATTTTCACGAAAATGTGTTTTCATTTGATGTATCCCTTTTGAAACCTGCGGTACAAATGCTCTATAAATATTTATTGGATCGTTCCAGCGGTTAATAGGATACTTTCCGTCAAATTCTACTTTTACTCCGTCATCTGCATATGTTTGAACAAAATAATCTCCAGCCGCAAAATCTCTTGTTTGATCAAAATAGGCGGTAAAGTAATCTGAGCATACTCCTTTTGGGCTGCCCGCTCCCCAATTATAATGAACATCTTTTATTGTTTGATTGTATACTTTGCTGCATGATGTACTAGCGTATACGTTTACGTTTGATACAAAGAAAAACAACACAAGCGATAGTACACTCAACCACACTTTTTTCATCTTTCTCCCCCTTGTTTCCCGCCCATAAAAACAGTTCTTGCAATGCATATTGTCAATATCGGTCAGGAATTCCCCAATTTCGCCGGAATAAAAATCCCCATTTTTATCGGTTACTTTGGTGTGGAGGCGGGAAAAATACCCGCCTTCTTCTTTTCTCTTAAACGATAAGACTCCCCTTTGATGTTAAACGTAACGGCATGATGCAACAGGCGGTCCAGTATGGCTGTTGCCAGTACATCATCGCCAAACACTTTTCCCCACTCGATATAAGACTTATTGGAAGTAAGAATAATAGCCCCCTTTTCATACCTGCGGGATACGACTTGGAAAAACACATTAGCTGCCAGTTCATCAAATGGAAAGTATCCTACTTCATCAATAATCAGAAGATCAGGCCGGCTCCATTTGCCGATTAGCCGGGAAAGAGTGCCTTTGGCTTCTGCCTTTTGGCATTCGGCTGCCACGTCATCAGCCGTTAAAAATAGGGCTGTTGCTCCCTGAGTGATGGCTTCCAAGGCAAAGGCTACGGCCAAATGGGTTTTGCCGACACCCGGCGGCCCTAAAAGAATCCTGTTTTCCCCATTGGCAATATACCGGCAGGTAAGGGTTTCTTTGACCCGTTGCTCACTAATGCTGGGCTGGAAGGAGAAATCAAAATCATGAATGGTCTTTGTGTAAGGCAGTTTAGCCCGTTTCACCCTCTTAGCCAGCTGTCCGGATTGCCGATTTTCCCATTCTAACGAAACAAGTGTGTGAAAGAAGTCCAAATATGATACATTATGTTTAGACGCGTTCTCTACCAGGTCATCAAGCTGGTGGGCAGTCAGATGCCAGCCCAGCTAATGCAGGCGTTCTTCAAGAGGGTATTTCATACCGAATCACTCTCTTCGAATGCGGCATAGGCAGTTAGAGGGCGTATCTCAACTTCCGGGACAGGTGGAGAATCTTGGGTCGCCAAACCGTTGTGATTCTTCTTTTCCTGTCCTTTTTCTTTGTTTTGAAGCCCTTCATAATGTTCCTTCTTCGCAAGGACTTTCACTTTTCCGGTTAAAATCGGATGCTTCGCAATACATTCCTGTTCATCATAAATTTCGATCTCCTGATTCAAGGTGATTTTTATTTTTACTTTTTGGCCTGCATACCGGAAAGGAACGGAGTATTTTTTCCCTTTGTAAGAAACGAAACAATCCCGGCTGACTTCCCTCATTTCCCAATGGCTGGTCGGAAACAGGGGCTTTACTCCCCATGGTTGTAAAAACTTTTGTTCCTGCTGGAACCTCAGAACCGGCGGTTCATTTGTTGTCTGGTTTTTCTTTTTATTCGCAGTCTGGTCCAGCCATTTCCGGATATTTTCATTTAACGCATAGAGTGTCGGTTCATGTTTTCTTTGAAAAAAGTTATTTTTTAAGTCTCTTCACCATTTTCTGTGGTTATCACTCAATTCCAGAAATAAGTTAGCTAGATTGGTGCCCAATCTAGAGTAACTCCTTCGTCAGCTTACTGACCACTAAGTTGGTAGAATGGAAGCGGTCAAGTGCTTTGCTTGACGGCTTCCATTTTACCAACTATCCTGCAGAAAGCTGAGGAAGGTTGTTTTAGGCAGCCTGATTTTTATAAGTTTTACCTGTACACTCCAAGAATACACGTAGTCTAAATCGTTCTAGATTTCTAAACCCAAAGGCACGTCTTTTGATGTTTTTTATCTTATGGTTCGTGCCTTCAATCCGACCATTTGTAAAGGGAGTAAGAAAGTATTGTAATATCTGTGCTTTCCAATTTTCAATTGTCTTAGCTACTTGATGAAAGGCAGAAAATGGACTGCTCCATGCTAATTGAAGCCATTCTTCCAATCGTGCTTCAGCTGTATCATAGTTTGGAGCTTGGTAAACTTCCCTAAATAGTTCTTTTAGGAAATAGGCATACGATATCTCAAGGTGCTCTTCGAGCATCTCGTCCAATTGTTGTTTTTCATTAGTCGTTAACTTTTCAGAACCCTTTAAAAGTTTAAAACGTCCCTTTTTCAGACCAGGAACCGTCTTTCTTACTTGATCGAGAGCTTGGGTTACCTTTTGCACGACATGATACTTATCAATAACGATACAGGCTTCCGGGAATGATGATTTAACGGCTTTGTGAAAAGGATCCCACATATCAATGACAAACGTATGAACGAACTTATTGGACAGAATATTCTTGGCTAATAGGATTTGAGTAGAATCATAACTACGTTGATGCTCTAGGCCTAGCACACATCCGGTTTGTGTATCCATAAGAACAGTCTCATATCGGTGACCTTTACGAATGGCAATCTCATCAAGACTAAGAACTAATTCGTCGTTTTCCAGAACATCTTCAAGGTGTTCTAGATGCTCCATTTCTTTTACTTTAGCAATGGAATAAAAGATTCTCTCAACGGTCGTATATGGAACCCTTTCCTTTCGACTCACTTCTTGAATAGTGGAGCCACTGCACAGCTCGTAAAGATACTCTCTGTATCGATTAGTCTGATGCTTATTAGGCTCAATAGATTCAAACGTTTGTGAAAATACCTCGTCACAGTTATGACAACGGTATCTGTTTACCCTAACAAATAGGAAAAGTGGCTTGCCTAAAACAGATAAGTCACGAACTTTTCTTGTCCGCCAGTCATGGACATGACTGGTAGAAAAACCGCAGTAGGAACAAAGTTCCTTAGTCGTATTTTTCTCAACATGTAAAAGAATACAATCTTTCAGGAATACTTGTTTATCAACTTCAAATTCTGGCAAATCTAGTGATACGGAAAACACTTGCAGATCCTCCTTTTATGTTTAGTCGCAGCTAACATTATTGCCAGGAATCTGTGAGTGTTTTCATTTTTTACGGTAAATCACAAAATGTGATGATGAATCTTTTTTAAATAATGAACCGTTCTTTCCACTTTGCCTTTGGTCTGCGGTCGGCTAGGCTTACATGCTTTAGGCACAATTCCGTAGTAAGCCAGAAAGTCCTCGAATGTGCGGTTACAACGGATCTCTACCGGGCTGTGTTTAATCACCACCGTTTTCATATTGTCATAAAGAATATGGTGGGGCAGGCCATTAAAATAGGCGAAGGCATTCATATGGCATTTCATCAATGTTTCCAGTTTCATATCCGTTGTAAACTCAATATACTTCATCCGGGAATACCCCAGAATCATAATGAACGCATACACTTTTTGAAGCTTTCCGTCCACCTCATACATTCCGACCTCTGCCCAGTCCATCTGCGCCTGTTTCCCCGGAGGGGGTTCAGCCTGCTTTTTGGGCTGTGCGCGGTGAGGTTTAACAAAGTCCCTTAAAATGGTTGATTGCCCCTCATACCCCATAGCCTGAATTTCTTCAAGCAACACTACACAGTTCGTGGCCCCTTCTTGAATCCTTTGTAGAATATAAGGCTTGAATGGATCAAGCTTGCTTGGCTTTGATTTCCGGCTTTTCGCCTCTGGCACCTTGTCGCTGTTTATGTACTTGCTTATCGTCTTGCGGTCAAAGCCAGTCGCTTCGGCAATCGCCGTTTTCGTCCAACCCTTTTGAAACAAATCTCTAATCATAAAAAATTCCCCTGTCTTCAGCACCGTCTCATGCACTCCTAAACTAGTAAGCTATGAGACGATTATCTGTTATTAGTGGGGAATTTTAAACCGTTGTTATTGGGGATTTTAGCACCGATTCTGACACATATGAAATACGGACTTTCATTATGAACTATAAAACTTGTTATTTTCTTCTGTTCTAAAGCATTTCTTGCGTTTTGTCCTCCTTTCATAAGCGACATCATAATATAAGATTTGACACAATTAAACATCATACTTTACTTTATACCACCTGGATAACAAAACTCCTTCAGCTATTACGCGTTCTGAAGAAGTTTTATTAGTTGCAGCAGCGCTCAGTTCGCTATCGCTGCAATCTATGCATGTTCTTATTATCTTGTTTTTTATATTTAAAGTAACGGATTGGAAGTGGATTACATCCTAAAATGGAGTAATAAATAAAACACCACCTTGTCCTGATCGACAGGGTGGTGTGACTTTCATTAAGTTCCTGTAACTTCCTCAGAATTCCTGTTAATTTGATCGATGATGCTAATAATTCTTCTTGCATCATCCATATTATCTTTAAACAGTTCAATAATGCTTCCCACTGTTTTAAATGGCTCTTCTTGAAGTACACGCTTATCCATAATACCATTTTTCACTACATAATCCACAATGAGTTTCACAAATCAAATCTGATTTTGATTTAAACGTTCATTTGTTAAAAACTCGGAGAACGCCTCATGTGCTGCTTGCAGGTCTAACCCAACGACTTGCCGGACTAATTTTGTAATTGGTGTATCACCGTATTCTTTTTCGTAATCCTCACGTGTACCAAGTTCGGTCCAAAGAATATTTTCAAGCGTTTGAAGGTCTTGTATAGTAAGCTGTTTATTGTTCCGCAACTTGTAAACCGCCAGTTGATCCCGTTGCTCTTTCAAATATTGATTGACCTTCTTACAATAGCTTTGTAAATCGTTCGTATTGCTGTTTTCTTTTAAGAACATGAAATTCGAATACACCATAGCCCCCTCTCTCCAGTAGTGGATGTTAGGATACCATTTCTTTGTTTAATGATAGTTCTCCTTTGAATGCACGTTGTAAAAGAGTTTGGAAGTAAGCTTCTAGCTTTCTAATACTAATCTCATATAACTCTTTTTTTATTCTTATTTCTTTTTCTATAATGCAGAATTTTTCTTGCAATCTTGAATCAGCAACGGGGATTTTCATATTTCTAATATCAGATAAAGAAAGAAATTTTTGCGTCCCGCCTCTTCCGTTTTTTCCTAAAATATATTGCAAGTAATGGGAATCCAGCAATTGCTTTACATAAACATTGTTTAGTTCATTATTCATGAATTTTATCAGAGCAACATTTTTAATTGCATAGTTCGGTTCTTCTGTAACTATACAAGGATTTCCTATTGTTCCTATCATTGGCATTATGATATCTCCTAAATCCACTTTAGATCTTTGGTTAATTTTTTCAAAATCTTCGCGGGAAATATAGTTCACTTTATCAAAATCTATTTTCCCATTCTTTATGTTCTTAGATGTTATTAAAGGATAACCTTTTGTAACATACTTAGGAGAATCATGTGTCCCATCCCTAACATCTGTAAGCTCGCCCAAAGATTTCATAATCCAGTTTCTCTTATTTAATACCGGATCTCCAAACATATCTAAAAACACTGCTTGAACTAATTCATCTAACTTTGCTATTGCTTCTTTTCGTTTATCAATCAATACTTGTGCTTTATCTAAAACAGCAACAATATGATTTTGTTGTTCAAGCGGCGGAATGGGAATCATTACATCTTTTAAAAATTTAAAATGTCGGTTGTATCCTGTATCCGGTACCTCAAGAGTTAAAAAGAAATAGTATAGATACTTAACATTTATTTCACTTATCTTAGGGATTAAAACTTTTACGCCATCTGTTCCTAATACAAATTTAAAATCGACATATTTGAAAGTCCTTGTGTGATCTCCAAAAATAATATAAGGTGGGGTATGCTTTACATAAACTTCTTCATCTGTATAGCCTGCTACTAACCCCTTTCCTTGGTCTACTATAGGATATTTTCCTTCTTCCAGGTACTGTTCTTTTTTTATTTTTTTGTTTCCGCCAGTAACATCTTGGATTACATCTTGAAAAGAGAGTACACACCAGTCTTTAGGGATGCTCTGTATGAATTGTTTATCTTGAAATAGTGCATAACTCACCCAATCATCCCCTCCAACTCTTTAATGCCTTCCATAATCTCTTCCTCTAACTTTTTAATATCAGCAAGGATGACTTTCGGATCTTCGTACTGTACTTCTTCATACTCAACCTCTTTGTAACGGTTAATGCTTAGGTCATAAGCATTTTCTTTAATCTCTTCCACAGGCACAAAGAAAGATTGTTCTGTACGCTTTCTTTCCTTTTCCCCAGTTAAATTATTAAAACGAGCAATGATGTCTGGAATATCATTCGCTTCTATCGGCGTACGTTTATCGTCTAATGAATAGCCGTCTGCTTTCATATCATAGAACCACACTTGATCCGTTCCGCCTACACCTGTTTTTGTGAAAATCATAATTGCCGTTGAAACCCCAGCATACGGCTTGAAGACACCGCTTGGCATGGAAATAACAGCTTCTAGTTTGTGTTTTTCAACAATTTCTTTGCGAATATCTTTATGCGCTTTTGAATTTCCGAATAATACACCATCCGGTACAATAACAGCACATCTTCCCCCGGCTTTCAGCATACGCAAGAAGAGAGCCAAGAAAAGAAGCTCTGTCTTCTTCGTTTTCACTACCTTCAATAGATCAGGAGATACAGCCTCATAGTCTAAAGAGCCTTTAAACGGCGGGTTCGCTAAAACAAGTGTATATTTATCTTCGTCCTGGTTTAGTTCAGACAAAGAATCACGATATTCAATATTAGGATTTTCAATGCCGTGCTGCATCATATTCATGGCACCGATACGAAGCATTGTGCGGTCCATATCAAATCCATGGAACATGCTGTTATTAAAGTGTTCTTTCAGTCCTTGCACCAGGAATAAATCACTGTGATTTTTACGTACATACTCACCTGCAGACACAAGGAAACCTGCGGATCCTGCTGCCGGATCCACAATAATATCTTCCGGTGTCGGCTTCATCATCTGTACCATCATGTCAATGATGTGACGCGGTGTACGGAACTGACCATTCGTACCTGCGGTGGATACTTTAGAAAGAAGATACTCGTACAAATCCCCTTTTGTATCACGGTCCTTCATTGGAATATTGTCGATGCCGTCCACAATTTTCGTAAGCATTTGCGGTGTTGGAATCATGAAAATCGCATCGCTCATATATTTCGCGTAAGCAGAATCTTTGTTTCCATGTAAGTTTTTGATAAAAGGAAAGACTTCTTTTAATACAATATCAAACATTTGTTGTGATCCTAAGTTCTTGAACTTGCTCCAGCGTAAATGCTGTTTATCTTTTGGGAAGATCCCTTCATAACCTAACCCTAAAAATATTGCTTCACTTTCTTTCGTTGTTTCCACTTCATCTAATCCTTTGATGAACAGTAAATATGTAAACTGCTCAATAACAGTAAGCGGATTTGTAATTCCGCCTGTCCAGAACACTTCCCATATTTTATCTACTTTGTTTCTTAATTCTCCTGTGATCATACTTCTTTTGCCCCCTATGAGTATCATTTTACTTACCCGCGATTCAATAATTTCCCACTTATATTGTATAGAATTCCAGCCTTCAACTAAATGTCACTTTATGCATATAAGGAATTAGGCCGTCCTGACACTCTCTTTCCGTTCCAGTAATTGCTGTGCAAAAGCAATGAAATTGGGCACGACCATCTTTATGGATAACTCCAAACTCCACACCAAGCTGTTTGCATTCTTCTTTAATACAATTCTAATTCATAAATACCTTGGACTAAGAAAAATATTTTCTTATACTATCAAACTCCCAATATGTTTTATTATGATATGAAAAAACCCGTGTTCATACAAGACACGGGCTAAAAACTTTATTTCGTTTCACGGTGCAATGTTACTCTTTTCAATCTTGGACAATATTTTTTCAGTTCGATCCGCTCAGGATTGTTACGTTTATTTTTGGTTGTAATATAGTTGCGATCTCCACATTCCGTACAGGCTAATGTAATGTTTACACGCATTCAAGGTGCCTCCTTATTTCAATACTTATAGGAATTGATGATGAATAAGAATGATAACACATACTTATTTTTAATATTCTTCATAAACCGAAATCATTCTTATTTATTTCTTTTTTATAATGAAGCAAATAATGAAAAAAGTCAATACAAATAGAAAAATAATTATCCATTATCTTATTGCTCTAACGGACAGTTTTGGCTGAAAAGCATATAAATATGCTTCACTCGATTAGCCCTTAACATAATTTCGAAAATTGGACACCTGGTATCTATAAGCAAGAGAACGTTGTTTGATATAATAATTAATACACCATCTGCTCTTGAAAGAGAGGTTATAGAAAACATGCACCTAGAAGCTAAACTAAATAAAACATTAAAAAAACTCCAAGATATTGAATTAGCTTTAAATGAGTCTTCTATTGTGGCAATCACAAATCGAAGAGGAATTATTCAGTTTGCAAACAATAAATTTTGTGAAATTTCGAAGTACAGCCGCGAAGAACTTATAGGTCAAGATCATATTCTGGTTATCATTCAAAATCTTTTTTTAAAGAATTATGGAGTACAATCGAGCAAGGAAAAGTATGGAAAGGTGAAATAAAAAACAAAGCGAAAGATGGAACATTTTATTGGGTGGATACAACGATTGTCCCCTTTTTGGATGAAAAAGGTATACCTTATCAGTACATTTCAATTCGTCATGATATAACTCTTCGTAAACAAATTGAGGAAAATATGAAATATTTGGCTTATTTCGATCCTTTAACAACCTTACCCAATAGGAATTTATTAAATAAACATCTAAAAGAAATTCTTTTAAATAAGAACAGCAATGATCAAATTGCTATGTTATTTTTGGACTTGGATCGTTTTAAGTCGATTAATGATGCCCTAGGCCATAACACCGGAGATTTATTATTAAAGGAAGTCGGGCAACGATTAAAAAGCTGCCTGCGCAAATCCGATTTCATTTCACGTCAAGGCGGAGATGAGTTCATTATTGTTTTAGACGATATAAGCTGTAAACAAGATGTAATTACCATTGCTAATAAAATTATTAATAAACTTTCTTTGCCTTTTTACATTCATAACGAAAAAATAGTAACATCGACGAGTATTGGGATTAGTTATACGACGATTAAAGATGTAAAAAAGAATAATTTAGAAAAAATTGACGACTCCATTGACACATTGATTAAACAAGCCGATATTGCCATGTACCATGCAAAAAAAACAGGCGGCGGTACATATCGTTTTAATACGCCTGAACAAAACAAGAGGATGAAAAGACATCATGATTTAGAGCAAGAATTAAAACAGGCCCTAGAAAAACAGGAGTTTTCAATTGTTTATCAACCTCTTATAAACTTAAGCAACGGGCTAGCGGTCGGATTTGAAGCTTTATTGCGTTGGGAGAATTCTAAATTAGGTTCAATTTCTCCAATAGAATTCATACCAATTTTAGAGGAAACTGGACTCATCATCCCTGTAGGAAAATGGATTTTAAAAAATGTCTGTATACAAATGAAAGAATGGCAAGAAATGGGCCTAGAATTACAAAGGGTTGCGGTAAATGTCTCTACAATACAATTTAGAAGAGAACAATTTGTGAGAGATATAAAACAAATTTTAAAAGATACTCAACTTGCCCCCCAATTTTTAGAGCTAGAAGTAACTGAAAGTGCTATTCTAAATACAGAAGAATCCATCAATACATTAAAAGAATTGAAAAATATAGGTGTAAAAATATCTATAGATGATTTTGGTACTGGTTATTCATCTTTAAGTTACTTAAAGCATCTGCCTATTGATACATTAAAAATTGACAAATCATTTATCGATGATTTGCATATTGATGGGGAAGCAATCGTAAACACTATTATTAATCTAGGGAAAAACCTGCAATTAACTGTGATTGCGGAAGGAATTGAAAACGAAAAACAACTTTCTCTCCTTAAACAACAAAAATGCAATGTAGGACAAGGATATTTCTTTAGCAAACCTATATTACCTGAAAAAGTACCTGCACTTTTAAGTAAGTATGAATTAATTTCAAATTAACAGAACGGATTGTCTGCTCTGTTAATTCTACAATCTGTTTTATGAACCCACTGATCCTAATCAGTTAATTGACCAAGTAAATATGTATAAAATTCATGCAAGTTCTTCAGAAATTGTCTATTCATATGCGATTACACTTTACAACTAACACAAACAAAAACACCATCTTGTCTTGTTTTACAAGGTGGTGTCACATCATACAATAGTCTGTATCCTCTTACGTAACCTCAAACTTCTTCAACCAAAACCTCTTCTTACTAGTAGTACGGATATGGGTATGGGTAATACGGATAAGGATATCCGTAGCCATATCCTGGTGTTAAAAGAGCTCCTGCCGTTAATCCTGCTAAAAATGGAAAACCAAAAAATGGGAAACCAAAAAACGGACGGCCAAATCCGAATCCAAAGCCGGGTCTTCCAAATCCAAAACCAAACGGTCTCCCAAATCCAAAACCAAATGGTCTCCCAAATCCACCAAATATACGACTTTCATCCATTGTTAAAATCCTCCTTCATAAATAAATCACTAACAATATCACCATATGCAGGACAAACGTGGAGAGCGTGGGCGTTTGTCCTGAACAAACGAAACCCGGTTGGTTCTTTTTACAAGACCAATCTTTCCTCAAACAGGCATTTAGGTGTTTGTCTATCCTCGTTACGGTACGTGCTCCATGAAATCTCACCCAGCATATGATATGACGACACTATTGATAAAGGAGGGAAGCATGATGTATCAAAACGGACCATTTTTTGATATGTACCAAAACAGCCCATCTTTTGATATGTATAATACCCCTCAAATGATACATGATTACCGTAATTCTCCGGAAGATTCACGTATTTGGGGATGGGGTTGGAGACCTTGGT
Organism: Bacillus sp. (in: firmicutes); assembly: GCA_041920565.1. GTDB lineage: Bacteria > Bacillota > Bacilli > Bacillales > Bacillaceae_G > JAGHKQ01. The sequence goes on along the minus strand of JBHGXS010000064.1, from coordinate 55,317 downwards.
TCTGGAGACCGTGGTTTTGGGGATCTAGACCGTGGTGGAGACCTCGGTGGTGGCGTTAATTTTATTTATGCAAACGGAAAAACTATGAAAGTCCTTCTTGGTAAGAAGGACTTTTTACATATAGCTTTTCTTTGCACCGATGAACAAAACGAGTTATTATAACATAGGATATTTGCGATTATTTTTTTGATATAATTTTAAGATTGGTGGGAAAACAATGCTTGAACAGTTTCATATAAATATACAGTTACAGCAGCAACTGCAAGAAATTCATAATAAAAATAAAGCGGCTGCCGGCGAAGATGCATCATTAATCGGGAAAAAGATATACAAAGCACAAGATGTCAGCATTTTAGAAGATGCCATTACCGCTTTATTATTAGGAAAAAACGTATTATTAAAAGGGCCGACGGGAAGCGGAAAAACCGTCTTGGCTGAAACTCTCTCATACCTGTTCCAAAAGCCTATGCACAGCATCAACTGCTCCGTTGATTTAGATGTAGAAGGCATTCTCGGCTATAACACGTTAAAAACCAATGGTTCAACATCCGAAGTCGTGTTTGTGGATGGCCCTCTAATGAAGGCTATGAAAAACGGACATTTTCTATATATAGATGAAATCAATATGGCAAAGCCGGAAACTCTTCCACTTCTGCATGGAGCATTGGATTATCGGAAAATGGTAACAAATCCGTTTACACAGGAAGTGGTGCACGGAGATGAAGAGTATCGTGTCATCGCAGCCATTAACGAAGGCTATGTTGGTACGAGCGAGTTGAACGAGGCATTAAAAAATCGTTTTGTCATTATCGAAGTTCCTTATATTCAAGGGGATACGCTAAAAGAATTGTTACTTTCAGAATCCAAGCTGCAAAACCAGTCTATCATTGAAAAGTTTGCCCAGTTCTCAAGCGACCTCATTCCATTGGCCAAAGATGGCCGTGTAAGCGAGGAAGCAGCAAGTATCCGCGGGATTATTGATGCATGTGACTTAAGCATGTATATTCCGGTTATGCGCGCCATCGAGCGAAGCATTATTGCAAAGCTGAGCGATGAAACAGAACAAATGACGGTTCGTGAGCTGGCAGAAAGCTATTTTCTTGAGGGATAATCATGAGACAAATTTTTAACAATAAAAAAATTGATGCCTCTCTTTTCTTGCAGATGGAAAACTTGATGTATGCCCTGTTAAAAGAAGACGGCGCCTTTTTGGAATACGGGTATCAAGCGTACTATGATGAACAGGAGCGTAAGGTTGTTATCAGCCATTTTTGGGATGACCGCAATTCGGAAGATAAGGTTCTGGGGCTCAAGAGCGAAATTTATTTAAAAGCGCTTGGTTATAAGCATTACTCGGATATGAAGCTTATTCGAGAGTACGCTAAAGAGTTGCAGGAATCACCCCTAAAAAGCTTTTTAGTACAGCTTTTCGTTTTACTTGAAGATTTGCGAGTGGAGGAAATCATTAAAAAGCTGCGGCCCGGTACAAAAAGCATTTTTCAGCGCCGAAAAGAAATGTACCGCAGCTACTTTCATGCTCAGCATGAAATCAACCGCATCCGGAACTTCCAAGCAGACATGTTGTTTTCATTATGCTATTTAACATTGACCAGCGATAAATACGAAAACTTCAGCAATGAATACTTGGAAACGATTGAATCCTTTTTATACGAAGCGTTTCATTCACGCAATACAGAAGACACAATGTACACAATCGAAAAAATCCGGTATCGATTGGAAGATCATTTAAACACAGATATGATCAATCATTACTTTGGTCTTGCACCGTTAAATAACGAAGGGGCTGTCGGGAAACCGGAAGAATGCGCAAAAAAACTCGCGAACAACGATGTGCAAGAGCTTGAGGATGATGAAAAAAAAGAAAAAATGGATGAAAAGTTCTCCACATGGCATCGTGAAAATAAAAACAATGATAACGAAAACTTCCTTCGCTTTGAACTGGAAAGCGGCACAAAAACCAATCTGATGGGGAACAGCGCCCGAGAGTCCGAAGACAACGATCAGGCCCTTGCCTCCGTCCAAGGAAGCTCCCGAAAAAGCTCCCAGGCAAACTTCCAGCAAACTGATACTAAGGATGCAAAAACGTCTCATTCTTCTGCAGGTTATGAAGGAAGCTACGGCAAATATAATATCGGGGCATCCCATACTTTTAAGAAAGCACGAAAAGCAACACCGGATGAAAAAGCGACATACCAAACAATAAAATCTCTCGTAAATAAAGAGGTAAAAGAGCTCAAGCGAGTAATCGAAAAAACCATTGAAAATAAGACGAATGCTCATTCTGACAAATTTTACGGACGTCTTCGCAAAAAATTTCTTCGTATTTACACAGAAAAACAGCCACGCATGTTTTATAAAAAAGGACAGGAATCAAAAGAACTTGATGTTGTGTTCCATCTTTTAATTGATTGTTCCGGCTCTATGTATAACAAAATGGAGGAAACGAAAAAAAGTGTCGTTCTGTTTCATGAAGCACTAAAATCATTAAAAATCCCTCATGCCATCAGCGGCTTTTGGGAAGATGCATCCAACGCGAAAAAAGAACACAAACCGAATGTCATTCACGAAGTCATAACATATCAATCTTCTCTCTATCCGGGTACAGGTCCTGAAATTATGCAACTTAGAGAGGAAGAAGATAATCGGGATGGCTATATCATTCGTATTGTATCAGAAACGCTGGCAAAACGTCCGGAAAAGCATAAATTCTTATTGATCTTTACAGATGGCGAACCATCCGCTTTAGACTATAACCAGGATGGAATTTTAGATACACACGAAGCAGTGAAGCTGGCACGAAAACGCGGACTGGACGTCATCGGCATTTTTATTGAAGAAGGCGAAGCAAAAGAAGAAACGTATCAATTGATGAAAAATATTTACAATCATCACTTCTTAGTAGCAAATCATGCAGAAGACTTACGTTTGAAAATTAAACCGTTATTGAAAAAATTGTTGTTAAAAAGTATTCAATAAGAAAAGCTGAGCACAAACAACTGTGCTCAGCTCTTTTTGTGTTCCAACACTTCCAAATACGCGGCTTCTCCGCGTCATTTTCTAGTTAAATTGCATCAAAATACCATTAAATTGCACGACATTCGAAATAATTGCACCAAAACAATACCGAATTGCACCAAATCCGCTCACAATTGCACCGTTTCCCCATTAATTGCACCAAACACAGGATTCACTTCAAAATATTTGTTTAACTTAAAAAAGGAGGTTGAGGCATATCCCTCAATCTCCTTTTACTTTGTAAAACGATACACAATGGATTCGTAAGGTCGTAACAAAATACGCTTGTAGTCGGCAGTTGAATCTTTATAATTGGAAATGATCACTTCGCTGTTCCAACCTTCCAGTTGTACCTTCTCAGGTAAAACGAACTCTGCTTCTTCACCGTAAAAATTATTTACAACCAGCAGTACCTCGTCTTCTGTACTGCGAGTATAAGCCCAAATTTGGGAGTGATCCTTTAATAACACTTCGTACTTACCGTAAGTGATGACATCATATGTTTTCCGAAGCTCAATAAGCTTTTTGTAGTGATACAAAATGGAGTCTTCATCTTGCATCGCCTTTTCTACATTAATTTCTTTATAATTCGGTGCAACTGAAATCCAAGGTGTATTGGATGTAAACCCGGCATTGACCGAATCATTCCATTGCATCGGCGTACGGGAGTTATCACGTGATTTTTGCTTGATGGCATCCATGATTTCCTCATGGCTGAATCCTTCATTTTTCTTTATATGATAAATATTTAACGTTTCTACATCCCTATACTCTTCAATAGTATCGAAATACGGATTTGTCATTCCGATTTCTTCGCCTTGATAAATATAAGGAGTCCCTTGCAGCATATGAAGAGCTGTTGCCAGCATTTTTGCGGATTCTTTATGATAATTTGCATCATCGCCAAAACGGGATACGATACGCGGCTGATCATGGTTGCACCAGAAAATGGCATTCCATCCGCCGCCTTCATACATTCCGGTTTGCCAGTCAGACATGATGTTTTTTAGCTGCAAGAAATCAAAATCAGCTTTTGTCCACTTTTCCCCGTTCGGATAATCCACCTTTAAATGATGGAAACTGAATGTCATACTTAGTTCGTTTCTGTCCGGATTTGAATATTTGATACAGTTATCGATTGTCGTAGATGACATTTCTCCTACCGTAATAATATCAGTTCCCTCAAACACTTCACGATTCATTTCTTGCAAGAATTCATGAACTCTTGGACCGTCTGTATAAAACTTGCGTCCATCATTCATTGCGCCCTCCCCTGTATCATCCGGGAAGCTTTGATCTTTTGAAATTAAATTGATAACATCTAAACGGAAGCCTGATACGCCTTTTTCAGCCCAATACTTCATCATTTTATATACTTCGTTTCTGACTTCTTCATTTTCCCAATTTAAGTCCGCTTGCGTTTTATCGAACAGATGCAAATAATATTGTCCTGTTTCTTCATCATACTCCCAAGCGTTTCCGCCGAACTTCGACTGCCAATTGTTCGGCTCATCTCGCCAAATGTAATACTCCCGATACGGATTATCTTTGCTTTTGCGAGCTTCTTGGAACCATTTATGTTCTGTAGAGCTATGGTTGACAACGATATCCATCATAATTTTAATATTGCGTTTGTTTGCTTCTGCTACCAGCTCTTCAAACTCTTCCATCGTTCCATAGCTTTCATCGATAGCATAATAGTCGCTGACATCATAGCCGTTATCGTTTTGCGGAGACTTATAAATCGGTGTTAACCATATATAATCGACGCCTAAAAAAGCGAGATAATCCAGTTTTTCAATAATACCTTTTATGTCGCCTGTTGCGCCGTTATTGGCGCTGTTGAAGCTTTTCGGATAAATCTGATACACTACAGATTTTTTCCAATCGTGTTTCATAATGTCCTCCTCATGGATAAAGGAAAAGGTTCGCGCCTTTTCCTTTATCATTTACTTTTTCAAGAAACGTTTTGAAAGAACTACCGTTACTACAAAAGGAACGATAATTGCGATTACCATCCCCACCAAGAACATCGGAATGTATTGCGGAATAATGGAGATAAACGCTGGTAAACCGCCGACTCCGATTGCTGGAGCCAATACGCCGTTCAATGTGATAAAGATGGCCGCGACTGCAGAACCTGTAATAGCAGCATAAAACGGGAATTTATGACGTAAGTTCACACCGAACATCGCCGGTTCTGTAATACCGAAGTAAGCGGAAATCGCGGATGTGGATGCCATACTTTTTTCCGTTGGATTTTTCATAACCACGAACATTGCTAGTGCTGCGCTTCCTTGTGCAATGTTAGACAATGCAATCATCGGCCAAATGAATGTGCCGCCGTGTTGTGCAATTAACTGCAAGTCAACCGCGATGAACATATGGTGCATCCCTGTAATAACAAGTGGTGCATATAATGCTCCGAATATTACTGCGCCGATAACAGGAGCCACTGTGAAGATGCCAACGATGCCGTCTGTAATCACATTACCAATCATACGTGTTACCGGTCCGATAAACGCTAATGCTAAAAAGCCGGTAATAACAATGGAAGTAATCGGCACAATCAACAATTGAATTGCGTTTGGTACACGCTTTTTCAACCAAATTTCAACGTTACTTAATACATAAGCAGCTGCTAAAATCGGTAAAATTTGCCCTTGATAGCCCACCTTTTCAATTTTCCATCCGAAAAGATCGAAATAAGGAATTTTTGCCCCATCAATTCCTGTTGCGGCAGCACCATAATTCCATGCATTCAATAAGTCCGGGTGAACAAGCAATAGTCCAAGAACAATACCTAAAATTTCACTGCCGCCAAAACGCTTCGTCGCAGACCAACCGACTAACGCCGGCAAGAATACGAACGATGTATTGGCCATCATATTAATTAAATCCCAAAGACCTTTTAAATCCGGATATGCTTCTAATAATGTTTTATCTTCAATGAACAATCCTTTCGCGCCGATGAGGTTGTTAACTCCCATCAATAAACCAGCTACGATAATGGCTGGAAGGATCGGCATAAATACATCTGAGAACACTTTAACAAGCTTTTGTAATGGATTCAGCTTTTGAGAGCCTGCATCCTTTACATCAGCTACTGTAGCCGCTTTCAATTCTGCCAGCTTAATAAATTCTTGATATACACGATCTACATCACCTGCACCGATAACCACTTGAAACACGCCAGCGTTGCTGAACGCCCCTTTTACTAGCTCAACTGTTCGTAAGTTTTCCCCATCTATCCTTGCTTCATCTTTCAATACGATACGAAGACGTGTGACACAGTGAGCAGCTTGAACGACATTGTCCTTACCGCCTATATAATGCAGAATTTCTTCTGCGATTTTATGATAATTCTTGCTCACTTTCTATTCCTCCCTTATCAGGTGATAACGTTTACAAATAAACTATAACTCGTATATATAAGTTTGTCAACACTCGTATATACAAGTTGTGAATTTGTTACAAATAAAAATACTCGCCTAAAGACGAGTATTTTAGCGGCGCGCCACATCAGAAAAATAAAATTTATCCAGGCGGTGGCGCGATTCTGTATATTCAAATTGCATACCATTGTATAAATGTGTAAAGTTCTTCACCACAATCACATAATCTGTCCCGTTTAGGTCTAAATATTTTTTGTCTTCTTCCGTACAAGGCTGCGCTTCAATAACGCGGTGAGCATAGCTGATTTGTAAATCCAGCGTTTTTTCTATGTACTCATAAATAGATGCTTCTGCAATTTCTTTTGTTAATCCCGGAATTAGCTCGGACACAAAATAGTTTACATCCAAAATGACATTTTCACTATCTATGTTCCTTACACGTTTTATGGCATCTATTTTTGTACCTAATTCCACGTTTAACAGTTTAGCCAATTCTTTGTCAGCTGAAACTTGCTCCATTTCTACTACTGTCGTAATAATTTGACGATTTAACCGTTCATATTCTTCTTTGAAGCTCACGATGCCGCCTAATCGAAACTCAATATTTTTTTTGCGCAGCACGAATACGCCTTTGCCATGAATTTTTTGCACGTAGCCTCGTTCTTGCAATAAATCCACTGCTTTGCGAACAGTGCCGCGGCTTGCTTCATATTGCTCCATAAGCTCGGTTTCAGACGGAATTTTATCTCCTTCTTTCAAGAGCTCTTGTTCTATCTGTTCAATGATTTCATTGTATATTTGTTCATACTTGTTCATAAATAATCCCCTTGTAAGAGTAGTACATAACCATTAATATTATACTATTCTTTACTAGGATTGTAATGGGATATACCATGCTCTATACAAAAAGACGATGAAATCTTTGTTCATCGTCTTTATCTTGCTAATGCTTCTTGTTTTTTTGCTACACAACGTCCTTTTCCATGTGGGATACACAAAGGTGTTCCGAACAGCGGATCTGATGTAATTTGGCACTCCATGCGGAAAACATCGCGAACCAATTGGCAATCAATAATATCCTCCGGCTTTCCTTGTGCATAAATCTTCTTATCGCGAATGGCGACAATATGATGAGCATAACGGCAAGCTAGGTTTAAGTCATGCAACACCATCACAATTGTACGCTCTTCTTTTTCATTCAGTTCAAACAACAGATCTAAAATTTCGATTTGGTGAGTCATATCTAAATATGTTGTCGGCTCATCCAACAAGATGATGTCTGTCTCCTGCGCTAACGTCATTGCAATCCAAGCACGCTGGCGTTGTCCACCCGATAAAGAGTCGACTTGACGATCTGCAAGGTCTTTCATCCCTGTTGCCTCCAATGCTTTTCGCACCATTTCTTCATCGTGCTCCGACCATTGCTTTAACCAAGTTTGATACGGATAACGTCCTTGCTTCACAAGCTGCAGCACCGTTAAACCCTCTGGTGCTGTCGGTCCTTGCGGAAGGATTGCCAGCTGCTTTGCTACTTCTTTTGTCGGCAGCTTTTCGATTGCTTCCCCTTCTAGCAAAATGGATCCTGAAGAAGGTTTTAACAAACGGGCAAATGAGCGAAGCAATGTTGATTTTCCGCATCCGTTTCCCCCAATGAAGACAGTGATTTTCCCCTTGGGAATCTCTAAGTCTAAATCATCTATAATAATGGAATCTCCATAGGACAATGTTAAATTCTTCGCTTGTAAAGCTTCCACTTGGCATCTTCCTTTTTTATTTATTTTTAAGCGTTCCGGCTCTTATACAATAAGTAAATGAAGTACGGTGCACCGATTGCTGCTGTGAATACTCCGGCCGGCACTTCAAGAGGGGCAGCTATCATTCTGCCAATCAAGTCTGCTGTTACTACAAGAATGGCTCCAATCAACCCTGCTACAGGCAATAACGCACCAAACGCAGAACCGACAAGCCTTCTGGCAATATGAGGAGCTATTAATCCGACAAAGCCGATTCCGCCGGCAAATGCGACTGCTCCGCCAATTAAAGCCGTACTCAGTAAAAGCAACAACAGCCGATGACGCTGTACAGCACTTCCGAGGCCGATTGCCAGCTCATCTCCAAGCTCTTGTACATTTAATTTTCTTGCGGAAATTAATGTTAACATAACAAAAACAGCTGTCCAAGGAGCAAGTACTTCTATGTTCTTCCAGTTTGAACCGTATACAGTCCCCGTTAACCAAATGTTTGCTTGGCTTGCTTGATAAATAGGTCCTAAAATCATAAACAAAGTCGTAAGTGCCTGCATTAATGCAGATACTCCAATTCCAATCAAGACAAGACGGATCGGCGCAACCCCATCCCGTTTCCAGGCCAACAAATATACTAATGAAGCAACAAGTGTTGCTCCAATAAATGCTCCGAGCGGAAGCCAATGAATACTGATTGTTAATGAATTGTTTTTATCGCTAAATAGAGCCAAGAATAACACAACCGCTACTCCTGCTCCTCCTGTTACACCTATAATTTCCGGCGAAGCCAGCGGATTGCGAATCAATCCTTGTAAGATGCTTCCTCCCATCGCTAGCGAAATGCCGACAAGGATTGCTACGATAATGCGCGGCAATCGAAACGAAGTAACTACAAGCTCATACATTTCATTTCCTTTTCCGATTAACACTTGAAATACATCAATCGGAGAAATTTTCATTTCTCCCATTCCGGCGCTTACGAAGAACAATGCAACAAGTAATCCAAGTAAACTAAGAAACGCAACCAATGCTTTTTTATCAATCAAGAAGGAAATAAATCCTTTTCCAAGGCGGAGTGATATATACTTTTTCATCAGTCCAGCCCTCCCTTACGGGCAATGTAAATAAAGAACGGTGTTCCGATGAGTGCAGTCATCACACCTACCGGTACTTCCTGGGGCATAAGGATGTAACGTGCCGCAATATCTGCTGCCAATAATAAGATAGCACCAAACAATGCACTATAAGGAATGACCCATCGATAATCAATACCGGCGAATGCACGAGCAAAATGCGGAATCACAATGCCGATGAAGCCAATTGGGCCTGCGACTGCCACTGCTCCTCCCGCTAACAGAATGACAAGAAGAGCCAATATGCCTTTAACAACGGCTGTACGTTGTCCGAGACCACGGGAAACGTCGTCTCCCATCATTAAGATGTTTGTTTTGCGAGCCATAACGAGAGCACCAAGCCAGCCAACTCCTAAATAAGGAAGAACAGCTTCTAACATTTCCAGCTTTCGTCCTTGTACAGAGCCTGCAAGCCAAAATAAAACTTGATCCAATGCTGTTTCATTGAGAACAAGCAATCCCTGTGTAAAGGAAGAAAACAAAGCTCCCATGGCCACACCCGCAAGTGTAAGTTTCATGGGCGTGAGCCCTTCTCTCCCCAATGAACCGCTTACGTATACAAGAATGGCTGCGATTGCTGCTCCAAAAAAAGCAATCCAAGTGAATGCACTTAATGAAGAAACAGAAAATATCGTGACTGCTAGTACGATAAAAAATGAAGCACCTGCGCTGATGCCTAAAATACCAGGAGATGCAAGCGGGTTTTTTGTTAACACTTGCATAATTGCTCCAGCAACTGCAAGACTTGCACCTACCGCAGCGGCAATGAGAGCACGCGGCAATCGAACCGTAGTAATAATAATATGTTCATTTGAACCATTAAAATTTTTAAATGCTTCAATAGCTGTTTTCCAGCTTGTATCTGTGTACCCATAAACGATGCTGGCGCACATGCTGAACAGGACAAGAATGATAGTAACTACCAATCCTGCGATCTTTGCTTGTTTTGTTTTTAAAACCATTGCAGTTTCCCCTTCTTGTGCTTCTATATATAGTAAAACTTCCCTTCATAAGAAGGGCGGTTTCTTATCTTGCAATTTTGCCTGCTATTTTAGAGATATAAAGTACTTACAAGATTAGTCTAGGATAGAAGATAAGACGTGTCAATGATAATGATAATTTTTTTCAATTAGCTATTGACAATATGTACAACCTCATTTATTATCAAAACTGCAAGTGAAAATGATTATCATTATAAACGGAGGGTTACATACATGAAGAAGCTTTCATGGAGCTTACTTGTTCTTGTGTTTTCATTGTCTCTTCTTTTAAGTGCGTGCGGCACAAAAGAAGAACCGAAAAAGGAAGAAAAGGAAGCAAAAGCAACAGAATCTTATACTGTACAACATGCAATGGGGACAACCGAAATTAAAGGTACTCCTAAAAAAGTAGTCATTTTAACAAATGAAGGTACAGAAGCGCTACTTGCAATGGGAGTAAAACCGGTTGGTGCTGTTCAATCTTGGACAGGCAACCCATGGTATGACCATATTAAAGATAAAATGAAAGGCGTTAAGCCTGTCGGAACAGAAAGCGAAGTTAACTTAGAGGCAATCGCAGCTTTAAAACCTGATTTAATTATCGGTAACAAAATGCGCCAAGAAAAAGTATACGAGCAGTTAAATGCAATTGCTCCGACTGTATTCTCTGAAACATTGAGAGGCGATTGGAAAGAAAACTTTAAATTTTATGCAAAAGCATTAAATATGGAAGATAAAGGCAACGAAGTTCTAAAAAAATATGACGACCGCATAGCAAGCCTAAAAGAAAAGCTTGCCGATAAGTTAAATCAAAAAATTTCCATGGTACGTTTCATGGCTGGCGATGTACGTATTTATCATAAAGATACTTTCTCCGGTGTTATTTTAGATGAGCTTGGCTTCCAACGTCCGGAATCCCAAAACGTAAACGATTTTGCTGAAAGAAACGTTACGAAAGAACGTGTTGCAGCTATGGACGGAGACGTGTTGTTCTACTTCACATACGATACTGGAGACGGCGCGGCAAACAAATTAGAAAAGGAATGGATTAACGATCCATTATTCCAAAACTTGCAAGTAGCCAAGAACAAGCAAGTATACAAAGTCAGCGATACAATTTGGAATACTGCGGGCGGTGTACTTGCTGCAAACCTAATGCTTGATGATATTGAAAAGCGTTTCTTGAAGAAGTAAGTCTCCTAAGATTTTAAATATGAATCAGTCTCTTACGGCACCCTTCTATAGGGTGCTTTTTTCTTGTCTGTTATTCTTATACTGACAGTGCATTGGGATGTGGAAGCTTTGAAAGAACTGCTTTTTGTGTATATTGCAAAAGGAGGCATATTTCCAAAAAAATAAACCAGACGATTGTCTGGCTTAAGAAATCTCTTTCAGCTCAGAAACCTTCACTTGTACAGTTTCCTTCTTCGCTGACTTCAGATCATGTACATTTGCCGTACCAGTTGCTTCATCACAACTGTCAATCCACACCGGTACTCCATGATAATGTACCTCAATTTGACTAGGGGAAGCTAAAATTTGCTTTACGCGTTTCACATCCATAGCGGAAACCTCCTATGTACTTTAATTTTTTTCTGCATCTTGCTGCTTTTCTAGTGACAGAGCTTTTACTCTTCAACATTAGGTTTCCGCTTTTCTAAAAAAATATGTTAAAAATTCCTATCCTAGTTCATAGCATGTCCTGTTTTAAACTTTGACGATAATACTTTTGCTTTTAATCCCCCATAAGAACGAAGCGGCATCCTCCTCTCCCCTTTACTAAATGAATAAATTGATATTTGATTCCTCCGCATCTGCCAAATAGGTTGCCACACCCGCAAAGTCCACACCATCAATCAATTCCTCTTTTGTAATACCCAATACATCCATAGACATCGTACAAGCAACCATTTTAATATCCAATTCTTTTGCCATCTCCATTAATTCTTGCAGTGATACGATATTTTTTTCTTTCATCACACGCTTCATCATTTTTGCTCCGAGACCGCCGAAATTCATTTTGGAAATTCCCAACTTTTCTGGTCCGCGGGGCAGCATTTTTTCAAACACCTTTTCAATCAATGTCTTTTTTACCTTTACATATTGATCTTTACGTAAGACGTTCAATCCCCAAAATGTGAAGAACATCGTAACCTGCTTTCCCATAGCCGCCGCACCTGTTGCAATAATAAAACTTGCCAGTGCTTTATCCAAATCTCCGCTAAATACTATCATTGTTGATTTATCCTTATTCATGTTATCTCCCCCTGTTTTAAGATGGAAAGGGATACCAAACAGATATCCCTTTTCCCTTACGCCTTTTGAATCCAGAACTTAAACACACCGTCTTCTTCTGTTTGCTTTAAAAGTTCGTTCCCTGATGACTTTGCCCAAGCCGGAATGTCGTTAACAGCTCCTTTGTCTGTTGCATGAATTTCTAATACTTCGCCTGCATTTAAAGCATCCATTGCTTTTTTTGTTTTCACAATCGGCATTGGACAAGCTAATCCTTTTACATCCAGCATTTGATTTACATTCATTCCATTTACCCCCTAAGGTATTTTAAAATATAAAATTTTTATACAGATTTTTGTAGATAATACTCCTGAATAGCTCCTTCTTCTTTCATCCCTAAATAATGATGTCCCATCGTTTTCGTCCAATTTTCAATATCAGCAGCCAACCCTGCATCGGAAGATGTTACTTCCATCACCTGCCCCGGCTGCAACGAATCCATCGCCTATTTTGTTCGGATAATCGGCATCAGACAAGATAACCCTTGGCAGTCCAGCACATAATCAACTTTTATATTCATTCCTACTCCTCCTTATTCCACTTCTGCTTCCCAGTTCAGCATGCCGCCGTCCATATTCATGACAGAAAAGCCGTGCTGCATTAAAAATTGACACGCTCTTGCGCCGCGGGAGCCGGAACGGCATACAAGAATATAATCTTTTTTATCATCTAACTCCTTATATTGAACCGGAAGTTCTCCCAGCGGAATATGCTTTGCTGTTGGAATCATCCCTTCCTCTACTTCTTCCAATTCTCTGACATCAATAATATTTAATTGTTTTCCTTCTTTAAGCAGCTTTTCTACTTCCTTTGGTGTAATGATGTTTAATTGATTCATTTTATATTCCTCCTATATACTATATGGGGTATTTTTCTTTCTAAAAAAATCTGCCAACTCCATCGACAGATCATCTGCTTTTTACAAGGAGTTGAACAGCTTCTTTTACAAGATCTTGATTGGCATAATCTCCTTTTTCCATTTGTTCACGCAAACAATGTTCTAAATTGGTTCCTACAATTAAACCGATTGCACGATCGATGGCGGAACGAGATGCACTCAGTTGTGTAATTACTTCTTTACAATCTTTTTCTTCTTCCAGCATGCGAAGCACACCGCGAATTTGTCCCTCGATACGTCGTAAACGGTTTTTCATTTCTTGAGTGTATTCCATGTGATACCTCCTCTTTTCTATACCTGTAATGGTATAGTATTACAATGGGTTTTGATTGTCAAAGAGGCTAGGTTACATATATTCTTTTATCACTTCAGCAAGAACATCTTTCGGTTGATATCCGACCATTTTACCAAGCGGCTGTCCATCTTTAAATAAAATCATGGTAGGAATACTCATAATCCCGAATTGCCCGGGAACTTGATGATTTTCATCTACATCCATTTTCACAATCTTTACTTTGTCTCCCATCTCTGCATCCAATTCCTCTAGTACAGGAGCTATCATTTTGCACGGTCCGCACCATGGCGCCCAAAAATCAACCAATACTAATCCTTTTTGAATTTCACTTGTAAATGTCATATCAGTAACATTTTTTACTGCCATCTGTATTGTTCACTCCTTTTATATACCTTATATCGTACTATAACCCCTACATACCCTATAAAGTATATTGGCTTCAATTTTTTATAAGAACCACAGATTAGCCATACTGTGGTCCTTATATTACTATTGCATCTTTACTGCTGCATACGTTTTATAGCCGCCGTCTAAGTTTTTCACTTTAAATCCATGCTGCATTAAAATTCGGCTTGCCAAGTAACCCCGCAGTCCTACTTGGCATGTTACATAGATTGTTTGATCTTTTGGCAGTTCATCCAAATGCTCTCGAAGCTCATTCAAAGGAATGTTAACAGCGCCAGAAATTGCTCCTCTCGCTACCTCACCCGGATCACGAACATCAATGAGCATATTTCCTTTCTGTACGAGCTCATCGATCTCATGCCATTGTACCGTTTCTACATCTCCATCCATAATATTAGAAGCGACATACCCTGCCATGTTTACCGGATCTTTTGCAGAAGAATACGGTGGTGCGTATGCCAATTCTAAGTCTGGAAGATCCATTACCTTTAATCCGCCCTTTATCGCAGTTGCCAGAACATCAATGCGCTTATCTGCCCCATCCTTTCCAACTGCCTGCGCTCCATAAATCGTTCCCGTTTCTTTATCAAAAATCAGCTTCAATGAAATTTGTGCTGCACCCGGATAATATGTCGCATGATTGGCTGGATGTACATGAACAACTTCATACGGAATACCTAGACGTTTTAATGTTTTCTCATTGTTTCCTGTCGCTGCCACTGTTAAATCAAAGACTTTAGCAATAGACGTACCCAATGTTCCCTTATATTTTATGTCACGCCCATTAATATGATCGGCAACAAGACGGCCTTGGCGATTCGCAGGCCATGCTAACGGAATCATCGTTTCTGTACCGTTGATATAATCTTTTACTTCGATGGCATCTCCAATCGCATAGATAGATGGATCTGATGTTTGCAATCTCTCATTTACTTTAATCGTACCGCGAACACCCAATTCTAATCCTGCTTCTTTTGCAAGAGTGCTCTCAGGCTGTACACCGATTGCAAGAATAATCATATCCGTTTGAATTTCTTTTCCGCTGTTTAGACGTACAATTCTTCCTTGTTCCTCAAATGCTTGTACACCGTCTTCTAAAATCAATTTTACTCCGTGCTCTTTCATATGAGCATGAACAATCGCTGCCATTTCATAGTCAATCGGTGCCATAACTTGATTTGCCATTTCTACAAGCGTTACTTCCACGTTGCGTTCACGCAAGTTTTCAGCCATCTCGACACCGATAAAACCGCCGCCAATCACAACAGCACGCTTCGGCTTCTGTTCATCTACATATGCCTTGATCTTGTCTGTATCCGGTACATTGCGCAATGTAAATAAAGCTTTTGCTTCCTCAATACCTGGAATAGACGGTTGGATCGGCTTTGCCCCCGGAGATAAAATAAGAACGTCATACGCTTCTTCGTATGTTTCACCTGTACGAAGCTTTTTGACAGTTACCGTTTTGTGTTCACGATTAATACTTACTACTTCACTTAAATTGCGGATATCAATGCCAAATCGTTTTGACATACCCTCTACCGTTTGGACAAGAAGCTTTTTTCGGTCTGCAATGACTTCTCCAATGTAATACGGCAAGCCGCAGTTTGCGAAAGAAATATATTCACCACGTTCGAACAACACGATCTCATCTTGTTCGTTTAATCTGCGCAAACGAGCGGCAGCTGTTGCGCCTCCTGCAACTCCGCCAACAATCACAATCTTTTTTTTCATCATGTCATCCTCCTTAGCTCGTTTCCGATTTCATTATATACCCTATAGGGTATATTGTAAAGCATAAAAAATATCTTTCACATATTAGACACATATGAAGCATATCTCGCACGATCGACTTTAAACCGCTGACGAAAAATTCCGCCGCAATGAAAATTTCCCTATCCACGCAAAGTATATCATACCTTATTGGGTATTTGACAATCCAAAAATATGTTTGTTACCATTGCTGTAGTATATATGGGATTGGGGTGTTTTTCATTTTAAATGTACAATTAGGAGCTATTGTAATGCAAAAAGGCGTTATTATTTTTGTTATCAGTTCTCTGCTTGCTTACATATTCACTCGTTATAGTGCAAGAAATACCCTCATTTGTTACATGAAATTATTACAAACGCTTTTTTATATGGACTTATTGCTTGGAAGATGAGTTATGCTGTATTTCACCCAATGAATATGTGGCATAATCCAATGGCACTTCTTTATTTCAATGGAGGGTATTGGGGATATTGGGCGGGATTTGTTGTAAGCGGAATGTATTTATATAGAAAACAAAAGCCATTAAATGTGCCCGCTTATAATCTCTTGCTTCCTCTTTTTACAGGTATCACAGTATTTTATGGTACATACAAATTGCTGAGTGCTTCTATCCTTTTTTCTAGTATCACTGGAATATTCCAAGGGATAGCTTGTTATGTATTTGCCTATGTATTGTTGCGTTACGCAAAAGAACAAATGCTTTTGACATACTCTGTTTTCTTTTTATTGTTCTTGTTCTTTCTTTCCTTATTTCAGTCCTCATCTTTTTTGTTCGGGCTTTCTAAAGAACAAACCTTCTATATTGTATTTGTATTAAGTCTTTTGCTCGCAGAAAAGTATTGGTATATTACTGGAAAATCGGAGGAGAAACGATGAAAAAGTATAGTATTGTCGTTTTATTATTAGCAATGGCAGGCTGGGCCATTATCAATAACACTGTGCTAAAAGAAAAATCAGCAAAAGCACCTGCAAAATCAAAATCCGATGCCCCGATTGGATTGGAAGTTTCCTATGCAGCTCCACATTTTACGTTACAGCAGCTTGACGGCTCCAAAGTGCATCTTTCCGATTTTAAAGGAAAAACAGTAATGCTGAACTTTTGGGCTACTTGGTGTCCGCCATGCCGCGCCGAGATGCCGGAAATGGAGCAATTTTATAAAGATATGAAAGATCAAGATGTCGAGATTATTGCTGTGAATTTAACGGAAAGCGAAAGCAGTATTGAAAACGTAAAGACCTTTAAAGCCGAACAAGGTCTCTCATTCCCTATTTTACTAGATGAAAAAGGAACAGCAGGTTCTCGCTATGAAATTGTTTCTGTTCCGACTACTTACTTTTTAGACGAAAATGGCGTGATTCACTTTAAGCATGTCGGACCGATGTCGTACGAAACGATGAAGGATTATATGGAGAAAATGTAGGGGCTTGTAAGTCAGCCCCTTTTCTTATTTCCATACTTCTTCTAAAGTCTTTCGAAATAACACATTTAATGCTTCGACTTCTACCTCTTTCTTCTTCCCCAGACTTTTTACATATTCTTGATAATATCCCAATTTCTCTTCAATAAATGCATTCAACACTTGACGGCGAGGCTCTAGATCCAGCTCTTCCCCTGCTTTTTTTCTTACAAGCAAGCTGTGAATCTCATCTAAAAGCTCTTGGGATAATCCCTCCATTTCCAGCAGCTCCTCAAAAGCAACTGGCGGTACAGTTTCCATTTTCTCTAACCACATGCAGGCAAGTATCGGACGAAGAACGTAGAAATATTTCTTAATTTTCACCGTTTCTCCTTGTAAATAGTCACGATAGTTTCTGCTTGCCATATGAAGATAATGGTAAAGGCTTGCTTTTTGCGATATGTATTGATTGCTTATATTTCGGAGCTGTTCGGCAGTATCATACTGTTTTGAGTACACAATCGGAGAGCGAAGCCATTCCAATAGCGCAGGATTGGATTTCAATAAAAGCTGAAGCGCTTTTCGCAAGTCCCAGCCGCTTATATCTAATAGATCATTTATCGGATACTCTAACACATCTCGTTTTTGTTCGATAGATAAATACCAATCCCGCTTATGAATATAAATGAAGCGAACGTCGTAATCGCTGTCCTTGGATGGAAAGCCCCACGCCCTGCTTCCGGATTCGACTGCATATAAAACTTTCACATCGTTCTCTTGTTCAATCCGTTTTAACTCGGCTAAAATCTTTTCCTTCATTCCTTTTTCCTCCTTGCTGACCGCTTCAACGCTTGAAATTACTCTTTTTTGTCCTGCCGTGTTATTCTTCATGCCGGCATACAACTGTCAGTGCATAAAATCATAAAAGGAGCGAGTACCTCATGAGTGCACTGTTGTTAGTCATAAGATAAGAAAAGTCCCGAGCAAGAAATATTCTTCTCGGGATTTTATTCATTCCGCTTCTTCTATCGCCCTGTGAGCTAACTGTTTCAATGTAATATCATCCATCGGCGGATTATGAAGTCCGGCCCGAACATTTAAATAGTATCGGTGAAGCGGATTTTTCTCCGACAAACTTCTCGCCCCGACAATGCGCATGGCTTTATCTACTACTGATATAGCTGCGTTAGTTGCCACATATTTCACAGCAGATAATTCCGCTTGAAGCTGTTGCGTTCCATTACACGCATCATACCTTTCAGCTACACTGTACATGAAGTGGCGGGCTTGCATGAGTTCTAATTCCATTTCTCCTATTAATCTTTGTACGTTCGGTAACGTATGAATCGGCTCAGTCACACTATTTGGTTTGTATGTTTTGGCAAAGCTCAAGGCATATTTCCTTGCTGCCTGAGCAATCCCCAAATAACAAGCAGGAATATGGAGGAGCCAGCCATGATTGCTCTTTTTACCGCTGTTTCTCGTTTCCACCAAATATTCTTTCGGAATAACAACGTTCTCTAATGCAAGATCATGACTTGCTGTTCCTCTTAACGCGACGCTGTCCCACGTTTCTTCTATTTTTACACCCGCTGTATTACAAGGAATGAGAAACTCCCCAACCTCTTCACTTTCTTCTATGCTTGCCGATACAAGAAAGTAATCCAGCATGTGAGACATGGTCGTGAATGTTTTTCTTCCATTTACAATCCACTTATCTCCTTCTGCGCGGGCTGTCGTTTCCGGTTTTCCTCCACGTGTTGGACTGCCCGTATTTCGTTCGGTTGCACAACGATTCAATAATGCGCCTTTTTTCACTTCCAGACAAATTTGTGAAAACAACTCCGGTTCCCATCGAGGGTTTTCTGTCAGCTCTAACATGATTCCGACATGCCATCCAACAGATAAAGCAGTAGATCCGTCTCCTTCTGCAATTTTTTCTTGAAACAGTAAAAAATCATATAAGGAAATTTCTTCACCACCGTATTCTTTTGCAATGGATAAAGATGTATATCCAAATTCCTTCAGTTTTTTTATGTTTTCATATGGAAAGGAACCTAACTCATCCAGCTTTGGCTCCCGTTCTTGAAATCCGCCGATTAACTGCTCCAGCTTTGTAAGTATTTCTTTTTGTTTTTCTGTCTTAATAAATCCATCATTCACTTCGAACTTCACCCTTTCTTAGGTGCATCCACATACATTTATATGTTTTAAATATTTGCCATGAACCATGTAAAATCCTGTGGAAAACAAAAAAGACGGCTGTTCGCCGTCTTTTTACGAAGTTTTTTGTTTCTTTGCCAATAAGGATGCACCTGCAATTTCAGGGTGAGTCATTTCATACGGATCTAAAATTAAATCCAACTCTTCTTCTGTTAACACTTTATGCTGCAGGCAAAGCTCACGCACAGATTTTCCTGTTAAGATTGCTTCGCGTGCAATACGAGAAGCCGCTTCATAGCCAATATGAGGATTTACTGCTGTAATGACCCCGACGCTTTTTTCAACATATTCCTTCAACAATTCTTCATTTGCTGTGATGCCTTCAATACAGTATTCACGGAATACACGGAAAGCATTGTTCATAATACTGATCGATTGGAGCAAATTAAAGACAAGCACCGGTTCCATTACGTTTAATTCAAGCTGTCCTGCTTCAGAAGCCAAGCAGATTGTGTGGTCATTTCCGATAACTTGGAACGCTACTTGGTTAATGACTTCTGCCATAACAGGGTTTACCTTACCTGGCATGATAGAGGATCCCGGTTGACGCGCCGGAAGCTGGATTTCCGCAAGTCCGACACGAGGACCGGAAGCCATTAAGCGCAGGTCGTTCGCAATCTTGGACATATTCATCATACAAACCTTCAACGCTGCAGATACTTCTGTATAAGCATCCGTATTTTGCGTTGCATCTACCAGATGTTCGGCGCCTACGAGCGGAAAGCCGCTGATGTCCGCAAGATGCTTTACTACTCGTTCAATATACTTTGGATCAGCATTCAAACCTGTTCCTACCGCTGTTGCACCCATATTTACTTCATATAAATGCTGGCGGGATTGCTTGATGCGTTTTATATCACGAGACAATACGCGGCGGTACGCTTCAAACTCTTGTCCTAGACGAATCGGCACTGCGTCTTGCAAATGCGTGCGTCCCATTTTGATTACATGATCAAATTCTTTTGCTTTTTGAGCAAAAGCGTCATGCAGCTGTTCCATTGTAACAAGCAACTGCTCAAGCATGTCCAATACTGCGATATGAATACCTGTCGGAAACGCATCGTTTGTAGATTGAGCCATGTTTACATGGGTGTTCGGGCTGATTGTTTTATAGTCACCCTTTTCTTTTCCGAGTATTTCAAGAGCACGATTGGCGATTACTTCGTTGGCATTCATATTGATAGAAGTGCCTGCTCCTCCCTGAATCGGGTCAACAATAAATTGGTCATGAAGCTTTCCTTCTATAATTTCTTCCGCAGCTTGTACAATCGCACGTGCCACATCAGGCCGTAAATAACCTGTTTCCATATTTGCAAGAGCTGCTGCTTTTTTTACGATGGCCATAGCTCGAATTAAAGAGGTGTGAAGACGGTAGCCTGTAATTGGAAAGTTTTCTACTGCTCGTAATGTTTGCACACCATAATACGCATGTTTCGGAACTTCTTTTTCTCCAAGAAAATCGCGTTCAATACGTATATCCTTTGTGTCAATCATTGATCTATCCCCTATGCTGTAGTATTTGACAGTCAAATTCTTATTTTCTATTAAAATGATTATTTTTGCAATAGTAAAGTTTTCACAATGAGAATGAGAGTTTCTCATCTCGCTTCCACTATATATCATAAATTTTGTAAGCGCAATCATTATTGTTTATTCCGTTAAATAACGAAATTTTCAAAAATAATTCACAAAACCATCTTGTAAATTATTGGATTTATCTGTAAAATGATTTCTCACCACCTCGAAATCGTTTTCACTGTTTTCCTCTTCTATACTATTAAACTGCCTCATTATTAAAATTAAAAAGCAGGTGAAATCCATGATTGAAGTACAAAACTTATCCAAGGATTATAAAATTCTCGAACGTGATCCCGGTTTAATTGGAGCGATCAAAGCTCTTTTTAAAAGAAAGTATCAGGTGAAGCGTGCCGTCAATTCTGTTTCCTTTACTATCAACCAAGGCGAAATGGTAGCTTATATCGGATTTAACGGTGCCGGAAAATCCACAACCATCAAAATGCTTTGCGGGATTTTAACACCGGATGATGGAAGCGTAAAAGTAAACGGCATTATCCCATATAAAGATCGAGTCGCAAATGCCAAGAACATTGGGGCTGTTTTCGGACAACGGACGCAGCTTGCCTGGGACATTCCCGTTCGTGAATCATTTGATTTATTAAAGCACATTTACGAAGTACCTCAAACACAATATGATGAGATGTTAAAGCTGTTTGAAGAAGTATTGGATTTAGGGCCGCTTCTTCCGATTCCGGTTCGTCAACTATCGCTCGGTCAAAAAATGCGCTGTGAGCTGGCTGCTTCCTTTTTGCATCGTCCTCCTGTTGTCTTTTTGGATGAGCCGACAATCGGATTGGATATTGATGTGAAAGCAAAAATACGGGAGTTCATAAAAGAAATGAACCGGCGTCTCGGCACTACGGTTGTGCTAACGACCCATGATATGCAAGATATTGAAGAGATTTGCAGCCGCGTCATTATTATTGATAAAGGAATCATTATTTATGATGGAAGCCTGCAAGAGCTAAAAGAACGATTTGAGTACAACCGTTTGCTCACATTGGAAATGGAAGAAGGGGAATCATTTGCTCTGCCGCATTCCCTTACGGAGCATGTTGAACTGCTGGAACCAGAAGAAACATCTTCGAATACTGTTACTCTCACCTTTCACAACAAATCCCTTTCATCCGGTTTTATTATTTCTGAAATCGTAAAAGAAAATAAAATACTTGATGTTTCCATTTCTGATCCAAAATTGGAAACTATCATTAAACACATATACACAGGGAGGGATTTACGCAGTGAGAAAGTATTGGGAAATGCTGAAATCACAAATTAAAATCGATACCTCCTATGTAGCTTGGTACTGGGCAGGAACCTTTGCTATTATCATTAAGCTGTTCACTCTTTATTACTTTTGGAGTGCTGTCTACGAAAATAAGACAGAAGTAGGCAGTTTAACATTAGAAATGATGTTAACATATATGGTGATTGCTTTACTGTTGGAGCAATATGTGTCAGGAGCAGGCAATGAACTCGCACAGTTAATTAAACAAGGAAACGTGGCACTGGAACTGATGAAGCCCTATCATTTGTTAGACAAACTGGCAGCGATGGACTTGGGGCAAAAGCTGTCTTCATCTGTTCGTACAGCTATTCCCCTTTTTCTGTTTGCCATCTTCTTTATTGGTATACAATTTCCAAAATCACCGGAGTCATTGTTTTTATTTCTATTGAGCATGGTATTGGGTGTGTTAATCGGTACACAACTCGACTTCATTATTGGAATTCTGGCCTTTTGGACAGTTAACATTTGGGGTATGCGTGTCCTCCGGGAAGCTGTCATTCAATTTTGCTCCGGCGCATTGGTGCCTCTCTCGCTTTATCCGGAATGGTTTCAAAATATCAGCATGTTTCTTCCGTTTCAAGCAATGGTATATGTACCGGTCTCCATCTATACAGGTGCAATAGCAGGCAGCGAGGCTTACACAGCCATAGCAGTCCAATTGCTTTGGTTAGTTTCTATTACGGTATTCGTGCGTATTCTCTGGGCAATTGCCGTACGAAAAATTACAGTATTCGGGGGGTGAACATATGAGAACATTCAAGCGGTACAGCTTTCTTTACTGGATTTATTTTAAACAGCATGTAAAAGTGATGATGGAATATCGAGTAGACTTTCTTATCGGAATAGCCTCTGTCTTCCTTCAGCAATTTGCCGCTATCTTTTTCATTAAAGTAGTATTTGATCATATTGAAACGTTAAAAGGCTGGAGCTTCTATGAAATTCTTTTAATTTACGGGATTGCGTTTATGGGACGTTCCATTCATCATATCTTCTTTGATAATTTGTGGACTCTCGGATGGCAATATGTCAGGAGCGGAAATCTGGATCGACTTTTAATTCGCCCCATAAATCCCCTCTTTCAAGTGATAGCGGAACGAGTACAGCAAGACGGCATCGGCCAGCTATTAATTGGAGGCATTGTATTGTATACGTCTATCAGCCATCTTGATATTACTTTCGATGCATGGGACGTTTTATTGTTGATTGTCATGATTCTATCCAGCGGTTTTATTTTTGTGGCTATCAATCTCTTTTTCATTACCTTTTCATTTTGGATGACGGATAGTTTGCCGGTTGTATTTGCCGTATTTAACTTGGCTGATTTCGCCCGTTATCCGATGACAATTTATAATAAATTTATCCTGTTTGTATTAACCTTTATCATTCCGTACGGCTTTACCGCTTTCTATCCTGCATCCGCCTTTTTTGACGGCGGATACAAAACTATCGCCTATTTTACACCATTGGTGGCACTTCTTTCTTGCGTGCTCGCCTATGCATTTTGGCAGCGAGGCTTAAAAGCATTTGCAAGTACAGGCAGTTAAATCAGGCTCTTGCTTCAGGCAAGGGTTCTTTTTATTTAGAAGGAAAATGAAACGTTTACAAAGAAGGTTAAAGAGTTGAATTTTTTACAGGGGGTAATATGGATAACAGACACAAAACAAAAGGAAGCACCTCGGTATAATTGACCGTTTAAAAAGCAAGCGCCACCCCCCCGTACCGATAGTCATACATAAAAAATGATCCTCGTTTTGAGCATTCCCTTTCCACTTTTCCGCTAACGCTACACAATTCACATCATTTTCTGCACTGACCGGAAGTCCTGTTTTTTGCTCCAAATATCCTTTTTTTCATGAATCATAATGGTCAATCCCTTTACTTTGAATTTCAGACGTTTTCATAATAAGAAGTAAAACAGGTAAAGAAGAGTTCATAAAGATGTCATAGACGTAATTCTGCTTTTAACTCTATAAAAGTTTGGATAATATAAATACCTAAGGTATATTTATATTGGCTTATTCTCTTTGTATTCTGTAGAATGGATAGGCAAACTATAATAATGGAGTGAAAATCGTGGCAAAAGTATTTTTAGAACGAAATCGCCGAAAGCGTTTAGAGCAAGGTCATCCTTGGGTGTTTCAAAGCGAAGTGAATCGCATTGAAGGAGAATTTGAACCGGGCGATTTTGTTGAGGTATATAATCATCAGAACTTCTTCCTGGCTAAAGGATACATAAATCCGAAATCACAAATGATCGTCCGTGTGCTGACACAAAATCCAAATGAAGAATTAAATGAAGATTTTTTCGTTGAAAAAATTCGAAGAGCATGGGAATATCGCCAACGTTTTCTTCCGGGCGTACGTTCTTGCCGTGCAGTCTATGGAGAATCTGACTTCTTACCCGGCCTTATCGTCGATAAATATGAGGATGTATTAGTTGTGCAAATCCTTTCCCTTGGTATGGAAAAACGAAAAGAATGGATATTGAAAGGGCTGTTAGAAGTCTTCCAGCCAAAAGCTGTATATTTACGAAATGATGTGTACGTTCGAGAACTTGAAGGCCTTTCACAGGAAAAAGGATTTTGGTACGGCAAATGTTCCACGGATGTAGAGATTGAAGAAAACGGTGTAAAATATGTTGTCGATATTGAAAATGGGCAAAAAACCGGATTTTTCTTTGATCAGCGCCAAAATCGCGCGGCAATCAAACCTCTCATTGATAAGGACACCACTGTTTTGGATTGCTTTACACATACGGGTTCTTTTATGTTGAACGCTTGTCATTACGGTGCAAAACACGTTACAGCTGTGGACATTTCAGAGCATGCAATTGAAACAGCAAAACGAAACGCACAATTAAACGGATTTAATAACGTGGACTTTGTTGTCGCTAATGCGTTTGACTATTTGCGTCAATCAGTAGAACAGGAAAAATTGTGGGATGTCGTTATTGTTGACCCACCTGCATTCGCCAAATCAGCACACGCCGTGAAAAAAGCACTGGGCGGCTATAAAGATATAAACTTAAACGGATTAAAGCTTGTAAAGGACGGCGGCTTCTTTGTCACAGCAAGCTGTTCATACCATGTACATGCGGATATGTTCCAAAAAATGGTGGAACAAGCCGCTTTTGATGCAAAGAAGATTTTGCGTCAAATTCACTGGAGCGGCGCGGGATATGACCATCCGAAACTCCTTGCTTCCGATGAAGGAGATTATCTAAAGTTTGCTATTTACGAAGTTCATTCTCGCCGCTAATTAAGAAAAGCATCTTCACTTGCGCTTAGGGGTGGAAATGCTGGACATCATAAAAGGCACCTTTTTTAAGGTGCCTTTTTCTCAAAATAAGAAGGAATTACCTTATAACCCGTTGAGCTACATTTTTCTATTAAATGGAATATTATATATCTTTTTATACTAATATAACAAAAATATTACAAATGGTAACAAATTTTAACTTTTTGTTACAAGAATGACAAATTAGTAGTATACTAGTGATAAATTAATGAACTTCTTCAATAAGAAGAACCGGGGGGAAAAAAATGAAGCTGCGAAATTGGATTATTGGCGGCTTGCTTGTTGTTGGTGTCGGAGGCGGTATCGCCGCTGGTGGTGCATACCACTATACAACAAAGTTAAACAAACAATTAGATACATATGTATTAGGCCATACAACCTTTGATGGTACTTCGTTAGATGGGAAGACAAAACAACAAGTAAGCGAAATTGTGCAACAAAAAATTAACCAACTGAATCAACAAACTGTTGTTCTGCGTCTAGGCAATCAAAGCGAGACTTTCACATGGGAGCAGCTTGGAGTAGAGTATAGAGGAACCGATGTTGCAGAGCAAATTTTTAAACAACAAGAGGGCACTATTTCTGAACGCTACAAATTGCGAAAAGAAGCACAAGAAGGAAAGCTGCAGCGTGATTTCAAGCTTGAGCCATACTTAAACCAAGCGAAATATGATGCATTCATGAAAGATAAGTATAATCAAAACTTAGTTGAGCCAAAAAATGCATCGTTCAGCATTGTAGGGACAAGCATCAACATTTCTCCAAGCAAAAATGGAGAAGCGGTGGATAAAGATCAATTGAAATTATTGGCAACTCAAGCCATCACAGAGAAAAAACAAGAAATTCAAGTTCCGGTAAAGGAAGTTCGTCCTGAAAAAACAACGGAAGACATTCAAAATATGGGTCTTACCCAGGTTATCGTAGAAGAGCGCACTTCTCTTGCAAAACGGAACGAAAATCAAATTTATAACATTCAAAAAGCGGCACAAAGACTGGATGGAGCACTTGTGGCACCAGGGGATGTATTCAGCTTTAACAGGAAGGTTGGAAAAACAAATGCAGCAAACGGATATAAAGTTGCAGCTGTTTATCTGAATGGAGAAATCAGCCAAAACGCCGGCGGTGGTGTATGTCAAGTAAGCAGCACCTTATACAACGCTGTATTGCGTAAAGATTTATCCATTGTGCAGCGAAGCAACCACTCCTTCCCTGTCGGTTATGTTCCGCTCGGTTTGGATGCGACAGTCGCTGACAGCGGTCCGGATTTCCAATTTAAAAATACCACAGACCACTACTTATATATCCAATCTTTTATTGAAAATAACGAACTTGTCATACGTGTATTTGGTACAGATAACGGAAAACATGCCAATCTAACTACAAAAGTAGAGCAAGAATCAAACGAAAAAATCGTGGTCAGCACATACAAAACTGTAACAAAAAATGGAAAAGTTATTGCCAGCGGCCGTGTCGCGAAAAGTACGTATAAAAAGCATGCTTAACAAAATCCCCTTCAAGAATCGATTTCCTGAAGGGGATTTTGTTCTTGTAAGCAGAAAAACTCAAAATAGCCGTAATTTTCTCTATTTAGTTACAAATAGTTACAATATACAAAAATTAAATGACAGGAAGCGCATTTTATGTAAATATAGATGATGTATAAGAATAGTATAAGGAGGATTATCGATGTCCTACAATTTACGCTATGATATTGGCCGTAAAAAACGAAGAAGAAGAATCGCTGCATTCTTAATCCTTCCTCTTCTCTGTCTCATCCTCGGGGGAGCGTCCTATGCAGCGTATTTATATAAAAAAGCCGAAAAGGTTGCTCAGGCAGCCTACAATGGCTTAGATCGCGGTAAAAAATCCGATAAACGTCTAGAAGCCGTAAAGCCGTTAGAAGATAATATTTCTATTTTAATTATGGGTGTAGATGAAAGTAAGCAGCGGAAAGCGGATAAAAAAGAGTTTGGGGATGCTTTCCGAACTGATGCGTTGCTTTTAGCTACGATAAATAAAGACGACAAATCCATTAAACTTGTAAGTATTCCGCGTGATACGCTAGTATACATTCCGAGCAAAAAACGAAAAGGAAAAATCACCCACGCTTATGCATACGGCGGTGCAAACAGTACAATTCAAACCGTAGAAAACTTTTTAGATGTACCAGTTGATTATTACGTAAAATTCAACTTTGATTCCTTCGTGAAAATTATTGATACTTTAGGAGGAATTGAGATGGATGTCCCTATTTCCGTTACTGATTTTAACAGTAAAAAAAATGGTTTTGTTAAAGTGGAAAAGGGCTATCACAAGTTGAACGGAGAACAGGCACTCGTCTTGGCAAGAGCACGTCATATTGATAACGATTTTATGCGCGGAAAACGTCAGCAGCTCATCATTGAAGCAGTCGCAAAGAAAGCTCTTTCCCTTAATTCCGTTACCAAAATGGCGGATTTAATCGAGGCGGCCGGAAGTGACATGAAGACCAACTTGACTTTTGATGATATGATCGGTGTTGTAAAAACAATGCTGGGAGCACAATTAAACATGGAAAAGCTGCAAATTCAATGCACCGATAAATATATTAATAATGCTTATTATGCAGAGCCTGATAAAAAAAGCGTCAAAGACATTCAGGACACTTTGAAACAGCACCTCGGATTGCAATCTGAAACGGATTCGAATGAAGATATAGATGAAGAAAACTAATCATCTTTTAAAAGCAACCAAAGGAGCAAATGAGTCAATTCATTTGCTCCTTTATTTATCACTTTTGAAAAAGACACTGGTGCAACAAAACAACAGCGCTTTCATTGGCAAGCTGCATAGTTCTTGGTAGAATGTAGACAATATTTCTGATGGATTGAACCGGGAGGCATACAAATGATGAACAGATATGAAGATGATGGATATGCTTTGCACACGGACTTATATCAAATCAATATGGCAGAAACATATTGGGAAGACAACATCCATAACCGGCGAGCTGTTTTTGAATTATACTTTCGTAAAATTCCCTTTGGAAACGGATATGCGGTTTTTGCAGGATTAGAAAAAATTGTAGACTATCTGAAAAATTTTCAATTTACAGAAAATGATATTATTTATTTACGTGAAGAGCTTGGATATCAAGAGGATTTCCTTTCTTACTTGCGGGAGCTGCGTTTTACAGGAAGCGTTCGCGCTATGCAAGAAGGCGAATTGGCATTTGGAAATCAGCCTATTCTCCGCATAGATGCTCCTTTAGGAGAAGCTCAATTAATTGAAACTGCTCTTTTAAACATAGTCAATTATCAAACTTTGATTGCAACAAAGGCAGCTCGTATAAAGCATGTCGTAGGCGCCGAAGTTCTTATGGAATTCGGAACGCGGCGCGCACATGAATTTGATGCGGCCCTTTGGGGAGCAAGAGCAGCTTTTATTGGCGGATTTCAAGCAACGAGCAATGTTCGGGCAGGTAAAAAATTTGGCATTCCTGTTACCGGCACGCACGCACACGCTCTTGTACAAACTTATCGGGATGAATACACTGCCTTTAAAAAATACGCAAGCCGGCATAAAAATTGTGTATTCTTGGTTGATACCTATGACACGTTAAAATCCGGTGTTCCAACAGCCATCCGTGTTGCAAAAGAACTGGGAGATAAAATTCATTTTGCAGGTATCCGCTTAGACAGCGGGGATATGGCGTATCTTTCTAAAGAAGCTCGAAAAATGCTTGATGCAGCGGGCTTTACAGATACAAAAATTATTGCTTCAAGCGATCTTGATGAATATACCATCATGAACTTGAAAACACAAGGAGCCAAAATTGATGTATGGGGCGTCGGCACAAAACTCATTACCGCATACGACCAGCCTGCACTCGGAGCTGTATATAAACTGGTGTCTATCGAGGACGAAAACGGAAATATGGTTGATACTATAAAGCTTTCTTCAAATCCGGAAAAAATTACTACACCTGGTTTAAAGAAAGTATACCGTATTATCAATCTTGTGAATCGTCATTCAGAAGGGGATTATGTTGCGTTAGAAACGGAACATCCAGAAAAAGAAGAGCGTCTTAAAATGTTTCATCCGGTTCATACGTTTATAAGCAAATTTGTTACAAATTTTGAAGCCCGCGAGCTGCATAAGGATATCTTCGTTAATGGTAAGCTTGTATACAATCTTCCTTCCGCACAGGAGATTCAAACCTTTACTCAAGAAAATTTACAATTATTATGGGAAGAATATAAGCGCACTATGAATCCGGAAGAGTATCCGGTAGATTTAAGTCAAGCCTGCTGGGACAACAAAATGGCGCAAATCCAACATGTACGGGAAACTGTATCTAAAATGATAAAGCAGTAATTGAAAAGGAAGAGATAGACCGAAATTGTGTTCTACCTCTCTTTTCGTTCCTTGCTTTTACATAATTTTGCTAGTTGGCACACAAACTTATAATTATTTTTCCATAATTAAACATTTACAAAAACTTTGTTATCGTCTATTATGATACGTAGAATTATATTTTTTACGAATCAGTACTATTTCCATAAAACTTTATTCTTTTCTTTCGGAAAACATGTAGTATACTGATTCAAAATCAAAAGGAAAAAAGGGAGTAATTGACTATGTTTACATTCAGTACATTTGCACAATTACATCATCATACATAAACCCTTGGACCTTGCGTGAAAAATTACGCGTAGGTACAAGGGTTATTCCCGTTGTACCTACGTTGCTTTTACAAGAGCCATGTAGGTATTTTCATATACCTGCATGGCTCTTTTTGTTTTTCTCGTACGGCGCCAGGGGGTTAGATGATAGCTGCAAATTCAAAACATTACAGAAAAGGAGAAATAACCAATGGAAAACAAGAAATGGGGATTATGGATTTTAACAGCATTCGTAGTAGGTAACATGGTAGGCGGAGGCGTATTTATGCTTCCTTCCAACTTAGCTCAATCTGCCAGTCCGCTCGGCTCTTCTCTTGCTTGGGCAGCTACAGGTATTGGAGTATTTATGATTGCACTTGTATTTGGAAATTTGGCAACAAGAAAACCGGAACTAAAAGCAGGTCCGCAAAGCTATGCGCAGGCCATGTTCTCTTCTCCAAAAGCAGGCAAAGTTGCCGGCTACAGCATGGCTTGGGGCTATTGGGCCGCTAACTGGGCAGCTACCGCTTCTGTCATCATTTCCTTTGCCGGATATTTATCAACTTTCTTACCGATTATGCAAAGCAAAGCTGTATTATTCGATATCGGCTCATTTCAATTAGAGCTTGGGAAATTTATTACATTCCTTGTTTGTACGAGCATGCTTTGGGGTATTCAATATATTCTTTCTCAAAGCTTGAACAGCGCCGGAAAAATGAACTTGCTGGCTACTGTCACAAAAGTAATCGGTTTTACATTATTCATCATTGTGACTTTGTTTATTTTTGATGCATCTAATCTTGGTGACGGACAAACATTTACAGATGAGTCCGGAAGTCCGATTTCTTTAGGAAGCCAAGTAAATGCTGCGGCTATCTCGACTCTTTGGGCATTTATCGGAATTGAGTCCGCTGTGATGTTGTCCAATCGCGCAAAGTCTCAACGTGATGTAAAAAAAGCAACCATACTTGGATTATTAGTAGCCATGGTCATTTATGTGGGGATTACGCTTCTTACTATGGGGGCATTGCCGCAAGAAACGCTGAAGGAATCTCAAAAACCGTTAGTAGATGCATTGGCTGTCGCAATCGGCAATGAGGGTGCTTCCATTATGGCAGTGCTGGCATTAATTTCATTATTAGGCTCAACAGTGGGCTGGATTGTCGTCAGTGCAGAAGTTCCTTATCAAGCAGCTAAAGATGGATTGTTCCCTGTCTTTTTTGCGAAAACTAATAAAAACGGAAGTCCTATAAATTCTATAACGTTAACAAACATTATGACACAAATCTTCCTGTTCTCTACCGTTTCAGGAACTGTAACACAAGCTTATGATTTTGCAATTGTAGTAGCAACATTGGCTTACTTGATTCCGTATTTAGTGTCTGCTGTTTATCAATTAAAGCTGATCATTACCGGTGAAACATATGATGTAATTAAAGGGTCCCGAAAGTTAGACGGAATTATCACATTATTAGCACTCGCATACTCTGTTTGGGTCATTAAAACCGGTACTGCCGACCTTAAGACGTTCTTATTGGGAATTGGCTTGTTTATTTTCGGTTTACTGTTATATCCAATCATTATGAAGCGGACAATTGAATCGGAAACAGAGGAATCTTCAAATATTGAACTTCCAATAAAACAAAAATCTGTATAAGATTGCTGTACAATAAAATAGATGTGTAATAACAGCACCTTAAAATCAAAAAAACCTTGGGTATAGTTTATCCAAGGTTTTTCTGCCTTCTTTATGTCTTTCGATTTTTCGGAAACGTAATTTCAAAGGATGTCCCCTTGCCGATTTCGCTGTGCACCTTCACTTTTCCGTGGTGCTTGTCAATAATCCACTTTGCAATAGCCAGTCCCAGTCCGGCCCCTCCTTCTGTTGCACGCGACTTGTCCACTTGATAAAAACGATCAAAAATTTTCGAAATATGCTCTTCTCCGATACCAATACCATTATCTTTTACTTTTATCGCAACGGAAGAAGCTGACTGAGAACAGGTGACAACAATTTCTCCATTCTCTTTTGTGTACTTAAGGGCATTATCCAACAGGATAACCATCAATTGATGAATACGCTCCTTATCGCCCACAAAAGAAACGGAAGACGGCACGTCCAAGCGGAGTGTTTTTTCTTGATAGGAAGCAATTTCCGAGTAATGCTCCACTATTTCATGCAGCAATGCGCTCAGTGAAAATTCTTCTTTTTCTATTTCCAGCTGATCTGAATCGGAACGAGCCAACGTAAGCAAATTAGCAACGAGCTTGGACAATCGGCGACACTCTTTCGAAATGATGGATATATCCACTGCCTTCTCCTGTATTGTAGAAGAGGGGGAACGCCATAATAAGTCCGTCTTAGATTGAATAACCGCTAGAGGTGTCCTTAATTCATGGGAAGCGTCTGACACAAATTGCTGCTGCTTTTGCCAAGCTTCTTTAATAGGAACCAGCGCTCTTCCGGCCAAAAAGAATCCGACACCGACAGCGCAAACACTTCCAATGCTGCAGCCAATGACTAAAATTAATAACAATGTCTTAAGCATATCTTTTTCGGAGGTAATATTTCGTACAAACTGTACCGTTATTTCTTCTGATCCTATATATCCTTTTACTGCGATTGTCCTAAAGTAAAACCCTTCTGCCTCTATGTCCCGAAGTTTATTTAACTCCATAGGTCGAAACTTAGATTCATTGTCGGCAAAAACGCTTGAATCCTCATTTAAAGTAATCAGTTCATTTTTTTCGTTCCATATTAGTAAAGCAATACGGGGGTCTCTAGGCCCTCTCGGCAATCGATCCTGCCGTTCTAGCGGTCTAGGCTGTTCCGGCTGTTTCATCCGTTCTACTGTCTCAAACAAATCTCTATCTACATCTCGATACAAACGCGATTGAGCATAAGAATAAATAACCGTTGCCAGAACACCGAGTAAAATGATAAAAACTAATGAATTTAAAATAGTAAGCCTAATACGAGTACGCTGAAACATCATTCTCTCTCCTACTGTTCTTTCAGCATATATCCGATGCCGCGCACCGTTTGAATATCCTTATGATATCCGAACGGTTCCAGCTTTTTGCGAAGATGATGGACAAATACTTCCACAATTCCGATTGTTGTATCCGAGTCAAATCCCCACACGCGATCATAGAGCTGCTCTTTTGTTAAAATGACGCCTTTATTTTGAATCATATATTCCAGCATTTCATACTGTTTTAGCGTTAGCCTTATCGGGTGGCCGTCTACTACAATATCTTTTTCTTTTCCAAACAACTCGATTCCCCGATATTGAATCGTTTGATTTGTCGTTAAACTGCCGCTGCGTCTCAGCAGCGCTCGAATCCGCGCTTGCAGCTCCGGCGCTTGAAACGGCTTGATCAAGTAATCGTCGCCTCCGAAATCCAATCCTCTCACCCGGTCTTCTAATGAATCTTTTGCAGTCAAAAACAGAACCGGAGTCTTGATTTGTTCTCCTCTTATTTTTTGGATAACCTCAAATCCGTCCATTTCCGGAAGCATAACATCCAGTACAATAAGATCATATATATTTTGCATGGCCATAAACAGCCCTTCTTCTCCGTTTTCTGCGCAATCTACTTCAAATTCTTCAAATAAGATTTGTTTAATGGATTGCAGCAAAGATATATTATCTTCCACAACTAATATACGCATTGTATTCCACTCCTTTACCATATAATAACAAAACAAAGCGGTCGCAGTATACGATCGCTTTGTTTTTTCTATTCATAGCGAAGAGCTTGAATCGGATCAAGTTTAGACGCTTTATTCGCCGGAAATACACCGAATACAACTCCAACTAATAAAGAGAATGCAAACGATAACAGCATGACAGGTACGGAATATGCAATGGCTGTTCCTGTTGCTAAAGTAAATATTTGGGCACTTATTACCCCAATTCCTACTCCTATTATCCCTCCCAATGAACTTAATACCATTGCTTCAATGAGGAATTGAAGCAAAATATCTCCGCGTTTTGCTCCAATTGCTTTTCTAATGCCGATTTCCTTAGTACGTTCTGAAACTGATACAAGCATAATGTTCATAATACCGATGCCGCCGACGATAAGAGAAATAGCGGCACTTCCTCCCAGCATCAATGTTAATGTATCATTGACTGATGCTGCTGTTTCCATTAAATCCTTTTGACTGGATACACTATAACTATCAGCATCACCCAAAATTGTATACATTGTTTGTTCGATACGGTTTGATATGAAATTGATCATATCTTCATTTGCTGCCTTCACATATACTGCCTCAATATCAGTAGTAGCTGCTAAGCGTTGTCCTGTGCTAAGAGGTACAATAATTGTACTGTCTCCGCTTGTTCCCAATGAACTTCCGACAGATTCAAGAACCCCAATGACTTTATAGGATGTTCCATTCACCTGTACGGATTCTCCAACCGGATCACCTAGTCCGAATAATGTTTCCGCAGTGTCCGAACCAAGTACTGCCACTTTTGAGTGATTGGCATGATCCAATTCTGCGATGAAACGTCCAGATTGCAACTGTAAATTACGGACATCTAAATAAGAAGAAGTTGTTCCTGTCATTGACACTTGTTCATTCGTCTTTCCATTTTTTACGGTTACTCTTCCTGAAACAGTTGGAGCAATTGCTTCTACACCATTGACATCCCGAACCTGATTGGCATCCTCTTCTTTAAAAGTAACATCTGAACCAGTAACCCTTACGGTTAATACGTTTGTACCTAGGCTGCCAATTTGATCTTGTACTTCTTTCGTTGATCCCTGCCCTATCGCAATCATGACAATAACAGAAGATACCCCGATAATAATACCAAGCATGGTCAGGAATGCTCTTATTTTGTTTCCTTTAATGCTCTTCAGTGCCATTCTGATAGCCTGCATACCACCCACCTCCATTCTCATATAGTTGTCCATCGTGTATACGAACAACACGGCTTGCTTGTTTTGCTACCTCTAAATCGTGCGTAATGAGAATAATCGTGTGCCCCTGCTCATTTAACGACTTTATAATCCTTAAAATTTCCTTGCTTGTTTTACTATCTAGTGCACCGGTTGGTTCGTCCGCCAGTAAAATGGGAGGATTTCCAGCCAACGCGCGCGCAATTGCGACACGTTGCTGCTGCCCCCCTGATAATTGGGCTGGTAAATGATTCTCTCTATCTCCCAATCCTACTTTTTTTAAAGCCTCCAAAGCTATTTTTCTCCGCTCCATCGCTTTCATTCCGCGATATATAAGAGGAAGCTCTACATTCTCAACCGCTGTCAGCTTTGGCAGGAGATTAAAGTTTTGAAAAATGAACCCTATTTTTTCATTTCGAATGGCCGCAAGTTGTGAGCTCTTCATTTTTCCTACTTCTTCACCGTCTAACAAGTATTCACCTGAATCCGGTCGATCTAAGCATCCAATCATGTTCATAAATGTTGATTTTCCGGAACCCGATGGACCTATGATAGAGATAAAGTCCCCCTTTTGAATATCCAAGGAGATACCTTGAAGAGCCATTACTGTTTCGCCGCCAAGTTCATACTTTTTCGTCATGGAATTGATTTGAATGATTGGCTCTGTCTTAGTCATCAGTTTCCTCCTTGTCTGCCGCCTGATGGAGCCCCTCCACCTTGAAATGCCGGCGGTGTCCCGTTTCCATTTCTTCCTCCAAATCCGCCAAATTCGCCGCCCGGCATCATCATTGGTCCTTGAGAAGAATTACCGCTGGATTTGACTCTCGGGATTTGAACAGAATCTCCTTCTGCTAAACCGCTTGTAATTTCTACGTTCGTATCATTTGAAATACCAATTTCTACTGTTACTTTTTTTGTTGATTGTGCGGAATCATCGGAAGTTGTAGGAACAAGTACGTATTTTTCATCTCCACTTGTATAAACCGCTTCTACTGGCACATATAATGCATCTTCTTTGCTTTCTATTAAAATACTCGCCTCTGTCGACATACCAATTTTCAAGTTTTTTGGATCTGTGATTTGTACTGTTACGTCAAATGTAGAAACTCCGTTTGATGCTGTTCCTTCTGTTGCCACTTTCGTTACTTTTCCTTCGAATGTTTCATCAGGGAATGCGCTTGCTGTTATTTTTGCTGTCTGGCCTGCTTGTACTTTTGGAACATCTAATTCATCAACACTAATCGTTGTTTGCAATGTGCTGTAATCTGTTATGTGTGCAACTGTCGCTGAACTTTGCACGGAATCACCACTTGCAATGGAAAGACTTGTGATTGTCCCGGCAACCGGTGCTTGTAAGATACTTCCATCTGTAAAGGTTACAAGTGTTGCACCTGCTGCTACAACATCTCCTTCTTTCACACTAACAGTATCCGCTGTTAAGCTGCCACTTCCACCGGCACTCCCGCCGCTTGAACTATCTGAACTTACACTGCTATCTCCTCTTGTTACAGGTAATGTGATTCCATCTTCATCTTCCATGCGAAGAAGGATTGTTCCCTGTGAAGCTCCGCTGCCGCTTTTCACATTAACGGATGTGATTTCTCCGTCATTTGGAGCCGTAACAACATCACCATTTTTAAATGTTACAAGTGTGTCACCTTTATCTACTGTATCCCCAGATGCTACACTTACGCTATCTACAATAAGAATTGTATTTGCTGCTGTTACATCTTGGTCTGTAATGGCCGTAACCGTACCCGAACCGCTCACTGCTACCTCTAATTTTCCTTTTTGTACTGTTGTTGTTTGTACTGCAGCCGCAACATTTTGAACTTGATCTTTTTTACCTAATAAGAACCAGCCAATTGCTCCTCCTATTACAACAATAATTACCGAAATCATCATCCACTTTTTCAAATTTCCATTCTCCTTTCCATTATTGAGCTTGATCCGATTGGGTTTGGCCTGATTGATCTTGTCTCGGCTGGAATTGACCATTGCCCGGGAACATCTGACCATCTCCTCTTGGTCCCATTTCTGAAAAATCAGGGCTTGTACTTTGTTTATAAGCTACATACCCCACTCCGATGGCTGCGCACGTGCTTATCGCCAAGTTTATAATGAGTAAAATTTTTATTAGACTTTGTTTGGTTTGTTCCATTTTTATTCCTCCTCGCTTCATTTTGATAAGCCCATTATGCATTTCGTTCCTTAACTTTTCCTTAAAAAATAAAAAGACAACCGCAACGGCCGTCTAACGATATTTCTATTCTTCTATTTCATGCTTGAAAGGAATAGCTGCTATCGCTCCATATTTTGTACATGTAAGAGCACCTACTTTATTGGCAAATGCGATATACTCGCACAGTGTTTCGAACTGTTGTAAAGCATCTTTAGGAGTTTCTTCTTTTGAAAGCTTATATAATAACGCTCCGATAAACGCATCACCGGCACCCGTTGAATCAATTTGTTTAATAGAAATAGAAGGAATAATGCGTGAATCCTCTTTTGTAGCAAGCATTGTACCTTCTTTCCCCATCGTTACACAAACGACAGAAGCTCCTATCTCTAACAATCTATTCACAGCTTCATTAATATTATTTTCTCCTGTTAAAAGCTGCGCTTCTTCTTCACTCACTTTCATAATATGAGAAGCCTGAATAAACGGCAGGCATTCTTCTTTGAAAGCTTCAACGTCAGTAATAAGCGCATCGCGGTAATTTGGATCAAATAAAATGGTAAATCCGTTTTGCACAGCATGCTCCAGTAATACAATATATGTGTTTTTTAATTCACCTGGTAAAAAAGCTGTCGCAGATCCAAAGTGAATGATGCTGTTTTTTGATAACAGAGAGAAATCAATGGAAGAAGCTTGATACATCCCGTCTGCACCGCGTTTAAAAGAAAAATCGCGTTCTCCGTTTTTATCGATGGACACGAACGCTAATGTCGTATCGCCATCTTTTACAAGCATAGAGGTGTCAATCTTTTCATTCTCTAATGTACTGCTTAAAAATTCACCGAACGGATCGTTGCCGACCTGCCCCATAAAGTAAGCAGTACCGCCTAACCTTGTCACGGCAGCTGCTACATTCGCCGGAGCTCCGCCAGCTTTTTTCTCAAAAATGGCGCCATCGGCTAATGTTGTTCCAATATCTTTACACACAAAATCAATTAGCAATTCACCGATACAAAATACCTTTTTCATCATATCCCTCATCTCACGTATCTTTCGGCAGCTTTAAAAGCTTATCCGCGTTCTATCTTTAATTATACAGAACCAAAGGAACCGGTTCCATGAAATGCTAAATGAAAAGCCTGTTATACTGCTTTTCATTTTAAGATTTTTTTTCTACGCTCTCACGCTCTATTAATTCGTAAGAAGACACCGTCATCCTCTCAACTTCCGCTCCTTCAATGAGCTTTACCATTTTATCTGCAGCCATATGACCCGCTGTTTTATAATGAAATTTAATTGTTGTAAGACCTGGATGCACAATCCCGGTTACATCATACCCCCCAAATCCTGTAATCGAAATTTCAGACGGGATACTATATCCGTGTGCATAAATAGCTTTCATTGCCCCAAGAGCAATATTATCAGTAGCACACACAACGACCGAAGGCTGATGTTTCTCAATAATTTCGTATGCCTTCTCCGTTGCCTCTTCAATCTTAAAGCTGCTTTCGCAATATATAACATTACAATGGGAATGCTTGCTGACAGCTTCTTTAAATCCTTCTTTTCGCTTCACTCCGACAGCAATATCTTTTTCAGGGACGCCAATATAAACAATGTCACGATGCCCTTGTTGAATAACATAGTTCCCCATTTCATAACCGGCATGATAATCATCGTGAATTAAGCAATGATACCCTTCACATTCTTGCCCGACAATAAGGATAGGCAGCTTAACTTCTTTAAATATTTGTAAATGCTTTTCTGTAATTTCCGTTGCCAGCAAAATGATCCCTGCCACCTTTTGCCTCGCCAGACTATAGATGCTTTCAAGCTCACGCTCCAGCGACTGGCTTGTGTTGGAAATAAGCATTTGGTAATTGCGTCCTCGCAGTGTTTCATCAATTCCAATTAACGTGCGGGACGTGGCATAGGAATCCAAACGAGGAACGATAACTCCCACAAAGTTTGTCTTCTTTGCCTTTAAGCTTTGTGCAAAGCTGTTCGGCTCAAACCCTGTTTCTTCTATAATCTTTTCAATTTTAGCTTTCGTCGTGTCGCTTACGTAGCCGCCGTTTAAATAACGAGAAACCGTACTTTTCGCAACGCCGGCTAACTTTGCGATATCTGCGATTGTTGTATTCACAATTTTACTCCTCTATTCTTTCAAAATACTTATATAAATTATAACAAACAACCGCAAGATTCATACAGGTCCACTTATTAAGAAAAAAGCCTTGAAAAAATAAACAATCAAGGCTTTCAGCTCATTCTTATATTAATAATCCCACTTTGTTGCTTTGAATATTGCTTTACCGTTTCCTGCAAAGAAACGAATTTCCTTGCTGTCTTCACTAGGAAAGATTCGGCTTGTAAATATTTCTTCTCCGTCATTAATGAAAATTTCTACAGAAGATGTATCGACAAACATATGGAATTTTATTTTGTTTCCATCCATATGACACGCTCTCGTTGTTCCGTAAGAGGCTCCTGCTATTTCGCCTGATTGACTACGGTCCAAGATTACCTTTTTATGAATTGCATTGTATTTCATAACGGTTTTCTCATTTCCAGCTGCTCTAAACTCAATGCCAAATTCTGCGGCACTTATATTTTCAAATTCACAAATTAACTCATACGTTGTACCTGTAAAAGCATCATACGCTTTCGTTTGGCTATGAAGAGTATCTTCTATCTGATTTTCTTTCTTTCGAAGTGCTTGCAGCTCTTTAATAGGCTGCTGAATTAATTTGCCGTTACGAATAGATAATTCTCTTGGGAGCGTCAAACAGTGTGCCCATCCATTTTTGTCAGTTGGGTAGTCTATTTCCGGCAGACCCATCCAACCGACTAAAATTCGTCTTCCGTTTGGACCAAGCATTGTCTGAGGAGCATAAAAATCAAATCCCCTGTCTAATTCCGTAAACCTGCCATGTTTTATAGATTTTGTTTCCAAATCTAACTTTTCCCCAACGATATAACCGGACTGGTAAATATTATGATACAAATCCCCTTCCGGATTTAATCCTTGCGGAGAGAAAATAAGTACTCCTTGACCATCCAATTCAAAGTAGTCTGGACATTCCCACATATATCCAAAACGTTCAAGACTTGTCTTAATTTCTCCCTCAAAATTCCAATTCTTTAAATCAGAAGAGCTATATAATACTGTACAACCTGTTTCGTTTTCTCGCTGTGCCCCAATTATAACATAGTAGAAATTTCCTTCTTTCCATATTTTCGGATCGCGGAAATGATCTGTATACCCTGCTGGAACCGCTGAAATAACAGGTTGATCCATTTTGGAGATTGCTCCGCTTTCCTCCATCACTGCCATACATTGATAAGGGTGCCTTATCCAATTCTCGTCGCGAGTATTGCCGGTATACATCAAATATAATTTTCTTTCATGCTCGATAGCACTTCCGGAATAAGCACCATGACTGTCGAAATAATCCCCTGGCTCTATTCCGATGCCGACATTCTCCCAATGCACCAAATCTTTTGATTTTGTATGATACCAATATTTGAGACCATGAACAGGACCAAGCGGAAACCATTGATAAAACAAATGATATTCACCGTTATAATAGGAAAACCCGTTTGGATCGTTGAGAAGTCCTGTTTCCGGCTGTATATGAAAGGTTTGACGCCACGGACAATTCTTCACCTTTTGTCTAAGCTTCTCCATCTCTTCTCTTGTTGCGTCTTCCAATCTGCGATATCGATGTTCTTTTGTCCATTCCATTTCTGTCACCTTCCTCAAAACAACTAAAGGAGAATCCCTTGATTCCCCTTAGCTGTAAAAATGATTAAGCAATTTCTTGGTGAGCTTTCATCACGCTCTCTTTTTTAGCTGCTCGTTTTGCTAATACCATTGTCATCGCAAACGCAACAACGAACGAAATTGCCATTCCGATAATATAAGGAACAATAGAGCCCGGTTTAATGGAGATAATACCCGGTAAGCCAGCCGCACCTAATGCGATTGCTTTTACTTTATACAAGGTGACAAATGCAGCTGCTGTACCCGCCCCTGTAATTGCTCCAATAAACGGATACCTAAGCTTTAAGTTAACACCGAACATAGCCGGTTCTGTAATCCCTAACAGTGCTGAAATACCAGCTGCTGATGCAACACCTTTCAGCTTTTTGTCTTGTGTAAGTAAAAGCACTGCAAGTGTCGCTGCGCCTTGTGCTACGTTTGACATTGCTGCAATCGGGAAGATAAAGGAACCGCCCGTTTTTGCGATGTCAGCTAATAATTGTGTTTCTACTGCAATGAAGCTATGATGCATGCCGGTAATAACAATTGGCGCATACCCAAGTCCAAATAATGCTCCACCAATGAAACCTGTTGTATCGTACATCCAAGTCAGCCCGTCTGTTAACAAATTACCTGCAGCACGCGTAATCGGTCCCACCGCAGTGAAAGTGAATAAGCCCGTAATAAAAATTGTCAATAAAGGTGTTAACAAATTATCTAAAGCTGAAGGAATGACTTTTCGTAAAGACGTTTCCGTTTTCGCTAAAATATAAGATGATGCCAAAACCGGCAAGACTGTTCCTTGATATCCTACCTTTTCGATTTCAAAGCCGAATATGTTCCATACCGGTATCTCGCCTTTTGCTAACGCTCCACCATAATTCCAACCGTTCAATAAATCCGGGTGTACCATCAGCATACCAAGTGCCGCTCCTAGGTAAGGATTTCCCCCAAATCGCTGTGTTGCAGAAAAACCTATTAATATAGGAAGAAACACGAACGCAGCATTCGCGAATGTATTAATTAAAGCGGCTAAATCAGCCATCGCAGGGTTTGCTTCAACAAGTGATTTTCCTTTTACAAATAAATCCGGTGCTGTTAATAAGTTGTTAATTCCCATCAATAAACCGCCTGCCACGATGGCGGGGATAATAGGAACGAAAATATCAGACAGCATTTTTACGAATCGTTGAAGTGGATTCAATTTTTTTGCTCCGGCGTCTTTTACATCCTTTGTAGACATTCCTTCAAGTCCCGTCAGGTTTGTAAACTCTTTATATACTTCGTTTACAATGCCGGATCCCAATATAATCTGATACTGCCCTCCGGTTGAAAACGTTCCTTTTACTACATCCATGTTGTCCAGTTTTTTCTCGTCAACCTTCTCCTCATCATGTAAAACTAAACGTAAACGCGTCGCACAGTGTGCAGCAGCTGAAACATTTTCTTTCCCGCCAATTGCAGCTAGTATTTCTTGTGCAGT
The DNA here is from genome assembly GCA_041920565.1 of Bacillus sp. (in: firmicutes). Taxonomy (GTDB): domain Bacteria; phylum Bacillota; class Bacilli; order Bacillales; family Bacillaceae_G; genus JAGHKQ01. The sequence goes on along the minus strand of JBHGXS010000064.1, from coordinate 12,590 downwards.
TCGATTGTGATTCATAATGGCCCTCCTTTTTTCTCCCTTTTTCTTTTCTAACTATCGATACTATTCCTAAATAAATAGGAATTTTAGTTTACGGAACCGGTTCTATATATGAATAAAAAATATAATCCAGCAGGATCCGATTCCACAATAAGGGGAAAGCAAAATTTGTGGAACCGGTTCCTTTAACGGTATTATAATTCTCTTTCTAATAAAATGTCAACGCTTTCTTTTTTTATTTTTTCTCCTTAACTAGAAAAGGTATTGACCTTCCGGTACAGGAAAAGTTTATAAACAAATCTGTTGGTCATAGAGACAAGAAAGTATATAATAAGGCAAAGAATCATATAGAACTGGCGTTATGAAAGGAGTCAAAGATAAAATGGAACAAAAAAATTTAGAACTTGCAACATTTGCAGGAGGCTGTTTTTGGTGCATGGTTAAGCCGTTCGATGAACAACCCGGAATTTATAGTGTTATCTCCGGCTATACAGGAGGACATGTGGAAAATCCAACATACGAACAAGTAAAAACAGGTACAACAGGGCACTATGAAGTGGTACAAATTACCTTTGATCCAGCTGTTTTCCCTTATCAAAAATTGTTAGATCTTTACTGGCCGCAAATCGATCCAACAGATGCCGGCGGACAATTTTTCGATCGCGGGTCTCAGTACCGGACAGCTATTTTCTATCATACAGATGAACAAAAGAAACTGGCCGAACAATCGAAACGCCGACTAACTGAAAGTGGCCGCTTTCAAAAACCGATTGTAACCGAAATCCTGCCTGCTGCTCCGTTTTATCCGGCCGAGGAATATCATCAGCATTTTTATAAAAAGAATCCGGAGCGTTACGCATTGGAACGCAAAGAATCCGGACGTGAAGATTTTATTAAAGAAAACTGGAAATAGGTCGTAATTAATGCAAACTGAGCAAAGATAAAAATAAGCATACTCTCCTTCTGCAAGAGGATAATAAGAACGAACATTCACTCAAAAGGAGGAGAAGCTGCATGAAAAAGAAAAAATTTTTACTCGGTTTACTTTCTGCAGTTCTGTCTTTAGGGCTTTTAGCTGGATGCAACGGCGTTGATGAAGACGAGCCCGATCCGACAGAAGAACCGTCTGAACAAATGGAAGATGATTCACAATAATATAGAGATAGAGAGCCTATATTTCTTTCCAGGCTCTCTCCTTCCTTTGTTACCAAGCATTCATACCGCCTTTTACATTTGTAATCTTTTTAAATCCAAGCTGCTTCAATACTTTGCTTGCTTGTTTGCTTCTCATTCCGCTCTGACAAATAACAATTACTTCCTTATCTTTAGAAAGTTCATTTGCTTTTTGAGTAAGTTTTTGCAACGGAATATTTTTAAATTGACGAATGTGATTTGCTTTAAACTCGGCAGGAGTTCGAACATCGATAAATTGCTTATCCTTCTTATGCAGCTCTGCTTTTAATTCTTCTGCAGTAATATTCTTTACGCCTTTAACCGGCATAATCCCTCTTAATATGAACCAAGCTGCCGCAATAATCAGTATGGTATTTAATATTAGACTCATATCATTGTACCTCCATCTTTATGCTTTTTGTTTCTTTGCCATCTCAATTCTCGCATGGACAATCCATCAAGCTGTAACTCTTTATTTGAAAGCCCTTTTTAAGTAAAAATCGTAAAGATAGGTTTCGGTCTAGTTTATGGCTGACAACAACATGAATAGGCCCGGAAGGAATGCCCTTATAAAATCTCGGCAAATACGCATAAGGGATACGAATTGCATGAGGAATATGGGATACATCGTTCTCGTTGTAATCCCGGATATCCAACACTGTTATATCTTCTTTGTTTGCTTCATTCCAATTGTCTGCACATGGCACATTGTGAACCGGATAATATCGTTTATAAAGTTTTAATGCGACAAAAATAAATGCTGCCAGAAAAACAATAACCAAAATATTCACCTGCCATCAAAAACTTCGATTACTTACACCGATATTATATACCCCTATAGGTATACAATCAAGTGATTTTACTCTGTAAATGAAAAAGCAGACCATAGTTGTTTGATCTGCTTTTTCAAGCACTCTATTGTGAAATTGTGTTATCAGCATACTCCTCTTGCTTTTTATTTACCAAAATAGAACAAAAAGCTAAAACAATTAAAATACCAAGACAAACCAAAATACTCAATCGGTTCTGCTCACTGAATGCAAATGCCGCACAACTAATACTTAACGCTATTGCAGTGAATGCAGTTACGTACGGAAAACCCCACACCTTGAAATGCGGTGTCTTGGTGTATGTTTTTCGGAGCTTCAGCTGCGCTAAACAAATGCTGATCCAAACTAACGATACTGCGAATCCAGGAATGGCCATCAAGTATCCAAAGACGCGATCGGGTGAAGCATACGCAACAAATGTGCCTCCAATAAGAACAATAGCGCTCAAGATAACACTATATAATGGGACACCATTTTTAGAAACATAAGAGAATACTTTTGGTGCTTCTCCTTCTGCCGCTAAGGAATGCAGCATACGTGTACAACCATAAATACCGGAATTCGCTGCGGATAGAACAGCTGTAATAAGAATAAAATTCATGATATGTGCAGATCCTTGGAACCCTACTGTGGATAGCACTTGAACAAACGGACTTGCTTGATTGCCGATTTCATCCCACGGAATTAATCCGCAAATCACTAGAATTGGGAGAGTATAGAACAGCACAATTCTCCAAATGACTCCTTTGATTACTTTAGGCAACACTTTCTCTGCATCCTTTGTTTCCGTTAAAGTCAATCCGATAAGCTCGGAACCGCCGTAAGAAAAGATAACAATTAATAATGCGGAAAATACCCCTGACCATCCGTGCGGGAAAAATCCTTGGTACTGTACATAATTTTGCATATAATGAGTTTCATTGCTTGGAATTATTCCAAATAAGATACCTGCTCCCAGAATAATAAACGAGACAATCATTGTAATTTTAATACCCGCAAACCAAAACTCGAATTCTCCGTATCGTTTCACATTCATCATGTTGATAGCAACAATGAATATGGCACAAATAAAGCTTAGAAACCATAAGGACATAGAAGGAAACCAATATTGCAGAAAGCTTCCCGCAGCTATCACTTCAATGACACATACCACTAACCACATGAAGCAATACAGCCAGCCTATGATAAATGACACTTTAGTTCCAAATGCTTTATGAATAAACCCTTTCATATTCATTCCCGGATAAGCGATTGCCATTTCGGCAATGGCACCCATCACAACAAGAAGCAATAACCCTGCAAACAGATACGAAAAGATAACTGCCGGCCCTGCTATAGATACTGTTTCAGAGGTCCCTTTAAATATACCGGTACCGATTGCTCCTCCCAGTGCCATGAAACGGATATGTCTTGGCAACAACTTTTTTTGTAATTCCATGATTGATTTTCCTCCTTATTATATTAATTAATTTTTATATAAAAATTTAATAATTATATTCTTGATTCTATATAAGAACAGCTGCTGCTTCTCTTTAAAGTAAGACGTGTCGTTTGCAGTTTCCCTGCAATAAAAAATCGCCCCTATCCTAAACGACAGGGACGATTTGCACCGCGGTACCACCCTAGTTGCAGACCTGAGTCTGCCTCTCAATTTTGTTAACGATCGTTTGACCGTCTTTTCCTTCATAAAGGTTCATCCTTTACTACGAAAAAGATGCTCCGGGACTGAAATTCATGCCTACCTGTGTACTGATTTGCACCACCCATCAGCTCTCTGAAACAGTGAGATAAACACTACTGTATTCCTTTCATTGCATTTCCTATATTATTCAATTTTATATAATAAAAAATCCCTGCTGATTCCATCAGCAGGGACGATTATATCGCGGTACCACCCTGATTGCAGAACTTGTCTGCCTCTCGACTTTGTTAACGATCATACGACCGTCTTTCCCTTCATAAAGGTCACCCTTTACTGCGAAAAAGATGCTCTGGGATCGAAATTCATCCTTACCTGTGTACTGATTTGCACCATCCATCAGCTCTCTAAAACAGTGAGATAAGCACTACTGCATTCCCTTCATTGCTCAAATATATTTTAAATCCATATTAGTTATTTACGTGTTTAATATAAGTATGTTTTGTATTATAGAGGGTAGTTTTACAGTGTGTCAATACTTTTCTTTATATTTATTCAAAAGGAGCTTTCCGCTGCAAAGTTTAGCTGCTTCTTAAATAAGTATTCAAACACCATCGGCAAGCTTCCTCGTTATGAACTGTACCTCCCCTGCTTTCAAGCAGAGTTTTTCTCATACATAAGGTTTGTCCTGATAAAAATAATTCGGCTTTACAATTTCATCCTTGTAAGGATTATGAAAAATATGAGTAGTGGCTGGAGAAACAGGCGGAATCAACCACGTCCAATCCCCGGTTACTTTTCTTCCTTTTTCTGCTTCCTGCTGTTCAAACAGCTGAAATTGCTGGGCTGCAGTGTGATGATCGACTATGCTGACCCCGGCTTCCTTAAAGGAATGGATAACAGCTATGTTAAGCTCAATCAAAGCTTTGTCCTTCCATAATGTCGTGTTTCTTGTTGTGTCCAATCCCATTAAAGAAGCTACTCGCGGCAGCATATTATATCGATCAGTATCGGCTAAATTACGGGCCCCTATTTCCGTTTCCATATACCAGCCGTTAAAAGGAGCGGCAGTATAATGAATTCCTCCGATCTCCAGCCTCATATCAGAAATCATAGGAACCGCGTACCATCTCAATTGTAAATCCTCAAACCAATCAAACTCAGGATGCTTCAACGGAACTTCCAAAATAAGCTCATTTGGAATTGTAAACCATTTCGGCAAATTACTGTTTACTTGAATCACTAAAGGGAGTATATCAAAGTGTGTTCCTTTTCCCTCCCATCCTAGCTCCGAGCAAATACGGGTAAACGAAATCGAAGCAGGATCTCCTACAATGCCATATTTTGTTTCATAGCCAGCATATCGCACCAATTGATGATTCCAAATTCTGATTTGCTGCTCGTTTACTTTTGGACGGAAAATGGTAATAGTCGGTCTGATTTTTCCGCCATTCGTCGCAAAGTCGATATGGTTCAATAAAGCTTTATATACTTGCTCCTCCGTTTGCAAGCTTCTTTCGTCGAATACTTTCAAGCTATTCCAAAACAAGCGCCCGATGCAGCGATTGCTGTTTCTCCAAGCCATACGTGCACCGTGTTCCAATTCTTCAAAGGTATGCACGTATGTTCCATGATCTTCAATCTCTTGCTTTACTTCCTGTAATCGTTTATTTATTTCTGCTTCAGTTTTATTCAGTTCTCTATAGCAAGTTATAATGAAATTTTCAGCTTCGTAAAGCAATAATTCTTTTTCTAGCATGGTATCCCCCTCGTTAAAGTGAAGCTTCCATCAGTTTAGTCTTACTTAATGTTTTTTGTACAATTTTAGCTTCCATCAGCTTAGTCTTACTTAATGTTTTTTGTACAATTTTATGTTCCTGGTCAATGATCATAAACATCATATCATTTATCCGCTCTAAATCAGAATAAGATGCCGCTGGAAATGTTAACAAATCACGACAATTTCCTCTCGCTGTCTATCGATTCCACAAAACGTTCATCTAAAATGCATGAATATAATCATGGTAAGCAACCAAAATTGGAAAAGCCTTGAGTATACTCTACCCAAGGCTTTTGTGAGGGGTCTTAGCACCAACAAAGACAACGTCCTTTGAGAGATGGGTGTGTCATCTTCTCGCTGCACGGATGCAGGGGCTCCTTTCCTTTGTCTCACTAAGTAACTTCTGTCCAAAGAAGAAGCTCCTTGCTTGAGGAGCTTCTCTTCATATTATTTATTAGATTTTAACTGCTCTAGCTCTCGGTGTACATCTTCTTGCAATTGATAATCAAGGAATGCTGTTTGTTCAGGATATTTGAGCTGATAGAAATAGCTGCTTGCTGCCGCTTCTGCTTCCAGCTTGTGTACATATTCTTCCACTCTGGCAAATCCTTTCACAGCATCTTCAGTATTGAAAGAAGCTAAAGATGCTTGTCCTTCTCTAATGGATCTTGCTGCGTGTGCTCTTGATACCAATACAAGCTTTTTATACTGCAATTCCTGGTACTTCTCCTTAAGTTTATCAATTTGTTCATACAACACCGCAGTTTGCTGCTTTGTAATCTCGTATTGCTCACGATACATTTTTGCTTTTTGTTCAGTAAGAATTTTCTCCTGCAAAGCCAGTTTTGCCATTTCATCTTCATTTTCAGAAACCGCAAGCTCAGCTTGTCGAGTGCGCTTTGCGATTACGGCTTCCGCTTCTGTAACAAGAATCTCGTATTTCTTTTCCAAATATAATTGATTTGCTAATGCATCTTGCGCTTTTTCTACTTGCTCCTCCATGTCTCGGATATATTGATTCAGCATGCTTAACGGTTTCTCCGCCTTATCCAATGCTTCATGCACATCCGATAATACAATGTCTCTTACACGTTTGAAAATACTCATGTTATTTTTCCTCCTTTAGAATGTGTTTTTCCCATTCATCTAAAATCACAGCATGTCTGCTTGCCCCATATACAGGGGAAAGAGAAGGTTCTATTGCCCATTCTTCCTTCGTACGTGACTTCTTCCATTGCTTATACAGCCAATAGATAGCTAAAGAAATTAAAATGATTGGTATATTCGGAAGAAGCGCTAGCAACATAAGGAATGCGCCTGTCCATTTCTTCCATGTGCTGCCGCCTGCATTTTTTCGTATAAACCATCCAAGCGTGAATAAACCTGCTGCTGCAAGAAATGGAATGAAACGGAATCCCTCATGTCTTCTATCCATCTTTCCAGGGTGGAAACGATTATCATGGAAGCTTGTTTGGAAAGAACGCGGACTATGACCACTGCCTTGCATGTGACGGTCCCCTTGTTGAATATAAGCTTCACCTCCCTTTTCAAAGAAAGCTTGCTGTTGATAGACAGCCGGCATATTCCTATGTCCCCATCCCCCGATATCTGCGGCAATAAGACCAACAAAGAAGATGATGCCGAGAATCGGCAATACAATAAGCCATTTTAATACTTTGAATTTCGACTTAGTTCCCATTGTTTTTCCTCCCTTGAATAATAAGGCAATCCTTTTATATGATGTTCTTCATTAGTTAAGACTGCATTCGCGTTTTTTACTGCGATGCAGCTTTTAAAGCTCGTTTCTTTTGCGCTTTGCTTTGTGCACGTAAAGCTTTTACGGATAAATAGATACCGGATAGCGTCAAGAAAATCATAGAAATTGCCGTTATATCGATAACCCAGCTGATATCCGTGTTGCCTAATCGTCCGGCATGAAGACCCTTGATGATTCCCATTAAGGAGTTTGCCATACCGACTCTTTCCATTCTTTGAACCGGAGCCATATTTGCACCTTCGGAGCTTGTATTGCCTCTTTGTTGAATAACTCCTTCAGAACCTGTTCCTTGCTGAGACTCAAATGCTGGCGGTCCTCCTTGCATACGCATTTCTGAATGCCCAGAGCTTTCACCAATTAGCCATGGCTCCATCATAATTAAGCCCGTAATGGCCTCCATCAGAAGAAAAACTGACGTAATGATCCCAATCCATAAATGAGCTTGTCTTGTTTTTTTCATCATTTTTGCTTCTCTCCTTTCCTCATACATAATTAGTGTCATTTATTTTCTTTATTGGAGCAGTACAATGGTTATTATGAAAAAGCATCCTTAATTTTTCCTTAACTTGTAAACAAAAAATTTTTATATCATGTTATTCTTTGCTTGAGAAAGATTTCTTGTTCCTTATTTACTGAAATAAGTCATTTACTTGAAAAATGCTTTTTTATTTCATATTCTTTGATTAGGATAACTCTATATCGAAAAGGATGAGGTAACGAAAATGTCAATACAATCGAGATATTTGGCCGGCATTTCACTGACGATAATGGGCGCCGGTTTTGCTGCATCATTACCGTTTCAAGGCCCGTTGGCAGGCGAAATTATACAAGGCGGCTTTGAAGCGGGACTAGTTGGAGGTTTAGCCGATTGGTTTGCGGTTACGGCTTTATTCCGCCATCCGATGGGGCTGCGCATTCCTCATACAGCCCTGTTGCCTAAGAATCGGCAGCGGCTCACGAAAGGCCTTGTTAACATGCTCGAAAATGAATGGCTTACAAAAGAAAGCATCACCGCTAAATTAAAGCAAATGAATCTTGCTGAAAAAATATTGATTATTATAGAGAAAGAGCTGCATTCAGATTCATTTAAAAAAGCCATTGCGGCAATTGCCGAACAAGCGATTCTTCATATTGACGTGCAAAAAACATCTGCTTTTGCCGAAAAAGAAATCAAAACTTATCTGCATTCGGTCAATGCCGCTGCTCTATTTCAATCTGCTATTGACCAGATACTTACTCGGGGATACGACGAAAAAGCTCTTGATTACTTCCTTATTAAAGTAAGAGAATGGGCGGAAAAAGACGATTCTCGCAAACAGCTTGGCATTTTTGCAATGAGGGCACTGAATAATATAGAACTGGACGGTTTCATGCAGTTCGCCCTCAAATCATTTATGAATATTATTGATGAAGAAAAGCTTGGCAGCATTCTGCAAAACTTCATTGTTAAAGGATTGCACAGTTTGCACGAAAGAGAGAACGGCAACAGGACAGCTTTACTTCGCCGGATTGAGACCGAGCTCATAAAAATAAAAGATAGCGAACAGCTCCACAAAGAAATTGAGGGCTGGAAAGATTCTCTCATTGCTGATTGGGATGCCGAGAAACAGATAACAAAAATCATTGAAGACCTGCAGCAGCGGGCATTATCCTTTGTCAAAAACGAGGAATTTGCTGACAAGTATATTCTTCCTTTCTTGACAAACGTACTTAATAAAATAAAAGAAACTCCGGCTTATATGGATAACGTAGAAAATTGGCTGCAAAGGCAAATTGTTCAACTTGTGGAAAACAATCATTCCAAAATCGGGAAGCTTGTACAAGAAAATCTAAACAAGTTTGACGATGAAACCCTCATTTCCATGATGGAAAACAATATAGGAAAAGACTTGCAGTGGATTCGCGTGAACGGAGCGGTTTGCGGTTTTATTATCGGTCTTTTATTAGAAGGAATAAAAGCTTTTATATAATTCACTATCTGCCTTAACAGCAATGATGCTCTACTATAATTGCCAACTCATCAAAAGCCTTATTCCATAACCAGAACACGAATGGTTATTATAACAAATTGCTTTCTGTTAAATCTTTATACTCATGTTTGACTAAGCAATTTCATTTGACTAAAAATAAAAAGCCCTGAGTACACGCTGTTTGTGAACTCAGGGCTCCTGTTAAAATCTTATAAATCGTTTATGCATGCTGGCGGATAATATCCCATAATTCCGGCCAAGAGGTAATTTTGGGAATATCAAGATGCTGATTGTAAGATTGACTTTTTGCATATACCTTAATCGGCTTGTCAATCAAGGTTTCCAAAACAACCGGTTTGTCATCAAAAAAGTAATCCAATTCCAGTTCTTGAATAATGTGAATCTTCTCTTCATCTTTCATGCCATAATAGAATCGATGGTCATGTATAGGAAATCCGTTCTTGATCAGCCATTGTTTCGTCCGCTCTCCATGCTCTTTCGGCCGTGCTGTAATATAATACACTTCGTGACCTTGTCGTTCCAGTTCCTGCAATGTTTCTGCCGCATACGGGAACGGAGGGCAAGAAGTATAATATATCTCTTCCAGAAGGCTGTTCCACATTTTCCCGCCTTCTTCTGCAGTAAGTCCGAATGGTTCGTGAATTTCAAGCGTTTTTAAAGCATGAAATACGTCCAGACTGATATTCTTGTTCAACTTCTTATTATATAAATGAAAAGCATGCTCTCTGAGATTGATCAATGTATCATCAATATCGAATCCAAATTTCATATAAATCGCTCCATATTCTGTCAAGTTATCACCAGGCTGGCATGAACGTACCGCCTTGACCCATTTAATTAGACGCTCTATGATATGTTGGATAACCGACAAACTTATAATCTTTGCCGATTCGAGTGAAGGTAACATCCGTAAACTCAATCGCATCTCTCATATATTGAACTCCGCTTCCTTCGAAGAATGTAGGGGCTGCCTTTCCGCCGATCACTTTTGGCGCAAAATAAAGGACCAGCTTATCAATCAGCTTCCCCTCCATAAAGGCGGCGTTCACTTCCCCTCCTCCTTCAATAAGAAGAGAGGAGATGAAATGTTGTCCCATTATTTCTAATGTTTCTTGCAGATTTACATGCTTCTCTCCGTTTGTAACAAATACTTTTACTCCTGCCTTTTCAAGCGCATCCTTCTTATCTGCCGAATGATTATTTGTTGTGAAAATCCATGTAGGAGCCTTCCCGTCTGTGATCACTCTTGATTCCATCGGAATGCGAAGGGTCGAATCCAAAATGACCCTGATTGGATTTCGACCATATGGGATGCGTGTCGTTAACTCCGGATCATCACGTATGACCGTATTCACTCCAACTAAAATGGCCCCATTTTCGTTTCGCAGCTGATGCACGTCTTTTCTCGCATCTTCAGATGTAATCCATTTGCTGTCTGATGTGGATGTAGCAATTTTTCCATCCAGCGTTACAGCAGACTTCAGCGTGACAAACGGAATTTTTGTAACAATATATTTGTTGAATACCTCGTTCATCTTTCGAGACTCTTCTTCACACACACCTACAACCACTTCAATGCCGGCCTCTTGCAACATTTTGATTCCTCGGCCTGCGACAAGAGGATTCGGATCCAGCGTGGCAACAACTGCTTTTTTAAGCCCTGCTTGCACAATCGCTTCTGCGCACGGACCCGTTCTTCCGTGATGGGAGCATGGCTCTAATGTCACATAAATCGTGCCGCCGCGCGCTTTCTCTCCCGCCATGCGCAGTGCATGAATTTCCGCATGAGGTTCCCCCGCCTTCATGTGTGCGCCAATACCTACAATTCGATTATCATTAACGATAACAGAACCGACAAGCGGATTTGGGTCAGTCTGTCCTTTCATGGCACGGGCATTTTCAAGCGCCATCCTCATATAGAACTCATGCTCACTCATGCCAATGTCCTCCTTTTAAATGACCGGAACGTTTAATTTTTGTCTGAAGATACTTCTTATTGAACTCAGAAACATCTCCCCATAACGGCTTGCGATTGGAAACATTTAAACCGGATTTCTGTAATGCTTCCAATTTTCTCGGATTGTTCGTAATAAGCGTTACAGGTTTCGAACGAAGGTGCTTCAAGACCTCAATCGCATCGTCATAATTACGCGCATCATCTACGAAGCCAAGAGTCAGGTTCGCTTCTACTGTGTCCAAACCATTCTCTTGCAGCACATAAGCCATTGCTTTACTGAACAATCCTATTCCCCGGCCTTCGTGGTTCGCTAAGTAAAAAAGGGCTCCTGTACCATGTTCGGTAATCATCTTCATGGACTGCTTCAATTGAAAACCACAGTCACAACGTTTGCTTCCAAAGATGTCTCCTGTATGACAAATGCTGTGCATACGAATGAGGGCCTCTTCCGCATTTGGGAAATCACCATATACAAGTACGCTGGATTGCTGCATTTCAGCTAAATTTGCAGCGGATAATTTTTCAATAATATATTCAATGTTATCCGTTACTTCAGTACATTGCAACCAGCAATACCATTGAAAAATCTTTGTTTCCCCATACAGGTTGACAGGTAATGTAATAGGGCCAACCAAATAAATGGCTTTATCCCTATGATGAAGCAATTGGATTTTATCTTTTAAGATATGAGTTGCATCTGCTGTAAGCATTTCTATTCCTCCTGATATGAAGTTAAAATATGGAAAATGGTCCTTTTATACAAAATCTCCAAGTTCTTTCTGTTTGGCGCTCTTCTAAAAGATTGCTGCTAAAGATTGGAAATAATTGGCCAACCTGCGGCAAGCTTAGCTTGCCATGTCACGCTATAGCGCGACATAGACCGAGCAAGAATCGTTTAGAGAAATGTTTATTCGTTAGCGTTCTTTGTTCGGATCAAGCTGGTCAAAAACAGCAAAGTTTACAAGCACATCCTTCCGTTTACTATATCTATTATCAAAGAATGGATATGAGTTATGGCTGACGAAACCAGGGTCTAAAACAATATATCTGTTTCTAAACAAATCTGTTTTAAAAATTATCTGAAAACTTATGGTATCAAATATAAAAAAGAGCCATCTTTCAATTTTTATTTTCAAAAAAATAATCTAGTTACTTAACGTAAGTAAATATATATAAATAAATAACTTAAGTCAAGTAAAAAATTATTTTTTATAAATGTATTACAAATGATAACTAGAAGGCAACAAATTTAAAAAGAAATGCAAAACAAAAAAAGCCGGTCATTTCTGACCGGCTTTTTCATATTGCCTAGCGACGTCCTACTCTCGCAGGGGCAAAGCCCCAACTACCCTCGGCGCTGAAGAGCTTAACTTCCGTGTTCGGAATGGGAACGGGTGTGACCTCTTCGCCATCATCACTAGACCTTAGAGAGTTCATTCTCTCAAA
>JBHGXS010000058.1:0-3877 GCA_041920565.1 Bacillus sp. (in: firmicutes) | reverse complement strand
CAAGAGCCACCTTTGCTGTATTAGATAGAGCGGGTCATAACTTGCAAATTGAACAACAATTGTTATTTAATTCATTGATAAATGAATGGTTAGATAGGGTGGAAGAAAAATTAAATATCAAGTTTATTAATGAAAAAATGTAATGTTTGTAAAAGATGATATATGATTTAAGACTGAAAATTCCCTCTTTTTATTTTACAATAAGAAAATAGGGAATTTTTGAGTTAGGGGAGACGTTCATGAAAAAATTGTTGTCAATTATGATACAGGGAACGCATTCAGATGCAGGAAAAAGCTTGATTGCGACAGGACTTTGCCGTATTTTTCATCAAGACGGATATAAAACGGCGCCGTTTAAAGCGCAAAACATGTCATTGAACTCCTATGTTACACCAGACGGAAAAGAAATTGGCCGTTCTCAAGGGGTACAGGCAGAGGCCGCAGGAGTTGTTGCGACTGCTGATATGAATCCTATACTGATTAAGCCGACTGGCCATCTAACTTCACAAATCATCGTAAATGGAAAACCATTGGGAAACTACGAAGCGACTCAATATCGACAGGAGTTTTTCGAACAAGGTCTGCAAACGATCCGGGACGCCTATGAACGATTAGCCAGTGATCATGAAGTTATTGTCATGGAAGGAGCAGGCAGTCCTGCAGAAATTAATTTGAATGACAGAGAGCTCGCAAATATGAGAATTGCCCGATTGACAAATGCACCAGTTATTCTTGTAGGGGATATTGATAAAGGCGGAGTGTTTGCCAGCCTGGTTGGAACATTGCAATTATTAGAACAGGAAGATCGAGATCGTGTAATTGGTGTCATCATCAATAAATTTCGAGGAGAACTTTCGCTGTTAGAACCGGGGCTTAAGTGGTTTGAAGAATACACGGGAAAGCCTGTGTTAGGAGTTATCCCGTATCTTCAAGATGTTCATGTGGATGCAGAAGATTCAGTAATACTTGAATCATCATCTCGAGTTCAAAACGAGGAAAAAGAAATAGATATAGCTGTTTTAAAATATCCGTACATTTCTAATTTCACTGATATAGATCCATTTTTAATAGAACCGGATTGCGGTGTTCGTTATGTAAAAGATGAGAGGGAATTAGGAAGACCGGATATCATTATTCTCCCAGGCACAAAGAATACGATAGAAGATTTGTTATTTTTAAAGCAAACTGGATTATTTGATGCTATTTTAGAAAGGATTCAAGCAGGAAACACTTCTATTTTCGGAATATGCGGAGGATATCAGATGCTTGGAAAAGAAATCACAGATCCGTACCAAATTGAAAGTAAAATTGGATGTATACAAGGATTTGGATTGCTGCCGATTCGGACAGAATTATTAAGAGAGAAAACAACCGTTTTGTCAGAAGGAGAGCTATGTTTTAATAATAAGTCGTTTATGGTCAAAGGCTATGAAATACATATGGGTGTGACAAGCTTCATAGAACAGGCGGATAGCTTGCTTCAAATGAACGACAAAAAAGACGGTGCCAAAACGAAGGACGAGAGAGTGATGGGGACGTATTTTCACGGAATTTTTCATAACGATGCTTTTCGTAGTGCCTATTTGAATTGCATTCGTTTCAAAAAGGGGCTTCCTACACTTGAAAAGAGAGAAAGTTACGATGAGATAAGGGAAGCAAGCTTTGACAAGATAGCGGAAACTTTGCGCCAACATCTTTCTCTTCAAACTATTTACGAGAAAATGAAAGACTTTACTGAAATTAAGAGTGAATTAGAAGTAAAATAGCATTATCTTACTATGTAAAGGAGTAAATGATGCCAATTCAAAAACTGAAGAAAGAAATGAGAAGCTGTATTCCAAAGTATATCATCGAACGCGGCTTAGATTACTATGAAGATGGACATGTGAGCGAGTTAAGTGTCCATGAAAATATTGTGTATGCTTTAGTTGAAGGAAATTATGGAGATTATGAAGTCAAAATAGATTTAGAGGATTTTATGTTCAGCGAATGTGAGTGTCCATATGAAAGTCATTGTAAGCACATGGCTGCGGTTGTATATGCTTTGGAAGATGAAATGCTGCTTATTTCCGCTCCGGACGTATCTGCATTAGAAGTATTGAACGGGTTAGAAAAAACAGAATTAGTGAGCATTCTTTGGCAGCTGATGAACAAAAAGAGGGAATATGAAGATACTATAAAAGCAATGTTGAAAAAGATGAAGTAGACAATGAGAGATCGAGGAGCAGCCATTATAATAGAGCATAATCAACTTGCTTTAATAAAACGCATACGAGAAACAGAAGTATATTATGTATTCTCGGGCGGCGGTATAGAAGAAGGGGAAACGCCAGAAGAGACGACAATTCGAGAAGTAAAAGAAGAGCTTGGTGTTACTGTTGAAATTCAAGAGCTGCTGATGACGATAGATTTTAACGGCACACAATATTACTTTCTTACTGCGATAAATGACGGAGAATTTGGGACAGGCTGTGGAATAGGAGAAAATAAGAATGGATATATTGGGGATCATTTTGGCTGGAGGACTTTCCCGGAGATTTGGGTCGCCCAAAGCCTTTGCTAGATACAGAGACAAACACCTATATGAGTATTCGGTACAAGCTTTAGAAAAATATATGCAACGTATGGTTTTAGTGAGTTTACCATCATTGACTAAGAAATTTAAATGCAATCCTGTTATTCAGATAATGGAAGATGTAAAAGATTATCAAGGAAAAGGACCACTTGCCGGAATCTATTCTGTAATGAAGACACACGAAGCTGATTGGTATTTTGTATTGCCTTGTGATACGCCGATGATCACTCCGGAAATCATAAAAAAAATGATAAGTTTTGTTCAACCGGATATAGATGCGGTGGTCCCAGTAATACATGGAAAACAACAGCCTTTAATTGCAATATACAAGAAAAGAGTTTATTGTCAGATTGAGCAATTGCTGAAGCAAAACGAGTTGCGAATGATGTCATTATATAAAGAAGCTAAGGTAAGATACATTACGGAAAAAGACTTGCAAGCTGACGGACGTGAATTTGTCAATATTAATGACATGTCTTCATTTCAAATGCTCTCAGGGCAGAAAGAATCTAAAAACAGAGTTAACTTTTGAATAAACAATTTCATTAGGGCTCTTCATGGGCCTTATCATAATTTCTTGTTTTATAGTTTCAGTACAAACAAAGGGGGGGCGTATATGAAGGGCAATCAAATTCTTGACCAATTGAATCGACCGATGCAAGATCTTCGCATCTCGGTGATTGACCGCTGCAACTTTCGATGCACGTATTGTATGCCTGCAGAAATTTTTGGGCCTGATTATGCGTTCATGAAAGAAGAATACTTGTTATCATTTAATGAAATATATCGTTTAGCTAAAGTGTTTGTAGAGATGGGAGTACGGAAAATCCGTCTGACGGGAGGGGAACCGTTATTACGAAAAGATTTGCATAAGCTGATTGCGGTGTTAACGCGAATGGATGGATTAGAGGACATTGGTCTTACGACAAACGGGGTCCATTTAGCAAAGCAAGCAAAGAAGCTAAAAGAAGCAGGATTGCAGCGGGTGAATGTCAGCTTGGATGCCATTGATGACGAGGTATTCAAGACGATCAACGGCAGAAACGTCAGCACCAAGCCCGTGTTAAAAGGAATTGAAGCTGCAAAGGAAGCGGGGCTCGAAGTAAAGGTAAACATGGTCGTGAAAAAAGGATTAAACGATGAACAAGTGATTCCGATGGCGAAATACTTTAAAGAACAAGGAATTACGCTGCGTTACATCGAGTTTATGGATGTAGGCTCAACAAACGGATGGAACATCGAACAAGTCATTACAAAAAAACAATAGGCAGAGATGATTGCCGCCGTCTATCCAATCGACCC
>JBHGXS010000057.1:0-15060 GCA_041920565.1 Bacillus sp. (in: firmicutes) | reverse complement strand
TTACTCACCCGTCCGCCGCTGACTTCCGAAGAAGTCCGCTCGACTTGCATGTATTAGGCACGCCGCCAGCGTTCGTCCTGAGCCAGGATCAAACTCTCCATAAAAGCGTTTGACTTGCTCATATAAAACATTGACGTTGTTCCATGTTTTGTTCAGTTTTCAAAGTTCATCCGCCGCTCATTGGCGACTTTTATAATATAACATATCAAACATAACTCGTCAACACTTATTTTTTATATTGTTGACGACATTTATTAATTTATCACAACTCACTCCAACGGTCAATACAATTTTTAAAAGAAAATAAGAGAACAATATATTGTCCTCTTATCGAATAATATACATCTGAATAACGGCTAATGCAAATAACCCCGGCATTCCAAGAAACCCGCATATAGAAGAAGTAATCAGATTAATTGGGACATGAAGGTTTATTTGTGTTCCAACCATATTTAAAGCAAATAAAAGAAGTGCACCTACCAATACTTTAATAATGCTGTTGCCGATAAAACGAAAAGGTTTGAGCGGTGCTCCTATAAATAACAACAATCCAATAATTACAAGGGTACCCGAAATAATTATGATATGGTTCAATCTTTCTCTCCCTTTCATCATCAAAACTTGTACTACTATTTGTATGTTCAAGGGAGAAAAAAAGAACAAACACTCCTTATCTCTTTATGAGGGAAACTTGCCTTTTTTTCGCTTCACGCAGCATATAAAAATATTTGGCCTCGGCAATGTGCAAATGACAAAGAACCTCTTCCGATGGTTCCAAGCTATTTTCCACAATTCGCTTTTCACGAAGCCAGTCCTGTTTTAACTGCTCCAGCAATGTTACAAGATTTTCATCAAATTCTTTTCGCAAATATCCCTTTCGCCGAAAGAGCATGTGCATATCCTCCTATAAAAAACAAACGTATTACAGTTCTCTTCTTCCTTCTAAAGCCTTAGAAAGCGTAACCTCATCCGCATACTCTAAATCTCCTCCCACCGGAAGACCGTGAGCAATTCGAGTTACTTTAATTCCTGTCGGCTTTAATAGACGAGAAATGTACATAGCAGTAGCTTCCCCTTCAATGTTAGGATTAGTCGCAAGAATTACTTCCTGTATCGTATCATCTTGCAATCGTTTCAACAGCTCAGGAATTTTAATATCTTCCGGTCCTATTCCCTCCATCGGAGAAATAGCTCCATGCAGGACATGATAAACACCTTGATATTCCTTCATCTTTTCCATCGCAATAACATCTTTCGGCTCCTGCACAACACATACAGTTGATTTATCGCGATGAGAATCATCACAAATGTAACAAGGATCTCGATCTGTAATATGACCGCAAACAGAGCAATATGTTAAATTTCGTTTTGCATTCACCAATGATTTTGCAAAATCTAACACATCATCTTCTTTCATATTCAATACAAAAAAAGCCAGTCGAACGGCCGTTTTCGGGCCGATGCCTGGCAATTTCATAAAGCTGTCGATCAGCTTTGAAATTGGTTCTGGATAATGCATGTATTTGTGCCTCCTAGAATAAACCGCCTGGTAAGTTCATTCCTTTTGTAAATTGCCCCATAGTAGCTGCCGCTAGCTCATCTGCTTTTTTCAATGCATCGTTTGTTGCGGCAAGCACTAAATCTTGCAGCATTTCAACATCTTCAGGATCTACAACCTCTTCTTTAATTTTTACCTCTAAAACTTGTTTATGTCCGCTGACAACCACCGTTACCATACCGCCGCCAGCAGTTCCCTCAACTGTCTTTTGACCTAATTCTTCTTGTGCCTGCTCCATCTTCTTTTGCATTTTTTGCATTTGTTTTAACATGTTGTTCATGTTACCCATTCCGCCACGCATCATATTAAATTCCTCCTTAAATTTATTCTTTTATTTCAATTAAATGTTCTCCCACTAATTTTACAGCCTCATCTACTAAAGGATCTGCTTGAGGCTGAGACCCTTGTTCCTTCGATTCACTTTGTAAAAACTCTTCTCTTATCTTGCCCCATTCTGCTTCCGGAATTGCTATCATATTCAGCTTCTTTCCGAGCATAGTGGATAAAAGCTTCTGCAAGATATCCGAAACATCCGGATTCTCACTTGCCATTTTACAGTGAATTTCGTACTTGAATGCCAATACATAAGCATCTGCAGAAGCAGCTACCGGTTCACTGCTGGCTAATAAAGCAGCATATGATACTTTACTTTGCTGCTTCAACTGCTCGAGCAACTCGCCCCATACACCTTTTAGCTGCTCTAAATCTTTACGAGTCGCTTTTTTCAATACTTCGTGTACACGCCCTATCGGCAAGCGAATTCCAGTCCGAACAGGTTTAGAGGCTTTTCGCTCCGGCGTTTTCTCTGCGGGATCTTGCCGAACCGCTACCCCATTTTGTTTTAATTCCTTCAGCTCTTGCTCGAGCTCCTCCATACGTTGCAATACTTTTTCAATCTGGCTTGCGCTCTGATTTTTCAGTAAAAACTGCTGGCACAGCTTAACGATAACAACCTCTAAAAAAACACGAGGATGATTGGTCCATTTCATTTCCTGCTGACTTTTACTTAGAAGATGAATAACATCATAAATGGCAGACGCACTCACTTTTTGGCTCAAGTCATGAAAATCTGCATCTACGATTACTCTTTCCAGCATATCTTGAAGATCAGGAGATGTTTGGTAAAGAAGCATATCCCGGTAATAGTAAATGAAGTCCTCCATAAAACGAAGCGGATCTTTTCCTTGATCCATAATCTTACCTACTATTCGCAAAGCTTCAGGTACATTATTTTCATATACGCACTTAACTAAATTCGCCAAATACTGTTGTGAAACCGAACCTGTTACGGCTAATACATCATCTACAGTTACCAATCCATCGCTGTAAGAAATAGCTTGATCAATCAAGCTCAATGCATCACGCATACCGCCTTCTGCAGCTCGAGCAACAACTTGCAAAGCTTCTTCTTCAGCCTGAACACCTTCATTGCTCAACACAGTTTTTAAACGGTCTACAATGTGTCTTACAGAAATTTTCCGAAACTCAAAACGCTGACAACGTGAGATGATAGTAGGCGGTATTTTATGAGGCTCTGTTGTTGCTAAAATAAAAATAACATGCTTAGGAGGTTCTTCTAATGTTTTTAAAAGAGCATTAAATGCCCCGATAGACAGCATATGTACTTCATCAATGATATACACCTTATAGCGAACAGAGCTCGGAGCATATTTAACTTTATCACGGATTTCTCGGATCTCATCTACACCGTTATTAGAAGCAGCGTCAATCTCCAGAACATCAGAAATTGTACCGTTTGTAATTCCTAAACAGGAAGAACATTGATTGCACGGTTCTGCAGCAGGTGCATGCTCACAGTTAATCGCTTTTGCAAAAATTTTGGCTGCAGTTGTTTTCCCGGTTCCTCTTGGGCCTGAAAACAAATAAGCATGGGAAACTTTATTTTGAAGAAGGGCATTTTGTAACGTTTTTGTTACATGTTCTTGACCGACAACATCTTCAAACTGCTGCGGTCTCCATATTCGATAAAGCGCTTGATATGCCACGAAAGTACTGCCTCCTTCAAAGGTTATATCTCATTTATTATACCTTATTATTGGTATGTATTCCAAAGTTATTTCCATATACAGTGAAACTTCCATCAGCGGGAGTTCTTTCATTCCCCACTGATAGTTAGTTGAACCAATCGGGCTTTTACGGGCAGTTACCACCACTTAGGCTTCTCGATTTCTCTCACCCTTGAAGTGGGAGCTACTGCCCGTTAATGCGGGACAAAAATAAAACCCACTCCGAATAGAGTGAGTTGTTATTTGTATAATAACTGCCGTGCACCTTCTGTCGATTATGTGCCATAAGCGTTACCCAAGCAGTTAGCTCGGTCCAGGCACCCCTGCGGCACACGAGAGGTTCCGCTTATTGCTGCTTCCTTCCGGACCTGACAAGGTTCACGGATTCCCGTTGCGCAGGACCCAGACGTCAACACCACTTACTTGAGGCAGACCCTACAGCAGCATGACCTCGAGAAGGAATTCGGCCTCGCTAGAGCGGATTGCGAGTACAGGGCACCGCTACCTCCCCGCTTAGCACGGCAAAGTTAAAACCATATTTAATTTGCCTTACTGAAGGCATTATCAGTATAACTTTTTTGTAAAAAAAAAGCAACGTATTACATACAAGTATTT
Organism: Bacillus sp. (in: firmicutes); assembly: GCA_041920565.1. Classification (GTDB taxonomy): domain Bacteria; phylum Bacillota; class Bacilli; order Bacillales; family Bacillaceae_G; genus JAGHKQ01. The sequence goes on along the minus strand of JBHGXS010000057.1, from coordinate 10,860 downwards.
TTATCCATCTTTTCCTGTTTCTTTTTCCGGCGAAGTTCTCGAAAAAAATCCGTGAGCAACGCACCGCACTCTTCTTCCAATACGCCGCTGACCACTTCCGCTTGATGATTAAAACGGCTTTCATCCAATAAATTCATCAGAGTACCGGCACAACCTCCTTTTGGATCTTTTGCGCCATATACCACCCGTTTCACACGCGATAAAACGATGGCTCCGGCGCACATTGGGCAAGGTTCCAGCGTTACATATAAAGTTGCATCTTCTAATCGCCAGGTTCCTAATCTTTTACATGCTTTATCGATTGCAAGAAGTTCAGCATGAGCAATCGAGCGTTGTTCTGTCTCACGCAAGTTATGAGCACTGCTGATCACTTTATCTTCATGTACAATAACAGCCCCTATAGGCACCTCATGTATTTCTTTTGCTTTTTTCGCTTCTTCAATAGCAAGCCTCATAAAGTATTCATCACGTTCCATATTGATTCATTCCTTTTTCTAAACAAATAAGTTTCTCTTTTTCTAGTCAAACTATAGCTAATGGAAAGGAGACAGCACAATGAATGCAAACAATACTGCTCTTCTCATTATCGACATGATTAATGATTTTCAATTTGAGCACGGTCCTTCTTTAGCACAAAAATGCTATACAATGATGGATAACATTTTACATATTAAACGTATGATGAAGCAACATAAAGCTCCCGTTATTTACATAAATGATCATTATAACCTCTGGCAAGCAAATATGGATAAGATTATTTCTAACTGCGAAAATGAGCTTAGCGCTCCTATATTGTCCCGAATAAAACCAAATGATGATGATTACGTTTTAATTAAACCTCATTACTCTGCATTTTATGAAACTCCTTTAAATACATTATTAGGTCATTTAAAGATTGAAAATGTTATCTTAACAGGAATTGCTGGAAATATATGTGTGCTATTTACAGCAAATGACGCCCACATGAGAAATTATAATTTATATGTGCCAAAAGACTGTATCGCTTCTAACTGCGAAAAAGACAATGAACATGCTTTAATGGTCATGAAGAATGTCCTGAAAGCTGACATCAGGGAATGCCGGGCTATACAAGACTTCTTGAAAATAAAAAAATGCTAAATGACTGAGTTCATGAGTTTGTTTAATTTTTCTAATGGAGTTTTTTTAAATATTTGGTCCTTTCCTTCCAGTCTTATGCTACAATAAACCTGTTTTGATTTTTTTGTACGTCTTTAGACGCCGTTTACAAGGAGGAGCAATGATGACAGACATACCTTTTATCACTGTTGAAGGACCAATCGGTGTCGGAAAAACTTCGCTGGCAAAAGCCATTTCAGATCATTTTCAGTTGCACTTACTGAAAGAAATTGTTGATGAAAATCCTTTTTTAGGTAAGTTTTACGAAGATATTCAAGAGTGGAGCTTTCAAACAGAGATGTTTTTCCTCTGCAATCGATACAAGCAGCTTGAAGATATTCATACAAAATACTTAAAGCAGCATATTCCGGTAGTGGCAGATTATCATATTTTTAAAAATCTTATTTTCGCAAAACGTACGTTAAAGCAAGATCAATATGATAAATACTTTCAAATTTATGATATTCTTACAAAAGATATGCCTGCTCCAAACGTTATCGTCTATCTGACTGCGAGCTTGGAAACATTGCAAAAGCGAATTGCCATGCGCGGACGTGAATTTGAGAAAAACATCGATCCAAATTACCTTATGCAGCTTATTTTGGATTATGAAGTAGCAATGGAAAACTTTCAGCTCACTCACCCTGATATTCCTGTGCTAAAGTTTAACGGCGATTATCTGGATTTTGTGAATCGTGAAGAAGACTGGCAACACATTGTATCTGTGTTGGAAAATACCTTAAAAAAGGAGATTAATCAACAATGAACCTTAGAGAAAAATATGACATCCCCAATGATGCAGTAATTACAATTGCCGGTACGGTAGGGGTAGGAAAATCGACGATGACAAAAGCCCTTGCAAAAGCCCTTGGATATCGTACTTCCTTTGAAAAAGTAGATCTTAATCCATATCTAGATAAATTTTATGCAGATTTTACTCGTTGGAGCTTTCATTTGCAAATTTACTTTTTAGCAGAACGTTTTAAAGAACAAAAACGTATTTTTGAATACGGAGGCGGCTTTGTCCAAGACCGCTCTATTTATGAAGATACAGGCATTTTTGCAAAAATGCATTATGAAAAAGGAACGATGACCGAAGTAGATTATGAAACATACACAAGCTTGTTTGATGCAATGGTCATGACTCCTTACTTTCCGCATCCAAATTTATTAATTTACTTAGAAGGATCTTTCGAGGATATCTTAGCTCGTATTCGTGAGCGTGGACGTCCAATGGAGCAGCAAACTCCGATTGAGTATTGGAAAGAGATGCATGAACGTTATGAAACGTGGATTAATAATTTTAATGCTTGCCCTGTATTAAGATTAAATATTAATGAGTATGACATCGTTGAAAACGAAGACTCCATTGAACCGATTGTTCAAAAGATCGGGTATTTCTTACAGCAAACAAGAAAATTGGTACGATAAATAAAAAATCCGTGCAGGTTAGTGCACGGATTTTTTCGTATTGCGCTTTGTGGGCGCAATAATTTCTTCTTCTGTTTTCCCAGCGTTGATACGTTGACGCACAGTGCTTGTACTCAAGCCGTATGCTTCTGCTATTTCTTTTACGGTCATTTCTTTCCCGTTAATAACAGCAGTCAGCATTTTCCCTTTGCGCTCCGCTTTCTTTTTCGCAGGTCTTTCTATTTTGCACGTACAGCCGCAAAGCTTACGAAATGCTTCATGACTTACTGTATTCGACACATTCGACGTGCTATTCAAAATACGGTCTTTCTTACACACAGGGCATTGAACGTAATAAAGTGTTTTTCCTTGTAAAGGAAATGTTTGTATAATGATATCCATTGCGACTCCTTTCATATATAACAAGAATAATGAATGATCCACAATGTATACTCTATTCGTGATAGACATTGCGTTAAAAATCAAAACATTTAAATTTGTTCAAATATACTGCCATAAAACAAAAACTCGTTACGCTTGGTAACGAGTTTTTCCAATCTCCACTTATATGCGCTTTTGTCAATGATAATATGGCGGAGGAAGAGGGATTCGAACCCCCGCGCGGCTCTCACCGCCTGTCGGTTTTCAAGACCGATCCCTTCAGCCAGACTTGGGTATTCCTCCTTATTGACATTAGAGATTATACTAAAACTCGTTGTTTCAGTCAAGCATAAAAGAAGAGAAGAGAAAATTCTCTCCTCTTACTCATCGTTATTTTATCACTTCTTTATTTCCCATATACGGACGAAGCACTTCCGGGATGATGACTGAGCCATCTTCTTGCTGGTAATTTTCTAAGATAGCTGCAACCGTACGTCCAATTGCAAGTCCTGATCCATTCAGTGTATGCACATGCTCTGGCTTTCCGTTTGCTTCACGACGGAAACGGATGTTGGCACGACGCGCTTGGAAGCTTTCAAAGTTACTGCAAGAAGAGATTTCACGATATGTGCCATAGCTAGGAATCCAAACTTCAATGTCATACTTTTTCGCAGCTGTAAATCCTAAATCTCCTGTACACATACTCATTACACGGTAAGGGAGTCCAAGAAGCTGCAATACACGTTCTGCATCTTTCGTAAGCTTTTCTAACTCGTCATAAGAATCCTCTGGTTTCACAAACTTCACAAGCTCTACTTTATTAAATTGATGCTGGCGAATCAATCCGCGTGTATCACGTCCTGCAGAACCAGCTTCAGAGCGGAAGCATGCACTGAATGCTGCGTATTGAATTGGCAGTTCGTCGCCATTTAAAATTTCGTCGCGGTGTAAGTTAGTTACAGGAACCTCTGCTGTTGGAATTAGGAAATAGTCTTCACTTTCAATACGGAATGCATCTTCTTCAAATTTTGGAAGCTGTCCTGTTCCTGTCATGCTGTCACGATTTACGATATACGGAGGAAGCACTTCTTGATAGCCGTGCTCTTCTGTATGTAAATCTAACATAAAATTAAATAAAGCACGCTCTAGTCTGGCCCCTAAGCCTTTATAGAATACAAAACGGCTTCCTGTTACTTTTCCTGCACGTTCGAAATCCAAAATATTTAAGTTTGTAGCGATATCCCAGTGCGGCTTTGGCTCAAATCCAAAATCTCTAATTTCTCCCCACTTGCGGACTTCTACATTATCATCTTCTGTTTCCCCTACCGGGACAGATTCATGAGGAATATTCGGAATTGTAAGCATAAGGCGCTCTAAATCTTCTTCAACCACACGAAGTTCATCATCTAACTCCTTAATCTTAGCCCCTACTTCACGCATTTCTAAAATTAACCCTTCTGCATCTTTCTTCTCACGCTTTAATACAGAGATTTGCTGAGATACTTCATTGCGCTTGCTTTTTAGTTCCTCCGTTTGAACTAAAAGCTCTCTTCTTTTTGTGTCCAGCTCCTCAAAGCGGCCAAAATCTGTTAAATCTTCTCCTCTGTGCTGCAGCTTTGCCTTTACTTCTTCAAAGTTCGCACGTAAATATTTAATATCCAGCATCTTTTACTCCTCCTTCTTTGATAAAAAATAAAAAACTCCCGTCCCTTAACAAGGGACGAGAGTTAACCCGCGTTGCCACCCTAATTGAAGGCATATGCCTTCCTCTCAGTAGAATATAACGGCTCTTCGCCGGAAATGCTTACTTTTGTTCCGCATTTCACTCCAGGATGGATTCACAAGGTTCTTCTATCGGTTTTCACCATCCACCGACTCTCTGCAAGAAGAAAGAACTTGCTACTACTTCCTATCAACGTGTTGTGGATATAAGTTTACCATCAATTTACTATAATCTTTGTCAACTTGCAAGGGACTTATACCACTTTTTTTGCTTTTGCTTCTTCGACCATCCCTACAAAGTAAGCTGCCATACGGTGGTCATCTGTTAATTCAGGGTGGAAAGAAGCCGCCAACAAGTGTCCTTGGCGAACAGCTACCATGCGGTCTCCATGAGTAGAGAGAACTTCCACTCCTTCACCTACGCTTACCACATAAGGAGCACGAATGAACACACCGATGAAATCTTCTCCGACACCCTTAATGGAAAGCGGGGCTTCAAAGCTTTCACGCTGTCTCCCAAATGCATTTCGTTCTACTGTAATATCCATTACACCGATATGTGCCTCTTCATAACCCACAAGGTTCTTTGCAAGTAAAATCATGCCTGCACAAGTGCCAAACATTGGTTTTCCTTCACGCGCAAATTGACGGAGAGGCCCCATAAAGCCATATTTATCAATTAAACGGCGCATAGTTGTGCTTTCTCCACCCGGCAAGATTAAACCATCAATCTCTTGAAGCTGTTCTACCGTTTTCACTACTACAGCTTTTGCGCCGGAAGCTTCTACCGCTGTTACATGCTCACGAACAGCACCTTGAAGACCTAATACCCCAATTGTAATCATGTTGTAAACTCCTTTATATTACCAGCCGCGTTCTTGCATGCGTTGCTCTGGTAATAAAGATGAAATTTCAATTCCTTTCATAGCATTTCCTAATCCTTTAGATAAGTGCGCAATTAATTCATAATCCTCATAATGAGTTGTTGCTTCGACGATTGCACGGGCAAATTTAGCAGGGTTTTCGGATTTGAAAATACCAGAACCTACGAATACACCGTCCGCTCCTAATTGCATCATTAATGCAGCGTCTGCTGGAGTTGCTACTCCACCTGCCGCAAAGTTTACAACTGGTAAACGGCCAAGACGCTTAATTTCTAATAAAATTTCATAAGGAGCGCCGATGGTTTTAGCATAAGCCATCAATTCATCTTCACGCATTGCTGCTACTTGGCGGATTTCTGCGTTTACTTGACGCATATGACGAACAGCTTCGACGATGTTTCCTGTCCCAGGCTCCCCTTTTGTACGAAGCATGGAAGCACCTTCACCGATACGGCGTGCCGCTTCTCCTAAATCCCGGCATCCGCATACGAATGGAACTGTATACTCACGTTTATTTAAATGGAACACTTCATCTGCTGGAGTTAATACTTCACTCTCGTCGATGTAGTCTACTCCTAAAGCTTCTAATACACGAGCCTCAACAATATGACCAATACGGCATTTTGCCATAACAGGAATAGATACAGCTCCCATTACTTCTTCTACGATTGTTGGGTCTGCCATCCGTGCTACTCCGCCCGCCGCACGGATATCTGCCGGAACACGCTCAAGTGCCATTACCGCAACTGCTCCTGCTTCTTCAGCAATTTTTGCTTGTTCAGCATTGACAACGTCCATGATGACGCCGCCTTTTTGCATTTCTGCCATTCCGCGTTTTACACGCTCAGTACCTGTTAAATTCATCATTGTCAGTACCCCCTCTATATGCTGCTCCCCATATATTTTACTTATAAAATTAAGAATACTCTTACATTCTATCATTACCTATTACAGGCTTGTCTACTATTTTTTTATTAAACACCAGTGTAAAATAAGGAAAATCCTATGTGATTAATAAGGTTAAATATAAGGAAATTAAATTATTTGTAAACTTGAACCTACGAGCAAAATATTTTTATATAATAAATAATCCCCTTTCATAAGGGGATTAAAATAAATCTTTAACTGCATCTACTGCACTTGACCAAAGCCCGCCAAAGAAAGAGCCGATTGCACGGAATGTCAACACAAACCAATTTGCCTTCTCTACACTTTTCTTCGTAACTAATTCTGTTTTTAATTCAGGTCCGGACACAAAGCCTGCATCTTCAGCCTCATTGCTCTCTACAGTCATGTAGCCAACCTTTGTTCCTTTTTTAACAGGAGCTTCCAACTCTTCTTTATCTAGCTTATAGCTCACTTTGTATGGATTTTTTGTTCCTTTTTGTACCGGTACAACGACTGCGTTCTTTGTTGCAATAGGAACTTCTTTCTCTTTTCCTTTCGGTACAGAGATAGTCTTTTTGTCGTTTAGTTGATACCCTGCCGGATACAGTTCTTTTACATCATAGTTACTGAAGCCGTAATCGAACAACTTTTTCGTTTCCGCAAAGCGTGCTTCATAAGAATTTGTTTTAATAACTACTGCAATCAAACGCATACCGTTGCGTTTTGCTGTACCTGTAAAACAATAGCCTGCAGCAGGAGTTGATCCTGTTTTTAATCCATCTACGCCTTCATAAGCATAAACTAACCCCGGAAGCATCCAGTTCCAATTATCCATTTGTACCGGATATTTGCCGTCCTCTTGGAATATTTTTTTCGGAATTTTAGCTGTATCTAATACATCTGGATAATCTTTTACTAAATGTTGAGCCAGTATAGCACAGTCCTTGGCAGATAATACATTTTCATCTGTCGGACTTGTTCCAGGGGGCTGATGTCCTTTTAAATCCGCATTTGTTAAACCTGTAGCATTCACAAACTTGGCGCTTGTTAAGCCCATTTCTTTAGCTTTTTCATTCATCATTTTTACGAAGTTTCCTTCAGAACCGCCGATAAGTTCAGCTAATGCAATTGTTGCTCCATTAGCGGAATAAATCGCCATCGCTTCATACAATTCTTTTACTGTATAAGCCCCCCCTTTTTCTAAAGGAACATTCGAAAGCTGACGATCCTGCGAAATGATATGAGCGTACTCAGATACAGTTGTTTTTTGATTCCATTTTATTTTTCCTTTTTCGACTGCTTCATGGACAAGATATTCAGTCATCATCTTAGTCATGCTTGCGATTGGCAAAGCAGCATCTTGGTTTTTCTGGAATAAAATTTTTCCTGATTCTGCTTCAATCAAGATAGCGGATTCAGCTTGAATATCCAATGCACCTTGTGCAAACGTCTGTTTTGGTCCATATGTAAATATAGTACACAACAATGCAAACACACTAACAATTACAAGTAATCGTGTTTGAAAAGAACCTTTCACGTTGCTACCTCCAAATAAAAAAATTCTCACATAACCGTTATTCTAACACAATTCAAAAAAAATAGACAGAGATAGACTATCTCTGTCGAAAAATGGAATATTACAATGAATAGTTTGGTGCTTCTTTTGTAATTTGTACATCATGCGGATGGCTTTCACGTAAACCTGCGCCGGACATACGAATAAACTGTGCATTTTCACGTAAAAACTCTAAATCTGGAGCACCGCAATATCCCATGCCCGCACGCAATCCGCCAACTAACTGATGAACCGTATCTGCAAGCGGTCCTTTATAAGGTACACGGCCTTCAATACCTTCTGGAACAAGCTTTTTGTTTCCTTCTTGGAAATAGCGATCCTTACTTCCTTTTTCCATTGCTCCTACAGAGCCCATACCGCGATATACTTTAAAGCGGCGGCCTTGGAAAATTTCTGTTTCACCTGGACTTTCAGAAACACCCGCAAAAATACTTCCAAGCATTACTGCATGAGCACCTGCTGCTAAAGCTTTCACAATATCACCAGAATACTTGATACCGCCATCTGCGATAACAGGAACACCGTGCTTGCGAGCTTCTGTCGCACAATCATATACCGCTGTTAATTGAGGAACACCAACCCCTGCGATAACACGTGTTGTACAAATAGATCCAGGCCCAATGCCTACTTTAATAATGTTAGCACCCGCTTCAATTAAATCACGCGTTGCTTCTGCCGTTGCCACGTTACCTGCAATAATGTTTAATTTTGGATACTTGGCACGAATTTCTTTTACCTTTTCTATTACGCCTTTTGAGTGACCATGAGCTGTATCAACTACAATTACATCCACATTTGCTTTTACAAGAGCATCTACACGAATCATAGCATCTGCTGTTACTCCGACAGCAGCCCCCACTAAAAGACGGCCTTGCTTATCTTTTGCTGAGTTTGGAAATTCAATAACTTTTTCAATATCCTTAATTGTAATTAGACCTTTTAATACACCGTCTTTATCAACAAGAGGAAGCTTTTCAATCTTGTGTTTTTGTAAAATTTTCTCAGCTTCAGTTAATGTTGTTCCGACTGGAGCTGTAATTAAATTTTCTTTTGTCATCACATCTGAAATTTTAATGGAAAAATCTTGAATAAAGCGTAAATCACGGTTTGTGAGAATACCGACTAACTTTTGTTCTGATTCGTTATTTACGATTGGAACACCGGAGATGCGATATTTTCCCATTAGGTGTTCTGCATCATATACTTGATGATCTGGAGTTAAGAAGAATGGGTCTGTGATAACGCCACTTTCTGAGCGCTTAACTTTGTCAACTTGTTCTGCTTGCTGTTCGATGGACATATTCTTATGAATGATCCCTAAACCGCCTTGACGGGCCATTGCAATTGCCATTTCTGCCTCTGTTACTGTATCCATTCCGGCGCTGATAAGCGGAATGTTAAGCTGCAGCGTATCGGACAAAGCAGTTTTTACACTTACTTCACGCGGTAACACTTCTGATTTGGCAGGAATTAACAATACATCATCAAACGTTAAACCTTCTTTTACAAATTTACTTTCCCACATGCACTTATTCCCCCTATGCTTCCTAAAATATTATTAGTAGCTTAACAATTGGACAAAATACTGTCAAGGAAGATAGTATATGTTAGAATATTTAGATTATTAAAGGAGTCGGCTATATGATTAACAGTGAATTTACCTGGCATAAGTTAAGCTTTTTTATATCATCTGCTAATTCTCAAAATTATTTGTATGAATGTTATAAAAAGCTCGGAATTGCTGATCCTGAGAAAAAAAGCTTCGAAAATTGTTATCCATTCATTTACTACTTAGAACATGGAAAAAGCTACTATGATCTCTCTCGCCTTTCTCCTTTATCTATCAAGCCCGTCCTTTTGTTTTATGGCATGATTCAATTGTTTAAAGCATGCTTGCTTACTGTGGACCCGGAATATCCAGAGTCTACTTCTGTTTTGGCACATGGAGTTACGACCAGAAAACGAAAAAAACAAAGCTACGAATTTTTGCATGATGAAGTAAAAATCCAAAAGCTTGGATTGTTTACTCATATCGGGGAAAAAATGTTTCACATGAAACACTTAGAAGGGGAAAAATTTACAATGGGAATGTTGTTAAGACGAATAGCAGAGCTATCAGATTTGTTTAAATACAGTAAAAAAGATTCCATCTTTTATGAAGTAAAGCAGTTGAATGAACAAACAGTTTCACTCCCTTTAGATATATTAGATAGTTATCATATGACAAAAGAACGATTTATTGATTACATAGAAACTACATGTTATGAATTAAAATGGAAATACATAAAACAAGAAGATGAACCTAACAAGCTGGTATTTCAAACACTTCTCTCTAATTGGAACGCTTTAAATTGTTCTCCTCTTACCTATAATTTATATAATCAAAGCTACTTTCTTCCAGCTGACCGTGAACAGATGAAGATCCTTCCAGAATTATTATCGCATTATTTATTGATGTATAATCTTAGCATGATTTCTCGTTATGAAACTGAATGGTGGAGCGATTTGCTGCATAGTTATTCCACTGAAGATTACCCCTTTATTCATCAATTTTTATCTATTTCAACAGATAAGGTCCCGTATTTTATTTATTTATATTTATTTGGAAAATCTTCTTAATCAGTCTGTATTTTCAGGGAAATAAGTATGAAATGCTATCCATTCATCAGTACAATTTCAAAAAATAAAAAAGAACCAGTCGAATTGACTGGTTCTTTTTGCTGCCTAGCGACGTCCTACTCTCGCAGGGGCAAAGCCCCAACTACCCTCGGCGCTGAAGAGCTTAACTTCCGTGTTCGGAATGGGAACGGGTGTGACCTCTTCGCCATCATCACTAGACCTTAGAGAGTTCATTCTCTCAAA
>JBHGXS010000053.1:0-129032 GCA_041920565.1 Bacillus sp. (in: firmicutes) | reverse complement strand
CAAGCCGTGTGAGTGGGTAATGGTGATACGTCGTCTCATCTAAGATTCGCTCCTTGTTCTCTTGTTCTAGTAAACAGTATGGACAATAACCAAGGAACGTAAACAATCAAAGATGGAAATGTTAGTCAGTTATATATAGATCGACATTGCCGGAGCTGAGATCAAAGTCTGCCGTTTTGGCGGTAACATGCTGGAGCTTGAAATTCCCTGATGATACATCAGCTTGTAAATGGCTGACGTGCAAATCTTAAAGATCTACATTTCCTGAACTCATATCCACTTCCAATTCATTTACTTTCATGGATGAACCGTCAAATTCTAAGTTGCCCGAACTAAGGTCGAAGGACATATCGTTGTTGTAATCCATTGGCATGTACACAGTTAGCGTCATTTTTTTGTTAAAGGAAAACCAGTCAAACCAACGGCGTTCAATTGCGACCTTTACGCTGTTTCCCTCTCGTTCGACAACTAAATCCGCTGGAGTGTTGCCGCTTTTGTGCAGCACAGCTGTTACATCATTTCGATCTTCGGGGATGATCTTGACTTTGGCGCTGGAAGATTCGATGTTGATGGTTTGTACTCCGTTCATGGCTGCCGTTTCTGTTTGCTTTGGTTCATTTGAAAACCAGGTTTCGATAAAATTATCTTTCAGAATCACAAAGAATACAGCAATACTGCACAAGATCAATATAATACCTAAACATTTTCTCATAGTTATCTCCTCTCATCATGAACACTGGCTTGTAGTCAGCACCTGCATTCATTTTTTATTTCTGTTGAAATTCTTCCAATTCCTTGGAAAATAAACCAGTTTCGTAATCATCCTTCCTTTCAAAAAGTCTAAGTAAGGTTCGGAGGCTTCCGGCTGTTGTTAACAGGCGATACCTAGCATAGAAAAGCAGGAGAGCAAATACGATGGGAGCGATGTTGATGTGGAAAACAGTAAAGAAAAGCGAAATCAGTGCCAGAGAAAGAACGAAATAGCCGGCCCAACGATATGTGTACAGAGCCAAGATGATCCCAAGGCCAAGCAAAAATAGTGGTCCGAGCAAGGTATATCCCGCCCCTATAGCATTCACAAACAGACTGATTCCAATGAAAATGGTGAGAAAACCGGCTATGAGATACCATGAGTCTTTCAAAGTGTTTCCCCTCCTTTTACAATCGTCTTCCTAATCATAAGGTATATCGCAATATTTCTAACCGGGCTTGAAATGTAATTGCAATGAGACTTAAGTCGTATTTCTATTTAGGAAGATTATATGTTTTATATGCTGGATAATTGTAAAAAGAGTGAAATTTTTCCTATCGTGTTGTCGAATTGTTGAAATTGTTATACAATTTTTTAATATAAATGCAATATTTGGAAAAGGAGTAGATAGAATGCAAACCGAAACGAGGCGGAACCCGAAGAAGAAGTGGATCATTCTTGGAGTCATTTCCTTTCTGCTTGTCGTGGTTGCCGTGAACATCTTTCTTTTACAGAGCAAAAAGAAAGATAAGGTAGAAGATTTGCAGTTTGCTAAGGTAACAGAGCGTACGTTAAGCAACACAAAGCTCATTTCCGGTAAAGTGGTGCCGGGCGAAACGGAACAGGTTTACGTGGACCCGACAAAAGGAAAGGTAAAAGAGATTTTTGTAAAAGAAGGGCAAAGCATCGAAGCGAAAACAAAATTGTTTTCATATGAGAATTCCGAGCTTGCTTTGCAGATGAAGCAAGCGGATGTGGAAAAGAAGATGACTTCGCTTCGTTTTGAGCAAGAAAAAAAGAAAATCGCTTCCACAAAAGACGAAATCCAAAAAGCAAAGGCTACCGGTGCGGGTGCTGATGTCATTGGGCCGTTAGAAGCGCAGCTGCAGGAATTGGAGTTTCAGCATAAAAGCACGGAGCTGGAAATAGAACGAAACGATTTACAGATGGAAGAGTTGAAGAAAAAGCAAAGTGAATTAATTGTATACAGCGAACATGCAGGAGTGGTGCGAAGCATTGACGAATCTTCCATGCAGGGGAATGCGATGGGCGCCAAGCCGTTCATGCAAATCGCATCGAATGAGCCGTACCAAATTCAGGGAACGTTAACAGAATTGCAGAAGGGACAAATTCGTCCGGATCAGCCGATTACAGTAACAGCGAAAGCAGTGGCGAATAAAACCTGGAAAGGGAAGATTACGGAAGTGAGCGAGTATCCGGCAGCGGATGAGGCGGGAGATGCCGTGGCTGCGGGACAGCAAACCCAAATGATTTCGTATTATTCGTATAAAGCTGTATTAGAATCGCAAGATGAGCTTGCGCCGGGCTATCATGTGTCGTTAGAAGTGGATTTATCTTCGAAGAAAATGATGGCGGTGCCGCGAAGCAGCGTGGTGGAAAGAGGAAACGGCGTGTTTGTCTACGTTGTGGAAAAAGGAAAGGTACATAAGAAAGAAGTGACGACGGGCATCAGCGACGGCGAGTGGATGGAAATTACAGACGGTGTGAAAGCAGGAGACAAAGTTGTAAAAAATCCTTCTAGTAAAGTGACGGACGGAATGGAAGTGGATGTGCGTGATTAAGCTGCAGCACATTTATAAAACGTATAAGCAAGGGCCGTTGGAAGTGCCGGTATTGCAAGATATCAGCATGGAGATCGCGGGCGGCGAGTTTGTGTCCATTATGGGACCTTCAGGCTCGGGAAAATCGACGTTAATGAACATCATCGGCTGTTTGGATCGCCCGACAGACGGAAACTATACCTTAAATGAGGTAAACGTGTTGGCTGCAGATGAGAAGAAGCTGGCAGCGATTCGCAATCAATCCATCGGTTTTGTGTTTCAGCACTTTCACTTGCTGCCGCGATTAACAGCATTGGAAAACGTGGAGCTGTCGCTCATTTACGGGGGCGTACGGAAAAAAGACCGGCGGGACCGGGCGTTTGAAGCCTTATCAAAGGTGGGGCTGGCTGATCGCGTTCATCATTTGCCGACGCAATTATCAGGAGGACAAAAGCAGCGCGTGGCCATCGCGCGTGCGATTGTGAACAACCCGAGCTTCATTTTGGCGGATGAGCCGACGGGTGCATTGGATTCAAAGTCGGGCGAGCAGGTCATGAATATTTTTACGCAGCTCAACCAAGAAGGCACGACGGTCATTATGGTTACGCATGAGGAAGAGGTGGCTGCGTATACAAAGCGCCGCATCCTCATTAAGGACGGAGAGATTATGGAAGACAGGAGATGGTACGCATGAGTTTATTGGATAGTGTGAAAATTGCCCTTTCTTCCATTTTGGCGCATAAGCTCCGTTCAGCGTTAACGATTCTTGGAATCATCATCGGGGTCGGCTCCATCATTACGGTTGTGGCCATCGGGCAAGGCGGGGAAGCGGCGTTGAAGTCCCAGTTTGCGGGAAAAGGAAACAATACGCTGGAGCTGACGTTTCAGCCGGATACAGACGATTCGTTTGCGATGATGGGCTTTGACCAGATGCCGGTGTTTACGCAAGAGGATTTATATCAGCTCCGCAAAATTAAAGAGATTAGCCATGTGATTACGACGAACTCGCAAATGGAAGATTTGAATTTTGGAGAAGAGACGGTCGGAACGCAAATTACAGGCATTACCAATGATTATTTTGCGGTGAATACCGTGAAGATTACAAAAGGACGTAAACTAACGGAAACTGATTTTATGCAGTCCAATAATGCGGTTATCATCAACGAAGCCGCTGCGAAAGAGCTGTTTAAGCATGAGCGTGCGGTTGGTAAAATCGTTGAAATTAAAGGACAACCATTTGAGGTAGTCGGCATATATAATGAAGGAACGGATTTGTTCGGATTTGACATGCCAAGCATCTTGCTGCCGTTATCGCTTTGGCCGGTGCTGTACGGCACGGACACGATCCAAACGGTAACGATTCAAGCGCATGATGTGAACAAGCTGGAGCTGGCAGGAAAGAAAGCCGTGACGGTTCTGAATGACAATAAACCGAGCGATGTAAAAGGAAAGTATGAAGTGTTCAATTTGAAAGAGATTCAAGAGAGCATTTCCAAAGTGACGAATATCATGACGATGATTATCGGCGGGATTGCGAGTATTTCGTTATTGGTCGGCGGCATCGGCGTGATGAACATTATGCTGGTGTCTGTAACGGAGCGGACGAGAGAAATCGGGATCCGCAAAGCGCTGGGTGCCACACGCAGCAAAATTTTGCTTCAGTTTTTAATAGAAGCGATGATGTTAACGATGCTAGGCGGAATTATCGGCATCGGATTGGGAGTGGGAGGCGCATATATCGTATCTTCCTTCGCAAAATGGCCGCCGCTCGTGTCAGGCGAAGTCGTTCTTGGGGGCGTATTGTTCTCCATGTCCCTTGGCATCATTTTCGGCTTGATTCCGGCCAATAAAGCAGCGAAGCTCGATCCGATCGATGCGCTGCGATACGAATAACTAGGAAAACTTCCATCAGCTCTCTGCAGATGGTCGTAGCGTTGGTGGGAACAATATAAAAAATGAGAGAGGTGCGAAATATGGAAGCCATGGTACAAGAAGAAAAGGTGCATAAGCCGAAGCCGTCGTTGTTTGGAATGATTTGGGCTCCGGTGCAGCAGTTTGAGAAGATGAGGGAGAATGCTCCGATATGGGGACCATTATTGATTCTGGCAGTTTTAAACGCTGTATTGGGGGGGATCGCAGCTTATTTCGCTGCGGGAAGTCCGCAATTGCAGGAAGCGAGAGACATTTTGGGAGAGGGAGGCAAAGGACTCAAGATGTTTGCAGTCGGCGGTGCTGTTGCCGCGGGACTGTTCGGAACTCCTATCGGCTTGGCGATTACCGCTTTATTTTATAAGGTGTGCATGATGATTCTCAGCAACGATACTCCGTATAGGAAGCTGTTTTCTATCCTTATATTCGCAGGCATTATTACTGCACTTGGTTCTCTTATCAATACGCTGTTGCTTGCTGCTCTGGGCGGGGAGATTGCATCTTATACAAACTTCAGCTCCTTATTTGAGACGGGCTCCCTGGGCTTTGCGATTGCGGGCGCGTTTGATGTATTTGCGATTTGGCGTTTAATCCTTGTCGGTATTGGTTTATACATCGCGGCCGGCTTAAGCAAAAACAAAACGATTGGATTGCTTGTAGTGATCTTTGTGCTTGGTTTGCTGTTCGCCGGCGGCTCTGCCTTTCTTCCAACGCCGCCGATGCCATAAGACGAAACCCGTTGCGTTTGCAGCGGGTTTTTTAGTTCCTTATTTTATGTCACGTATGATTCAATATATAGATAAGTAAGGAATTCTACAAAAAGGAATTCTCATACAATTAATTTGACAAAAAGTATTAAATTTCGATTTTCAGTTTGCTATGATATAAGAGTTATGGAACTGCGTGAAAAGGCGCTGGTGTATGTACATAGCATCACAAGTGATTTATGTGCTGCGCCTAAAAAAGAAATCCTGAATTTTTTATTATAATGCAAATTTATATGCATTTTTACAAACACTACATGTAAAACCATGTTCTAAACAGAGAGGAGACTTTCAGTGAAGAAGGTTCGAAAAGCGATTATCCCTGCAGCCGGGTTAGGAACCCGTTTCCTCCCTGCGACAAAAGCGATGCCAAAGGAAATGCTGCCGATTGTCGATAAACCGACGATTCAATATATCGTAGAAGAAGCTATTGAATCGGGAATTGAAGATATTATCATCGTAACCGGAAAAGGAAAACGCGCAATCGAAGACCATTTTGACCATGCATTTGAATTGGAGCAAAACTTGTTGGAAAAGAAAAAGTTTGATTTGCTGGAAAAGGTTCAGGAATCTTCTAAGATGGTTGACATTCACTATATTCGTCAAAAAGAGCCAAAAGGGCTGGGACATGCGGTATGGTGCGCGCGCAGCTTTATCGGAAATGAGCCGTTTGCTGTTCTTTTAGGCGACGATATTGTACAAGCAGAAAAGCCGTGCTTGCGTCAATTGATGGATGAGTATGAAAGAACATTGTCATCTGTTATCGGTGTACAGGCAGTTGCGGAGAATGAAGCGCATCGTTACGGCATCATCGATCCGCTGGAGCAGCAAGGACGCCGCTATCAGGTGCGTCGATTCGTAGAAAAGCCGGCTCCGGGAACAGCTCCTTCTAACTTGGCCATTATGGGGCGCTATATTTTGACACCGGAGATCTTTATGTTCTTGGAAGAGCAGCAAATCGGTGCAGGCGGAGAAGTTCAATTAACGGATGCCATTCAAAAGTTAAACGAAATTCAGCGAGTATTTGCTTATGACTTCGAAGGAAAGCGTTACGATGTAGGAGAAAAGCTTGGTTTTATTGAAACAACGATTGAGAGGGCATTGCAGCAAGAAGAATTGCGAGAAGACTTACTGCGTTTCTTAAAAGCAAAATTGGAAATGTATGCTGTCAAGCAATAAAGTCATAATATGAGGAATGCTTTTAATTCTTACGATGAAAGCAGCATTTATTAGGACTATGTGACACGATTTCTGTATTTGGTACAGATGATGATACGCATGACGGAACATGTATTCATGGCTATATTCATGTAACAGACTTGGCCAATGCCCAAATTCTTGCTTTGCAAAGTTTGCTTTCGGGCGAAAAGACAAATGAAACGTATAATTTAGGAAATGGAAAAGGATTTTCAGTTAAAGAAATTATTGAAACATGCGAAAAGGTAACAGAAAAACAAGCGAAGATTGTATACACAGAGAGAAGAGCCGGGGATCCTGCCCAGCTTATCGCTTCTTCGCAAAAAATTTATGAGCTTGGATGGAAAGCACAGTTTTCACTAGAAAACATCATCAAGCCCGTCCAAAAGGATACGGACAAGAAAAATAATTGCAAGCGAACCCCTGGAAAGAGTCTCTGTCTCAGGGGTTTTAATTTGAGCAGGAACGGATCAATAAATTGTATCGATTAAGTTTTATATTTTAATAGTCTCATATAAAAATTCTTAAAATTGGAAATAAAATTTGTTTTATCTTTGTTTTCATATAGACACACTTTATGGTCGATGATATGATTTTTTTGTCGATTTAAAACAAATGTCACCGAATTTTAGGAGGGGAAAAGGACAGGTGAGTAAGATTTACAACAGAATAGGGAAACTGGCAGCCGTTCTATGTCTCTTGTTGTCTAGTATTCTAGTTCCCGTTTTGCCTGCGAAAGTTGCCAAAGCGGAAATGCAGACTGTATACAAGAAGCGAGAACTTCGCGCGGCCTGGATTTCAACGGTTTGGAATATGGATTGGCCTAAATCCGTAAATAACCAGGCGGCACAGAAGGCAGAATTTATCTCATTGTTGGGTGATTTGAAAGCAATGGGAATGAACGCGGTGATTGTGCAAGTAAGGCCGATGGGGGATGCTTTATATCCTACCACTAAGGCACCTTGGTCACAGTTTTTAACAGGAAAGCAAGGGCAATCCCCTGGTTACGATCCGCTTCAATTTATGATTGCTGAAGCTCATAAACGCAATTTGGAGTTTCACGCATGGTTTAATCCGTTTCGTATTTCCTCTACCAGCACAGATGTAAATACGTTAGCAGATTCGAATCCCGCTAAACAACATCCGGAATGGAAGGTTGACTATAATAATGGAATGTATTATAACCCTGGTATTCCGGAAGTAAGAACCTTCATTAAGGATACCATTTTGGAAGTTGTAAACAAGTATGACATTGACGCTGTGCATTTGGATGACTATTTTTATCCGGACATCAAAAACGCAGCGGATTTTAATGATGCACAAACTTTTGCACAGTACAACAACGGCTTTACGAATCTCGGAGACTGGCGAAGAAACAATATTGATATGTTCGTCAAGGATCTCTCTGACAGTATTAAAAAGGCTAAGCCATATGTGAAGTTTGGCATCAGTCCGAATGGCATTTGGAAAAACATCCCTTATGGAAGCGGACAGTATACAACAGGGATGGAAAGCTATAACCGGGTATATGCAGATTCGGTAAAATGGGTCAAACAGAACTGGATCGATTATATCACTCCGCAAATCTATTGGAAGTTCGGGCATAAGGCCGCTCCTTATGAAGTCCTGACACAGTGGTGGAAAGAGCAAGTAAAAGGAACGAATGTTCAGCTTTACATAGGTCATGCTGATTATAAGCTCGGTACAAGTTCATCCTTGGAGGACTGGACAAACGCCTACGAAGAAATTCCTAATCAAATTAAGTTCGATCGCGAGAATGGGATTCAAGGCGGCATGCACTTTAGAGCCGGTTCCTTGCAGAGCAATGTTCTTGGCATCAAAGACCGTTTAAAGAACGATGTGTATAAGTATCCGGCTTTAGTTCCGACGACGCCGACCAAAGACAGTACGCCGCCTGCAAAACCCGGGGCTGTTGCTGTCAAAAGGACAAGCCAAGGCGTGTCTGTGTCATGGAACGCAGCAAGTGATGCGGCATATTACGCCATTTACCGATTTAAGCAAGGTGAAACACAGGATATCAACGATGCGACAAAACTGTTGGGTACGGTTCATAAAAGCCAAGGGACTGCATATGTTGACAAAACAGCAGCGGCAAATCAAGAGTATGTGTATGCAGTAACTGCGGTCGATCGTCTTCATAATGAAAGTCAGCCTGTATTTGTGAAAACGATCGCACCAATTAAAACTACTATTGATGAACCGGCGGCAAATGCACAAGTAAAAGGCATTGCGACTGTACGCGGCTGGGCACTGGCAGATTCCGGTGTTGCCAAAGTAGAAGTTCTGATTGACGGAAAGCCAATCGGAGCAGCAAAATACGGCCTTTCGCGATTGGATGTGTATAAAGTATTCCCGCAATATAACACCCAAAACAGCGGATTTGAATACAAATTGGACACGAAGCTGCTGAAGCAGGGGTCTCATACTTTGGGAATCCGCACTACCGCAAACAACGGGGTGCAGAGTACAAGCACAATCCAGATTAGTGTAGTTCGTCAGCTTCCAATCAGGACGACTATCGATGATCCGAGTGAGAATGCACAAATAAGCGGCACTCAGAAGGTCAGAGGATGGGCACTGGCGGAAGATGGCGTTGCCAAAGTAGAGGTTCTGGTAGACGGAACTTTAAAGGGAGCAGCGACACTGGGCTTGCTTCGTGAAGATGTATACAAAGTATATCCGAATTACAACAACAAAAACAGCGGTTACGAGTATTTGTTAAATACGAAGACATTGACGCAAGGCGCACACACGATTACTGTTCGTACGACAACGAAAAGCGGAGACGTTCAAACGGTCAATCGGAAAGTAAATGTTGTTCGCGAGCTTCCGGTCCTTCTGACTGTAGATACGCCTGCTAATAATGCACAGGTAGCTTCCAATTATCGTGTCAAAGGATGGGCATTAGCAGAAGATGGCATTGCCAAAGCGGAAGTATTTGTAGATGGAGTATTACAAGGGCAAGCAACGCTTGGTCTGTCTCGTCCGGATGTCTACAAAGTATATCCGAAGTACAACAATCAAAACAGCGGTTTTGAATACTTTTTAAATACAAAAAGCCTGTCTGCGGGAACGCATAAACTTACGGTGACCATCACTACCACTAGCGGTGATAAGAAAAGCGCAGAAATCAATGTACAAGTAGTGAAATTGCCGATCCGCATTTCTATCGACCAACCTGCACCAAATCAGGCAGTCGACCAGGTACAAACAGTGAAGGGCTGGGCGTTGGCGGAAAGCGGAGTCTCAAAAGTCGAGATACTGGTAGACGGAGCAGTGAAGGGACAAGCGCAATACGGTTTATCAAGAGCGGATGTTGCCAATGTATTTCCATTGTACAACAATCAAAACAGCGGATTCACTTATTCGCTTGATACCTCTTCATTAACGAAGGGGAATCATACTATGACCGTTCGTGTTACAGATAAGGACGGAAAGGTACAATCTGCTTCTACAACCATTTTAATCAGTCCTCTGCACGGCAAAGTGATTGTGGTGGATCCAGGACATGGCGGTTACTGGCCGGGTGCTATGGGCGGTGGCTATAAAGAAAAAGATTGGACTTTAAGCGTAGGGTTAAAGCTTCGAGATTTATTGGAAGCCCAAGGGGCGACAGTCATTATGACGCGCGCTATAGACAAACATCTTTATTTCAATTCAAATGAGCCTAACAATGGATTAGCTACTGAATTAAAAATGCGTGCACAAATCTCAAATGATGCGAAAGCAGATGCTTTTGTCAGCTTGCATTTTAACTCAGGCGGGGAAGGATCGCCTGCTTCAGGTATCGAAACATATCATCAATCGTTCACTGCACAGAGCAGTATAGACTTGGCAACTTCTATTCAAAACGCATTGATTAAAAAGACAGGAGCAAATGATAGAGGTGTAAAAGCAGGTGATCTCTCTGTCCTTCGAAATAATGAAAGACCGGCTGCCCTTGCAGAATTAGGGTTTATTTCAAATCCTGTCGACAGAGTATTCCTGGCTACACCAGGTTATCAACAAAAATTAGCCGAAGCACTTCGCGACGGTTTATACAATTATTTTGATTGATCGTAAAAAGATGAGGTTTAGAGAAGCCTCATCTTTTTTTATTTCAAAAATATGAAAATCCCCTATCCTAAAGCGTTACAAGCGTATGCAAACACTCACTCTTATATATATCTCAATCACTGGGAAACTTGGCCGGATGGCAATTCCGAGGAGATTTTGAAGTATATAACGAGAAAAGCCGGGTTCCCGAATGAAAAGGGACACGAGGTATGGGCCAAGTATGTAACGGATTATTTTATTGCAACAAAATAAGATTGAAATGAAGAGGCTGCAGAGTCTCTTTTTTTCAATTTAAGCCAATTTTATAGTTGATTGCACGAAACTCATAAAAAAATTATCCAAATTCCTTATTCATCGAGCCGGCTCTGCAAATATGCCGTTACATGAAATGCTCCTTGGATAAATTTGAGGAAACCTCTTATGGAAATTTGAAATTTCCCTTAAGGAAATACGAAAATTGGGCAAGTGAGAGCATGTAAAAAAGCCATTATTGTAAAAGTACCGCGGAATAAATGAAAAGCGCGCTTTTCCAAAGGAACTTGCCGTGAAACCGGGTACTTTTGAGGAAGCTGTTCTATTGTATGATAAGATGATTAAAAATCAGATGAAGAAACTCTCTATTTATCGGGATTACGAAGAGTTTTATCAGTGCGGATTAATCGGACTTTGGAAGGCTTATGACAAATTTGAGGAAGGGAAAGGATGTTTTTCTGCGTATGCCCTGCATACGGTGCGCGGGTATTTGTTAGGAAAGCTGCGCTCGGATTCTCGCTTTGAGAATAAGCATACTTTTTTAGATCCCATCATTGCCGAAACTATTCCGGATGAGAGCGGGAGCATGGAGAAGGATGAGCTGGAACCATATTTGGAAGGGCTTAACGAAAGGCAGAAGAATGTTTTTTTGCAGCGGTTTTATTACGGGAAGAGTTTGGCGGATATTGCTAAAGAGATGAATGTAACCTATGATACCGTTCGCTCCTTATACCGGGGAGGACTTGCGAAAATCAAAAAGAAACTGGAGTAATGTATGCGGTTTATCAGATGATCATCAGCGGGAAGAATTTCCCGCTGATGGCTTTTTATTTTTGTATGTAAAAATAAGCAATAATGTGAGCGGCTTTATGGAGCTGCTGTTTCGTGGTGTAATAGGTGGAGCGAATCTGAAGCTGCATCCCGTTATAAAAGTGTAAAACAGTTTCATTGTTTTGTTTTTCACAACCGGTAACATGAGAATAGAAATACCATTCACAATCCCAGCGTTCGGGAGACTTGGACGGAATGGCGCAAATCCGTTTTTCCTTATCAATCAAAATGGGAACGTTCTGCTTAAAAGCAAATAACGCCTTCACGGCATCTCTTTTTCCCGAATAGGTGGCTCCGTCGCGGACACAACTTTCTTTGATTAATTCGGAGCCTGTTTTCGTGGAATAAAACCAGCCGTTCTCATCCAAAATTTTTGTGCGGTATACCATGTCGGCATACGGCAGAAGGGCAATCGTCGTTTCGGAAATTGTATAAGTTGTATAACAGTTCATAAATTCCCTCCGTGATTAAAAGTTCATCATCATTATAACATGGTAATTTTATCCAATATATTAAGAGAATATGAATATTTATGTAAGAATTTTTTAAGAAATTTTACTTTCATCACACGTTTGATGAATCAATAATCCTTTTGTTTTGGTCCATACTATTCGTAGTATGGAAGTGGAGGAACAAATGGAATGACAAAAAAAAGACGAATTTTAATTTGGATTGCCGCTGTTTTATTGACCGTAATCGGAGGAACGGGCGTCTATGTCTATAATATGTATACATCGTTGAATAAAACGCTGCATTCTGTTCATGAGCCAATTGAAAGAGATTTTTCTAGGAAACGTCCGAAGTCGGTTGAAGTGAAGCGGCAAGAGCCCATTTCGATTTTGCTGCTTGGAGTGGATGGGCGCGGAGAAGATAAGGGACGTTCCGATTCCCTTCTTCTTGTAACAGTAAATCCCAATAAAAGCTCCACTAAGGTATTAAGCATTCCGCGTGATTCGTATACTCAAATCGCGGGAAAAAACATAAAAGATAAAATCAATCATGCCTATGCCTATGGAGGTGTACAAATGGCGATGGATACGGCAGAACAGTTTTTGGATGTGCCGATCGATTACTATATACAAGTCAACATGGAAGGATTTCAGGACATTGTCGACGCAGTGGGGGGTGTAACTGTTGATAATCCTTTCGCATTCAGCTTTGAAGGATCCCATTTTTCGAAAGGATTGCTTCACTTGAACGGAAAAGATGCATTGAGTTATGCCCGCATGCGCAAAGAGGATCCGAATGGCGATTTCGGAAGGCAGCGGCGGCAGCGCCAAGTCATTCAAGCTGTAATCCAGCGAGGGGCAACCTTTTCATCGCTTACTCATTATGACGACATTTTACAAGCTATCCAAAAGAACATTAAGACGAACTTGACCGCGGAGGAGATGTATAACATATATCAAAATTATCAACGGGCAAGCGAAAATTTTGAACAGCTGCAAATGCAGGGAGAAGGGAAATTGGTGAATAAGGGATGGTATTACTTTGTAACGGATGCTTCCCGGCAAGCTGTATCGAAAACGCTGCGGGAGCATCTGGAGTTACAGTGAGATCTGTTTAAAATACACATTTCTTCAATTTAATGTAATTTTCTAAAAATATTGACTTAACTCGTGCTTCTTTCTATCATTAGATAAGGTATGTAGGGGTATGGTGATAGAGGGAAGGAGAGTATAGTTTGTTTACAGAGTATTTGCGCACAAATAAAAAAATGGCCATCGTTTTAACCGTTGTACGCTTGTATCTTGCATTCGTATGGATCACTCAAGGATGGGACAAGATTTCCGGCAAGTCGTTTGATACGACGAAATTTTTACGGGAGGCACTAAAAAAAGCAGATACACAAGACCGTCTTGTGCAAGATTGGTGGGCCTTTATTTTGAAGCATGTGATGCTTCCGAACGTGGATATTTTGAACCATCTCATTCCGCTCGGAGAGTTTTTTGTCGGGCTTGGATTGTTGTTAGGGTGCTTTACCCATGTATCGCTTCGGTTTGCACTTGTGATGAATTTTGCTTATTTGTTCAGCGGCTCCGTGTGGGTGAACCCGCAAATGATTGCCCTTTCTCTGCTTTTATTGCATGCCGACCGCAATGCGAGCAGAGTGGGCATTGATGGAATGATATTCGATTCCTTGTTCCGCAAACCGGCTCCTGCAAAGGCGCCGCCTATGAAAGGCGCGGTATAACAGCGGGGTTTTTTATGGAGACAACTATTTTGAAGCGTATTTTGTATTTGGTGCAATTATTATCATTTTCGTGCAATTTAACTGGAAATCATGCGGAGAAAAAGGAACATCCCGTATGAAGCTTAGATATGCTGGAACTAAAAAAGGACTTAGCGCGGGTAACCGTGCTAAGTTTTTTTGAACTTCCGCTCTGTTCATTCATTTTTCCGGCAGCATGCAGCAGAAAAGACAAATCGCGTTGTTGAATGAGGCTATTCCAGCAATCAGAGAACAATAAAGAGAGGAATTGAAAATTGATTGTGGAATAGATAGGAGTGAATGGGGGAGAGAGCGATGAGATTTCGGTATGTATTGTCTATTCTGTTTGTTGTATTGCTCGTATATTTGGCAAGCAGCAATCCAAGTAAAGGAGAATATATAGCCTGGGCGTCCAAGCAGATTATGACGCGAAATGAGATTCATGATTATTTATCCAAGCTGCAGGAAGAAGATAAGGACGGATTGCTTGGAGAGCTGGCGGGTCTGGGGAAAAAGCTGGCGAAACGATATTTGGAGCCTCAAGTCGGGATTCTCGTGGATAAGTATACAACAGAAAAAGACTATATTTTCTTTTCCACGTATACAACCGAATTCACTTTAGGCGAAGAAACATATGAATATGTGACGGTCGGGATTGCGGATCATTTCATTCCTGTGAAATATCCCAAAGAAGAGAAGGAGCCTAACCAGTAGGCCCCTTCTTTTGCTTATAGATTCAAATCGATTTCCGAAACGGAACGGTCCACCAAGCGCGCTCCTTTTTTGCGGGCGTTCGGCGTGCTTGTAGCTTCGAAGACGCCGGAAGCAAGGATTGTATCCATTACAGCTTTCACTGCTGCTTCATCGACCGGAACGATAGGAGAGTCGATAGAGAAGGTGGCTTCTTTACCGTCCTCTTTTAAAAATTTCAGCTCGAGTACTTGTGCCATCGGTCACTCCTCCTTTCTGTTGAGATGGAACGAGCTCTTACGCTTCGTTTACACCGGACGTGCTTGCAAGCTGAACCGTTTCTAATGTGCGAGTCTGCAATGAAGCAATCGCAAGCGCAACTTCTTTGATTTTCTCCGGTTGTGCATCCAGCTTTACATTTTTGTACACCTTGTTTTTCATGATGGCTTTCCCGTTTTGGTCGGTACCGGCATGATACACAAGGCGTAAGCTCATGTCTTGCAATTCTGTGATTACTGCCATCTCCCTCACCTCCCTTTCGCCTTATATATAGCTGTGAGAGGGAGGGATTCGGTCATGGAATGAAAAAATTTTTAATGAGCGAGGGATCTGGTTTAATTGTTTATGAATGCAGCTTAATACCCCCGCCTTTCTATTGAATCATGCAACATAGACATGTACTTTGTTTGCATGGGTAGAAAAAGCAATAAAATTTGCAGAGCATGACAAAAAGAGCCGATTTTTCCTGATTTGTGGTACACTGTAGTGGGTGTTGCATATGAAAAAATTTTTATGGTTTTGGCTGCCTGTACTATTGTGGGCAGGGTTGATTTATTATTCGTCCTCGCAGCCGTACGGAAAGCAAGATATGCGGTCTACCATTACTCAATATATTGATGAGGATACCGTGCAAGATTTATTTTCCTCGGTGCATTTTACGTATGCCGGAAGCGAGGTCAGCATTGAGGAGCGGGGAGCATCTGGCTTTTTGGAGTTTTTCTTGCGAAAAGGCGCGCATTTTACCGTCTTTTTCATTCTCGGATTGCTTATTTGCCGTGCGTTAGGCGGATATGGCATGGATCGAAAGAAAGCATTCCTTTTCGCTTTATTAGCAACGACAGGATATGCGGCGTTGGATGAAATCCATCAGTCGTTTACCGCAGACCGGACGCCGCTTTGGCAGGACTCTGTATTGGATACAGTAGGCGGCATAACCGGGATTACGGTGTGGAGTGTGTTATTTGGCAAAAAAGGAAGGGGGTAACTATACCCCCAACAATTCCTTCAATTCTTCTGTTGTTAACTCCGTCATCCAGTTGTCGCTGGAAATGATGGCATCGTTCAGCGACTGCTTTTTCTCCAGCATTTCATCTATTTTTTCTTCTAATGTTCCAGTTGTAATCAGTTTATGGACATGCACGAAGCGTTTTTGTCCGATACGGTACGCGCGGTCCGTCGCTTGATTTTCTACGGCAGGATTCCACCAGCGGTCGTAATGAATGACATGGTTGGCTGCAGTTAAGTTTAAGCCGGTGCCGCCGGCTTTCAGCGACAAGATAAAAGTTTTATATCGTCCGTTTTGGAACTGTTCAATCATCTTATCTCGTTCAGTCTTGCGTACGCTTCCGTTCAAAAACAATACAGGCTCGCCTGTTCGCTGTTCTAACAGCTGCTTCAGCATGTCTCCCATGCGGATATATTGAGTAAAAATCAGGCAGCTTTCATTTCGTTCGCGTATGCTTTCCATGAGCTCAACCAGCTTTTGCATTTTCATGGAACGTTCCATAATATGTTCCGGATTTTCCTCTTTTAAGTATAAAGCCGGATGGTTGCAAATTTGCTTCAGCTTGTTCAGCATGAGCAGAATAAAACCTTTTCGTTCAATGCCCTGTAATCTTTGCACATTTTCAAGTGTATCCTGCACCATCTGTTCGTACAGGGAGGCTTGTTCTACTGTGAGAGGGCAGTATTCTTTTTGTTCTTGCTTATCCGGCAGGTTCAGCGCCACGTCTGGATCTTTTTTTGTCCGGCGCAGCAAGAACGGCGAGATGAGCCGTTGTACCTGCTGAATTTTTTCTTCGTCCCGATCCTTTTCAATCGGGGTGATGAAGCGTCGTTGAAACTGGGTCAGGCTTCCGAGATAACCTGGATTGAGAAAATCAAAAATGGACCAAAGCTCCGATAAGCGGTTTTCCATCGGCGTTCCCGTTAAGGCGATTTTATGAGCCGCTTCTAAATGGCGAACGGCACGAGACTGCTTTGTGTGCGCGTTTTTTATATTTTGCGCTTCATCCAACACTACAGCGCTCCACTTATAAGATGCCAGTTCTTCTTCATCCAGGTTTGAAAGGGCATAGGACGTTAAAATGACATCTTTTCCTTCTAAAGAAGGCAGGAAGGCTTCGCCCTTCGCCCGGTTTGCTCCGTAATGCAAATCCACTGTCAAGTGAGGAGCGAATCGTTCGAATTCCTTCTGCCAGTTGCCAAGCACCGATGTCGGCGCAATAATGAGGGACGGTCCGTCGAGTAAACCATGCTCCTTGGCATACGTAAAATAGGCAATGGTTTGCAGCGTTTTCCCAAGTCCCATATCATCTGCCAGCAGTGCGCCAAAGCCGAGATGACGCAAGTAAAGAAGCCATTCGACCCCTGTTTGCTGATAAGGACGCAAGGACGCTTGCAGGGTATCCGGCATCGTGACGGATGGTACATCCTTAATTTCCGTGAGACGATGCAACAAGCGCTCATAATAGTCATCAAGTTCAATGACAATTTGCGAGAACGGATCATGATCTTCTATTTCTTCTTTGTCGGATGTCCGCAGCAGTTCTTGTTGTAAAATATCTTTCATCTGCAAGCCTTGTCGATCCGCTTTTTCCATCAGATGTTTGACATGTTCAATAAACTCGGGATCAAGCTTGATCCACTGCCCGTTCATGTTAATGAGGCGGCGGTTTTGCTCCACTAATCTTAGAAACTCTTCTTCTGAGAAATCGACTCCGTCAGTGGAGATGCGCCAGTTGAAGTTTACAAGAGTATTCATGCCGAAAAAGGCTTGCTGCGAGCGCGTATTGGATTTGACTTGGGCTCGAAGCGACAAGCGGCTGTTTTTCAGCGCTTGCCACCAGGACGGCAGCAAGATGTCCACACCGGCAGCCAACAGCTCGTTGCTTGCTTCCGTTAAAAAGCGCCATGCTTCTTGTTCGAACAATTCATTTCGAAGCATGCCGTCTTCGACCAGCCACGGCACAAGCTTTTTCCAGCCTTCGTATGTGCGAAGAATGCGCTCGTTATACATGAGCCAACGTTTAGGCAAAGAGGCTTCTCCTTCGTACAGAACCGGTTTTCTGGTTCCTTTTTTCGGAACAAGAATCGTTTCCAGCTTCCACATTTCATAGTCTTCTTGCGGCTCTAGCAGGCGCAAGCTGATAGTAAACGGTGTATCATCTTCCAGATAGCCGATTTTTGTGAGCCAATCTTCTTCACTGAACGCAGTGGCCAACTGTTTGGCCACAAATGTGCGATGCTCATACAATTGGTGCGCTTTTTCCCATTGTTTGTTGCGCGGCTTTCGCTTTGCCATGCTGTCGTTTATTGCTTCCGAAAACCACTGCAGCAAAAAAGGATCTTCGATTTTATGTCCTTGCGGCTTCCATTCCACTTTGTTTTCTTTCCATTTTTCCATGTCCGGAATGAAGCTGCCGGATTGGTAGTCTTCTAGTAATGCTTTTGCGGATTCCTGATAGGCTTCCAGCTCGGGACTGAGGCGGAAGCGGGCAAAGGAGTTTTGCGGACGGGATGCCACATAATCGAGCGCCATGCTGGGAGAAAGAAAAACCCCTTCTGTTCCGTTCTTGTTCATTTCATGTAAAAGAGTTCCGTAAAAGGATGCGGCATGCCAGATAAAGGCGCTTTCCTTCCATTCTGCCAGCGGCAGCGCTCGTCCGTGTTCATCTTCTCCCCAAAGAAATAATCCCGTTCCGTTTATCCATTGCGAGCGGAGGATGATTTCAGTTTGCTTCATCATTGATTAACTTTCCTTTCCTTAATTCTTCTTGAAAAGCACGTAAACGTGAATAGGAGGCGGCAATTGTTTCAATAAACAATTCCCATTCGTCCGTTCGTTTCAACTTTGTGTAATGGGTGCGCAGCTTTTTTAAATAGCGGACAGCTAGCCGATAGCCTTGCCTATGTTTTAAAGCGATGGCTTCCATTACAGCGTGATGATAGAGGGGCAGGACGTATTCCCTATTTTCTTTTTCAATTTCTTTTATGACCTCTTTTAGCTCAGTCAAGTCATCGAATCCTA
This sequence comes from Bacillus sp. (in: firmicutes), assembly GCA_041920565.1. Taxonomy (GTDB): domain Bacteria; phylum Bacillota; class Bacilli; order Bacillales; family Bacillaceae_G; genus JAGHKQ01. Next base: position 110,239 of record JBHGXS010000053.1, on the reverse strand, counting down.
CAAGCATTTGCAGCTCCACCCACGTTTTATACAGCTTTTTGTCCAATAAATACTCGTTATATTCTATAAAGCTGTACGGAAGCAATTCCTGCAATACCAATTCCAATCCTGCCTGCTCATTGGTTCCAGCAGCGTAGCGTCCGTAGGAAGTTAAAAATATGCGGACCAAATCGCGGTTTACGTAGTAGCTGTCCTCGTCTTCAATATCCTGTTTCACATATTTATACGTAAAGGAAAGCCAGTCTTTGGCGCGGCTCCATTGCAATGTATCGCTCAACACGTCCACCCAATACAGATACAAACCGGGAAGCCTGCCTGCATGTTCATCTAGCAGCGTCATGGCTTCTCTGTCTTTCTTTTGTAAAAACAGGAGATGGGCAGAAGCCAGAGCCTTGTCAACAGTATTTGTTTGCTGCCCAATGAGCTGCTGCTCTTCTTTTATCCAAAGCGGTCGGTCAAGAAGCTCTGTCCATATGTACCGGTATATATAATAGCGTTTAAAAATGTATACATTGTAATTAAAAAATAACTGATGAACGATGCGTCCGGTATCTTTTAAAATTGGATCCAATGCCATAGGAAAGGCATGAATCGTAATTTGTGATACTAGTTCTTCTATTTCATCCACAAAGCGTTCGGCAATCGAAGCAGGATTGTAATAGGAATACGTATTGTTCGTTTCAAAATCCTTCGCTTCTTCAAACAGCTTTTGAAGTGAAAATAAGGCGGCATTCAATTCAAACAGCTCTTGTAAAATGGGCATCTTTGTCGCTTTGCGAAGCAGCTTTGCATAAAATTCTTCAAAAATATTAACGAGAAAATACATTTGCCGGTACGAAAAGCGCTTTTGCTCCTTTGAAAATGCTTCGTATTCCTTTTCAAAGTATTGCAGCCACGTTTCGTGCTTCATCTCGTCATAGTATTGTGCCTGCAGCAATTGTTTGGCAGTTTTTATCTCGGAAACAGCGATTTTCGGTTTTCTTTTTTCTTTAAAACGCTTCGTAATTTCGCCTACTTGCCCGAAGCTTGAAGCGGCATAAAAAAGCGCGGCGATCATGTGCTCGCAATACCCCGCTTGAAAGCAGTCGCAATAGCTTTGCGACGGTTGGCGAATGTTGAGAGACACACTGTGGACATGGTGGTCATCATCCACTGTTCCGTCCAGCATATTGCTGTCGAGCGAAACATTGTAGACTCGTCCTTCCCGATACAGCTTTAACCCTTTTGTCATGCGGTTGCGGTCATCTTCCGAAAGAGGATCGAGCTCTTTTACTATTTCATCAGTCACGTACAAAATTTCTTCTTTTCCTATTGAATGTTGCAGCATACAAACCCTCCGTACAAATGTCCTATTTTTACTATTATAGCCGAAAATACAGCGATAGGCTTCATATAAAAATAAGAACGTTTGTTCTGTACATATTGCATCATGCGTGTTATATTGGAGAGGTAAGGAAAAAACAGGAATTGGGAGGCGGAGAAATGAACCGAGTAGTGCATTTTGAGTTGCAAGCTGTGAACTTAGAAAACATGGTGAAGTTTTACAAAGGGGTATTCGAGTGGCAGTTCATGAAGTGGGACGGGCCGCAAGAGTATTATTTAGTGACTACGGGAGAGGGAGAAAGAGGCATTGACGGAGGTATGATGCAATCTCCGGATGGTGTTGCCAGAACGTACAATACAATAGAAGTATCTTCCGTTGACGCCTACATCACAAAAGTAGAAGAAAACGGCGGGCAAGTAGTAATGCCGAAGCATGCAATTCCGGGTGTCGGCTATCTTGCATATTGCAAGGATCCGGAAGGAACGATTTTCGGTCTGATGCAGCTTGATGAAACAGCAAAATAAAAATCAGTAAGACAAAAAGAAACAGCTTTGCCGGCTGTTTCTTTTTTGAAAATAAGATACTTTTATCTTGCTTGAAGTTTTGGTGCAATTGTTCCCGTTTTGGTGCAATTATCTTAAATTCGGTGCAATTGTTCCTCGTTTTGGTGCAATTCTATGTAATTTTGGTGCAATTCGTATCATTTTTGTGCTATTCATGCGAAGTTCGACCGAAAAAGGACTGAGTACGGTTTGGCCCGTACTCAGTTTTTCTTATATTTATCAGGAGCAGCGAGCTCTTTGCCGCCAGCTTTCCGTATGTAGTCCATCTTATTTGTTATGGATTCCCGTTTTATAATCCACCCCTGCAGCGTTTTTAGAAGCGGCCGGTACATAGATTTTGTCTCCTGCTCCCGACATAAAAAGAGTGATGATTGTGAGTATGACGCTGAGAAGCAACAATTCTTTTCGTTGTTTCATACCTTTTCCTCCCTTTTACGTTATAATAGTAAAAGACTTGCTTGTCCTGTTCAATGAAAGGAAAATGATAATTCCATCACAAATGAATGGAGTGGATAATATGACCGTTCAAGCTAACTTGATTGTAGAATATGGGGCTCCATTCCAGCCGGGTGCATATATTTCGCTAAATGATTCCGTAACCTTCTTAGGAAGGGCGGGAGAGGGATGGATGCCTCATATGGCGTTTGCGAATGCATTCGTATCCCGAAAACATGCCGCTATTCGTTATGAGAATGATAAATATGTTATAGAAGATTTAAACAGCAAACATGGTACAGAGGTAAACGGGCAAGCATTGACTCCGGGGGAAAGCAGAGTGCTGCAAAACGGGGATGTCATTTCCGTTGCGAAAGGGGTCGTTTTGCTTCATTTTTCTTATTCGGACTTTGATCAAACGTTAGATTTCGGCCCGATTTTACGGCAGCTGCCGCGAGGTTCATTACGAGCTGAGCTGGATCCTATTAAACAAACGGTCATTTATGGCGGTGAAGAATATTCTTTATCGGCTAAGGAGTATACGTGTTTAGATCTGCTTTTGAGCTGTGAAAGTTCTTTTATTTCCAAAGAAGAGATGAAGAAGCATGTATGGCCGGAGCGGGTGATTGCTTCAGAAGGCGTAACGGATGTAAGCTCGGAGGAGTTGAACTCCTTAGTATATCGTCTCCGCAAGAAAATACCTGCGGCTTTTCATATTGAATCCGTTCGGGGAAAAGGATATATTTTGGAGATTCAAGGATAAAAGAGAACTTTCGATGGAAAGTTCTCTTTTATTTTTGCAAAATTTCTTGTACATAAGGATCTGCCAAAATAGCATCAATCAAAGGAATCGTTTCGTTTTTCCATACATAATCCGTCGCAGTGAGAAACGGCTTTTGTTTTCCTTCTTTTGTTATATACTGTTTAAATTCGTAGATCGTTTCTCTCTCGTTTGCGGTTATGACCAGCTTATAACGGGCATCATCATTCTCTAGCGTGAAATCAATAGAAATCATTTTATAACGCTGTCCGTTTTCTTCATATTCATGGGTGCGAGGTGTGCCGATCCAGTCTGGTTTTTGCTGTAGATTCATCTTCTATCCGCTCCTTTTCTTTTTATTATGCTTTGTTTTTTTCAAAAAGAAAAGCCGTCCCCCGAAAGAGACGACTCTATTAATCTAGTATTTGGATTTTAACAACCTTCCGTCCCCATTGCAATGCCTGTTCATTCGTCGGCATAAGAGCATCAATTTTCTTGCCTTTGATCGCGCCGCCTGTATCACCTGCCACAGCTTCTCCATATCCTTCCACATATACCCGTTTCCCAAGCGGAATCACAGCCGGGTCAACGGCGATAAGCTTCATGTTTGGATTGGCGCGAACATCGTAACCTGCGGCTGTAATGCCGCTGCAGCCTTCACAGTAAGGAGAATACGAAGTCGCTTCTACATAAAACTCCTTTTGATTTGCCGGTTCTGTTCCCGATTTTGTAACATACGAGCTGCTTACATATCCCGGTTTGCCGTTATAGCTGATTTTCATCCAGCCATTGGATAATTCTTCTACCAATATGAGGTTTTGCCCCCTTACTAATTGTCCAATGATACCTGTATGAGTGCCAGCGCCTTGCCGTACATTTAAAACGGATGCATTGACGATATAGGAGGCTGTTTCCATTGTATATTGCCCGCTGACATAAGCAGGAGCGCCATTATAATCAATCTTGATCCAGCCGCTTGCTAATCGTTCTGTTACGTTCAACGCTTGTCCTCTTGTCGCTTTTCCGACAATCGCTGTATTCGTTCCGGGACCTTGTCGTACGTTTAAGACGCTGGTGTTTACAATTGTGGCAGCATCAGCGGTTGCGGTAAACAGTCCAAAACCTAAAACAGCAGCTGTTGCCATTCCGAGTACTTTCTTCAATTCCCATCCACCCCGATTACTAATTTTTAAGCAGGTAACAAAAAGGAAAATGTTACTGCTCCTAGTATAGCAATCCGATTGTCCGAAGAAGGGAATATAATCTATTTTCAATCGAACTGTAACGACCGCTTAACGTTTTGTAATGAAAATGTAGAAAAAATAGCCCTGCTCATCAAAAAGCAGGGGAGAGGAGAGTTGGCCTCTTATAAATTCCCCGTCCGTAATCAACGTAATTTTTCGTTTCTTTTATAGGTTGGGTTATCGGAAATTGAAACGGGCTCCATGACATATTCAAAGCCAGGATGACGGCTTCCATTATCGCAGGTTTTCCGTTTGCATTTGTGATTTTGTTCATGTGTGCATCGCTTGTAAAAGAGCTGAAGAAAAAATGAGGTATAAGAAGGTATAAAATTCCTCCCTACTACAGTGTCCAGCGTTTTATATGGGGACATCTATTCTGAAGTGTGTTGTTGTGTTTGGTGCAATTATGTTGAATTTCGTGCAATGCGGTGCTGTTTTGATGCAATTATATTGAATTTCGTGCAATGCGGTGCTGTTTTGATGCAATTATGTTGAATTTCGTGCAATTCGATGCTGTTTTGGTGCAATTATGTTGAATTTCGTACAATTCGATGTCATTTTGGTGCAATTCAATTGGAAATCATGTGGGGAAAAAGAAAACAAGGATGTTCAGGAACAAAAAAAGGACTGAGCACGGGGGATTACCCGTGCTCAGTTTTTCTTGATTATATCGGTTTTGAGTAACCCAAGAAATGAGAACTGAAATAGGAATTGCTGATGTGGCTGATCGTCACGCCTTTTGAACTGGAGGCATGAATGAAGTAGCCGCCGCCAATCAAAATTCCCATATGTGAAGGACCCGGTTTGTATGTATCTTTAAAGTAAATAAGATCTCCAACACTCGGTGAAGATGTTTTAGTTAAGCGATTCCAGTAGCCTTCAACGGATGTACGAGGCATGGAAATACCGCTTTTATTGTAAACATAAGAGATGAAACCGCTGCAGTCGAAACCGTCCGGATTGCTGCCGCCCCAAACGTATGGAACGCCTACAAAGGACTTAGCAAGCGAGATAAGTGTGCTGATGCTTCCTCCTTGTTGGGATGACTGCGTATCTGTCGCAGCTTCCACTGCTCCTTTTGTCACATAAGCTTTGCTTACGTAGCCTGCGCCGCCGTTAAATTTAATTTGGAACCAGTCACCGGATTCTCCGATTACTTCTACTTGCTTGCCGGCAGAAAGGCTGCCGATTGCTCCGTATTGTGTACCGGCACCGCTTCTTACATATAGAGAACTAGCCCGGACTGTATAAATTTCCGGAGCCGCAGCCGATTCCGTTCCGTCTCCTTTGATAAACGTTACATAGTCTCTGCTGACGTAGCCTGTTTGCCCGTTATGAATGATTTTGTACCAACCGGATTCGATGGCTGTGACTTGCAATACATGTCCCTTAACAACTCCGCCGATAACAGGATGGCTTGTGCTTGGACCTGTACGAACGCGGAGAGAAGAAGCATCTACTACATATTTTCCGCCTGTTTGCACAACGGCAGGAGCTGGAGCCGGTGTCGGCGTCGCGACGGAAGTCGATGCTGTCACATACTGTTTGCTTACATAGCCTTCTCCATTGTTATACGCGATTTTGAACCAACCGTTCATTTCCCCGATAATCTGAAGGGTTTGTCCATTTTTTACCGAACCGATGACCGAGTAAGTTGTGCCGGGGCCTGTGCGAACGTTAAGAGCCGATGCATTTACAGTGAATGAACCGCCTGCAGGCGTAAAAGCAATATAATCTTTGCTTACATATGCTTCTTGATTATTGTAAACAATTTTGTACCATCCTTGCACTTCTTCAAGCACTTGCACTTTTTGTCCGTTCGTTACCATTCCGATGATGGAATGATCCGTTCCGGGCCCTGTGCGGACACGAAGGGCGTCTGCCTTTACTGTGTAGCTTCCAGCCGGTGTTGCAAGCTGTTGCTTCTCGTTTTGTACTGCCCCAGTTGTTGCTGTTTCGTTTGGTGCTGCTTGTACAGAATCCACGGCAGGAACGCCAATTACAGACACGGCTGCAATACTTGCGAGAACTTTTTTCATAAGCCACATATCCTTTCTATGAAAATATGAATGAAAGATTTTCCAACACTAAAAAATATTAAATTCCATGTCGAAGGGTGTCAATAGATATTCCTTATTCTATATATGCTGAATTCGGTTTAAAATAGCGGCAAACAAAGCTCTCATCGGATTCGGAATTATGAAAAACTTTTTTCTAAATTATAGCATGTGAAAATTGTATATAAAATACTTTTGTTGAAAAATGGAAAAGAGGTAGAAAATATGAAGAAAAGAGGTTTAATTTGTCTGATATTTTTCGTGATTACGACAAGCCTTGGCCAGAAAGCGGAAGCCGCAATGGAACTGTTTCGTGACTCGGTCACTGGCATTATTGGATCGATGGAAGAAGAAGTGGAAATTCTCCGTTCTAAAATGAACATGGAAGAAGTGAAAAAAGTGGCGAGTTACACCTTTTACAAAGGAACATTAGACGGGAAGCAAGTTGTACTCGTTCGTTCCGGCATTGGCAAGGTGAATTCAGCTGTGAACAGAACTGATTTTTACATGTTTTTACAAAACAGGACTGCTTATTACAAAAAGGTAAGTCTTTTTCTGATAAGTTTTGGTACACTTACCTTGAGGTGAGAAAGGTGAAGAAAGGGCAAAAAGTGTTAAGCTGGCTGTTTGTTATTATTTTAGTGTATGCATTAGGAGAGCAGGTGTTTCAGGCTGTGATGAATCCGAGCAAACAAACGACGTTGGATTACATAGCGCTTGGCTTTGGGGCAATCGGTGCTGCTTGTATGTTGTACTTGCTGCTTGTTGTGCAAAAACGAGGATGAGCGGCGCTGAAAGATGGAAGACGAGTAATGCGAGAAGGATGATGGATTTGACCTGTAAGTCCCAATCGTAAGCAAATAGGCCGGCAGCACGAAACGGAATGGAAAGAAAATAAAGAAGGATGCCAAAAAAGAGGGGGCGTGCGCCTTTTTCCGTGGAAATGTCAATATTACTAAAAGAGGACAGAAAAGCTGTTACTTTTTCATTACAAAACCTCTGGCGCTGAGCTAGAGGTTTTTCGTGTATATAATGTTTTCTTGAAACGCTTTTTGCAGTTGTCTTGTGACAGGGCCTACTGCTCCTGTACCAATCGGCATTCCTTCTAAATAAGTCATTGGCAGCACTTCTGTCGTGGTGCCGGTAAAAAAGCATTCGTCCGCTTCTTTTACATCTTTTGGTGTGAATAACTCTTCTTGCACCGGAATGCGCAATTGTGCAGCTAACGATAGGATATGCTGACGGACAATGCCGTTTAAGATAAGGTTGTCAGCGGGATGAGTAATAAGCGAACCATTTTTCACTAAAAAGAAATTGGAGTGGCTTCCTTCTGTTATGATGCCGTTTCGTACAAATAACGCTTCGGCGCAGCCTTTTCGGTCGGCGTTTGCTTTTGCCAGGACGTTAGGCAATAAATTTAAAGATTTGATATCGCAGCGAAGCCAACGCACATCTTCTTCCAAGCAAGCATTGACGCCGGTTTGCAGCCATGCCATTGGCCGTTCTTTTTTGACAAGGTAAGCATACCATGTTGGTTTAGTGCTTGGAGAAAATACATGATTTCGTGTTTGGATGCCGCGGGAGATTTGAAAGTAGACAATACCGTCATCTATAAATCTGTTGCGTTCTACCAGCTCATACAGCCATTTCATAAGCTCCGCTTTTGTAAAAGGGGGATTCAAATGAATTTCGTTCATAGAACGGTATAAACGGGCCACATGGGGCTCCAATAAGTGATAAATACCTTTATAGAGACGGATGACTTCATAAATCCCGTCGCCGAACTGTAAGCCGCGCTCTTCCAATCCGATAGCCGGCTGCTCTTCATTCGTATCAACAAAGCAATCCCCAAATAAGATAATCTGTTCCATTTTTTCCACTTCCCAGCATCGTATTAGTTTCATTCTTCTTAACAAATTAGCTGTAAAAAGGCAAAGTCCTTCTTTTGGAAAGGAGTATGTATGACATAAAAAAATGACCTGCCGATCGGCAGATCATTTTTTTATTTATTCTCATCCGGCTTAATTTGTGTTTTTACTGTGCCGGATTTAATTTTATTTCCTTCGAAAAAGCGGAGCAAGTCACCTTCGATAATGCGGTCGGACATGTTCAACTCGCTTTGTGCTTTTTCAATTAACGATTGCGCTTCTTCCTTCGGTACGTCTACTTCCTCGCCTGTTGCACGGGAGTAGAATGTGTTGTTAGAGTAGATATATTTATCTGTTACGAAGCTTCCGTCACGCATCACGACAAACTCTTTGCGGTCCGGCGAGAACAAGTCATGACCGAATTCGATATCATTAGATGTATCAATACCTAACAGGCTGAGAATTGTCGGTTTCACGTCAATTTGGCCTGCCACTTTAGAGATTGTTTCTCCTTTCGTTTGGCCAGGAATGTGAATGAACAATGGTGTTCTTTGCAAGTTAATGTGATCGAATTGTGTAATTTCATCTTTGCCTAAGAACTGAGCCATTGCAGCGTTATGATTTTCAGAGATACCATAGTGGTCTCCGTAGAATACGATAATAGAGTTATCGTAAAGGCCTGCTGCTTTTAACTCTTCGATGAATTGTTTTAATGCTTCGTCTTGATAACGTGCGGTTACAAAGTAACGGTCAAACGTACCATCCCCTGAATTGAATGGTTCCACCATTTTCATGGAATCATCATACTTGAAAGGGAAGTGGTTGGTTAATGTGATAAAGCGTGTATAGAATGGTTGCGGAAGCTCTTTCAGCTTTTCAACAGATTGCTTAAAGAAATCTTCATCTTTCAGACCCCAACTGATTTTGTTGTCAGGAGTGACGTTATAGTCAAGTTCGTTAAAATAACGATCGTAGCCAAGTGATGGATACATCATATTACGGTTCCAGAACGTTGCGTTGTTCGCATGGAACACGGCAGTATAGTATCCGTGTTGGCGTAAAATTTCAGGTGTTGCTACATACTCATTGTTTGCATGTGTAAAGTACACAGCACCGCGGTCTAATGGATACAATGAGTTATCAATAATGAACTCTGCGTCAGATGTTTTACCTTGACCAGTTTGGTGGAAGAAGTTATCAAAGTAATAACTTTCTTTCGCAAATTGATTTAAGAACGGCGTTACTTCTTGGCCGTTTATAGTCGCGTTCATTAAGAATGTTTGTGTAGATTCAAGAGAAACAACAATCACGTTTTTCCCTTTTGCCTTACCAAACACTTCAGAGTTTGGTATGTTATTTGCTTTTACGTAGTTTTCTGTTTCAGACAATTTGCTGCTGTCGGCAAATGCTTTTTGAGAAGTAGCTTTTGCCTGTAAACCGACATCGTACATTTGATGGAAGTATAGGCCTAAGTTTTTAACAAGCATGACGCGGTCGAAGGAACGAGTCAACAGTTCCGGACGCTGTACTTCCGCAAGTCCTAGGTTCACCATAAATACGGCAACGGATGTTAAGAAGTACAAGGATTTAGTCGGACGAGATACACGGCCAATGCTTGCAAGACCCGGCTTTTTCATTACCAAGTAAAATAGAACAAACACATCAAGGAATACTGCAGGTATTCTCCAGTCAAGCAATTCTTTGACAGAAGAGCCAAGGCTTCCGAAGTTCGTTGTTTGCGTCAATACAGGCAATGTCACAAAGTCGTTAAAGAAGCCATAGAACATCGCATTTCCGATTAAGACAATCGTTAACAAGATGTCAATCCCGATCGCGATGTAATTGCGCTTTTTACCTTTCGCAAACATCGCCAAACCAACTAAGAATAGAGATGCTGCTAACGGGCTGATAAATAAAATAAACTCTTGCATTGGATTTTCGAGTTTCAAGTCAAAGCTTATGCGAGTAATAATATACGTTTTTAACCAAACAAATACCGCTGTCAAAAGAATAAAGCGGATGTCTTTAAATTGTGTCTTGAATTGTGTTTTAATGTTGTTCCACATTCTTTTTCACCTCTCCCTTAAGACACTTCCTCTATCTCAAGTTCAACTTCACATGAGAGTATTTTACTCCTGACCTCTTCATGGTGCAACTAAAATTTTTTAGCATAATCCGAAAGAATTCCCCTTCCTCAAGCATGTGCAGGGCAAAGACCGACGATAGGGAGGGATGAATTCCGGTTGTGCGAATGCACAAAAGTTTGTCTTTACTATTCTATATGCTTTCTGTAGCACTATCACCAAACGCGCCCTTTGGAACCCTAAGATATGAGGTTGGTAGCAGGAAACTCGCTGCTGCCGTAAGATCTTAGACGTAATAGGGGCTAGATGTTTTGTAGGACAAGAGACTGTCCTTACGCCTGTGAAGTTCATGTAAGACGGCGCAGAACGTTCTGCATGCTGCAGGCTAAGCAACAGGAAGCCCCCACTTCGTGGCTAAGTGGTGGATAGTTCACCAAGTTTAACTTTTTTAAGCACATTGCTCATTATAGTAAACCATGTTTTGCACTTCAAGACAATCTTTTTAGTATCTAACCCATTTGTTTCCAAATTCAAAAAGGAAGCCCAGTATGACGAGCGCTAGGCTTTTATCGAGACAAGGATCTTTTGCCTGTGCTTGATCTTCGAGCAGAATATCAAAGCTGTCCGATATGACATTGTCGAGTGAAATTCATTTCATAATTAAGGATTTCACATCTATATCTCCGTTATCAATTAAAGTAATGTCCCCTTACACACATTTCACATTCACCGCAATGCCCCCCCCGGCTCTATAACGACACGATTTCCAACTGAAAATTGTGTAATTCCCTCCCCCAGCGTCGCAACGGTGCCGACAATTTCATGACCAAGCGTAAAGGGCTGTTCATTTGGGTCTTTACTATATTTATGCAAGTCTGTCCCACAAATGCCACACCATTTTACTTCAATTTTGACGGTACCTGGTTGGACCTCCGAGATTGCCTTTCCCTCGTACAACACTGCCGACTTCATGGTTTATCCTCTCCTTTGAATATGTTGCTTCTATTATAGTAGGAACTCGTTACAGAACCGGAAAACGGGTGTTACACCTTGTTAACAAAGTGTTAAGGAACCGTGTCAGAAAGACTCCATTTGACAAGGTGTGCCCTTCCCATTACAATGAAAGTAACTCAAAGGGGAGTAGCGTCAGGCTTTGCCTGAAACAAAGTCGTCAGTACATGGACCGTTTCCATCGGCTTTGTTGGCACTTCGTGTCTAGCAAGACCTTTGCCTATTGCGGCAGAGGTCTTTTTTCTCTGCCGATGAAAAAGGAGAGGAAAAGTGTAATGAATGTAAAACAATTGCGTATGCTGAGTTTTGCGGTAACTATCATTATCGTATTAGCTTGTACATTTCTGATTGACTCCTTTATGCTTCGCTTCTATTTTATTTTCTTGGGAGTCATGGGGTATAACGTTGTAATTGGAAGAACCATCCGCAAAATGATGATAGAAGAGCAAGAAGGGCGTCCGCAGGAGTAACGGCTTTTAAAACGGGCAGGACTCCCATATAATAAAGGAAAAGACAAGCTGGGAGGAATGTCGAATGGAAAAGAAATTTTCAGCAGAAGCCTTCTGGAATAAGTTAAAAAGCGTTGCTCTGAAAGCTGGGCATTTAGTCGTATATGCAAGTTTATTGTTGTTTTACGTCCTGCAAAAGCCGGATGTTCCAAAGCGGACGAAGGTTATTATCATCGGGGCGTTAACGTATTTCATTATACCGACGGATGCGATTCCGGACTTGGCAGCCGGCATCGGATATACGGATGACTTGGGGGCGCTGGGAGCCGCTTTAATCCAAGTGGCGATGTATGTCGATGATGAAGTAAAAGCAAAAGCGAAAGCGAAAATGACAGACTGGTTCGGTGAAAATGTCGATACGTCGGAAATTGACCGGAAATTACAATAGAAGCAGTTGAGTTGGCTCGGCTGCTTTTTTTAAAGAATAAGAAACGATAAACTTTCCCCGGCCACAGTGCGCAGCGCTGTGGCAAGTTTTTATATAGAGAATATCTTGTCTCTGGTGCAATTATTTTGCGTTACGTGCAAATCTATGTCGTTTTGGTGCAATTCCACTTCATTTTCGTGCAATTCCATCGGAAAATTCCTTGAATCTTGTAAATTCGAGAGGTATTTACTGTTTTTTCATGTCCACTATTCCTTCGTGATGCTGTAAATGTGATGGTCCTTCCATTTTTCGTTTATTTTCAGATAAAATTCGATCAATCCTTCGTAGTGAAAGCCCATCTTTTCGACTACTCGAGCAGAAACCGTATTTCGAGGCATGATTGCCGCTTGAACGCGATGTAAATCCAACTTTTCAAAAGCGAATGTAATAACCAATCGTACCGCTTCGGTTATAAAGCCATGTTCATTAAAGCGTTGATCCAAGAAATAGCCAATATTGCAATTCTGTCATGCTCCGCGAACAACATTCGCTCAGTTCACCATTTCTATCAGCTCATTGGTTTCGTTCAGAAAGATTCCAAATCTTCATGTTCCTGATTTGTTGCGAGAATATGTATGAGCTCTTTTTGTGCTTCTAAAGTGAAAAAAGAATCGGGTTTTGTCGGTTCAAAAGGTCGGAAAAACTCTCGATTTTAGGGTTGGGATTGTTTTTTGGGCTGCTTTGTTTTTTCTTTCCTTTTTTGAAGCATGTATTCAATAACCAATAAGAAAATAAAAAGAAAGAGAACAAACCATTCAGCACTTTCCATCGCATGAAAGGGACTGAAAACATTGCGCAGCGCAGTACTTATACCACTCCCCTGAAGAATATCCATAATTAAAGAAAGGCCTATTAAAAGTCCCATCATCAAAACAGCAATACCGACGATTTTCATTTGTTATCACTCTCCAATAGATAGTTTTTTCATTTCCTAAACCGTTATACAGAAAGGGAATAAGTATTAAAAAGAGCATAAATGAATAGTATTTTGGAAAAAATGTAAGATAAAAGCAGAGAAAGGTATCTTATGCCATGTCTTCATTTTTTAAACGTCAAAAACAAAAGAAAAACAGCCAAAATCATTCTAATGACAGATTACCAAAGTTCATCGATTGTTCTCTGTCGGCTAATCTTGAAAGCATTAAGCAGAAAACAGGAAACAGCTCAGATGTAGTCATCCGGACTTTAAAAATCGGTATAAATTCTGAGATTAGAACGGCAATTGTTTATGTTGAGGGGATTGTCAACGATCAATCCATCAATGATTTTTTAATCGAATCGATGATGAAGGATCATGACTTACAAGAAAAGTTGACTCGGCAAAATGCGTTGGAAATCATTGCCGAAGACTTGGTTGCTTTCGGTGTTGTAAAACCAGTAAGTGAATGGAACGAGTTGTTCTTGTCTTTAATGTCAGGTGAAACCATTATTCTTGTTGATGGAATAAATGAGGTGTTGAGGGTTAGTACAAAAGGCGGGGAGAAACGTTCGATCGAGGAACCGAGTACCCAGATATCGGTCCGCGGCCCAAGAGATGGTTTTACTGAATCGATCAGGACAAATACTGCTATGGTGCGCCGACGTATTAAAAATCCAGATTTATGGCTTGAGTCTATGAAAATTGGAAGGGTTACTCAAACAGATGTCGCGATTATGTATATAAACGGAATTGCCAACGATGAAATCGTCGAAGAAGTGCGTGGACGATTAAAAAGGATTGACATCGACAGCATTCTTGAATCAGGTTATATTGAACAGCTAATTGAAGACCAGACGATGACAACATTTCCGACACTTTACCATACAGAAAGGCCCGATATGGTCGCGGGCAATCTCCTTGAAGGAAGGATTGCGATTTTTGTAGATGGAACTCCATTTGTGCTGCTTGCGCCCGCTGTATTTATCCAGTTTTTCCAGTCTGTTGATGATTATTATGCTCGTTTTGATATAGCAACAGCGATTCGCTTTTTACGAATCTTAATTTTCTTTATATCTCTTATAGCACCTGCTGTATATATTGCCGCTACAACATTTCACCAAGAGATGATTCCAACACAGCTGTTGATTGTTATTGCGGCACAGAGGGAAGCGGTGCCTTTTCCGGCATTTGTCGAAGCCGTCGTAATGGAAGTGTCATTTGAAATTTTGCGAGAAGCAGGGATCCGGCTGCCAAAAGCAGTCGGATCGGCAGTATCAATCGTCGGGGCTCTTGTTATCGGACAGGCAGCAGTACAGGCTGGAATTGTTTCGCCGGCCATGGTGATCATAGTGGCCATCACTGCGATTGCTAGTTTTGCAACCCCTTCATTTGCGATTGCGATTTCTGCACGTTTGATCCGGTTTTTGTTTATGGTAATTGCAGCGATATTTGGCTTCTATGGAGTCGTTCTGGGAATTATCATGATGATCGTTCATCTATGCGGCCTACGTTCGTTCGGTGTTCCATATATGTCTCCGCTTGCGCCATTCATTCCGGTGAATGCAGGCGATACAATCGTACGCGTTCCATGGTGGGCTTTGAGGCAAAGACCAAGATTAATCAGCGATGAAAATCCTATTCGCGAAGGGAAAAACCAGAGGCCGCAACCTCCTGAAAATCGCGGGATGGTCAATAGTAATCTCGAAAAAGGTGAACAGAATGAATCATAAATGGTCTTTTCTTTGCCTGATGTTGACAGTCATAGTGTTGCTCTCAGGTTGCTGGAGTAACAAGGAGTTAACCGATCTTGCGTTCATCGCGGCCTTCGGTATTGATAAAAATGAAGAGGGCAGGTATGTCGGAACCTTTCAAATTGTCAATCCAGGAAACGTGGCAGGGGGCCTGCAAGGCGGTGGAGGCGGGGAGAGACCGCCCGTTACCGTATATACCGCTACCGGTGACAATTTAGTTGAAGTGAGCCGGCGTGCATCAGGAAAAGTCTCGCGAAGGTTGTATTATGCCCATGCAAATCTGGTGGTCATCGGTGACGAACTGGCAAAAGAAGAAGGCATCAACAATATTTTTGATGCCCTTGATCGCGATCCTGAATTCCGGAAAACGGCGACGGTAGTGATTGCCCATGATACAAAAGCAGCTGATATTGTTAAAACATTGACGCCCGTCGATAAAATTCCGGCTAATAAAGTGATTAAGACGTTACAATTTGCGGAAAAAAGATGGGGAGAACATATGAATGTCAATATTCAAGAAGTGATTAAGTCTCTTGTATCTCCTGGAAAAGAACCAGTCATCACCGGATTTCAATTGATTGGGAAGACCAAACAGGCAACAAAGCTGGAGAATATTCAAGAATCCACACCCGAAGCAGCCCTTCAAGCCAGCGGCCTTGCCATCTTTAAAGAAGGGAAGTTAATCGACTGGCTTCAAGGGGAAACAGCAAGAGGGACCGTATGGGGACTTGATAAAATCCAAGCAACAGATGTGAATATCAACTGGGGAGGAAAGAAAGAGGCCATCGCTTATCAAGTGATCCGCCAAAAAACGAAAGTCTCTGCTAACATGAAAAAAGGCCAACCCAAAATTTCGATTCATGTTCGTGCAGAAGGAGACATTGGCGAGGTAACGGTACCTGTTAATCTAACCGATCCGCACGTACTAATGAATATAGAAAAGGTGTTGGAAAAAGAAATCAAGAAAGAGATGAATGATGCCATCCAACGCGCCCAGAAAAATAAATCGGATATTTTCGGATTTGGCGAAGTGGTACATCGTTCCGATCCAAAAGCATGGAAAAAGCTGAAACACGATTGGAATGATGTTCACTTCCCTGAATTAGAAGTGGACGTGACGGTTGACGCTTTTGTGCGCCGCACCGGCTTAAGAAACAAACCGTATTTTTCCGAGAGGGAAAATAATAGTTAATTAAAAGGAAGTGACAAATCAGTGGAAAAGGCGAAAATCAACGCAAGCCAGCTGTTTGTCCTGATTGTATTGTTTGAACTTGGCAGCACCTTGTTGGTTCCTCTTGCGATCGAGGCGAAACAGGATGCCTGGCTTGCTATTCTGTTTGGAATGGCAGGCGGCTTTTTCGTATTTTTAGTCTATCATGGTCTTTATCAATATTACCCCGATATCCTGCCAACAGAATATATGCAAAAAATAATAGGGAAGGTTTTCGGATGGGTACTTGCCTTTCTTTACATGCTCTATTTTGCCTATATCGCGGCAAGGGTGCTGCGCGATTTCGGAGAGATGATGTTAACATATGTCTATCCAGAAACACCTTTGTTCATCATTAATGCATTATTGATAGTTGTCATTGTTTATACTGTCCGTAAAGGGATCGAGGTATTAGCAAGAACAGGGGAATTGCTTTTTGTTTTAATCAATTTGCTTGCCATTACCGGATTTATTCTTATTGTTGTTTCCGGTTTGATTGATATTAATAACTTAAAACCGGTACTTGAAGAAGGCATTTCGCCGGTTTTGAAAGTTGTATTTACTCAAACTTGGTACATTCCGTTTGGAGAAACGATCGTATTTGCGATGATTTTGCCGTATTTGAATAACTCAAAAAAGGCGAAAATCACCGGTTTATTGGCATTGGGATTAAGCGGCATCAACCTGGCGATTACAGTGGCTATTAACATTAGTGTTCTCAGTGTTAATCTCATTTCACGTTCGCAGTTCCCCCTTCTCAGTACCATACAGATGATCCAGGTAGCAGATTTTTTGGAACGTCTTGATGTTTATTTTATGCTTTCCTTGATTATCGGCGGCTTCTTTAAGATTAGCGTGTTTTTCTATGCGATTGTGATAGGCACCGCCAACTTGTTTAACGTCAAAGAACTTTCACGACTGGCTTATCCTGTTGGGCTTGTCATTTTATTTTTGTCCATCACGATTGCAAGCAATTTTCCAGAACATATTCAGGAAGGGTTAGAGATTGTTCCGCTTGTTTTGCATCTTCCTTTTCAAGTGATCATCCCTCTTTTGCTTCTTGTTGTTGCTTTTTTTAAAAACAGGAAAAAACGTGGGCAATAAGCAGGGTTCTTATCAACCGTAATGACACGCGGTTTGGATGCCCTCCTTTTCTACATAATTGTACCTTCTAGCTGAATAAGATGACAGTAAGCCATTCTTATTCAGCTCACGGTCATGAGCATTGTAGAGGAGGAAAAGCATGTCAAATTACGCATTTCCGCAGTTATCATCTGATCAAATGATTTCGATCATCAGAAATGGAATTAAAAAAACCGAAATTCCCAAGAAGATCATTATTGTTGGCGCAGGTATGGCAGGACTAGTCTCGGCCTCTTTGCTTAAGCAAGCTGGACACCATGTTACCATCCTTGAAGCTTCTGAAAGGGTGGGAGGGCGGGTCTATACGTTGCGAGCCGATTTTAGGGATGAACAGTATCTTGAAGCTGGTGCGATGCGTATTCCTCATATTCATTTGCTGACTTTGGAATATATAAGAAAATTCAACCTTCCGGTTAATAGGTTTATCAACACGACTCCTAACGACATTCTCTATGTTAGAGGAATCAAAACTCGTTTAAAGATGTATGAACAGAACCCTGATATTTTGGGCTTTCCGGTAGCCCCACATGAAAGGGGGAAAACCGCTGCGGAGTTGCTTCAATCAGCGATAAAACCCGTGACAGATTTTATTAACCAAAACCCGCGGGAAAACTGGCCTTTAGTCATAAAACAATTGGATAAATACTCGATGGAAAATTACTTGAGATATAACCCGTTTGGAGTCTCGTTATCTTCGGGTGCCATCGAAATGATCAAAGTAATTCTTACACTAGAAGGATTTCTGGAGCTTTCTTTCCTGGACATGTTGCGTGAACTAATGGTTTTGTTTACCCCTAATATTAGATTCTATGAGATCACGGGCGGTAACGACAAACTTCCTAAAGCATTTATCTCTCAATTGAAAGATGATATCCATTTCGGACAAAAGGTGAGGAAAATTGTGCAGCACAACAACCAAGTAACCATTCATTCTGTCCATACAAAAATCTTGGAGCCATTCCAAATCACCGGTGATCTTGCGATTGTGACCATTCCTTTTTCAGTCTTAAAATTTGTGGAGGTTGAACCACCTAACTCTTTTTCTCACAACAAATGGAAGGCGATTCGGGAACTTCACTATGTGGGCTCTACGAAGACCGGCATCCAGTTTAAAAGCAGGTTCTGGGAAAAGGAAGGCATGTATGGAGGGGCAACAGTTTCTGATCTCCCTATTAGGTATACTCAATACCCGAGTCATGACCTCGGTACATCAGGACCAGGTGTTCTTTTGGCTAGTTATACATGGGAGGATGATGCTATACCTTGGGACAGTATGGGCGATGGAGAGCGCTTGGAATATGCATTAAAAAACTTGGCCGCCATCCATGGTAAACAGGTGTATAGTGAGTTTCAAACAGGAACGAGCCACAGTTGGGTTCGATATCCGTATTCTGGCGGAGCTTTCACGATGTTTAAACCAGAACAGGCAACAGACCTAGCTCCCTATATTTCCACTCCCGAAGGAAGGGTTCATTTTGCTGGCGAACATGCCTCCTCTACCCATGCTTGGATCCAAGGTGCAATCGAGTCTGGAATCCATGTTGCATGTGAAGTCAATGACTTGCCAAAAACTTTCTTTGAAGTCCATGACTCACCGAACACTTCCTTTCAGTCCTAATCATCAATAAAAAAGAGGGGAATGGTGTAGAAACATTTCTCTCCGATCCTGTGTGCAATTATATTTTTAACCGGTGTGTACAAAACCAAAACTTACAATTATTCACATGATAGTGAACATAATTAGCGTCAGCGGAAGTAATATCCTGTGTCCAAACGCAATACATCAATAGGTTCTGGTGCACAAAATCTAGGAAACTTGGACATACTGATACTATCAATCTAAAAAGGTGAGAGAGCTTAATAATTAATAGATTAAAAATTATATAATAAAATTTTTCAGAAAGTTATTGACATTTCTAAAAGGGGTTAGTAGTATTAATTTCATATTATGAATTAAATACATTTTAACTCTTATCAAGAGTGGCGGAGGGACAGGCCCAATGAAGCCCGGCAACCGTTCTTACTTCATGTAAGTTCAGGTGCTAATTCCTGCAAAACAGCGATGTTTTGGAAGATGAGAGAGGACGAATATGCGTATTCAAGCACCTCTCTTGTCGGAGAGGTGCTTTTCTTATGGAAAAAGCCTCCTCCGCACAAACAGAGCAAGAATCGTAGGAACGATTCCGTGAAAAACAATACATAATTTATAGGGGGAAAACAAAAATGAAAAAATGGTTAGCATCCGTAAGTGCAGCTGCAGTGCTTTTATTAGGGGCTTGCAGCAGTTCTGAAACGTCAGGAGAAGCAAAGGGATTGAGTGAAAAGAAACTGGTGGTTGGCGTGACAGGCGGGCCGCATGAAGAAATTTTAGAAAAAGTGAAGGAAGTAGCGGCGAAAGACGGCTTACATATTGAAATTAAAGTATTCAATGATTATGTGATGCCAAACGTGGCATTAGCAGAAAAAGAAATCGACGTAAACAGCTTCCAAACAAAACCGTACTTTGATGCCTTTGTGGAAGAACGAAATTTAAAATTATCTACAGTATTTAAAACTGTAACGTTCCCGATGGGAATTTACTCTGAAAAGATTAAAGACCTCAAGGATTTAAAAGAAGGTGATAAAATCGCTGTTCCAAATGATCCGACAAATGAGCTTCGCGCCCTGAAGGTATTTGAAGCAGCGGGCGTATTGAAAGTAAGCCCGGATGCCAAGGAAAAAGCGACGGCAAAGGATGTAGTGAAAAATCCGAAGAACTTGCAAATTGTGGAGCTAGAGGCATCCCAATTGCCGACGCAGCTTGGCGAAGTGCAAGCAGCAGCCATAAACACAAACTTTGCGATGGGCGCCGGATTAAATCCATCTAAAGATGCCATTTACCAAGAAGGAAAAGACTCTCCTTATGTGAACTGGGTAGCGGTCCGTACAGAAAACAAAAATGACGCTGCAGTTAAAAAGCTGGAAAAAATTTATCGTTCTAAGGAAGTAAAAGAATTCATTGAAGAAAAATTTGATGGTGCAGTACTTCCATCTTGGTAAGGAGCGGACGGGATGATTGAATTACAAAACGTTTCAAAAGCATTCGTCACAAAAAAAGGGAGGGTGGAGGCGTTAAAAAACGTCTCCCTTCAGGTGAAAAAGGGCGAAATTTTCGGAGTCATCGGTTATAGCGGAGCCGGAAAAAGTACGTTGATTCGCTGTGTGAACCTGTTAGAGAAGCCGTCGGAAGGTGACGTTATCGTAAATGGGCAGAGCTTGCTTTCTTTGTCCGGAGGCGAATTGGCCAAAGCTCGTCAAAAAATCGGGATGATTTTTCAAGGTTTTCACTTATTAAAAACAGCGACAGTATACGAAAACATTGCTATTCCGCTTCGGCTTACGAATGTGCCAAAAGAAGAAATTGATAAGCGTGCAGAAAAATACTTGCGCATAGTTGGCTTATATGACAAGAAGGATTCCTATCCGAGCGAGTTATCGGGGGGACAAAAGCAGCGGGTAGCAATTGCGCGGGCTTTATCCCATGAGCCTGAGGTGCTTCTTAGCGATGAAGCTACGAGCGCCCTGGATCCGGAAACGACGGAGTCTATTTTAGATTTGCTGCTGCAGATTAATAAAGAATTCGGAATTACGATTTTGTTGATCACACATGAAATGAATGTCATTCAGCGAATTTGCGACCGCGTTGCTGTAATGGAGAGCGGACAGATTGTGGAAAGTGCAACAGTATTGGAGCTGTTTACGAACCCGCAGCATGAAACAACGAAGAAATTTGTCAGCAGCCAGTTTTCTTATAAGCTGCCGGAAGCGCTCGTCAAAGAGTTAGAGGGAACAGGAGAAATCGTCACGCTGTCTTTTGTCGGTCATTCTTCAGGGGAGCCGGCATTGGCTTTGGCGACGAAGAAATTTCAAGTGTACCCGAATATTTTGTCCGGCACTATCACACAGTTGAAAGATAAGCCATTTGGTAAACTGGTGGTTCATATGCAAGGACAGCCGGGGGAAGTACAGAAGACGCTTCGGTTCTTGCAAGAGCGCGGTGTTGTTATAGAGGGGAGAGAAGAATATGCAGAACGGGTCATTTCTTGAACAATGGGGCGATATGATTTGGGAAGCAACGGTGCAAACGTTTCAGATGACCGGAATTTCCTTGCTGATCTCTCTTATTCTCGCATTGCCGCTTGGGGTTTCTTTAGTTTTAACACGTCCGGGCGGGCGCTTGGAAAATAAAATTGTGTACCCGGTGTTGAATAGCGTAATCAACGTGATTCGTTCCATCCCGTTTATTATTTTGTTATTTTTCATTTTGCCGTTCACCAAGCTGATCATGGGTACGACCATCGGAGTAAAAGGAGTTATTGTGCCGCTTGTTGTGTATACGGCTCCTTATATTGCACGATTAATGGAAACTGCGCTTTTAGAAGTGGACCGTGGCGTGTTGGAAGCTTATGAATCAATGGGAATTTCTACCCGCAAGATTATCTGGCACGTCATGGTAAGGGAGGCGCGTCCATCTCTTGTGCTTGGATTGACGATTGCGACAATCGGACTAATTGGGGCGACGGCAATGGCGGGGCTTGTCGGAGCAGGAGGACTGGGGGACTTAGCCTATCGCTTCGGTCATCTTCGCTACGAACCGGAAGTCATGTATGTAACAGTGCTTATTTTAATTATCCTTGTCCAACTATTGCAGTCAGCAGGGAATACTACGGCAAGAAAACTGAAAAAAGATTAAAGAGCAGCCGAGGTGCTGCTCTTCTTTTGTGAGGAGAGTACTTTGAGCAAAAAGAGATGTTTGTCTGTAATCCTTGTGATGTATCAAAGGATATACCGCATTATATGCAGCAGCTTTTTAAAGGTTAATGATTTATCATGTTCAAGCGAGAAGCCCCCACTTCTAGGAGCGAACGCGAGCAAGCGGGGGGAGGTTCAGATGATGTAAAATTCAGCCTGTAGAAAGGCGGCAAGCTATAAAAAAACGTCTTGCCAACATCCGAAAATGCTGAGAAAATGAAGATTCAAACATGTTAATCATAAGGAAGAGGATTATGCCATCTGGAAAAACTCATACAAAATTAAACTTAATAGCGTTGCCCATTGTTGTTGTACTGTTATTCTCATACGGGTATACAAGCAAGAGCTTTCTTCTCCTTTTTACGATAGGGTTTGTGGTTGGTACATATTTTTTAAGTCCGGATTTGGACATTCACAGTGCGTCGTATCGAAAATGGGGGATGCTGCGGCTGTTATGGTATCCGTATCAAATCATCATGCCGCACCGCTCGTTTTTAACACATACCCTGATTATCGGAGATTTCATTCGTTTGCTATATTTGCTGCTTGTATTGTCCCCAGTGCTTTATCTCGTTAATAAAACAGTATTGAATGGGGAATTGGTGAACATAACTGAGGCGAATAAGGGGCTCATATTCAGCTTTGTTGTTGGGGTGATGGGCGCGAGTGCGCTGCATATTATAGTAGATGTGTTAAATACGAAAAGAAAACGATTGTTTCGAAAAAGGAGAAGAAGACGCTAAAAAAGCACCAATGGCGGTGCAGGAAGACATCGATAAGGCGTGGCAAAGATTGTACTTGGGACGCAGACGCTAAACAGAAGGGAACAGGGGATACCTATTAGCATAATGAAGCTCTCTTTTATGAGAGCTTTTTTTCGTTAAATAGATTAGGTGGCAGTTGGATTGTCATTGAGAGTACAGCACATTTTGGACAAGAGGGACGAATATCTATTACTTTTCCTAGCAAGATGAATACCATATAAGGAAAAGAGTTTATTTTTTAAACGGAATATTAGGAAGAGAGTGAACAATTTGCTCGACTCACAATCTGTTATTACCATTCTAGCTTTTCTTGCAACCATGCTCGTTATCTTTTGGCGTCCAAAGGGGATAAATGAAGCAATTCCTGCTTCTGTCGGGGCTATTCTCGTTTTGATGAGCGGCACGGTTTCCATTGCGGACCTTGCAGAGATAGGCGAAAAAGTGAGCGGAGCCGCTCTTACTATCATTGCGACCATTGTCATGGCTGTTGTGCTGGAGAGCTTCGGATTCTTTCATTGGGCAGCTGCCTTTTTAGTGAATTGGTCTAAAGGATCCGGTATTCGTCTGTTTTGGTATACAAATTTACTTTGCTTTTTTATGACAATGTTTTTTAATAATGATGGAAGCATCTTGATCACAACGCCTATTTTGCTTCTTCTCCTTAGGCATTTAAAGCTGAAGCCCCATCAGAAAATCCCTTACTTATTGAGCGGAGCTTTAATTGCAACAGCTTCGAGTGCTCCAATCGGTGTCAGCAATATCGTCAATTTGATTGCTTTAAAGATTGTCGATATGGACTTGTACACTTATACAGCCATGATGTTTGTACCGGTCACATTAGGACTTCTGTTTTTACTGACGCTTCTGTTTTTTACATTTTATAAAGATATACCGAAGAAGCTCACAAAGAGCCAAGTGGAGCCGCAAGAATTATTGCATACCCCCCATTATCATCCGCTCCAGACGAAGCTGTCCCGCAAGCCAAAGCATACGCACACCAAATTTATGAGGAACATTCTGTTTTTCGTCCTAGGTATACGAGTCGGTTTGTTTGTTGCTTCTTATTATGGTATTCCTGTTGAATTGGTTGCGATTATCGGATCCTTGGTGCTGTTAGCATGGCGATGGTATCATTTGCGTCAAAACCCCTCTGATATTTTGCGTAAAACACCATGGCAAATCCTTGTCTTTGCGTTTGCGATGTATGTGCTTATTTTCGGTTTGCACAACATCGGATTGACAAAGCTTCTTGTGCATATATTGGAGCCGATTGTATCAAAAAACTTATTTTATGCGAGTGTCATTATGGGAAGCACATTGTCCATTCTATCCAACATATTTAATAACCATCCTGCTTTGATGATCGGAACCATCACGTTAACGGAGATGGGTCTCGACCCTATTACTCTGAAAACGATGTATCTGGCCAATATTATCGGAAGTGACATCGGATCCCTGCTCCTTCCGGTCGGAACGCTTGCAACCTTGATTTGGATGGGCATTTTACGAAGGGAAAAGGTGCGCATTCGCTGGAGCGAGTATGTAAAAATTACAATTATCGTGATACCTCCTACTGTTTTATTTACGCTGCTGTGCTTATATTATTGGATTGAGTGGTTTTTCAACTAAAAATGACTACTGCCCAGAAGGCGGTAGTCATTTTTTATTTTATTAGGTGCTGCGCTTGAATCACTTTTTTGATGGAAAGAATGGTTCCGACATGTAACCCCTCATGATAAAGCGTACGCGGAATGACCTCACCGATGGTGCTCATCCCTAATTCCGTCGGTTCTATCAGCTTTTCATCCAAACGGTGCCCGAAGGTTTGGCGTATGTGTACAGGTTGTTGCCGAAGCAATGCTTTTAGTTCCTCCAGTGAAGGAGGCTGGATTTTCCAATCTGCCGGTTTTGTTCCAAATCCAAACAGTTCTTTATACTGATCCGGCAGCTTTAATTCATCCGGAATTTTAAAGTACAGCCACATGTATTGATCGATGAAAATGTGGCCGATGTTCCAGCGAATCGAATTATTGAACCCTTCTGGAACAATATCCGCCATTTCTTCCGTTACATCCTTCAATACTTTCAGCGTCACTTTCCGTACAAAATCAATTTGATTTAACAACACTTCATGATTCATTTTAACTCCCTCCTTTTTCCAATACTACTAATTCGACTGGTGTAAAAAATATCCTTTTTTATTAATGTTATGACAGCGGCCGTGATTTCCGCTTTGATTTTAGCAGCGATTTTTGTCATTAGCGTCTTGCGTTCCCGGTCTAAAGATAAAACGAAAAGAATTACACTTGAAGAATAAACGAGGATAATCAGACAGGCGGCGTAGAGCCGTCTTTTTTAATGAAAATCCGAAATTTTTTTACAACTTATCTATACGAATCTATGAGAATATGATAAAGTATGAGTATCCATTCATTTTGAAAACGTTTTAAAGAAAACGTTTTATTTTTTCTGTTAAAGGTATGATGACCTTATGTTCATATGATTAGAGGGAGGTATGCTCGACATCTTAGTCGACTCATACAATATAAAATTTAAGGGAAAAGGAGAGAAAAGAATGCAAACTTGGACTCAAGTGTACAATCCGTTAGGAAACATTTGGCTTTCAGCAGCAGTAGCACTTATTCCGATCGTATTTTTCTTTTTAGCGCTTGCTGTGTTCCGCATGAAAGGATACTTGGCAGGACTTATTACTGTATTATTAACTGTAGCCATTGCACTTATTGTTTATAAGATGCCTCTCACTATGGCGGCAGCCGCAACAGTGTACGGCTTTGCTTACGGCTTATGGCCGATTGCGTGGATTATTGTAACTTCTGTATTTTTGTACAAAATTTCCGTTAAGACAGGGCAATTTGATATTATTCGCGCGTCTGTGTTATCGATTACAAACGATCAACGATTATTGGTAATCTTAATCGGATTCTCGTTTGGAGCGTTCTTAGAGGGGGCGGCAGGCTTCGGTGCACCGGTGGCGATTACGGCGGCTCTTCTTGTGGGACTTGGGTTAAACCCATTATACGCAGCGGGACTTTGCTTGATTGCCAACACTGCACCGGTAGCGTTCGGCGCAATGGGAATTCCGATTATTGTTGCCGGACAAGTAACTGGCATTGAAGCGCATAAAATCGGACAAATGGCGGGGCACCAATTGCCGCTATTATCCTTATTCGTGCCGTTCTTCCTGGTATTTTTAATGGATGGGATTAAGGGCGTAAAACAAACATGGCCTGCAGTATTGGTAGCAGGCGGATCGTTCTCTATCACACAATTTTTAACAGCAACATACTTAGGACCAGAGCTTCCGGATATTACATCCGCATTAGTGAGTCTTGTGTCTCTATCCTTGTTCTTAAAAGTATGGCAGCCGAAAGAAGCATTCCGTTTCAGCGGCGGCAAGAGTGCAAAAGTAGAAGCAGCCGCAACTGTACAAGCCGGTTTACAACGCTTGACGAGAGGACAAATTGTAAAAGCATGGTCACCGTTTATCGTATTAACAGCGATGGTTATCATTTGAAGCCAGCAAGCGTTTAAGAACTTGTTCTTGCCGGGCGGTGCGCTTGAGAAGCTTGTAGTGAAAATCCATGTTCCGGGATTAGACGGCCAAGTAATGAAAGCGGAACCAATTGTAAAAGAGCCGACACCTTACGAAGCGATTTTCAAGCTGGACTTACTATCTGCGACAGGTACAGCAATTCTGATTGCGGCCATCATTTCCATCTTTATTTTAAAAATGAGTGCGAAGCAAGCAGCAGAAACGTTTAAAGAGACATTATACGAATTGAAAATGCCGATTCTTTCCATCGGGCTTGTTTTAGGATTTGCGTTCATCGCAAACTATTCCGGTCTATCTTCTACGTTGGCGCTGGCATTAGCAGCAACAGGCGGCTTGTTCCCGTTCTTCTCGCCGTTCCTTGGATGGCTTGGCGTATTCTTAACTGGATCCGATACATCCGCAAACGCATTGTTCTCCAATTTGCAAGCGATTACAGCCCAACAAGTCGGAGTAAAAGAAGTGCTACTTGTAGCGGCTAATACTACAGGCGGCGTAACAGGAAAAATGATTTCTCCTCAATCCATCGCGGTTGCTTGTGCGGCTGTAGGATTAGTAGGAAAAGAATCCGACTTGTTCCGCTTCACTGTGAAACATAGTCTATTCTTTGTCATAATCATCGGTATCATTACATACATTCAAGCATATTGGTTAACGTGGATGATTCCGTAAAGCACGAAAAACGCCCTGGCTTTTGGCCGGGGCATTTTTATTGGGCTTATTTGGTCTTTAATTAGATCGGCCAATTACGCGATTATATCGACCAATTTTATGATTAATGCGGCTAAACTTATACAAGCTGTTTGCGGAAGGAGTAACAAAATCTAGTATAGTCTAATTTATCTTCATAGAACCGATGGGAATCGATGCGTTGCACACCGGATTCCAACGCCACATATTCAGCACCGTGCTCTGCTCCCCAAGCATGAATGTATGTCAGCAGCTTGTAGCCATTCCCTTGCGAACGATGCGCAGCATCCGTTACTAAATCATACACAAATACATGGCGTTTGTTGTAGAAGTTCGTACGCAAGCTTACTCCTGCAAGTGCAATGATGGAGGCATCGTTATATAAAGCAAACAAGCGATATCCATCTTTTGTCATTTCCTTCAGCAGCTCTATATACGTCCCTTCATCTAAATCTGTCCGCAGTTGTCTCATGACGGGAAACGCCTCTAACCATTGTCGTTCATCCGTTAATTCTACAATCTGTTCCTTTATCGTTTTCATGAAAAAACCTCCTTATCCCATAAAATTTTATTCTCCTTTTTACTTCCACTCAAAAGGAAAAATGTCCTGTTTAGAATGAAAGTTCTTACAAGGGAGATCGTCCAGATTTTACATGTGATATCTGTATTTTCTTACTATTTAAAAAATGATAAACTGATAGTATAAGGGGGGATTGCATGGAGAATAAAAAAGCAATGAATATATTGTTGGGCATATTGGTTGTCTTAAGTTCTTTAAAGTATATAGATACTATTTTTGTTAGATTTCAAGAGATATATGCATTCCATTATATTGTTGCTATTTTTATTTTTTCATTTGGTCTTTTTCTGTTCGTTCGTGCGTTCCGGATGGGAAGATGGAAAGAAAAGCAAAAGGATATCGTTCAATGAAAGCGCCGGTATTTAATGTCGGCGTTTTGTTTTATTCACAGTAACTATGTTCCATAAAAAGAGCGCCTTCTGTAATGAAGAAGCAGGATTAGGAAAATAGTTGGGATGGAAGGTTCTTCACTTGAGATTGTCTTATCTTTTATAGAATATAAAATGTTTGCGGAAAAATGGTTAAGAAAAAGTTACAATCTTACTTTTTTAATCAAACGTTTGATTAAAAAGAAGCAGCCCTTGCATAAGAGCAAAGGCTGCTTTGTCTATTTATTACGAGCAAAGGAACGATCTTTGAGAAACAAATTCCAAAAGAAAACGAATCCCGGAAGTAAAATAGCGATTCCAATTGCATATAAAACGAGCAGATTATAGAAAGTTTCCAGCTTTGTAAAGCTGTTGAATACGGTAATGTTCGGGAAGACAAGGTAAGGCAAATGAGCTACTCCGTATGCATAGCTCGCAACCCCGTATTGCGCGATGACTGCCAGCACGGCGAGACGAGGGAATCCAAGCGAATTGCGTGACCGGTTTGTCGCCCACAGTGCGGAGTAACCGATAACGAATAATCCGATAGATATAGCAAACAAAGGGAATTGTTTGATTAAGTTATCAAGCAGCCAATCTGCTTCCGGCTCCATTGTCACGAGCGCGATAACAGCGGTCACCAATGTTGCAGGGCCGAGGACGATAGCGTTTCGCCGATAAACCTGGTATGTTTCTTCGGAACCCTGCTCGCGCGAGAAATCTGCCAAAAACAGCGCTGATAAAAATAATTCTGATGTCAAACCGAACAAGATGTACCAATAGATAGAAGGGCTGGTGAGAAGCTTGCCGAACAGCAATGTTTCTCTTCCATCCATAAATTCAATATATCCGCCTTGCGTCACAGGTATAACGGTAATTAAGAGAGCCGGAACCAACAAACCGGTAATGCCGGAAATGATGCGCAATGTTTTTTCATGGCGCGGCAACGAGTAGGCAAACACCATGAAGGTGCTGCGAACTGCAATAAGCAGGAG
Source organism: Bacillus sp. (in: firmicutes) (assembly GCA_041920565.1). Taxonomy (GTDB): domain Bacteria; phylum Bacillota; class Bacilli; order Bacillales; family Bacillaceae_G; genus JAGHKQ01. The sequence goes on along the minus strand of JBHGXS010000053.1, from coordinate 81,175 downwards.
AATTAATGTGACCGGCAAAAACATGGCGGTCGCCAACGAATACATTGCTTTCGGGAAAAAGCCGAGAAAGGCTACAACGACGAACACGAGAATCGTATTGGTCAGCTCCCATGTCGGAGACAAGTATTTGTTGGCAAGCTTTCCGGCAAGGGTGCTATGATTGGCATACACCATGCCCCAAAATCCGGTTCCGAAATCAATGGACCCTAAAATGCTGTAAACGAAAATAATACCCCATAATACCAGAATTGCAATGCTTTCCTCATGCATCATGTGAATGTCCCCCCGTATCAAATTCTTGTTCAAGAGGATGACGTCTAAAGAATGTCCGCAATACGATGATTGTCAAAGCCCCAAGTCCTATATAGAGAAGAACGAACAAGAAGAACAGCGGTCCGACAAAGTCAGCCCGGGTAGCTGCTTCCGTTGTTTTTTGAAACCCGTAAATCGTCCAAGGCTGACGGCCGCTGCAGCTGAAAATCCAGCCGAATTCAATGCCGAGAATGGAAATCGGACCAATCGCCGTAATGGACCATAGCAGCCATTTCGGAAAAGAACCATGTCGCTTTCTATAAATAAAAAAACAATAGGCCAGAGCGAGACCGGAGGCCGCAAACGAGACAACCGCTGCTCCTACCATTAAATTAAAAAAGGTGTGCGTGTAAAACGGCGGCCACGTTTCTTCAGGGAATTCATATAGCCCTTTTACCACCGTATCGGGAGTGAAGCCTGCCAATATGCTGAGCAGCGATGGGATTTCTAACCCGTACTTCACTTCATGTGTTTTTGGGTCTACAAAGCCTCCGATTGCAAGCGGGGCATGTGACTGCGTTTCAAACAATGCTTCAGCGGCAGCCAGCTTTTCTGGAGAATGTTCATGCAAGTTCACTGCAGAAGAGTGTCCTGATACCCACATCAGCAACCCTGTCACAAATGTAGCAATCAGTGATAGAAACAGCCCTTTTTTATGATAAGCGATTTCACGTGCGCTTTTACTGCGTTTTAATAATTTGTATGCGGCTACGGAAGCAACAACCGCGGCACCTGTCGCATAGGCGGTAATGACAACGTGAAGAGAACCGGTTACAAAACTCGGATTAAAAAATGCTTCCCATGGATTTACGTTATAAATCGCTCCGTCTTCCCTCATAGAGAAACCTGCAGGTGTATTCATCCATGTGTTGGCAGACGTAATCAGCACGGCAGAAGCGGTAGCGCCGATGACGACGCAAATCAAAGAAAGAACACGCATGAACGGTGTTAATTTGTCAGCTGCGTACACATAAATAGACATGAACAAGGCTTCTAAAAAGAACGCAAAAATTTCAATTTGAAAGGGAATGGAAATGACTTGGCCGACAATTTTAGCAAATCCCGGCCATAATAAAGAAATTTGTACGCCGACAATAGTGCCGGTAGGGATGGCTACTCCGAGCAAAATAGCAAATGCCTTTGTCCAACGCTTTGCCATGATAGAGTAGTCAGAGTCTTTTTTCCATTGATACATCAATTCCATCAGTAAAATCATGAGAGAAAGTCCGATTCCGAGCGTTGCAAAAATAATATGGAACGCCAATGAAGTTCCAAAAAACGCTCGCGACAATGTAACTGTATCCATATATCACACGTCTCCTTGTTTTTAGAATTATTTTCCTTTACTTTTGGTAAAATTATTCAAGTATAGTGACAAAAATTTCCCCCGTATTTTTAAAAAAAATATTGTTTAAATTTTAGGAAAATTTTAAAATCAGTAATAAAAGGGTATATTATTGCATTTCAGTCCACAGTCTCTTATAATTAGATTACGAACAAATGTTCTTTTTATTCTAAGTCGCTGGAGAGGGAGGTCCTTCTATGTACCCGGAAGTGATTAATAAAATGGCTTTTTCAAAAGAGCATAAAGACTTACTGCTCAAGCTGTATAATAAGGAAATTACCAGAAGGGAATACGATCGCTTAGTTCAAGCTTTGCTTCACCCTGCTCCTGATGCCGTGGGAAAACATTAATGCATACATACAAAAGTGCACCTGTTTACGGGTGCACTTTCTATATTTGCAGAGTTATGTTGAAGAAAATCCTATAGGGAGATAGATTATTTTGTTAAGTAAATAATATATTAAGTAAAGGATTTGCCGTCTTTTATTTTTTGATAAAAATAAAAAATTTTATCAAAAAAGGCAACAGATAACAAAAAACAAGTGATAGCCTCACTTGTTTTTTGCCTTTCCTATAATCGGCTCGAATATATGGAGAAATTGCGGCAAATGCAGCGGAATCCGTACAGTTGGACCGGTGATGATTTTTCCAAATGGAATGTAGCTGAGCAGGAACATTGATGTTACAGATAAAGCGGTTGTAGCTGCAAACAGGACAAGCCCATAGACAAGAGAGCCTGTCGGTAAAGCAAAAGGCTCTAACAGCTTCACGCAAATATGCAAGAAGAATAAATGTGCCAAGTAGGCCCCATACGTAAATTTTCCGATAAAATCCAGTATTTTATAAATAAATGTTCTGCTTTGCACGATTGTCATGGACAAAGCATACAACAGTAATAGCTCCGAAACAATATAAAAGAACATGGACGGCTTTAAATATGTGGAGACTTGTAAGTGAATATTGTTGACGCCGTCAAAAGAAAGGAGCTCATATCCGACTATGATGAACAATATTAAAAATAAAAAGGTATTTAACGGTACATATTTCATCACGTATTTTCGCCAGTTCGGCAGCGTTAAAGCTGCTGTGCCGCCAAGAATGAAATAAAACGAATAAGATAAAAACGAACGGTCCGTATATAAAAGAAGAGCGGAGTGTGTTAACGGTTTTCCGTTAAAAATGTAACGAACGGACAACCAAGTGAGCGCTGCATATCCAAATACACATGCAGCCATAATTTTATATACATCATTTTTAGAGTGTATCTTTCTTGTTACGGAATGAAACACGACAAAAATAATCGGAAACAGCAGATGGAACTGAAATACCATCACTACATACCAAAGGTGCGGCGCTGCGGTTCCGGCGAGTACTGCTTTTATCGCTTCTCCGTAAGAAAAGCTATGGGAAGCAATCAGATAAATCATCGTCCAAAACAAGTAAGGGACAATGAGCTCGGATGTTTTTTCCAAAATGTAATGCTGATAGTGCACCTGTTTTTCATGATGATACAGTAACGCAAATCCTGTAATGAAAATAAACGCAGGCGCGGAAAACTTCGCAAAGTTAAAAAACATGCCGATCATAACAGCTTGCTCGGCAGATACCGTCGGCTGATTGATCGCAAACATCATCGAACTTTGAAACACTACTGCTAAAAAAGCAAGACTTTTTAATATATTAAGTTCCGGCACTTTTTTCTTTACTGAAACTCTGGCTGCCACTATTCTCATCTCCTGTATTCTCTTCATCTTTGATTATAGTACGATTTATAAGAGTCGAAAATGAATATTTTGTGAAAGGATTAACAAATTGTAGTGAGGGAAGAATTGCTTTCCTTCAAAGGAAAAAGGCAGCTTCTTCAGTTGCCTTGTTTAGGCTATTTTTTCTCCAAACCCTCTTTTCCTTCTGCTAAACGAGCAACCATCATGCTGCATACGTTGTCTTCCGTTGTATTCAACATTGTTGCAGGCGGATCGATAATCGTACTGATAGCCGCAATAATCGGAAAACGATATGCTTTCCTTTGTCAATCAACCCTAGCAGGTTCTTTTTATTATAATAGAGAGGTTTTTTCCATGCTTTCTCATTATACTCGCAGTTTTGTTAAAAGGGCCAGCCGAAAAATCTTTTTGCCTGCCTGTCATACGTTTGAAACCGCATACATAGACATGAAAATACAAGCGTATGTAATAAAAGCTGGTTGTAACGGCTCTGCTTGTTTAATCGGGATAGAAGGGAGGTGTCTCTTCTATATAGTTGAAAAAGGGGGGAGAGCATGAACATTTTGTTATGCTGTGCTGCGGGAATGTCGACAAGCTTGCTTGTTTCGAAGATGGAAAAAGCAGCACGGGAGCAAGGATTGCAATGCAGAATTTGGGCAGTTTCGGGAAGTGAAGTAAGAGATCACATTGATCAAGCGGATGTGCTTCTTATAGGGCCGCAGGTAAGATATATGCTGAAGCAGCTTCAGGAGCTTGGAAAAGAGAAAGGTGTGCCCGTCGATGTGATTAATACCGTCCATTATGGGATGTGTAATGGAGAGGCAGTATTGAAGGCTGCTGTTGCAATGAAACCATAAGGGGGAAAACAGCATGAGCAAAGTGAATGAGTTTTTGGAAAACCGGGTCATGCCGGTAGCGGGGAAAATCGCCGGGCAGCGCCATTTACAAGCGATACGTGATGGAATTATTTTAACGATGCCTCTTTTAATTATTGGGTCCTTATTCTTAATTATTGCGTTCATTCCGATTGAAGGGTATGACAAATTTATGGCCGATGTCTTTGGTGATAGTTGGCGCACCGCTTTATTGTATCCGGTAAATGCTACGTTCGATATTATGTCATTGGTAGTCAGCTTCGGGGTTGCTTATCGGTTGGCTGAGCACTATAAGGTAGATCCGCTGGCATCCGGAGCTCTTGCGCTAGCTGCTTTCTTGTTGGCTACTCCGTTTGAAGTTTCCTTTTTTGCAGAGGGTGCTAAAGAAGCTGTTATGGTAGGAGGAGCAATCCCGGTTGCATTAATGGGAAGTAAAGGATTGTTCGTTGCCATGATTTTAGCGGTTCTTTCTGCTGAAATTTACCGTTTTGTCATTCAAAAGAAGATTGTCATTAAAATGCCGGAAACTGTGCCGCCGGCGGTTTCCCGTTCGTTTACAGCACTTATTCCAGGATTTTTCGTAATCGGGGTTGTTTGGATTATTCGATTGATTTTTGAACATACAGACTTCGGCAGCATTCATAATGTAATTAGTGACTTATTATACACGCCGTTAAGCGCGTTAGGAGCAAGCTTGTTTGGAGCCGTGATAGCTGTTATTCTTGTTCAATTATTATGGTCTTGCGGGATTCATGGAGCAGCTATTGTCGGCGGAGTAATGAGCCCGATTTGGCTGTCATTAATGGATGAAAATCGTCTGGCGTTTCAAGCAGGCAAAGACTTGCCGAATGTAGTGACATCACAATTTTTTGATTTATGGATTTATGTAGGCGGCTCAGGAGCAACGTTGGCGCTCGTCATCGCCATGCTTTTAAAAGCGGAAAGCCAACAGATGAAGAGTTTAGGACGTTTAGCCATTGGACCAGGTATCTTTAACATTAACGAACCGGTCACATTCGGTATGCCGATTGTGTTGAATCCGCTGTTGTTGATTCCATTTATCTTAACTCCTGTCGTATTGACGATTGTCACATACTGTGCTATGGACTGGGGACTTGTTGCAAGACCGAATGGAGCTGCGGTGCCATGGACAACGCCAATCATTTTCAGCGGATACTTGGCAACGGGCGGAAAGATTTCCGGTATTGTAATGCAGCTTGTAAACTTCATTATTGCCTTTGTTATTTACTATCCGTTCTTCAAGGCTTGGGACTGTCAAAAGTTGACAGAAGAAAAATCAGGAAGATAATAGTGTAATATTTTATAGAAGAAATACGCATGAAATGGGGTGAGCAAACTGAATTCGTCAGAAACCATTGCTTTTCAAATCATTCTATACGGAGGTAACGCACGAAGCGATGCGATGGAAGCGATGCAGCTCGCGAAGTCCGGTGATTTTCTGGCTGCGAGAGAGAAGCTTGAACATGCTGCTGAAGAACTGCGTAAAGCGCACAAGTGTCAAACAGATTTGATTGGCGCAGAAGCGCGTGGAGAGCGTTCAGAGCTTTCTATTCTATTGATTCATGCCCAAGATCACCTCATGAATGCGATGACGGTTAAAGATTTAGCTGAAGAAATTGTGTCGTTATATGAAAAAATGAAAGAATAGTAAGCCCTGCTAGATTAGCAGGGTTTTTGCATGGAGGTAAATATTCTGAAGTGTATCTTGTGTCTGGTGCAATTATGATGAATTCCGTGCAATTCTATGCCATTTTGGTGCAATTATGATGATTTTGCATGCGATTCAACTTCATTTTCGTTCCATTCTACTGAATAATTTCCTTAATTTTATAAATTCAGAATGAGGAGACTGTTTTTTTATATATTTGAAATATAATTTCTTTAAAATGATATATAAATATGAAATATAATTTTATTAATATATAGACCACTGTACCCAATTTTGCTATTCTAATAGATGTAAGCGTTTTAAATTAGAAAAATTTAGGAATGTGGGGGATAAGGATGAAAGGAACGAAGAAAAAGGTTGGCATGTACGTTTTAGCTACTGCATTAGGTGCGTCACTTTTGCTTCCGAATGCGGTCAATGTGAAGGCGGCAGCGACAGTAACGATTCCAAGTGAAACGCCGGTTGTAAAGCATGAGCTTCGTGCAGCATGGATTGCTTCTGTTGTAAATATTGATTGGCCATCTAAACCCGGTTTATCTGTTATGCAGCAAAAATCAGAGTTTATTAAATTACTAGATGATTTGCAAGATATGGGCATGAACGCTGTCGTGATGCAAATTAAACCGACGGCAGATGCTTTTTATCCTTCTCAATACGGCCCATGGTCCAAATATTTAACAGGAGTGCAAGGACAAGATCCAGGATATGACCCGCTTGCATTCATGGTAGAAGAAGCGCACAAACGCAACTTAGAGTTCCATGCTTGGTTCAATCCCTATCGCATCACAATGCCTGGTGCAGGCTCTACTGACATTAACTCTCTAGCGGACTCTCATCCTGCCAAAAAGCATCCGGATTGGGTCGTTACATATGGACAGCAGCTTTATTACAATCCCGGAATTCCGGAAGCGCAAAAATTTATTATTGATGGCATTATGGAAGTCGTGAAAAACTACGATATTGATGCGGTTCATATGGATGACTATTTCTATCCATATAAAATTGCGGGCGTGGATTTCCCAGACCAAGCTACATACGAAACGTACGGAGCGGACAAGTTTGCCAATAAGGATGATTGGCGCCGCGATAACGTGAATAATCTCGTCAAGAACATTAATGAAGCTATTAAAGCGGAAAAGCCGTATGTTAAGTTTGGCATCAGTCCGTTTGGTGTATGGAGAAATATTGCCAAGGATCCGACAGGCTCCAATACAACGGCAGGCCAAACAAACTACGATGATTTATATGCAGATACGCGCGAATGGATCAACAAAGGTTATATTGATTACATCACACCGCAAATTTACTGGAATATCGGATTTGAGCCTGCGGCGTATGATATTTTACTAGATTGGTGGGTAAATGAAGTACGCGGCAAAAATGTGGATCTTTATATCGGACAAGCTGATTATAAGATCAATGCCAATAACTCTGCTTGGGCAAACCCGGAGGAAATGCCGAACCAAATCAAATTGAACCGTACGTATCCGGAAGTGGACGGAAGCATGCATTTCAGTCTAAAAGATTTAAACAAAAATCCGCTTGGCATTAAAGATCGATTCATCAACGATTTGTATAAATATAAAGCGCTCATCCCATCCATGCCTTGGATTGATGATCAAGCGCCGAAAGCACCGAAGCTTCGCGATGCACAGAAGACCGAACAAGGCATCGCTTTGACAGTAGAAGATCATAAAAGCAACGCGGATGTTTCCTATTATGCTGTATATCGTTTTGACGGCAAGAAAAAAGGAAGCATTGAAGACGCCACAAAACTTCTGACTACTGTTCGCAAAACAGAAGCTGAGCAAGTGTTTGTTGATGAAACAGCAGATCCAAGCAAAGAATACACTTACGTTATTACTTCTGTAGATCGTACTCATAATGAGAGTAAAGCGAGCAGAAGCATTACAGTGAAGTAAAGGCAAGGCCTCCTGGTATCAGGGGGTCTTTCTGTGTATTAATAGTGTGTTTACATCCTTGTTTTTTCCAGAAACGAAAGGATAACGTAATCGGACAGGAAACGAATGGACCAGGCGGAGGAATTGGAGATTTTGACAACAGCCAAGCTGCTGGAAGGATTTGAACTGGTGCGATTTTAAGGGGAATTAAGCATGCGATCAGGTTTATTGAGCTGCTTTTTCAGACAGATTTGAACAGGGCTTTGTCGATATAGCTGCTGATTTCGTTATCATCATGGTTAATTCGACCAAGTTCATCAATCAAGCAACAATCTAAAAAACGAGCCCATCGTAGGCTCGTTTTTTCTGTCTCTCGATTTTTAATAAAAAAATCCATGATATAGAATAATTCGTCTTCCGGAATTGTAACGGTAAAATATGCATGAATATGTAAAAATCTTAGAAGCGAGGTTGCTTCTAAGGTTTTTAGAGGCGTGTGTCTTTCCAAAAGTTCATTTCTATATGGTGGTACGGATTATATTGCAACAAGGTATATCCTTTTGCATGCAGATAATCAATCACTTGCGGCAATATTTTCACGGTGGCTTGTTTATCGTGCAATAAAATGACTTCTACTCGTTCATTTGTTTGCCGCATGATTTTCTGTACAATGGCAGAAGGATTTCGGTTGCTTTCCCAGTCGCTTGGGTCCACGGTCCAATCCCACATTTTAAAATGGCTGCGCACCAATGCATCTCGATACGGTTGATTTAAATAGGGCATACTTCCATAGGGAACGCGGATTAAATGAGTTTCAAAACCTGTGATGCCATACAGTATGTCTTTGGCTTGCTTCATTTCTTGGATGAGATGATCAGGGGTGCCGTCGTATAATTTTTTAGGGTCATGGGACATGCTATGTAACCCGACATAATGACCTTCGTCCAGTATCCGATGAATCAATTCTTTATTTTTTTCAAGTTGAGACCCAATAACAAAGAAGGTTGCTTTTGCTCTTTTTTCTTTTAAAATATTCAAGATTTGCTTTGTGTAGCGATTGGGGCCGTCATCAAAGGTTAAATAGGCTATTTTTTGCGTATCGCGCAGCTGTTTTTCCCCTGCAATGATATATTCTCGTTTCAGGCGGGACGTTTCAATTGTAAATTGCTTTGTTGCAGCAATGCAGCTTCTGCCGGGGTGAGGATGAAACGACAGCTTTAAGAGATGTACATCGACGGAGGAGGAAAAGGCTGCAAAAAGAAAGGGAATGCTAAAAACAAGCAGCAGTCTTTTCACCATACTCTTCACCTGTTTCTGATACTTATACCATTAGGTTATTCAAGGATGGTAAGGATAAACAAAGCATATTTTGGAAGGAAAACATAAAAATCCCGTTTCTCTATAAATTAAGAAGAAACGGGATTGAATTTTTTGTATAAAAATTAAATTATTGGGAATACTGGATGATATTATTGCCTTCCTGTTACTTTTCGATAAAAAGTAATGATAGGCTTATAATGCTCATGCACCAGCCCGATTATTTCCGCCACCAGCTCTACTGCCAACATCAAGGCAAACAAAAGAATGATGGAAAGCCATAGTGCGGAAGAAGAGAAGATGATAGCGTTGATGCTGAAAAAGATTCCAAATACATAAATTAAAAGCACTGTCGTTCTATGTGAAAACCCTAATGCCAACAAACGATGGTGCAAATGGGATTTATCAGGTGCAGAGATTGGTTTTTTGTTCACAATGCGTCGTAAAATGGCGAAAGCCGTATCGAAAATCGGAACCCCCAAAATAATGATAGGGACGATGAAACTAAATAACGTTACGCTTTTGTATAATCCAAGCAAAGAAAGAATGGAAATGCAATACCCCAGGAACAGAGCTCCCGTATCTCCCATAAAAATCTTTGCGGGATGGAAGTTATAAAATAAAAATCCGATCGTACTTGCCAATACAATTAAAGCAATCGTGAAAATCATAAAACTGTTGCCCTGGAACGCCATAAATCCGATGGTGGCAAGGGCTATGGAAGAAACTCCTGCAGATAACCCGTCCAGTCCGTCAATAAGGTTGATGGCATTTGTCACGCCTACAATCCAAAGAACGGTAATGACGTATGAAAGCAAGCCCAAATCATATTTACCTAAAAACGGTATCGTAATATACTCAATTGTTAAACCGCTTTTTACAATAAGAAGCGCCACTAAAATTTGTCCTAAGAACTTTTTCTTTGCCGAAAGTTCATATATATCATCTAAAACCCCGATAATGACAATTATGACAGCTCCCACAGCGATCGAAGTCATTCTCTCATGATACAGTCCGCTCACAAAGTATCCGACCACCACCCCGATAAAGATGGCTAATCCGCCGAGACGGGGCATGATTTTTTGATGGACCTTGCGGGCATTCGGTTTATCAACCGCGCCAATCTTAATTGCCAGCTTCATAACGAATGGAGTCGCGATTAATACCGTCACAAGAGACGCCAAAAAGGCATAAATAAATTGCGAATTCACCAATATCACCCTTAGTACAGTTTGTATTGATCTACAATATCCTTAAAACGATTAAGATTTATCACAGTTTCGAATGCAACTCACTAGTTATCGTATCACAAAAAATGTAGAAATCAATCTTTTTTTATCGTAAAAACTTCTGTGCTGTATTTACAAAATCATTACAATGTATTTACAGAAAGTAAGATGGTCCTCTCATGTAGGGTTCCACATTACACAAAAAATAAAGAGGAAAAACAAGTTATTTTCACTTCATACTGGTTTAATGATTTTGCAAACATAGAAATGATATGAGGAAAACGCTTATATATGTTTGTGTTTAAAAATAAAATTGCATCGCTAAGTTATAAGGTGTTTTTGTTTGGTATAAATAAGGACCATTGCAACGACCTTTTTTATGCTAATATCAGAGTGTAGTCTTTTATCATTTTATTTCACGCTGCCGCAGCTGAAAAGAACGGTTGAACTTAGAGCAGCAAAAGAGAAGATATACTTTGATGTAAGGTTCACTCGATTGTATAGGAGGTTGTGATGTTGAAACGAATCCGAAAGGCAATTATTCCTGCAGCAGGGCTTGGAACGCGATTTTTGCCGGCAACAAAGGCAATGCCGAAAGAAATGCTTCCGATCATTGATAAGCCTACCATTCAATACATAGTGGAGGAAGCTATTGCTTCCGGTATCGAAGATATTATCATTGTTACCGGTAAAGGAAAACGCGCCATTGAAGACCACTTTGATCATGCTTTTGAATTAGAGCAAAATTTGCTGGAAAAAGGAAAGTATGACCTCCTCGAAAAAGTACAGGCTTCTTCTAACATGGCTAATATTCATTATATCCGTCAGAAAGAGCCTAAAGGATTAGGGCATGCGATTTGGTGCGCCCGCAATTTCGTAGGAGATGAGCCGTTTGCGGTGCTTTTAGGGGATGATATTGTACAAGCGGGCACTCCGTGTCTTCGTCAGCTCATGGATGAATATGAGCGTACATTCTCTTCCGTTATTGGAGTTATGGAAGTGAAAGAAGATGAAACACACCGATACGGAATTATTGATCCGATTGAACAAACGGGAAGACGTTATCAAGTCCGTCAATTTGTAGAGAAACCGGCACCAGGTTCGGCCCCTTCAAATTTAGCTATTATGGGAAGATATATTTTGACACCTGAAATATTCCTGTTTCTTGAGAAGCAGCAAGCGGGAGCAGGAGGGGAAATTCAGCTTACGGATGCTATCGGCAGCTTGAATGAAATACAACGAGTATTTGCTTACCGTTTTGAGGGAAAACGGTATGATGTAGGAGAAACATTAGGATTTGTTGAAACCACTATCGAATTTGCGCTGCAAAGCGAAGAACTGCGAAACCCGGTTCTGGAGTTTATGAAGAAAAAGCTGGCTTTGCTTGGCGAGAATGCAGAATAAGTATAAAAACCCCATCCAACAGCGGCTGGGGTTTTTTACGTATTTTAAGCATGTCTGCTTAGATGCTATCTGATGGAACTGGTAAAACCGGAATGTTTCCTGCACCTCATAGCCATCAAGCCATAATCGGTCAACGATATGAGATCCGATAAAACCGCAACCGTCTATCACGAGAACTTTTTCCATAATGGGTCAAACTCCCGTCCATTTAGTAATGATGGAATTTCGTTTTCTTCAGCATATTTTCGAAAGAGAAATTAAGCGAATGTAAAGGAGTTTGAATTTTTGTAAAGTTAGAATGCGTCTACTCAATAAGACCTTCGCTTGGGTTATAATGAGCTATAGGAATCGATGCTTCAGTGCATTTGCGTTTCAGTATATCCATCTCTTTGTAGGGCATGATGTTATACTAAAATAATTACCTAGTCAGCTTTTATATCGAGTTTGCGACTGGAGGGGTGCCTTGTGAACATTACGGTTGTTGGTACAGGATATGTGGGGCTTGTAACCGGAACAGGTTTATCTCATATAGGCCATACTGTTACTTGTTTAGATATCGATACAAAAAAAATTTCCATGCTTCAGCAAGGGGTTTCGCCAATATACGAACCGGGCCTGGAAGATATGATGAAACAAAATATACAACGCAAAACCCTGTCTTTTACAAGCGATCCGCAAGAGGCATATGAAGCGGCGGATATAATCTATATTGCTGTGGGAACACCTTCCAGCCCGGACGGTTCTGCCGATTTGCGTTATCTCGCGCAAGCTTGCGTTGACATCGGCACGTATATAACAAAAAATGTTGTGGTGGTCACAAAGAGCACTGTGCCCGTTGGAACCAATGAGAAAATAAAAGAAATGATACAAAAGTATTTAAAGAAAAACGTACAAATTCAAATGGTCTCCAACCCGGAGTTTTTACGGGAAGGGTCTGCCATTCATGACTTTTTTCATGGGGACCGCATCGTCATAGGAGCGGAAACGGAACAGGCGGCAGCTATAGTAGAAGTTGTTTATTCTCCGCTGAACATGAACGTATTTAAAACGGACATACGAAGCGCGGAAATGATCAAATATGCTTCCAATGCGTTTTTGGCTACGAAAATCAGCTTTATTAACGAAGTTTCCAATATATGCGAAAAAGTCGGGGCGAATGTGGAAGATGTAGCGCTTGGAATGGGGCTTGACAGCCGTATCGGCGGTCAATTTTTAAAGGCGGGCATCGGGTACGGAGGATCTTGTTTTCCGAAGGATACAAACGCTTTAGTGCAGATGGCAGGAAACGTCGAGCATGATTTTCATCTGTTAAAAGCAGTCATCGATGTAAACAATAAACAGCAGGCGTCATTGGTACAAAAAGCAAAAAGTGTAATCAAAGAAGGATTGCGAGGAAAAAAGGCAGCTGTACTCGGCTTGGCGTTCAAGCCGAACACGGATGATATGCGAGAAGCTGCGTCGCTTGTCATTATTAAGCAATTGCTGGAAGCGGGGGCAAAGGTTACAGCTTATGACCCTGTTGCAATGGAAAATGCAAAAAAAGTGCTTCCGGACGCAGTTCTGTATGCGGATTCTATCGATGAAGCTATTTCGGGGGCGGATGCAGCCTTTATCGTTACGGAGTGGCAGGAGATTGTGAAATATCCGTTAGAGAAGTACGAAATGCTGATGAAGCATCCTCTATTGTTTGACGGCCGAAACTGCTATTCTTTAGATGCGGTAAAGCAATACCGTATGGATTATTATTCCATCGGCCGTTCTCCCGTGGTGCGGAATGCAATTATCGTGTAAAACGTGTGCCCAAAACGCCCGGGTATCGAGCATTTTTTATTACAGCAGTATTATTTTAATGAGCAAGATGATAAAAGGAGCGCTGAAGGTCGATTGGCGCTCTTTTTTTATTCTTTCTCTCGGGAACTTGATTCTGCGTCTCCTGCAGCTGTGCCGGAGTAAGGCAAGCCAAGGTGTGAAGAGAATGTTTTCTTTACTTGTTCCACGCTTTTTTCCTTCGGCACAAAGTAATACAAGCCGTTTATTCGAGCATCCTCGCCTTCCAATGTTACAGTTTCCATATTAGAAGAGGAGAAGTCAGAAAACTTGCCGGCAAGCGCCAGACCTTCTGTCAGTTTAATATTGGTCTGTACATTTTCCCCTACAATTTTAGCAACATCCTTTAGTTTCAAAAGGGAAGATGTGTTATTCAATTTATCAATGATGGCAGACAATACTTGGCGCTGCCTTTGAGTCCGGCCATAATCACCCATAGGGTCATGCTTTCGCATCCTTACGTATGCAAGAGCTTCTTCCCCGTCCAAGCGCTGTTTTCCTTTTTTAAAATAAATTTGCGTTTTGCCATCATCTGAAAGCTCGGCAAAGTCGAAAGGAACGTCTACTGTAACCCCGTCTATTGCATCAACAATGTGCTTAAACCCGTCAAAATCCACTTTGACATAATAATCCACGGGGATATCCAAAAAGTTTTCAACCGTTTCAATCGTCATTTTTTCTCCGCCGAATGCATGGGCATGATTGATTTTATCTTTTTTATTTCGCCCCGCAATGACTACTCTTGTATCACGGGGGATGCTCATCAATTTTACAGTTTTATCTTTCGGATTCACTGTTGCAAATAAAAGAGAATCTGTTCGCCCGTGTTTCCCGCCGCTTGAATAATCCTCAATGCCCATAATTAATACGGAAAACGGATGCTTTGTGATCTCTACATCCTCTTCGCGAAGCTTGGATTTTTCATAATTCGTATTGTTGTACGTTTTCGCTAATGAAGCATAGGTATCATAAATATAATAAACTGCATATCCTACGCCTAGTAAAAAAAGCAGAAGAACAGTAAACAAGATTCTCCGCCGTCTTTTCTTTTTCTGTCTTTTGTTTTGTAAATATTGGGATCTGTCTACCATAACATAACTCCTTTTAGCAACAGGATCGAGCTGTTATACATCCCGCTCCAAGTACAGCATTTCGCCTTCTGTTATTTCACATCGCCCGTTTGTCAGCTCGATCATCCAATCTCGGAATGCTTGTTTTTCTCCTTCTTCAACATAAGTATCAAAAGTGACATCTTCAAGGTAATGGATTTCTTTTAGAACATAGGAGGAGCTGCGAAGTTCATTTTCCACTTTCCCTAACAAGGTGTAATCTACTTTGGTCTTCATTAATTGCATGAGCTTCCGTTCTACTATGCCTGTATGAGCAATCCCCTCACTGGTGCACTTTCCGTATGCGCGGATGAGTCCTCCCGCCCCCAGTTTGATGCCTCCGAAATAACGCGTGACTACTACCACGGTATCTTTCAGGCCTTTCTTTTTTAATACTTCCAGCATGGGTACTCCTGCAGTCCCGCTTGGCTCCCCATCATCGTTCGCTTTTTGGATTTGATCGTGCTCCCCGATTAGATAAGCGGAACAGTTATGTGTAGCGTCCCAATGCTTTTTTTTAATTGTTTGAATAAAGTCTTGAGCTGCTTCTTCGGAAGTCGCACGGTTTACGTAACAGATGAAACGGGATTTCTGTATAACGATTTCGTGTTCCCCATAACCTTTTACAGTGTAATATTGTGAAAGCAATTGCAGGTCTCTCCTTACGTTTAGAAACTCTTGTTTGTTATTTTGTTATATAATACGATTAGTATTTACTGAAATCGTAAAATGTTTGTGTAAAGAATGTCAATGTTTATGAAATACCTTTGATCCTAAATAAAAAGTTTGAACCAATCATGATACGCAAATGCCAATAATGAATGCCTTACAGAGAGAATAGCAACTTTCATTATAGATTGAATTTTTTTGTTGTAAATTGTAAAGTTGTCTTTTGCGATTTTTCATAGCACATTAATGCACCTGATATCAAATTCATGTAAAATAAAAAATACAACCATTCAGATTCTAATTATAGTAAGAAAGGTACGAAAAACGTATGAGAACAGCAATTGTTACGGATAGTACAGCGTACATACCGAAGGAGATTCGAGACGAGCTCGATATACATATGGTTCCGTTGAACGTTATTTTTGGCGATGCTTCCTATCAAGAGGAAGTGGAATTGACAGCTGAGCAGTTTTATGTAAAGGTTCGTGAACAAGAGGAGCTTCCAAAAACGTCGCAGCCCGCTATCGGTTTGTTTGTCGAACTGTTTGAGCGTTTAGGAAAAGAATATGATGCTATAATCAGCATTCATCTTTCGAGCGGGATCAGCGGCACATATCAAGGAGCGGTTTCTGCCGGCGAGATGACAGAAGGAGTAAAAGTGTACGCATACGACTCAGAAATCAGCTGTGCCATCCAAGGATTTTATGTATTGGAAGCTGCGAAAATGGCGAAAGAAGGAAAAGGGCCGGAAGAGATTCTAGCTCGTCTGGATGAGATGAAGCAATCCGCTGATGCGTACTTTATTGTTGATGATTTAAGTCATTTGCAGCGTGGCGGACGTTTAAGCAGCGCACAAGCTCTAATCGGAAGTTTGCTGCAAGTAAAGCCGATTTTGCGTTTCGAAGATAAAAAAATTGTGCCGTTTGAAAAAATTCGCACGCGTAAAAAAGCTATTAAACGCATTTTTGAAATCTTTGATAAGCAGGCAAATCAAGGATTTCCGATGGAAGCAGTTGTAATTCACGCGAATGAGGAAGAAGAAGCAGCAGAGATGGTTAAGCATATCCAGCGCACTTATCCTCATGTGAATGTCAGCACCAGCTATTTTGGTCCGGTCATCGGCACGCATTTAGGAGAAGGTTCTATCGGATTAGGCTGGTACAAAAAATAATATCGCACTCATATTTCTTTTTTAAAAGCCCTTTATGGTAAGAGGGCTTTTAAGTTTTTATTTCCTTCATGTATACTGCTTACTTTTTATAAGAAACTATATTATAATAGAATCAAGGGGGGATAAGCATGGAGCATCCTACATCTTTATGTCCTAAGTTTGAGTCTGCTTTTACACTTCTCAGCAAGAAATGGACAGGCTTAATCATCCAATCACTGCTGGTCGGTCCGAAGCGCTTTCGCGAAATAGCTGACATTATTCCTAATATGAGCGACCGCATGCTGTCGGAACGTTTAAAAGAATTGGAGAGCGAGGGAATTGTTATTCGCACGGTTTATCCTGAAGTTCCGGTTCGAATCGAATATACATTAACGGACAAAGGCAAGGCGCTGGAAACTGTGATGCGAGAAGTGCAAAAGTGGGCAGAGTCTTGGGTATAAAAGCAAATGTCTTTATTTCATGAATAGGAAAAATGAAACAAAGTGTGACAAGTCGACGGGTGTATTCGCGTCCCTTGTCACACTTTTTGTTTTTGTGTAACAAATTGTAATATTCCCTAGTGCTAACAGGTTGAAAAACTGCCGGTTTTTGTTGATTTCAGCACTTTTCCCGTTCTTTCTACAAATGTTTTCAAAAAATAACAGTCATAATATTACATTTGTTTTACATTTGTGTAACATTCACTAAAACTCTACAAAAATATGGTATAAATATTACGGGAAAAGGAAGGTGTAAAAAGCGATGAAAAAAGTCAAAATGATGTCTTGTGCGTTAGCAACAGGATTTATGATGTTTACAACTTTAGCACCAAACGCATACGCTGAGAAAAATAATAACATTCAAGTTCAAATAGATGAAGCAAACGGCAGCCTGCAATCACAACAACAACAACGCCAGCAATTGCAAAAAGAAATGGATGAGTTAAAGAAAACGATTAAAGAGCTGGAAGCAAGCATTACAGCAACTCAAGAAAAACTCGACAAAACTAAACAAGATATTACAGAAACACAACGCATTATTAACGAAAAAGTCGAAAAGATCGCTCAATTGGAAAAGCAAATCGAGCAGCGTGAATACATAATTAAACAGCGTCTTGTAGCAATGCAAGATCAGCCGCGAGTAAATATCGTCACAGAAGTTCTTGTGAATTCACAGAGCGTCTTAGATCTTATGGACCGCATCAACTCTTTAAGCTTAATCTTTGAATCTGACACAAATATCTTGGAAGCACAAGAAAGAGATCAGAATCAAGTAGAAGCTGAGAAGGAAGCAATCCTTCAAAAGCAAGCAGAGCTCCGTGCATATGAGCAAGAGTTAACAAAGACACACAACGAGCTTATAGCCGATCAACAAAAGAAGCAAGAAGCATTGGATCAAATGGAAGAGAAAATGCAAACAATTGTCAACACAATGACTAGCACTGAATCTCAATTGCGCCAGTTAGAAAGACAAGCTCTGTTCTTACAGCAGCAAGCTGAAGAAGACGATTCTGCTAATACAACGCAAGCGATTGCTGCATCGTCCAGCAGCACTCCTGCACCTGCACCTGCACCTGCAGCGAAGCCAGCTGTTACGGCACCGCCAACTTCTAACAGCGGTGTAGTAAGCTATGCAATGCAGTTTTTAGGTAGACCATATGTGTTTGGAGCGGCAGGGCCAAATGCGTTTGACTGCAGCGGATTCATTTCCTTTGTCTATAAAGTAGGCCGCCAAGATGTAGCGGGATATTGGGCATCTGTACAAAAAACAGGCAACCCGCAGCCAGGAGACCTAGTATTCTTCGCAAATACGTATAAACCAGGTCCTTCTCATATGGGAATCTACATCGGAAACAATAAAATGATTCATGCTGGCAGCAAAGGAATTGCCATTTCCGACTTAGGCAGCAGCTATAATAGAAAGCACTTCTTAGGATACGGTAAAGGATTTTAAGAAATAGAATATAAAAAATTAGAAACAAGAGTCGATAGTTTGCTTTTTTAATAGCAAGGTATCGGCTTTTTCTATTTTTGCGTCTCTTTTTCTTTCTGGTACTATAAAGAAAAGAGGTGGCTATATGAGATTTTATCAAAAAGGAAACACAATAGTCCCGCATATTCTTGCGGGAGATATGCTGAAACAAATAGAGTCGATTAAATTGTCGGAAGCTTCTCTTTCTTCTCTGCCCATGAATCCCGCTTTTTTTTATTCTCATCATCTTCAATCGTACCTTCAAGGAAAACGCCTCCTCTTAGATGAAATTCCCTTCTCTTTAGAAATGGTGCAACAGCACTATGAAAATGGATATATCTTATATGAAAGAGGGGTATATCCGACTAAAGACGGCTTTTGCTGTAATCGCTGCGGAAATCGAAGGGCGCACCTGTTTTTTACCTATCGCTGTGCACGTTGCGGAAACAGCTGCACTTATTGCCGCAGCTGTATCATGATGGGACGGATAAGCGAGTGTACTCCTTTAATCAGGTGGACAGGTCCAGATGTGAGATATCTCCCGCAAGATAGTCCTTTAGTATGGAGCGGAACGTTATCGGAAGGGCAGCAAGCTGCTTCCGAGGAAGTGATCAAAGCGATAGATGAAAAGACATCGTGTTTAATTTGGGCGGTATGCGGCGCCGGAAAAACGGAAGTGCTATTTGAAGGAATTGCCTTAGCTGTTTCAAAAGGGGAGCGGATCTGTATCGCAACTCCGAGAATCGATGTGGTGCTGGAGCTTGTTCCGCGTATAAAAGAAGTATTTCCTTCTATTGAAATAGCCGGATTATATGGAGGGAGTGAACAGCGAGAAAGCAATGCGCAATTTGTCATTTCCACTACACATCAATTATTTCGTTATTACCATGCTTTTGATACCGTTGTGATAGATGAGGTAGATGCCTTTCCTTACTCTGTTGACACCTCCTTGCAATATGCGGCTGCTCAAGCACGCAAGGAGTGTTCTTCTCTTATTTACTTAACGGCTACTCCAAGTGCGGAGTGGAAGGAAGAAGTAAAAAGAGGGAAGAGACGTGCGGTTAAAGTTTCAGCGCGTTATCACAGGCATCCGCTTCCTGTCCCATTTTTTTTATGGTGCGGCAATTGGAAACGCGGATTAGCGAGAAACCGACTGCCTGTTGTCGTTCTCAAGTGGATCAAGCGGCACATGATGGAAAACAAGCCCTTGCTTCTTTTTATGCCTCATGTACAACAAGTAGAAGAAACAGTGCGTCTGTTGAAAAAGGAAGACCCTCGGATTGAAGGAGTTCATGCGGAAGATCCGTTGCGAAAGGAGAAAGTAGCCGGGTTTCGAAAAGGGGACATCCCTCTGCTTGTAACAACAACAATTTTGGAGCGCGGTGTGACGGTGCCGAACTTGCAAGCGGCAGTGTTAGGAGCAGAGGATGAGATTTTTACGGAAAGCGCTCTTGTCCAGATTGCCGGAAGAGCCGGACGAAGCAGCCGGTATCCTTCGGGAGAGGTTGTGTTTTTTCATTGCGGCAAAACAAGGGCAATGAATGCGGCCAGGCGGCACATTATTGAAATGAACAAAGAAGCAAAGCGAAAAGGGTGGATTGTATGACATACTGTGTTTTATGCGGTAATGTGATTCAGTATCAGGCAGGATGGTTTCGATTTTTCGTGAATCCGCAAGACCCTGTTCTTTGCCGGGAGTGTGAGCAAAAGTTTCAGTTGATCACAGGAGAAGTGTGTGACATATGCGGACGTCCGTTTGTTGACCTTCCTGCGGATTATAAGTCAGGAACAATGTGCTTTGATTGCGTTCGTTGGAAGGAAGATATCCGATATTCCGGTGTATTGGACAAGAATCGATCTATATACAGCTATAATCAATGGATGAAAGAAGTCATGAGCCGGTTTAAGTTTAGGGGTGATGCGGCATTGGCTTCAATTTTTACGGAACCGATACGCACCTGCTTTCGTACTTGTTTCTCATCCTCTTCTTTACTTGTTCCCATTCCGCTCAGCATGGACCGTTTATATGAACGAGGATTTAATCAGGCGCAGCTGCTTGCTCAGGCAATCGGAGGTACATGTGCGGAGCCTCTGGTGAGAGTGCACTCGGAAAAGCAAAGCAAAAAATCCCGTATGGAACGTCTTCAAGCTAAGGAAGTGTTTCGATTGTTGAACCAGCATGTCGTTATTGATCAAAATATTGTTCTTATTGATGATATTTACACCACAGGGACAACAATTCGGCAAGCTGCCAAGCTGCTGAAAGAGGCAGGAGCAAAAAGCGTGTCTTCTTTAACGTTATGTCGGGGAATATATTCATAAGGTGGATGTACGTCTGACCTGTCGAAGTTTCCGATAAAAAGGCGACAATACTATTTTGACTTTGTATATTTGTTTCCATTATAGTCAAAGTGTAGACATCTTGTCTGCGAGATTAGATTGAAGGGAATGGAAGGAATGCAAGGGAAAGTAAAATGGTTTAATGCAGAAAAAGGATTTGGGTTTATCGAGCGCGAAGACGGAGACGATGTATTCGTACATTTTTCTGCAATTCAGCAAGACGGCTACAAATCACTTGAAGAAGGCCAAGAGGTAGAGTTTGAAATCGTAGAAGGAAACCGCGGACCTCAAGCGGCAAATGTAGTGAAGCTTTAATTACTTGTTGTAATCATGAAGCAAACATTTTCGTTTGCTTTCCTATACAGGTACAAAAAGCACCGTGCAGCCCGTTTCTCTGGAACGGGTTTTTTGTTGTTCTCTGTTTTGTTCACATACTCGTTAGCCCTTCATGCCACACTGTGCGGTGTCGCAGTTTATAGAAGAAACATCTGTTGTTATATAGAAGTTTAACAAAGGAGATTTAAGTAATTTGTTTTTAATCTTTAGTATTGCCTAATTTCGTACTAATCAATTTGACTTTACAGATTTTTAGTAATTATAACTTTTTTGACAAACTGAAGATACTATATTTTTGTTGAAATAAACGGTCCTTTAGAGGAAAAAGAAAGGAAGCATTAACGGCCCCACATTTCTTCTTAAAGCAAATTCTCCTCCATATGACAGGTTTGTATCAAAGATGTTATTTTCCTCTTTTTTCAGCCCTTCTTTTACACCCACCTTGCAAGTTCATGAAATGTTCAGATTGTTTCCGTTTACACGGAAGGATTCGTGGTACACTATGAATAGAGGATGCAGCTTCCTTTCGACGCACAATGATAAAATTTGATAAATTTTTCCACTGTATTTAGAAGGAGTTTTTCAGATGTGCGTCGAAATAGTATGCATAGCTTGAAAGGAGGAGTTCATCTTATGAAATTTAACATTCGTGGCGAAAACATTGAAGTGACTCCAGCTCTAGGAGAATATGTAGAAAAGAAATTGAGCAAATTAGATCGATACTTTGATACATTCCCGGAAATAAAAGTAAACTTGAAAGTGTACTCTGACAAACAACGCGTGGAAGTGACAATCCCGCTTCCAAATTTAATGCTTCGCGCAGAGGAAACACATGATGATATGTATGCTGCTATCGATCTTGTGGTAGACAAGCTAGAGCGCCAAATCCGCAAGCATAAAACAAAAGTAAACCGTAAAATGAGAGAAAAAGGTTCTCCAAAGAATATGTTTGTTGCGCCGGATCCGGTTGGTGTGCCGGATACGGAAGAGGAAGATTTAGAAGTAGTTCGTACCAAACGCTTCGACTTAAAGCCGATGGATGTAGAAGAAGCGATTTTACAAATGAACATGCTTGGACATAACTTCTTTGTCTTTACAAATTCCGCGACAAACGAGACAAACGTTGTATATTCTCGAAAAGACGGAAAGTTCGGTTTGATTGAAACGAAATAAAGTGAACATTTATAAGGGACAGTTCTACATGCCCGTGAAAGCGCAGCTGCATATGGCTGCGCTTTTTAGTTTGTGATCCGGCAATCCAAAGAAACAACGTGGTATTGTTGGCATATTGACATGCAAGTGTTAAAATTATTCGTAAGGTTATTTTTTCGTATATAATAGAAAGAATCTAAAACAGAGATTATTATAAACAGTTTCACATATATCACAAAAAAGAGGAGCGTTTTTACATGCTTGGTATAATCAAAAAGGTATTTGATACAAATCAACGCCAATTAAACCGTATGCAAAAGCAAGTTGAAAAAATTGAAGCTCTTGGCCCTGACATGGAGAAATTGACCAATGAGCAGCTTCAAGCAAAGACGGCGGAATTTAAAGATCGTTTAGCAAAAGGCGAAACATTGGATGACTTACTGCCGGAAGCATTTGCGGTTGTTCGCGAAGCGGCAACACGCGTTCTTGGAATGCGTCCGTACCCTGTACAGCTTTTAGGCGGTATTGCGCTTCATGAAGGCAATATTGCCGAAATGAAAACAGGGGAAGGGAAAACGTTAACTTCCACTCTGCCTGTATATTTAAATGCCTTGACAGGAAAAGGCGTTCACGTTGTAACGGTCAACGAGTACTTGGCGCAGCGTGACGCGCAAGAAATGGGACAGCTTCATCAATTCCTGGGCTTAACGGTCGGGCTAAACTTGAACAGCTTATCACGCGAAGAGAAAAAAGCTGCTTATGCTGCGGATATCACGTACAGCACGAACAACGAGCTGGGATTTGATTATTTGCGTGATAACATGGTTCTTTATAAAGAGCAAATGGTACAGCGCCCATTGCATTTTGCGATCATCGACGAGGTGGACTCCATCTTGATCGACGAAGCGCGTACGCCGTTAATCATTTCCGGACAAGGACAAAAATCAACGGATTTATATCGCTTTGCGAATGCGTTTGTTCGCACTCTTCGTCCTGAGGTTGATTTTACGTTTGATGAGAAAACAAAAGGTGTACTTTTAACTGAAGAAGGAATTAATAAGGCGGAAAAAGCGTTCCATGTAGAAAACTTATTTGATCTTAAGCATGTAACCTTGCTTCACCATATTAATCAGGCGTTAAAAGCTCATGTCGTTATGCATCGCGACGTCGATTATGTGGTGCAAGATGGAGAAATCGTCATCGTTGACCAATTTACAGGCCGTTTAATGAAAGGACGCCGCTACAGCGAAGGTCTTCACCAAGCTATCGAAGCAAAAGAAGGGGTAGAAATTCAAAATGAAAGCATGACGCTTGCAACAATTACATTCCAAAACTATTTCCGCATGTACGAAAAGCTTGCAGGTATGACAGGTACTGCAAAAACGGAAGAAGAAGAATTCCGTAACATTTACAATATGAACGTTCTTGTTATTCCGACGAACAGACCGGTTCAGCGTGAAGATAAACCGGACTTAATCTTTAAATCCATGCAAGGAAAGTTTGCGGCAGTTGTGGAGGATATTGTACAGCGTCATAAAAAAGGACAACCTGTTCTTGTCGGTACCGTTGCGATTGAAACGTCAGAGCTGATTTCTCAGATGTTGACCCGCAGAGGTGTCAGACATAACGTATTAAATGCGAAAAATCATGCGCGCGAAGCGGAAATTATCGCAAATGCAGGTCAAAAAGGCGCGGTGACAATTGCGACAAACATGGCCGGCCGCGGTACGGATATTAAGCTTGGCGAAGGAGTAAGAGAACTTGGCGGTCTGGCTGTTATCGGTACAGAGCGTCATGAAAGCCGCCGTATTGATAATCAGCTGCGCGGACGTTCCGGCCGTCAAGGTGACCCGGGGGTAACACAGTTCTATCTTTCTATGGAAGACGAGCTTATGCGCCGCTTCGGTTCGGATAACATGAAGGCGATGATGGACCGTCTCGGCATGGATGATTCTCAGCCGATTGAAAGCAAGATGGTTTCTCGTGCGGTAGAGTCTGCGCAAAAACGTGTGGAAGGCAATAATTTCGATGCTCGTAAACAGTTGCTTCAATACGATGATGTACTTCGTCAGCAGCGTGAAGTGATTTACAAGCAGCGTCGGGAAGTATTGGAAGAAGAAAATTTGCGCGGCATTATAGAAGGCATGATTCATTCAACAATTGAGAGGGTAGTAGCCGCTCATACTCCGCAAGAGGAACTGGAAGAAGATTGGAACATCCAAGGTCTTGTCGAATATGTAAACGCAAACCTTTTAGAAGAAGGAGACGTAACGGAAGAGGAACTTCGCCGTCTGGCGCCTGAAGAAATGATAGAGCTGATTTACGAAAAAGTAAAAGTGCGCTACGATGAAAAAGAAGCTATGCTTCCGTATGAGCAAATGCGTGAATTCGAGAAGGTTGTTGTGCTGCGCGTAGTAGATACGAAATGGATGGATCATATCGATGCGATGGATCATTTGCGTGAAGGCATCCATTTACGTGCATATGGTCAAATTGATCCGTTGCGTGAATATCAAATGGAAGGCTTTGCAATGTTTGAAGCCATGATTGCTTCCATTGAAGAAGAAGTATCCCGCTACATTATGAAAGCGCAAATTGAAAATAACTTACAGCGCCAAGAAGTGGCAAAAGGCGAGGCGGTTCATCCGAAAGAAGGAGACGGACCGGCAAAGCGTAAACCCGTTGTAAAAGGGGAAGAAATCGGACGCAACGACCTTTGCTCTTGCGGCAGCGGCAAGAAGTATAAGAACTGCTGCGGTGCAGGGAAGTAAGAAAAGCCAGGCAATTTTTGAAGACCCAGCCAAAAGGTAACACAATTGGAACGACAAATAAACTCTCTCTGCTCTTACAGAGAGAGTTTGTATTGTGTATAGGATTGGATTCGCTCTGCTTAACAGGGTACAATATCATTTAGAGGTGAAGATAATGGAATTAGTAGAAATCAAGCAAGAATTAGAGAAAATGGCTAAGCGATTAGCGGACTTCAGGGGGTCTCTTTGACCTCGCTGGCAAGCAAAAACGCATTGCTGAATTAGAAGAGATTATGATGGGACCGACGTTTTGGGACGACCAACGTGCTGCCCAAACCGTCATTAACGAAGCGAATGCATTGAAAGACATGGTCAGTCAATTTACTGAATTAAACGATACGTACGAAAACTTGGATGTAACGTATGAGCTTGTAAAAGAAGAATACGATGAGGATTTAAAAAACGAGCTTGAGTCTGAAGTAAAAGAGCTGACAAAACAAATGAATGATTTTGAGCTGCAGCTTTTACTGAGCGATCCATATGATGCAAACAACGCTATTTTAGAATTGCATCCGGGTGCAGGCGGAACGGAATCGCAGGATTGGGGTTCCATGCTGCTTCGTATGTATACACGATGGGCTGAGAAAAAAGGATTCAAAGTGGAAACATTAGATTACTTGCCGGGCGATGAAGCCGGAATCAAGAGCGTTACCCTTCTTATTAAAGGGCACAATGCGTACGGTTATTTAAAGGCTGAAAAGGGGGTGCATCGCTTGGTGCGCATTTCGCCGTTTGATTCTTCCGGCCGTCGCCATACTTCCTTCGTGTCTTGTGAAGTAATGCCGGAATTCAATGAGGACATTGAAATCGAAATCCGTACGGAAGATTTAAAGGTGGATACGTATCGTTCCAGCGGTGCGGGCGGACAGCATGTGAATACAACGGACTCCGCGGTGCGTATTACCCATATCCCGACGAATACGGTTGTTACATGCCAGTCCGAGCGTTCTCAAATTAAAAACCGCGAGAAAGCAATGAAAATGCTGCAGGCGAAGCTCTATCAAAAGAAGTTGGAAGAACAGCAAGCCGAAATCAATGAAATTCGCGGGGAGCAAAAAGAAATCGGCTGGGGAAGCCAGATTCGTTCTTACGTCTTCCATCCATATTCTCTTGTGAAAGACCATCGCACCAATACGGAGGTAGGAAACGTGCAAGCGGTTATGGATGGGGAAATTGACGTGTTCATTGATGCGTATTTACGCTCTCGTCTCTCATAAGGATAAAAAAGTGCCAACTTTTGAGTTGGCACTTTTTGGGGGGAGAGAGGCTTGTACAATGCGTACGGGGAACGGCGAGGAAGGATTATGATCTAGGAGAAGCTGAGAGCAGCTTCTCTATTTCTGTGTAAAAAACACAACTCTATCATATCCTCATACATAATTGCGGTAAAAAGTACAAAATTAAAGAGTAAGAGCCGCAATTTCATAAAGAAAGATGTCACGGAATGACTTTTAGTTAACGATGTTATTATTTTTGCTTATCAGAATCATGGGGAGAAAATTGCGTTTCTGGAGGAATTTATGAAAGCGAAGAAGTATATAGCACGAACAGAAAATCCGGTATTACAGCTTATTTTGGAATACTTAAATATTATTATCGGCTCTGCGGTAGTTGCGTTGGCATTCAATCTTTTCTTGCTTCCGAACAAAGTAGCATCCGGCGGGGTAAGCGGGATCAGCACCATTTTATATACATTGTTAGGATGGGAGCCTGCCTATGTGCAATGGGCGTTTAATATCCCTTTATTCATTGCGGGTGTAGTGCTTTTAGGAAAGCAGTTCGGCGTGAAAACCTTAGTTGGAACCATCTTCCTTCCGTTTGTCGTGTTTTTATCAAAAGACTTGGACGCAGCAACGACAAATCCGCTGCTTGGCTCCTTGTTCGGAGGAATAGGTGTCGGATTGGGACTGGGAATTGTCTTTCGCGGAAAAGGCTCTACCGGAGGAACGGATTTAGCAGCGCAAATCATTCATAAGTATACGGGACTTTCGCTAGGAACATGCGTAGTGATCATTGATGGTTTAATTGTTCTTTCAGCAGCGCTCGTATTTGACTTAGAAAGCGGGATGTATGCTTTAATTGCCTTATATGTAACAAGTAAAACCATTGATTTGGTGCAAATTGGTTTAAACCGTTCCAAAATGGCAATGATTATTACTACGAAGGAAGAAGAAGTGCGCAAAGGCATTTTAGAAGAAATTGACCGCGGCGTGACGAAGCTTCCCGGAACCGGCGGTTTTACGGAAGACGAGCGTCCCGTATTGATGTGTGTGGTGGACCAAACGGAGTTCACAAAATTGAAACAACTCGTGAAAACCATTGATGCATCAGCGTTTGTTGTGGTTATGGACGCTTCAGAGGTGCTGGGCGAAGGGTTTAAACGCGCGTGAAATGATGATGCGCGTACTATAATGAAAATAAAGTAACCTATAGATTGGGGGAAACATGAGTGAAAAAGAAATTGTTGCTGGGTTTAATGGGGGCTGCTTTAGCGTTAGGAATGGGAGCTTGCGGAAAATCGGAAGACAAGTCTTCCTCTAGAAATCAAACAGCGAGCGGCGGCGGAGAAACGATTTTCCAACAAAGCTGTGCAAGCTGTCACGGTAATAATTTAGAAGGAAAAGTAGGTCCTGCTTTAACAAATGTAGGAAAGAAATATTCCCAAGATGAAATTACTGCCATTATTGAAAAAGGACGAGGCAGCATGCCGCCCGGATTGATTGAAGGCGAGGATGCGGAGAAAGTGGCATCATGGCTTGCTGAGCAAAAATAACATATAAAAAAATCCCTTCTGTTTAGCGGAAGGGATTTTTTTATTGCAAGTTTTATACCAAGAAAGTTTTTTAATTTTCTTTTTAGGAACTTGTAACAGAAATGAAATAACTTTTTCTTTCATGATCGTATATAAGGGTTAAAAATTCTTAATTCATAACTGTTATGATGGTAATAACTTTCTGAACTGTAACAGAAATGTAACAGAATTGTAGCTTAAATTGAAAAATAATGATGTTACAATGAGGAACGTACTGAAATTTTTTTAGATTTTTGTAGAGATTTGTAGAAATGACTTCCTACATATTATGTCGAATTTGGTAGAATAGAAGTGAAGAGTTCGAAAAAAATAGAAACGATTTCAGGTGATAAAATATGATAACAATGACCAATGTGTATAAAGAATATCCCAATGGGGTAAAAGCAATAAACGGTATTTCGGTGAAGATCAAGCAAGGCGAATTTGTATATGTAGTAGGTCCGAGCGGCGCCGGAAAATCGACATTCATTAAAATGATGTTCCGCGAACAAAAGCCGACAGCCGGATCTATCAATGTGAACGGCGTGTCGCTTGAAAGTTTGCACGAACGTGATATCCCGTATTTTCGACGCAATATCGGCATTGTGTTCCAGGATTTCAGATTATTGCCAAAGCTGACAGTCTATGAAAATGTTGCTTTTGCACTTGAAGTAATTGAGGAAGAGCCGGCAGTCATTTCCAAGCGCGTGATGGAGGTATTAAAGCTTGTAAGGCTGGAGCATAAAGCCAATTCTCTTCCAAATCAGCTTTCTGGGGGAGAGCAGCAGCGTGTTGCGATTGCCCGTGCGATTGTAAATAAACCGAAAGTGGTAATAGCGGACGAGCCTACAGGCAACCTTGATATGGATACTTCTTGGGAGATTATGGATATTTTTAAAGAGATCAACAAACAAGGTACAACAATCATTATGGCAACGCACAATGCGGATATTGTAAACACGATTAAAAACCGCGTCATTGCGATTGAAGGCGGAAAAATCGTACGAGATGAGATTGATGGAGGATACGGATATGAAAGCTAGAACGTTTGTTCGTCATTTGCGTGAAGGTGTCAAAAGTCTGGCCCGAAACGGCTGGATGACATTTGCTTCCGTGAGTGCCGTAACGATTACATTGATGCTTGTCGGTGTGTTTTTAACAGTTATCATGAACATAAACCATTTTGCGACCAAGGTGGAAAAAGACGTAGAAATTCGCGTCCATATAGACCCTGCTGCGACAAAAGAAGACCAGCAGAAACTGAAAGAACAAATCGAAGCAATCCCAAATATAGAGTCCATTAAGTTCTCTTCTAAAGAAGCTGAGCTGAAAAAATTGATCAAAAGCTTCGGCGAGCAAGGAAAATCGTTTGAGTTATTTGAACAGGACAACCCGTTAAAAGATGTATATATTGTCAAGGCGGAACAGCCGCAAGATACTGTGAAAATCGCACCAAAGATTGAGAAGTTTCCGTACGTAAGCAAAGTGCAATACGGAAAAGGAGAAATTGAAAAGCTGTTCAGTACGGTAAAAGTGGGCCGCAACATCGGGATTGTTTTAATTGCCGGTCTATTATTTACAGCGATGTTCTTAATTTCTAACACTATTAAAATTACGATTTATGCAAGACGAACAGAAATTCAAATTATGAAGCTTGTGGGAGCGACAAACTGGTTTATCCGTTGGCCGTTCTTGCTGGAAGGACTGTTCTTAGGATTGCTGGGGGCAGTCATCCCGATTCTTCTTATCTTTACAGGCTATAACTCCATACACGGCGTATTAAACTCAAAGCTGGAAGGAACAATGTTCGAGTTGCTGCCGTACAGCCCGTTCGTATTCCAAATTTCCGCCCTGTTATTGTTCATCGGTGCCGTGATTGGAATGTGGGGAAGCGTTATGTCCATCCGCAAATTCTTAAAAATTTAACATTCCGTTTGTTCTTTGACTTTCTGAAGGAAAGTTTAAAGGTTGCAAACATATTTCGTACAAGCTTATCATATAGTAGACATAGGTAAAGGCATCACACAAGGAGTGTGATGCCCTTTTAATACGCTACATAATGCCTCGAAGGGATAGGAGGATTCACTCTGATGAATCGTAAAGTTGTTGTCATAATGGTAATTGTGTCCTTTTTATTGGGAGCAAGCGGAATGTATGCCGGCTTGCAATATTTCGGGAATGCAAGCGCAGCTCAAGAAAATGGAGCAGCGGCTCCTAAATCCGGTTCTTCAACAGAAGAAGGAGATTTGGAAAAGATTGAGCAAGCATATGAGCTGATCGACTCTCGTTATGTAGAAGATGTTGATGACAAAAAGCTGGTGGAAGGCGCCATCCAAGGAATGCTGGGTACATTGAAGGATCCGTATTCGACTTATATGGACAAAGAAACAGCTGAGCAGTTTGAACAGTCCTTAGATTCTTCTTTAGAAGGAATCGGTGCTGAAGTCAATAAAATTGACGGAAAATTGACTATTATTTCTCCTATTAAAGACTCCCCTGCAGAAAAGGCAGGCTTGAAGCCAAACGATGAAATTTTGGAAGTAAACGGAGAAAGTGTAAAGGATTTGACGAGAGAAGAAGCCGTGCTGAAAATTCGCGGTAAAAAAGGAACTATCGTCAATTTGAAAATCAAACGTCCGGGCGTGGACGAATCTCTTACGTTTAAAATTAAACGTGACAAAATTCCGATGCTTACGGTGTTCGGTTCTGTAAAAAAAGAAAGCGGAAAAGATATCGGATATTTGCAAATTACTTCCTTCTCGGAGGATACGGCAAAAGAGTTCAAAACAGGGCTGAAAAAGCTCGAAGATAAAGGAATTCAAGGGCTTGTTATTGATGTTCGGGGCAATCCGGGCGGGTATTTACAGAGCGTGGAAGATATTTTGAAAGTACTCGTGACAGATAAAAAGCCGATGCTGCAAATTGAAGAGCGCAATGGGGAGCGCAAAAAGTTTTATACAACATTAAAAGAAAAGAAGGAGTACCCAATTGCGGTTTTGATTGACAACGGCAGCGCATCCGCTTCTGAAATTTTAGCAGGAGCGTTAAAAGAAGCAGAAGGCTATCCGCTTGTCGGCGTGAAATCGTTTGGAAAAGGAACGGTTCAACAGGCGGTGCCGCTTGAGGACGGAAGCAACATTAAATTAACATTGTACAAGTGGCTGACACCGGACGGGAACTGGATTCATAAAAAAGGAATTAAGCCGACAGTAGAAGTGAAGCAGCCGGAATATTATTATGCCGCTCCGGTCCAAGTGGAAAAAACATTCTCATACGATATGAATGACGAGCAAATTAAAAATGCTCAAGTGATGTTAGCGGGTCTTGGATTTGAACCGGGACGCGAAGACGGATATTTCAGTAAAAAAACGGTAAGCGCCGTAAAAGCATTCCAGCAAGCCAATAATTTGAAGGTAACCGGAGATATCGATAAAGGAACGGCGGAAACGCTGCAAGCCAAGATTATAGAAAAAATCCGTTCCGGAGAGAATGATTTACAGTTAACAGCAGCTTTAAAATTATTGGCGAAGTAACAGGGATTCCATCGAATTTGTCGAAAGTATACAGACGCAATGTCTGTATACTTTTTTCTGTTTCAAATGGGTTGTACCGTTATGGTAAAATAGAGGAAAAGAATGGTGAGGGTGGTGACATTTTTTGTGGAGGATTGGTTACTGGAATTATTAAGAGCCACAGGGCGATTTTTTTTACATCCGTTTTTCTATGTTTTTCTGATTAGCAGCTTCCTGGTCGGATATGTACGGGTACAGCAGGAACGACAGGATTTTTCGGCTAAAGTTCATGACGTATTGTATGAACTTCGTACCTCCCTTTTGAAGGGGATAGGAATCGGGATGGTTTTATCCGCCATTACGGTAGGAATCGGGTTTGTGCTTTCTAAAGAAAGCATCGCAATAATAGCGTTGGTTACGGTTTTATTTGCGTTTTTGCAGCAATTCCGATTGTTGTCTCCTGCATATAGCTTCGGTTTGTCTATCTTCGTACTGGCGTTTCTTCCCGACGTGAAGCTTCCTTTCATGGATTCTGCTATTGGAAGCGGAACGAGCCTCCTTGCTTTAGCCATTCTGATGGCATTGTTATTGTTCGCGGAGGGATGGCTCATTTCTAAACATGCAGCACATGCTTCTACGCCAAGGTTGTTAAAAGGAAAACGCGGCCGGTATATCGGGATCCATGTGTGCAAGCGGCTTTGGTTTGTTCCGGTATTCGTTTTAATTCCGGGAGATGCAATTCCGAACTTATTTGCATGGTGGCCTGTATTTACAGTTGGTTCAAAGGCGTATTCCCTTATGCTTGTTCCGTTTGGAATCGGCTTTTCTAAAATAATCAAGGGGATGCTGCCGAGCGAGGCGATTCTCTTTACAGGAGGGCGCGTACGCGGGTTAAGTGTTCTTGTGCTGGCGGTTGCGGCAGGAAGCTATTGGCTTTCCGGGTTAGCAATAGCGGCAGCGGGCATCGCCATGCTGGGAAGAATGACGATCAGCATTCGCGAGCAATTGGAGGACGACAAGCTTCCGGCCTTTTTTTCTTCAAAAAATATGGGGCTGATAATTTTAGATGTGATTCCGGACAGTCCCGCTGAAGAAATCGGTTTAAAGGCGGGAGAAATCATTACAAAAGTAAACGGCGTAACACCGACATCTAGCAATGAGTTTTATGAAGCGCTGCAGCGAAACGGATCCGGCGCCTTCTGTAAATTGGAAATTTTAGATACGAACGGCGAGCTCCGCCTGCGCAATCGGGCGTTGTTTGCCGGAGATCATCATAAGCTTGGTTTGATCTTTGTGGCTCCGGATTTTGACCACAATACGGAAGCGGTATAGTATGGAGTTTTCATAGTTTGAATCTTTGCTGTATTAAACTAATTAAAAAGGACTTTGAGTTCTCTCAAAGTCTTTTTTTAAATAGAGGCATTTTCACTTAGGAAAATTAATAATCCTAGAAAAAGAAGCCTGCAAAAAATGGGGGACAAAAAAGGAAGAAATTATTTGCTTTGGGTAGAACAAATAGGTAAAGACGTAATAAATAATATCTAGATTCTTGTCGTGAAAAAAATTTCTCTATGCTATATGAAGTGGATAGATCATATCAAATTGAGGTGTTTCTGTTGTTAAATGAGATGAAAATCGAAGAATTAAATTCGATTGGAGAACATATTAATCAGCTTTCGGAACTTTTAGTAAGGGTAGTTGAAGATGGAGCATCTATTGGTTTTCTACCACCAATGAAGCTATCAAAGGCAAACAAATATTGGAAAACTCTATTAAAACCAGAAGTGATTTTATTTATTGCCAAAATAAACAATGAGATAGTTGGATGCGTCCAGTTACATCTATGTACTAAGCAGAATGGCAGTCATAGAGCGGAAGTAGCAAAATTAATGACACATCCTAACTTTAGACGTAATGGGATTGGTCGTTCACTAATGGAAAAAGCTGAAGAAAGAGCAAAACAAGAAGGTAGGTCTCTTTTAGTTCTCGATACAAGAGAAGGAGACCCCTCTAATCATCTCTATACTTCAATAGGTTTTATTGAATCGGGACGAATCCCTAATTATGCCAAGTCAGCAAATGGAGAACTACATACAACCGTTTTTTATTATAAATCTTTTTAACTTAACCATAGTTAATTACTGAGGGAATGGCAGGAAATTACTTTAGTAATTGATTGTATTGACGTTGAATGAACCAAGCAATGAATCAACATGATTGTAGATTGATACGATAGCAGTATATAGAATGCTAGAAAGGGGATATACAAAATGGCGGCAGGGGGATTTAAGGTACAATCGGCCGGAGAAAATAAATTTATGCCCAATAAGGAAAATAAAAGGGCCCTAATTGAAGTTATGATTTTAGTAGGTTTGATGTTGACCGCGGCATTGTTTTTTGAAGAACTTAAGGTACTGATGATAATAGCTGCGATCGTTTATCTATTGGTTGAAGGAAGAGTGAGGAAGCGCACCAGGACGGAAATAGGCTTTAGGATAAAAGAATTCCCGCAAGACATAGTAAAAAACTGGTATTTAATCATGTTAGTAGGAGTGGTTTTTCAAATTATATATGCAGTGGTTTTAAAGAACTTTTTTCCGGAGGTCCTCAATCATGTCAGTTCAAGACTCCCGTCAGCAATAGGCACCCTGGATCCAAAAATAATAGTGAGTGTAGTTATTCTTGCACTAGGGGAAGAAATGATCTTTAGGGGGTTATTGCAAGAAAGGTTAAGCTGGTTTGTGAAAACCTCAACAGCTATTATTGTTTCCTCCATTTTGTTTGCTGCTGTGCATATTACCAACGGGGAATTCATGATAGTTGGAATGGATGTATTAACTGTTTTTCTGGATAGTTTATTATTTGGAATCATCTATGCTAAAACGAAGAATATATATGCTTCTACGATTGCACATGCTTTGGCTAATACAGTTGCTCTTTCAATACTGTATTACTTGTAAAGGACAAATCGGTGGTACGGAAAATAGCCTGGATGTTTTTGGGGCTGCTTAGGTATAAAGAAATGCATGGATATGAAATTCAAAAGAAGAAGCGATTCCAATCCTAGAAGATAATTTGAATCAATTACGCAAAATAAAAACAGAATGGATTCAAGGAAAAGAGATAAAGGCAAAAACCCCGGCATTCAATCCGTTAAATGAATCGTTAGGTTCATTGGTTTTTTTACATAAACAATATTTTACAAATATTATATCGAATGCTTGTTCGTTTTGTTTGGTGTTTTCTCCCTGCTTTGTGGTAAAATGACGATATGATGTTTTTGGAGGAGGTTGGACATGGAGCGGCAGTTTGAAGTAGTTTCAAAATATTCTCCCCAAGGCGATCAGCCTAAGGCGATTGAAAAGCTTGTTGAAGGAATTAGACAGAACAAGAAGCATCAAGTGTTACTGGGTGCAACAGGCACCGGGAAAACTTTTACGATTTCCAATGTGATTAAAGAAGTAAACAAGCCAACCCTAGTCATTGCTCACAATAAAACGCTCGCAGGACAGCTATACAGTGAGTTTAAAGAGTTTTTTCCAAACAACGCTGTCGAATATTTCGTCAGCTACTATGACTATTATCAGCCGGAAGCGTACGTACCGCAGACGGATACCTTCATTGAAAAAGATGCAAAAATAAATGATGAAATTGATAAGCTTCGCCATTCTGCCACATCCGCTCTGTTTGAGAGAAAGGATGTCATTATCGTGGCGAGCGTTTCCTGTATTTACGGTTTAGGTTCGCCGGAAGAATACCAAGAACTCGTCGTCTCTCTTCGCGTAGGAATGGAAAAGGGACGGGATGAGCTGCTTCGTCAGCTGGTGGATGTGCAATACTCCCGAAACGATATCGACTTCCAGCGCGGAACGTTTCGCGTGCGCGGCGATGTAGTGGAAATCTTCCCGGCTTCCCGAGATGAGCATTGCATTCGCGTTGAGTTTTTTGGAGATGAAATTGACCGGATTCGCGAAGTGGATGCCCTTACAGGAGAAGTGCTGATGGAGCGGGAGCACGTAGCGATTTTCCCGGCGTCCCACTTCGTAACGCGTGAAGAAAAGATGCGCATTGCCATCGACAACATTGAGAAAGAACTCGAAGAGCGTTTGCAAGAATTGCGGGAGCAAAATAAACTTCTTGAAGCGCAGCGCTTGGAACAACGCACCCGCTACGATTTGGAAATGATGCGGGAGATGGGGTTTTGCTCCGGCATTGAAAACTATTCCCGTCATTTAACATTGCGTCCTCCCGGCTCTACGCCGTACACACTCCTTGATTACTTCCCGGAGGATTTCTTGATTGTAGTAGATGAGTCACACGTCACGATCCCGCAAATCCGCGGGATGTTTAACGGTGACCAGGCCCGCAAGCAGGTGCTTGTTGACCACGGCTTCCGCTTGCCGTCCGCGAAAGATAACAGACCGTTAATGTTCGAAGAGTTTGAAGAAAAAGTAAACCAAATTATCTATGTTTCGGCAACACCGGGACCATACGAGTTAGAGCATGATCCCAAACCTATCGAACAGATTATCCGTCCGACCGGTTTGTTGGATCCGACCATCGATGTCCGCCCGATTGAGGGACAAATTGATGATTTATTAAACGAAATTCAAGAACGCATTGCGAAAAATGAACGCGTCCTTGTGACTACATTAACAAAGAAAATGTCGGAAGACTTAACGGATTATTTGAAAGAGGCCGGCATTAAAGTCAATTATCTGCATTCCGAAATTAAGACGTTGGAGCGGATTGAAATCATTCGTGATTTGCGTCTTGGCAAGTATGACGTGCTTGTCGGCATCAACTTGCTGAGGGAAGGGTTGGATATCCCGGAAGTGTCGCTTGTAGCGATTTTAGATGCCGACAAAGAAGGGTTCCTTCGCTCTGAGCGTTCGCTTATCCAGACAATCGGACGTGCTGCCCGTAACGCGAACGGCCACGTTATTATGTATGCGGATCATATGACAAAATCGATGGAGCTTGCCATTCAGGAGACAAGGCGCCGCCGTCAAATTCAAGAAGCATATAACAAACAGCACGGCATTACGCCGAAAACAATTAAAAAGGAAATCCGCGATGTCATCCGCGCATCAGTGGCGGCAGAGACGACAGAACATTACGATGTAAAACAGCCTTCTTACAAGAAAATGTCAAAAGAAGAGCGCGTCAATATGATCGTAAAGCTCGAAGCGGAAATGAAAGAAGCGGCAAAAGCGCTTGATTTCGAACGCGCCGCCGAGCTTCGCGATTTGGTGTTTGAATTAAAGTCGGAGGGGTGATTCTATGGCAAATGATTTTATCGTAGTAAAAGGCGCCCGTGCGCACAATTTGAAAAATATTGATGTCACCATTCCGAGAAATCAACTTGTTGTTGTAACGGGATTATCCGGCTCGGGAAAGTCATCTTTGGCGTTTGATACGATTTACGCAGAGGGACAGCGTCGTTACGTCGAGTCCCTGTCTGCGTATGCCCGTCAATTTTTAGGGCAAATGGATAAACCGGATGTGGATACGATTGAAGGCTTGTCCCCCGCGATTTCCATCGACCAAAAAACGACAAGCCGAAACCCGCGCTCCACTGTCGGTACGGTGACGGAGATTTATGATTATTTACGTTTATTGTTTGCGAGAGTCGGTACGCCAATCTGTCCGAATCACGGCATTGAGATCACTTCGCAAACAGTCGAACAGATGGTAGATCGGATTTTAGAGTATCCGGAACGTACGAAGCTGCAAGTGTTGGCTCCGATTGTATCCGGCCGAAAAGGAACTCATGTAAAAACATTGGAGGATATTAAAAAGCAAGGATATGTGCGTGTTCGTGTAGACGGCGAGATGCGCGAGTTATCCGATGACATTGACCTTGATAAAAACAAGAAGCACTCCATCGAAGTAGTCGTGGACCGTATTGTGTTGAAAGAAGGCATTGCCTCCCGTTTGGCCGACTCCTTGGAAACGGCGCTAAAGCTTGGAGAAGGCCGAGTATTGATTGATGTAATTGGGGAAGAAGAGCTGTTATTCAGCGAGCATCATGCTTGTCCGCATTGCGGCTTTTCCATCGGGGAATTAGAACCGCGTATGTTCTCCTTTAACAGTCCATATGGTGCATGTCCATCGTGCGACGGTCTTGGTGCAAAGCTGGAGGTGGATGTTGACTTGGTTGTGCCGAACTGGGATTTAACGCTGCGCAATCATGCGATTGCCCCGTGGGAGCCGACAAGCTCGCAATATTATCCGCAGCTATTGGAAGCGGTGTGCAACCATTACGGCATTGACATGGATGTACCGGTAAAAGACATTCCGAAGCATTTGATGGATAAAGTGTTGTACGGCAGCGGAGATGAGAAAATTTATTTCCGCTATGTAAACGATTTTGGGCAAGTGAAAGAAAGCAATATCGTGTTTGAAGGGGTTATTCCAAACATCGAGCGCCGCTATCGCGAGACAAGCTCCGATTACATTCGCGAGCAAATGGAGAAGTATATGGCGGATCAGCCGTGCCCGAAATGTAAAGGAGCCCGTTTAAAACCGGAAGCGCTGGCGGTATTTGTAGGCGGAAAAACCATTGCGGATGTAACGAAGCTGTCCATTCAAGAGGCCCATGATTTCTTTGACACGATTCTTCTTACAGAAAAACAGCAAAAAATTGCCCACATGATTTTACGCGAAATTAAAGAACGCTTAGGATTCCTCATCAACGTAGGATTGGATTATTTGACGCTGAACCGTTCAGCCGGCACGTTGTCAGGCGGAGAAGCGCAGCGCATTCGTTTGGCTACGCAAATCGGGTCTCGCTTAACGGGCGTCCTTTATATTTTGGATGAGCCATCCATCGGTTTGCATCAACGCGATAACGACCGCCTTATCCAAACGCTGCAGGATATGCGTGATTTAGGCAACACGCTTATCGTAGTAGAACATGATGAAGATACTATGATTGCAGCGGATTACTTGATTGATATCGGACCGGGCGCAGGCATCCATGGGGGACAAGTGGTTTCCGCAGGAACACCGGAAGAAGTGATGAATGATCCGAACTCATTAACCGGCCAGTATTTAAGCGGGAAGAAGTTTATTCCGGTGCCGACAGAACGCCGAAAAGGCGACGGACGCAAAATTGAAATTGTCGGTGCAAAAGAAAATAACTTAAAAAATGTAAAAGCATCCTTCCCGCTCGGAACATTTGTGGCGGTGACGGGAGTGTCCGGTTCCGGAAAGAGTACGATGATCAACGAAATTTTATATAAGGCGTTGGCGCAAAAGCTTCATAATGCGAAAAGCAAGCCGGGCGCTCATAAGGAAATCAAGGGCTTGGAGCACTTAGACAAGGTCATCGACATCGACCAATCGCCGATCGGCAGAACGCCTCGTTCCAATCCGGCGACGTATACAGGCGTATTCGATGATATCCGTGATGTGTTTGCGCAAACGAACGAAGCGAAAGTGCGCGGCTATCAAAAAGGACGTTTCAGCTTCAATGTAAAAGGGGGACGCTGTGAAGCGTGCCGCGGTGACGGGATCATTAAAATTGAGATGCACTTCCTGCCGGATGTGTACGTTCCGTGTGAAGTTTGTCATGGCAAGCGTTATAATCGTGAAACATTGGAAGTAAAATATAAGGACAAAAGCATTTCCGAAGTGTTGGATATGACAGTCGAAGATGCGGTTGTGTTCTTTGAAAACATTCCAAAGATCAAGCGCAAGCTGCAAACCATTGCGGATGTGGGACTCGGCTATATTAAGCTCGGTCAGCCGGCGACGACGTTGTCCGGAGGAGAAGCGCAGCGCGTGAAGCTCGCTTCCGAATTGCATCGACGCTCTACAGGCCGCACGCTGTATATTTTAGATGAGCCGACAACGGGACTGCATGTGGACGATATCGCTCGTTTATTGAAGGTATTGCAGCGGCTTGTGGAAAATGGAGACACAGTGCTTGTCATCGAACACAACTTGGATGTGATTAAAGCGGCAGACTATATTATCGACCTCGGACCGGAGGGAGGAGACAAGGGCGGACAAGTCGTCGCAGCCGGAACGCCGGAGGAGGTCATTAAAGAAGAACGTTCTTATACGGCTAAGTATTTAAAAGCGATCCTAGAACGCGATAAAGCCCGTATGGCAAAAAAGATAGAAGAAGTTTATAGTAAGTAATGATATAATCTCCAGAAGACCAAGGTTCTTTTGGAGATTTTTTTTAAATACATATAAATGAGGTGACGGGACAATGGATTCTACGAAAAAGCTGCTTGCGGCGGGATGCTACTTCAGCATCTTTTTTGCTCCGTTTTTGTTTCCGATTGTTGTATACTTTGTAGTAACAGATGGGCTCGTAAAGCATCATGCGAAAAAAGCGTTTCTTTCTCATGTTTTGCCGATACTGTGGATTATATTTACGGTGTTCGTGTTCATTTTTACTCGTACGGCTGAAACAATATCGGCATTGGCATTTGGAAGCATACTTGTTTTGGGGCTGTTAAATGTCATTATTTTTATTTGGAACATTATCAAAGGAGTTAAAGTGCTAGCATCTGAGTAAAGGAGAACGAAGAATGAACAAAAAGCTGTATCGCTCAGAAAGCAATAAAATGATAGCAGGAGTATTCGGGGGCTTGGCTGATTATACAGGGATTGACGTTTCCATTTTGCGTATACTGTTTGTTATTGGGTTCTTGCTTGGATTTGGAACATTAGCGATTGTGTACATACTATGGGTTGTCATTGTTCCTAGTGAAAAGGATGTGAATGAAGCATGAGATGGATTCTTTCCATTTTAATCAACAGCTTAGTGTTAATTGTTGTATCCGGGTTTTTAACACCGTCACAGTTTTACATAAAAAATATCACAACTGCCATTATTGCAAGCATAATTCTTTCTATATTAAATGTAATCGTAAAGCCTTTGCTGATTTTAATTACGCTGCCAATTACAGTTTTGACGTTCGGATTGTTTCTCATCGTCATTAATGCCGTTACATTATTGATTGTGGATCAATTGATGGGGGCTGCATTTGAAATCAGCAGCTTTGGGGTGGCGCTGCTTGCAGCGGTCTTTATCTCGCTGTTAAACTTGCTGATTGATAAAGTCATTGTGGAACCGCTGCAAAAACGGGATTAAAGCATTTCACTATTTGGTGGAATGTTTTTTATTTTGTTGCAATTGTTGCTGAAATGACATTGGACTAGCAATAAAAAAGCACGTCCAATCCAGAAACGATCCTGCTGCCGCTGATGTTATACTGTTTCGTGTTTTCACAAAAAAATGGTACAATAGAACAAGCGTAAAACAGTTTATTAAGGAAAGCATGGAGGTTCAGCTATGCCGAAAGTACGGACAAAAGATTTGATAGAAGAATTTCATTTGATGCTGGTAAGCGGAGAAGAGGGGATCAACCGGCCGATTAAGACAAGCGATTTGTCCAGACCGGGTATTGAGATGGCAGGCTTTTTTACATATTATCCGGCAGAACGCGTGCAAATCATCGGAAAAACGGAGCTTACTTTCTTTGAAACATTGACGGAAGAACAAAAAAAGGAGCGTATGCTGGCGCTTTGTACGCCAAAGACACCATGTATTATTGTCACAAGAGGACATGAAGTTCCTAAGGAGTTGTTAGAAGCGTCTCGCATCACAAATGTGCCGATTTTGCATTCCACTATGAAAACAACCCGTTTATACAGTCATTTGACAAACTATTTAGAAAGCAAGCTGGCGCCGACAACAGCCATTCACGGAGTATTAGTGGATGTATATGGTGTAGGGGTGCTGATTACGGGAAAAAGCGGAGTCGGAAAAAGCGAAACAGCATTAGAGCTTGTAAAGCGAGGTCATCGCCTTGTAGCGGACGACAGCGTGGAGATCCGTCAGGAAGATCAAGATACGCTGATCGGAAGCTCTCCGGAGTTAATTGAGCATTTGCTGGAAATTCGCGGGCTCGGCATCATCAACGTAATGACGCTCTTTGGTGCGGGAGCCGTTCGCAACTATAAGCGCATTTCTCTTATTATTGACTTAGAAATTTGGGATCAAACGAAAAACTATGACCGTCTCGGTTTAGATGAAGAAAAAGTAAAAATCATTGATACAGAAATTACGAAAATTACGCTGCCGGTCCGGCCTGGCCGTAACTTGGCTGTCATTATCGAGGTAGCAGCGATGAACTTCCGATTAAAGCGCATGGGAGTCAATGCAGCTCAGCAGTTTTCAGAGCGCCTTATGAATGCGATTGATATGGGAAATCTTGAAAGATAAAGGATAAGGGAGTGAAAAAAAGATGCTGGGAGCAATTGAACCGTTAGATCGGGTGTTTATCCAATTGGGACCGTTCCCGATTTACTGGTATGGCGTTATCATCGGGACAGGAGTATTAATCGGTTTACTTTTTGCGATACGGGAAGGAGAGCGCCGAGGCTTACCGAAGGAAACATTCATTGATCTTGTATTGTATGCCGTACCAATCGCCATTTTGTGCGCGCGTACATATTACGTCCTGTTCAATTTGGATTACTATTTGGCGCAGCCAAGCGAGATTATTAACATTCGTCAAGGCGGCTTGGCGATTCATGGCGGATTGATCGGAGCTGTTATCACAGCCATCGTCTTTGCAAGAAAGCGGAACATTTCGTTTTGGAAGCTTGCGGATATCGCTGCACCGAGCATTTTGCTTGGTCAAGCCATCGGACGCTGGGGAAACTTTATGAACCAGGAGGCACATGGCGGTCCGGTTACCCGCGAATTTTTAGAAAGCTTGCATTTGCCTGAGTTTATCATCAATAACATGTATATTGACGGCACATACTATCATCCGACGTTCTTATATGAATCTCTCTGGAACTTTGCGGGTGTGGCAGTTTTACTTCTTCTTAGAAAAGCAAACTTGCGCCGAGGAGAAATGTTCTTTTCCTACTTAATGTGGTATTCCTTTGGCCGTTTCTTTATTGAAGGACTGCGTACGGACAGCTTGATGCTTGGGCCGTTTCGCATCGCACAAATTGTTTCTATCGCATTGTTTGCGGGTGCGTTGATTTTCTTGGTGGTGCGCAGAAAAGCAGGATATGCAAAAGAACGATATTTAGAGCAATAAAAGTTATATTGTTAGTTAGTCCCCGCTTGCAGGAGCGGGGATTTTACTAAAAGGGGGATGGAATTGGAAACGTTAAAAAGGGGATTGCTGGTTGGTCTGAAAACGATATGGACGCTGGGGAAAATTATTGTTCCAGTCACATTGATTGTCACGATTTTAAAGTATACACCGGTCCTTCCGTGGATTACGAAATTAATAGAACCGCTTATGGAGCTGATCGGTTTGCCGGGAGATGC
The DNA here is from genome assembly GCA_041920565.1 of Bacillus sp. (in: firmicutes). GTDB lineage: Bacteria > Bacillota > Bacilli > Bacillales > Bacillaceae_G > JAGHKQ01. Next base: position 38,394 of record JBHGXS010000053.1, on the reverse strand, counting down.
GGCTGTACCGCTTGTGCTCGGCAACTTTTTGAATTTATATGCGGCAATTGGTGCAATCATGACATTGAAGCTGACTATAAAACAAGTCTTCATTTTAGCGGTCATGCTTTCGTTTTCTCATAATCTGCTGGTGGAGACTTCTGTCGCATCACGGGTCGGTGTGAAGATGGTTGTTGCTCTTGGGGTGCGTCTCGGATTGGCTGTCATTTCAGCGCTCTTCATTCACTTAGTTTGGGAAGGCGGAAAAGAGATTGCGCAGTACGGTTTAGTTTCCTCAGCAGATGTGCAAATACAAGGCTGGGACAACATTATTTTACATGCCATACAAAATGCGGCGCTTGGCATTTTGCAGCTTGCGATGATTGCCATGCCGCTTATGGTCGGCATTCAATTTTTAAAAGACTATGGATTTCTTGCCGCCTTTTCCAAGTGGATGTCTCCTTTTACGAGAATGCTTGGGATGAAGGAAAATACTTCGACAACATTGGCCGCGGGATTGTTTTTCGGCCTGGCTTTTGGTGCAGGCGTGATGATTCAGGCCGTTCAAGAAGATGGGGTAGCGAAGAGGGATTTAGTATTGGCATTTATTTTTCTCGTTGCTTGCCACGCGGTGGTAGAGGATACGTTAATTTTCGTTCCGCTTGGCATTCCGGTGCTTCCGCTTTTGCTCATACGCCTTGTCATTGCTATATTGTTAACCATGGTCGTATCATTCCTGTGGCGGAACAAAAATTATCATCATAGAAAGGAACTCGTACATGAAAATTAATACGGTATTATTCGATTTAGACGGAACGTTAATAAATACCAATGAACTGATTATTTCTTCGTTTTTACATACGTTAAACAAGTACTATCCGAACCGTTACAAGAGAGAAGATATTCTTCCATTCATCGGTCCCTCTTTGACCGAAACCTTTACCTCCATTGATAAAGAACGCGTAGCAGAGCTCATTCAATGCTATCGCGAATTCAACCATAAAAACCACGATTTGCTTGTAGAAGAATATGAAACGGTATATGAGACGGTAAAGGAATTGCAAGAAAAGGGATATAAAATCGGAATCGTGACAACAAAGGCGCGTCAAACGGTAGAGATGGGCTTAAGGCTGGCAAGATTAAAAGAGTTTTTTGATGTTGTTGTGACAGTTGATGATGTAGAGAAAGTGAAGCCTGATCCGGAGCCGATTTTGAAAGCGTTGGCTTTGCTTGATGCCAAACCCGAAGAAGCTATTATGGTCGGGGACAATCATCATGATATTGTAGCCGGGAAAAATGCAGGTACGAAGACGGCAGGAGTGGCATGGACAATAAAAGGAAGAGAATATTTGGAATCGTATAAGCCGGATTATGTGTTAGAAAAGATGAGTGACTTATTGACGCTTTTATAAGGGGAGAACAATAGGTGAGGAGAACGACGCGCTATCCAGTTTCAGGAGCCAATTCCTTATGGCATGTGTATAAAACCGTTCCGTTTTGGAAGGTTGTGAAAAATTTTATTGTCATTCAACTAGCCCGGTACACACCTTTTCTTGGCATGAAAAATTGGTTGTACCGCACGTTCTTGCAAATGGAAGTCGGCGAACGGACATCATTTGCGTTGATGGTGATGCTGGACATTATGTTTCCGGAAAAAATCAAGGTTGGCAGAAACACGGTCATCGGCTATAACACCACAATTTTGGCTCATGAGTATTTAATTAAAGAATATCGTCTTGGAGATGTCATCATCGGTGATGAAGTCATGATCGGGGCCAACAGCACCATTTTGCCCGGAGTAACGATTGGGGATCGAGCGATTGTGTCGGCAGGTACGCTCGTTCATAAGGATGTTCCTGCCGGGGCTTTTGTCGGTGGAAACCCCATGCGGGTCATTTATACGAGAGAAGAAATGGAGCGCAGAAGCCAAGAGGAAAATGCGAAGTGAGGCATTTTCCTTTTTTATATGCTGTGTTTGATGCAAGTAGTTACGTGCAATGCACGTGGTTTTGGCGCAATTATTTTGAATCTCGTGCAATTCGTACGAAACTTGGGGGGAGGTTCTCCGGTGCTGTCCTATGTGCATAATGCATGTTTCATTTAAATGCATCGTCTATCCAGCAAGAAATGTGAATAAAAAGGAAGAAAATGCATATAATATATTGTTTTGTTTTTTGTACAATCGTATATACTTGTAAATAGAGGAAAAAAGGACTTATATAATTTTGTATGATATACTAACCTTCGTGAATGCAGAGAAAATGGAGGATTTATGGGGAAAAATCAAAGTGTAAAAAAGGACAGAGGACAAGTCATCTCCTTTACCGAATCTGTTCAATTTTTTTATGAAAAAGGAATGAAAGCCTATAGGCGCCACGATTTGAAAGAGGCGATCAAATATTTGCAGCGGGCAGCACAAACACAACATGAGCCGTTTATTTTATCTCAATTGGCGGCTGCTTTATCCGAAGCGGGAGAGTACCATCAGTCCAATCAAATTTTGGCTGATATTATAAAAAATTTAGATCCGGACATGGAAGAATGCTATTATTTCATGGCTAATAACTATGCGTACCTTGGCCTTTTCCAGCAAGCAAGAAAATATGCGGAGCACTATCTTGAAGTGACTCAAGAAGAAGAGTTTGTAGACGAAACGCTGGAACTGCTGGATGTAATCACCATTGAGGAAGGCGAAGAAGAAAACGAATGGGAAGACGAGGATGAGCTGATTGTGATGCAAGAGCGGGCAAACAGCTGTATTCGCAATGGTGAGCTGGATGAAGCAATTTCCATCTTAGAAACGATGATTGCAGATTATCCGGAGTTTTGGTCTGCGCATAACAATCTGGCAGTTGCACGTTTTCAGCTTGGGAAAGTAGAGGAAGCATTGGAGCTGACAAATGAGATATTAGAGAAAAATCCGGGGAATTTGCATGCGCTGTGCAACCAGATTATTTTCTTGTACTCTATCGGCCGCTATAAAGAAGTAAACCTATTGGTCGATGCATTAGAAAATGTTCATCCTATCTTGTTTGAGCACAGGTTCAAGCTTGGTACGATGTTTGCGACGGTCGGCAGATACGACCTCGGCTATAAATGGCTGAAATCCTTAAAACGGCAAGGATATGAAGGGGATGCAAGCTTTTATTATTGGTTTGCGTATTGCGCATATAATGTAGGCGAAAAACAAATAGCTGAAAAGATGTGGAAGCATGTAGTCGAGCTTTACCCCGATAAGGAAGGAAAAGAACCTTGGAACCATACAGATTTTTCTGCTTCGGATCAAGGCACGCTCCTTCGGCAGCTTCTATTTTCGTTTGAGGACGAACAAGCTGACGAGAAAAAAATGCTTGCGTTATATTTAATGAATGAGCTTCAAACTGATGACAAGCTGCACGTGTTTTTTGAAATTGTCCAAAAAGAAGAACATCATCCTGTCATTGTGGAGCTGGCCCGTTATTTCTTTTTACAGGGCGGCAATAAGCACATTCCAAAGAATTTAAGCAAGCTTGAAAAATGTTTGCAAATTGCAGATTGCCTATATGGCCATACTAAAAAAGACGATGCGTTAATTGAAGACAGCTTAACGCTTTGGTTTGAGGCGATGCTTCATTTGTATGAGAGTCCGGTTTCGTTTTCCAATGTATTCGGCTGGTCGGCAGCCATCGACTATGTCGTGCGAGGCAGACAAAACCAAACCATGACACAAGCGGCAATCAGCAAAATGTACAACGTTTCAACGGCGACGCTCCGAAAATATGTCCAAGTTATTAAAGAGCTGGGGCTGTGAGCAAAAAAATAGACGTTTGCTGTCACATTGATTAGGATAAGAATAACAGATTAAAATAATTCTTATTTAATAAGCGGATTTGGATAAGGAGTGAATGACGTGTCAGAAGAAAAAATTTATGATGTCATTATTATCGGAGCAGGTCCTGCAGGTATGACAGCAGCAGTTTACACCTCACGTGCAAATTTGAGCACATTGATGATTGAGCGCGGCGTACCGGGAGGCCAAATGGCAAATACAGAAGAGGTAGAAAACTATCCGGGCTATGATCACATTTTGGGGCCGGAGCTTTCTGCAAAAATGTTTGACCATGCGAAAAAATTCGGCGCGGAATATGCGTACGGCGATATCAAAGAAATCATTGACGGAAAAGAATACAAAACAGTAGTAGCAGGCAAAAAAGAATTCAAGGCACGTGCTGTAATCATCGCAACCGGTGCAGAATACAAGAAAATCGGCGTACCGGGTGAAAAAGAGCTTGGCGGCCGTGGCGTTTCGTACTGTGCGGTTTGTGACGGCGCATTCTTCAAAGGAAAAGAGCTTGTTGTTGTCGGCGGCGGCGACTCTGCAGTAGAGGAAGGCGTGTATTTAACACGTTTTGCTTCTAAAGTGACGATCGTGCACCGCCGTGATAAGCTTCGCGCGCAAAAAATTCTGCAAGACCGTGCATTTGCAAACGAAAAAATTTCCTTCATTTGGAATCATACAGTAAAAGAAATCAACGAAGCAAACGGCAAGGTAGGCAGCGTGACATTGGTGGATGTCAACACAGGAGAAGAGCAAGAATTTAAAGCAGATGGTGTGTTCATTTACATCGGTATGCTTCCGCTTTCTAAGCCATTTGAAAACTTAGGAATTACAAACGAAAACGGTTATATTGAAACAAATGACCGCATGGAAACAAAGGTAAGAGGTATTTTTGCAGCGGGTGACGTTCGTGAGAAAACGCTTCGTCAAATCGTTACGGCAACAGGTGATGGAAGTATCGCAGCACAGAGTGTTCAACATTACGTTGAGGAATTAAAAGAAGAGTTAAAGCTTGCAAATAAATAATAATGTAAGGTAAAGGGGTTTTAATTCTGTTGTAACAGCGATGAAATATAGTTCGTGTATAGTAAGAATAACTTAATTGCCCCCCTTATCACTATATAACCTATTTGATGAGCATGAGTTTCCAGACTCATGCTCCTTTTTTTGAAGATCAAAAAAGTATAAAGTTCAAGGAACAGCAGCTGAGCCTTTAATATTTTGTGCGATGTCTGGCATTTCCGCCTTAACCGCGGGTGAAATGCTTTTCTTATATATAATTTAAATTTTCTAATAATTACGTTCTTAATCGTGTTCCCTTCGTTGAGCCAAACTGCTTTTGATAGTATAATAAAAGGAACCTTCTAATAAGAAGAGAGACAGCACCCGAATCGATAAAGTTTTAGTGCCGGTTATTTTCTGCTTGAAGAAGGAAATTTTACAGACAAGGGATAAAAAGTATAGTTGTAGAGCGGAGAGCATGCTCTGCTTAAATATGAGGTGAAATAGCTTGCAACGAGTAACCAACTGCGTATTATTAAAAGGCGATCAAGTTCTTCTTTTGCAAAAGCCTCGCCGCAACTGGTGGGTAGCCCCGGGCGGAAAGATGGAATTGGGAGAAACTGTACGAGAAGCTGTTGTTCGCGAGTATCGTGAGGAAACAGGTGTTTATTTGAAAAATCCTGCACTGAAAGGTGTATTTACGTTTGTTATACAAGAAAACGAAAAAGTTGTCTCGGAGTGGATGATGTTTTCGTTTTTGGCTACAGATTTTACGGGTGATAATAAGATGGAATCTGAAGAAGGGATTTTACAGTGGCACCCGTTTGATAAAATAGACGAACTTCCGATGGCACCCGGAGATTATCATATTATTGATTATTTAATTAAGGGAAACGGCATCATTTACGGTACGTTTGTGTATACGCCAAACTTTGAGCTCATTTCGTACCGATTAGATCCAAGCTGAGATCCGATAGAAAGGGGAGATAAATCATGACGAAAGAAAAAGGAAAGAACGACATTAAAATGGTCATCATTACCGGTATGTCAGGGGCGGGGAAAACGGTTGCCCTTCAGAGCTTTGAAGACTTGGGCTATTTTTGCGTCGACAATTTGCCGCCGGCCTTGCTTCCAAAGTTTGTGGAGCTGATGTCAGAATCAGCAAATAAAATGGATAAGGTGGCCTTAGGGATCGATTTGCGCGGCCGGGAGTTTTTTGATCATCTTTGGGAAGCGTTGGATGACCTGACAGAGCGCACTTGGGTCATCCCGCATATTTTGTTCCTTGACGCGAAGGATGCCACTCTTGTGGCCCGATACAAAGAAACGAGACGTTCCCATCCGCTTTCTCCGGCAGGCTCTCCTTTAAAAGGAATTGAATTAGAGCGCCAGCTCCTGGCAGATATGAAGGCTCGCGCCAATATTGTCATGGATACATCTGATTTCAAACCGAAAGAATTGCGGGAAAAAATCATTGAACAATTTTCAACGGAAGACCAGGAAGCGTTTCGCGTGAATGTTATGTCTTTTGGCTTTAAATACGGCATCCCTATCGATGCTGATTTAGTGTTTGACGTTCGCTTTTTGCCAAACCCGTTTTACATTCCTCACATGAAGCTGTTGACAGGGTTGGATGAAGAAGTGTCATCTTATGTGCTCAAGTTTAATGAGACACATAAGTTTCTAGAGAAACTGACAGATCTTATTGCCTTTATGCTTCCGCATTATAAACGGGAAGGAAAAAGCCAGCTCGTGATTGCGATTGGATGTACAGGAGGACAGCATCGTTCCGTCACCTTGGCGGAATACATCGGGAAGCATTTTCAAACCGAGTTCAAAACGTATGTTACCCACCGCGATATTGAAAAGAGGAAGGGTCACTAGCCGATGAAAACAAAGAGAAAACCAAGATTGGTTATCATTGGAGGAGGAACCGGTCTCTCTGTGCTGCTGCGAGGGCTCAAAAAATATCCGGTCGATATTACAGCTATCGTGACAGTGGCAGATGACGGGGGCAGCTCCGGCAGATTGCGCGATGAGTTTGAAATTCCGCCTCCGGGAGATGTTCGGAACGTATTGGCTGCTTTATCAGATGTGGAGCCGTTTGTAGAAGCGTTGTTCCAACATCGCTTTACCTCGGGTGAAGGGTTGACGGGACATGCGCTCGGCAATTTGCTGATCGCTGGGATGACCGCGATTACCGGGGATTTCTTTCACGCCATAACTGAAATGAGCAAGGTCTTGAATGTTCGGGGACGGGTGCTTCCGGCGGCGAATCAAAGCGTAGTGCTGCATGCGGAGCTTGAGGATGGGAGCGTCGTAACGGGCGAGTCTAAAATTCCATATTACGGCAAGAAGATTGAACGTGTCTTTTTAACTCCGGAAGATGTAGAACCGCTAAATGAAACGTTGAATGAGATTAAACGGGCAGATATGATCGTGCTTGGTCCGGGAAGTTTATATACGAGCATTTTGCCGAACTTGATCGTAAAAAAAATCGGAAAAGCTGTCGTAGAAGCAAAGGCAAAAAAGGTGTATGTCTGCAACGTCATGACGCAAGCAGGAGAAACGATGGGCTATGCCGCCTCTGATCATGTTCAAGCCATTCGTAAACACTTGGAAGCGGATGTTATTGATACGATCATCGTCAACAATGACAAAGTCCCAGAGCACATATTGAAGCGCTATGAAGAAGAGCTTGCCGCTCCTGTCGTATGTGATACGGAAAAGCTTGAAGAGCTTGGTTTGAACGTTATTGCAGATCGTATCATTCAATATGAAGACGGGGTAATACGTCATAATACCATAAAGTTAGCATCTATTTTATATTCATTACTTTAACTTTGGGAGGTGGAAGAGCATGTCGTTTGCATCAGAAACAAAAAAAGAATTAACCAATCTGGAAATAAAAGACTGCTGTGTGAAAGCGGAATTGTCCGCGTTAATTCGAATGAACGGCTCTCTTTCCTTTTCCAACCGTCACCTTGTTATTGATATTCAAACCGAAAATGCGGCCATTGCCAGACGTATTTATAAGCTGTTAAAGAAGAGCTATGACGTAACGGTAGAATTGCTTGTGCGCAAAAAAATGCGCTTGAAAAAGAACAATGTCTATATCGTGCGTCTCGTCGAGCAGGCAAAGGAAGTATTGGAAGATTTGCATATTATCAGTGAAGGGTTTTCGTTTACTCACAACATTTCGGAAACATTGATTAAAAAGAAATGTTGTAAGCGCTCCTATTTGCGCGGCGCTTTTTTAGCCGGAGGATCGGTAAATAACCCGGAAACGTCATCTTATCATTTAGAAATCTTTTCTTTATATAAAGAGCATAATGATGCGATATGTGAACTCATGAACGAGTTTGGATTAAATAGCAAAACGTTGGAAAGACGAAAAGGATTCATTACGTATTTAAAAGAAGCCGAAAAAATTACGGAATTTCTGAATATCATCGGTGCTCATAATGCTTTATTGAAATTTGAAGATGTCCGTATCGTCAGGGATATGAGAAATTCGGTGAATCGATTAGTAAACTGTGAAACAGCAAATTTAAATAAAACAATTGGCGCTGCTCTGCGTCAAATTGAAAACATCCGCTATATTAAGGAAACGGTAGGGCTGGATATTTTACCAGAAAAATTACGGGAAATTGCAGAGCTGCGTGTCAACTTTCAAGATGTTACTTTAAAAGAATTGGGAGAGATGGTTTCAGGAGGAAAGATCAGCAAATCCGGGATTAACCATCGCTTACGCAAGATTGATGAGATTGCCGATAAGCTGCGGGCAGGAGAGCTCAGCATGAAGAAATAATGTTACGGTGTCGTCCCAAAGACACAAAATTTATCAATACAGCCAATAAATATAAAGGGGGAAACGGGGAAATGGTACAAAAGCAAGTGGAAGTTAGGTTAAAAACAGGTTTGCAGGCGCGTCCGGCGGCGTTGTTTGTGCAAGAAGCTAACCGCTTTCAATCCGATGTGTTCATCGAAAAGGATGGCAAGAAAGTAAACGCAAAAAGCATCATGGGTTTAATGAGCTTGGCGGCAGGAGCAAATGCTGTTATCACTATTATTACAGAAGGCCCCGATGAACAAGAGGCATTGGATGCATTAACGAAATACGTACAACAAGAAGCGTAGGCCGGGTGCTTACGCTTTTTTTAAGGATTATACATTCCCCTTTCCACAGTGCACAGTGTTTTATATGAGACAACTATTTTGAAGTGTATCTTATGTTTGGTGCAATTATTGTGGATCTGGTGCAATTGTGCGGTGTTTTGGCACAATTAATGTGAATTTGGTGCAATTCGGAGCAGTTTTGGTTCAATTCTATGTCGTTTTAGTAGAATTATTATCATTTTCGTGCAATTCAAAAGGGGTTTTGTACAAAATAAAAACGCTGCCGCATATTCCGACAGCGTTCTGAAATATTGATTACTTACTGCTTGTAATGATTTGGTCAATTAAGCCGTATTCTAATGCTTTCTCTGCAGTCATGAAGTTGTCGCGGTCTGTATCGCGCTCAATAACTTCTAACGGTTGGCCAGTTTTCTCAGCTAAGATACGGTTTAATTTGTCGCGTAAGAAGAGAATGCGTTTTGCTGCAATTTCAATTTCTGTTGCTTGACCTTGTGCTCCTCCAAGCGGTTGGTGAATCATGACTTCACTGTTTGGAAGGGCAAAACGCTTTCCTTTTTCTCCTGCTGCCAACAAGAATGCACCCATGGATGCAGCCATGCCGATACAGATTGTAGATACGTTCGGCTTGATGAACTGCATTGTGTCATAAATGGCCATACCCGCAGTGATAGAGCCGCCCGGGCTGTTAATGTATAAAGAGATATCCTTATCAGGATCTTCAGCAGCCAAGAATAAAAGCTGAGCAACGATAGAGTTTGCGACATGATCATCAATCGCGCTTCCCAATAAGATGATGCGGTCTTTTAATAAACGGGAATAAATGTCGTATGCGCGTTCCCCACGATTTGTTTGTTCAATAACTGTAGGAATTAAATTCATATTTCTTCCTCCTTTTAAAAAACTTTAAGTATTTACACTTATCATTATAATACAATTATGGTCAAAAAAGGTCAAACAAAACCGCTTGATTTTAGTTTCTTTTTCGAAATAAAGAAAACTTGGTTGGCGCTTTTGGTGTGCGGCACCTTGGTTAGACGCGCTTTTTATGCGTACGATGCAATGCTCCGAAGTATTCCTTGTGCACTTAAGGGGAATACAATTCCTTCTTACCCTTCGAAAAAGAAGCTTGTTTTACACTATTCGCTAAGGGAAAAAACAATTCCTTCTTTTTATGTCTTTCATCATGATAACCGTTTATAACGAATTTAAACATATAAGTCTTGAAAGATGCTGAATTCTTGACTATAATAGAAACACATGCGCTCGTAGCTCAGCGGATAGAGCGGTGGTTTCCGGTACCACGTCCTGCGGGGGTTCGATTCCCTCCGAGCGCGTACTCTAATCATAGCAAACCAAGAGGCATCCGCTTCGTACTCCCGTCTGTTTGCGGGAGAGGAAGGGGTGCTTTTTTAAAAAGAGAAGAAAGTACAAAGTTTAAGGAACAGCAGCTGAGCCTTTAATATTTTGTGCGATGTCTGGCATTTCCGCCTTAACCGAGGATGAAATGCTTTTCTTATTAAATCCAGAAGGGGCGAAAATTACAGTGTTGCTTATATTGTTTCTCCTTATTGCCATTATCCAAGCAGTGTATGCGTTTACAAAATTTCCTATTGCTGCGGCCGCCGTCATGACGATTGGTTCGTGGAGTATATTAGCGGTTTTAGCGATTGTTATTCAAAAAGATAAAAAAAGAAGAAACGGCTAAAAGGTATGCTTAATCGGCATACCTTTTTGTTTTCTATAGACGAGTTTTCTGCGCTCCCGTGTTTGCATACAGTAATACAGTCCGCATCAATGTATGGAAAAATTCGGTCTTACTCCATGCCTATATGTAATAAGAATAAGATAACAAAGCGTTTTGCGGATGGAGTTCCAGCATTTTTCCATTCTACTTTTGACGCGATTATTGTACAATAAAGGACAAGGGGGAGATATATTTGAAAGCAAGTCTTCTGCAAGAACAAACGTTAAAGTTGGCCATGACTCAAGAGCTGAGGCAAGCGATTACGATGCTTCAGTACAATGCCCAAGAACTGGCGGAGTTTTTATACGAACAATCTCTTGATAATCCCCTTATTGAGCTGCGCAGTTTTGAGGTCTCTAAGAAGAAAATGAAGAGCGCTTCCGGTGCAGTCGAAAACCGGATGGAAGTGTACAGCAACAATAATGTAACCATTCAGCAGCATTTATCGAATCAATTGCGTTACTTGAAAATAAACGAAACAGAAAAACGCGCTTTAACCTTCATTATTTTAAACATCGATGAGAACGGATACTTACAGGAAACAGATGAAGAATTGGCACAGCTTCTTTCGTCATCTGTAAAAGAAGTTCAACATTATGTAGAGATGGTGCAAAGTCTGGAGCCAGCGGGAGTCGGAGCAAGAAACTTGCGGGAGTGTCTGCTTCTTCAATTAAAGCGCTTACAAAAAAGGGACGCTATTGCGGAAGCGATCATTGAGCATCATTTTGATTCCTTTGCGAAAAAAGATTGGAAGCAGCTGGCGGCTGTTTTAAAATGCAGTACGGCTGAGCTGAAAGAGGCCGTTGATGTGATTGTTTCGTTACAACCTCGTCCTGGCATCGCTTTTTCCCATGAAAATCCGATGTATGTGATTCCCGATATTATTGTGGCAAAAGAGCAAGAAAAGCTGGTGATTAAGCTCAATGAGGGAAACATGCCGAAGATCGAAGTGCATTCCGAGTACAGCGCATTGATGAATAACAAGGAAGAAAAGGAAACGGCTTCTTATCTTTCAGAAAAGTATCAGCATGTGCAGTGGATTTTAAGAAGCTTGGAACAGAGAAAACGAACGTTGATCAACGTAATGGAAGTCATTGTGGAGAAACAGAGGGAGTTTTTCATAAACGGTCCCCTTTTTTTACAGCCGCTGTCCTTAAAAGAAGTCGCGGAAATTGTACAATTGCACGAATCTACTATCAGCCGTGCCACTCGTAATAAATATGTCCAAACCCCGTATGGCTTGTTTGAAATGAAATCCTTTTTCAGCGGGGCATTGCCAACGACAGATGATAATGCCATTTCTACAAAGCGTGTAAAACAGCTCATTAAGGGATTGGTGGACGGAGAAAACAAGAAAAAGCCGCTGTCTGACCAAAAAATTGTAGAGCTGCTTGAAAAAGAGCATGAAATTGTGCTCTCTCGCCGAACTGTGGCAAAATATCGAGAACAGCTTAATATTCCGTCTTCCTCAAGGAGAAAAACAATTTAAAGGTGTGTCCAAATGATTCATGTAGTTCTTTACTCAAAAAAAGAATGCGGCTTATGCGATAAAGCAAAAGCGATCATAGAAGAGTTAAAAGCCGAATTTCCTCTCTCCGTTACGGAAGTGGATATTTATAAAGATGATGCCCTTTTGGAGAAGTATCAGATTATGATTCCGGTGGTCGAAATTAACGGAGAAGAGGCAGCATTCGGAATTATTCACAAAGATGTCATAAGAAAGCGCTTAACATCAATGCTTCATGGTTGAATAACTTTTTAACTCCTGCTACAATATGAAATGTAGCAGGGCTAATTTTTTTAAGGTAAGTGGGACATAATAAGTCATAGCGGGACGTGAAAAGACCACTGAATAAAACTACGTACTTTGGTAAGGGGATAGACAAATGCGTTCGTTAATAGAACACCAAAAAAAATTATTGCCGGATCTGCTACCTGTTATGCAAACCCGATTTCAAATTCTTCAATACATACGACTTATGCAGCCGATTGGAAGAAGAAATTTGTCAGCGAGTTTAGGCATGACAGAGCGAGTGTTGCGCAGTGAAGTGCAGGTATTGAAGGAACAAAATTTAATTCATATCGCTTCTTCAGGAATGACGCTGACAGAAGACGGTATGAACCTGGTTGTCCAGCTGGAAGAATTTATGAGGGAAATTTCAGGTTTAAAGGTTTTAGAAACAAAACTTAAGGAAAAATTAAACTTGAAAGAAGTTCTTGTAGTAGGCGGAAACAGTGATGAATCCCCGTGGGTGAAGCAAGAGATAGGGCGCGCATGCGGCATATGCATAAAGCAGCGCATCTCTGCTAATAATATCGTTGCTGTTACTGGCGGGACAACTATGGCGGCTGTAGCGGATATGATGCAGCTAGATTGCAAGAACTTAAACATTTTGTTTGTTCCTGCGCGCGGCGGTCTTGGTGAGAATGTAGAAAATGAAGCCAACACGATTTGCGCCAAGATGGCGGAGAAGACAGGGGGCAACTATCGTCTTCTGTATGTGCCGGATCATGTCAGCAGTGAAGCCTATGCTTCAATTGTGACGGAACCATCTGTGAAAGCTGTATTGGAGCTCATCAAATCTTCCGATATAGTCATTCATGGCATTGGTGATGCATATACGATGGCGCGAAGAAGAAACACCCCTGAAGCCGATTTGCATAAGATTATGGAAGGTAAAGCAGTTGGTGAAGCATTCGGGTATTACTTCAATGAAGATGGCGAGGTCGTGCATAAAGTGCTGACAATTGGCATGCAGCTAAAGGAGTTGGATCACGCCTCTCATGTCATTGCCGTTGCTGGCGGAGCCTCAAAAGCAAAAGCAATTCATTCCTTTGTGAAGCAAGGACACACATCCTTGTTAATTACGGATGAAGGTGCAGCAAAAGAGTTACTAAGGGAACTTTAACCCTTACTATATATTTTTAAATTCTATCCATATATGAGGAGGAAATTCAAATGGCAGTTAAAGTTGGTATTAATGGTTTTGGACGTATCGGTCGTAACGTATTCCGTGCGGCTCTTAATAACCCTAATGTAGAAGTAGTGGCAATCAACGATTTAACAGATGCAAAAACATTGGCACACCTTTTAAAATATGATTCTGTTCACGGTTCTTTAAACGCAGAAGTAACTGTAAACGGCGACAGCATCGTAGTGAATGGCCGTGAAATCAAAGTTATCGCTGAGCGTGACCCTGCTCAATTACCATGGAGCGACTACGGCGTAGAAGTAGTAGTAGAATCTACAGGCCGTTTCACGAAAAAAGCAGATGCAGAAAAGCACTTAGGCGGATCTGTTAAGAAAGTTATTATTTCTGCTCCTGCAACAGATGAAGACATCACAATCGTTATGGGCGTTAACCACGATAAATATGACCCAGCAAGCCATCATGTACTTTCTAACGCTTCTTGTACGACAAACTGCTTAGCGCCATTCGCGAAAGTATTAAACGAAAAATTCGGCATCAAACGCGGTATGATGACAACTGTTCACGCGTATACAAACGACCAACAAATCTTAGACTTGCCTCATAAAGATTTACGTCGTGCGCGTGCGGCTGCAATGAGCATGATTCCTACAACTACTGGCGCAGCGAAAGCGGTAGCTCTTGTATTGCCTGAATTAAAAGGTAAATTAAACGGCGGCGCAGTTCGCGTTCCAACTGCAAACGTATCTCTTGTTGACTTAGTTGCTGAGCTTGACAAAGAAGTAACAGTAGAAGAAGTGAACGCAGCATTAAAAGAAGCAGCTGAAGGCGAATTAAAAGGCATCTTAGGATTCAGCGAAGAGCCATTGGTATCTATCGACTATAACGGAAACACAAACTCTTCTACAATCGATGCGTTATCTACAATGGTTATGGACGGAAACATGGTGAAAGTACTTTCTTGGTACGACAACGAAACTGGTTACTCTAACCGTGTAGTAGATCTTGTAGACTACATCGCATCTAAAGGTCTTTAATTTATTTGTGTCGGAACGGGGGAGAGGGGGTAGCCCCTCTCCCGCTTCCGTTATATAATAGGAAATTGTGGTAAGCTCTTTGTCAATCCAATGCAAATGGAGGGAATCCCGATGAACAAAAAAAGCATTCGTGATGTGGATGTAAAAGGAAAACGAGTATTTTGCCGCGTGGACTTCAACGTGCCGATGAAGGAAGGGGAAATTACTGACGAAACTCGTATTCGTGCAGCGCTTCCTACTATTCAATACTTAGTGGACAATGGCGCGAAAGTAATTTTAGCAAGCCACTTAGGCCGTCCAAAAGGTCAAGTAAACGAAGAGATGCGTTTAACACCTGTAGCAAAACGCTTAGGCGAGCTGCTTGGAAAAAACGTAATCAAAACGGATGAAGCTTATGGACAAGCAGTACAAGACGAAATCAGCAAGATGAACGAAGGCGACGTATTATTGCTTGAAAACGTACGCTTCTATCCAGGAGAAGAGAAGAATGATCCTGAACTTGCAAAAGAGTTTGCTAAATTAGCGGATCTTTATGTAAACGATGCATTCGGCGCAGCACACCGTGCGCATGCTTCTACTGCAGGTATTGCAGAATACCTTCCTGCTGTATCCGGCTTCTTGATGGAAAAGGAAATTGAAGTACTAGGCAAAGCTTTATCCAATCCGGAACGTCCATTCACTGCCATCATCGGCGGAGCCAAAGTGAAAGATAAAATCGGCGTAATCGAAAACCTGCTTGAAAAAGTAGATAATTTGATTATCGGCGGCGGACTTGCTTACACATTCGTAAAAGCACAAGGATATGAGATTGGCAAATCGCTTTGCGAAGATGATAAGCTTGACCTTGCGCGCGGCTTTATGGAAAAAGCAAAGCAAAAAGGCGTGAACTTCTACATGCCTGTAGACGCGGTTGTTGCAGATGATTTCTCTGAAAACGCCAATACAAAAGTGGTGGATATCGATCAAATTCCAAGCGATTGGGAAGCGTTGGATATCGGACCGAAAACTCGAGAAATCTATAAAGATGTGATTCAAAAATCCAAACTTGTCATCTGGAACGGACCTATGGGCGTGTTCGAAATGGACAAGTTTGCCGAAGGTACAAAAGCAGTGGCAGAAGCTTTAGCTGAGGCGCCTGATACATATTCCGTTATCGGCGGCGGAGATTCAGCTGCAGCAGTTGAAAAGTTTGGCTTAGCGGATAAGATGAGCCATATCTCTACAGGTGGAGGAGCTTCCTTAGAATTTATGGAAGGGAAAGAACTTCCTGGCGTTGTGCTCCTAAACGACAAGTAATTCTAGCGAGAAAAAAGGACGGTGTACCTATGCGTAAGCCAATTATTGCAGGGAACTGGAAAATGCACAAAACTCTTTCCGAAGCGGTGAGCTTCGTTGAGGAAGTAAAAGGTCAAATCCCTTCTGCAGACGTTGTGGACTCTGTTGTATGCTCCCCGGCTTTATTTTTAGAGCGTTTAGTGGCGGCAACAGAAGGCTCTGACTTAAAAGTGGGAGCACAAAACATGCACTTTGAAAAAAGCGGTGCATTCACAGGTGAAATCAGCCCTGTTGCACTTAGCGATTTAAAAGTAAGCTATGTCATTTTAGGACACTCCGAGCGTCGCGAAATGTTTGCTGAAACAGACGAAACAGTAAACAAAAAGACAATTGCAGCGTTTGAGCATGGCTTAACTCCGATTGTATGCTGCGGGGAAACGTTAGAAGAGCGCGAAAGCGGCAAAACGTTCGACCTTGTAGCCGACCAAGTGAAAAAAGCGTTGGCAGGTCTTTCTCCTGAGCAAGCGAAGCAGGTTGTGATTGCTTACGAGCCAATCTGGGCGATCGGAACAGGAAAATCTTCTTCTGCACAAGATGCAAACGAAGTGTGCGCACACATTCGCAAGGTCATCGCAGAAGCATTTTCTCAAGACGTGGCAGATGCGGTCCGCATTCAGTACGGCGGCAGCGTAAAGCCTGAAAACATTAAAGAATATATGGCTGAGTCTGACATTGACGGAGCGTTAGTAGGCGGTGCAAGCTTGGAGCCGCAATCGTTCTTAAAGCTGTTGGAGGCTGTTAAATAATGGCGAAACAACCAAAAGCATTGATTATTCTTGATGGGTTTGCTTTACGAAACGTTGAACAAGGAAACGCGGTAGCGCAGGCGAAAAAACCGAATTTTGACCGCTATTGGAACAAGTATCCTCATGCAACATTAAAAGCGTGCGGAGAGGCAGTAGGTCTTCCGGAAGGCCAAATGGGGAACTCTGAAGTAGGTCACTTGAACATCGGCGCCGGCCGTATCGTGTATCAAAGCTTAACGCGTGTGAATATCGCGATTCGCGAAGGAGAGTTCGAGAAAAACGAAACATTCCTTAAAGCGATGGAACACGTAAAAGCAAAGGGTACAGCATTACACTTGTTCGGTTTGCTTTCTGACGGAGGCGTGCACAGCCATATTGATCATATGTTTGCTCTTTTGCGCCTTGCTGCCAAAGAAGGCTTAGAGAAAGTATATATTCATGGATTCTTAGACGGACGCGACGTTGGTCCGCAAACAGCAAAAACATACATTGAACAAACGTTCAAAGTAATTGAAGAAACAAAAGTAGGACAATTTGCTACGCTTTCCGGCCGTTACTACTCCATGGACCGCGACAAGCGTTGGGATCGTGTAGAAAAATGCTATCGCGCTATGGTGTATGGTGAAGGTCCTACTTACAAAGATCCGATTGAGTGCGTGAACGATTCATATGAACACGGTATCTTTGATGAGTTCATATTGCCGTCCGTAATGGTAAAAGAAGATGGAACGCCAGTGGCAACAATTAACGACGACGATGCCATCATCTTCTACAACTTCCGTCCGGACCGTGCAATTCAAATTTCCCGCGTATTTACGAACGAAGACTTCCGTGAGTTTGACCGCGGTGAAAAATACCCGCACATTCCTGAATTCATCTGTATGACACAATTCAGCGAAACAGTAGGCGGATATGTAGCGTTCAAGCCGACAAACTTGGACAACACATTGGGAGAAGTAGTATCCCAAGCAGGCTTAAAGCAGCTTCGCATTGCGGAAACAGAAAAGTATCCGCATGTAACGTTCTTCTTCAGCGGCGGACGCGAAGCGGAGTTTCCGGGTGAAGAAAGAATTTTAATTAATTCTCCGAAGGTTGCAACGTATGACCTGAAGCCGGAAATGAGCGCCTACGAAGTAACGGAGGCATTATTAAAAGAAATCGAAGCTGACAAGCACGATGTAATCATCTTAAACTTTGCGAACTGCGATATGGTTGGTCATTCCGGTAAATTGGAGCCGACAATCAAAGCGGTAGAAGCGACGGATGAGTGCTTAGGCAAGGTAGTAGATGCGATTCTTGCCAAAGGCGGTACGGCAATCATTACTGCCGACCACGGTAACGCTGATGAAGTCATTACACCGGAAGGACAGCCAATGACGGCTCATACAACAAATCCGGTTCCTGTCATTGTGACAAAAGAAGGCATCGAGCTTCGCGAAGACGGCATTTTAGGAGACTTAGCTCCGACGATGCTGACATTGCTTGGCTTGGAACAGCCGAAAGAAATGACTGGAAAAACTTTAATTAAATAATGAGTAAAGACATTTGAAAATGTTTATTTTAAGAAAGTAAACAAACATAAAGGAGAGATATTCATGCCATTCATTACTGATGTTTATGCTCGTGAAGTATTAGATTCCCGCGGTAACCCTACTGTGGAAGTAGAAGTGTACACTGAATCCGGCGCTTTCGGACGCGCGTTAGTACCAAGCGGCGCTTCTACTGGTGAATACGAAGCAGTTGAGCTTCGCGACGACGACAAATCCCGCTACCTTGGAAAAGGAGTATTAAAAGCTGTTGATAACGTAAACAACATCATTGCTCCAGAAATCATCGGCTTAGATGTAACAGACCAAGTGGGCATCGACCGTATCATGATTGAACTTGACGGAACAGAAAACAAAGGAAAATTAGGTGCAAACGCAATCCTTGGCGTTTCCATGGCAGTAGCTCATGCAGCTGCAGATCTTGTAGGCCTTCCGCTTTATAAATATCTTGGCGGCTTCAACGCGAAGCAATTACCGACTCCAATGATGAACATCATCAACGGCGGTTCTCACGCTGACAACAACGTGGACTTCCAAGAGTTCATGATTTTACCTGTTGGCGCTCCAACATTCAAAGAAGCAATCCGTATGGGTGCAGAAGTATTCCATGCATTAAAAGCGGTTCTTCACAGCAAAGGCTTAAACACTGCAGTAGGTGACGAAGGCGGATTCGCTCCTAACTTAGGTTCTAACCGCGAAGCGTTAGAAGTGATCATGGAAGCGATCAAAAAAGCTGGATACGAGCCTGGCAAAGATGTATTGCTTGGAATGGACGTAGCTTCTTCCGAATTCTACAACAAAGAAACAGGAAAATACGACCTTGCAGGCGAAGGCCGCACGGGCTTAACTTCTGAAGAAATGGTTAACTTCTATGAAGAGCTAGTGAACGAATTCCCAATCATCTCTATCGAAGACGGTTTAGATGAAAACGACTGGGAAGGCCACAAATTATTGACTGAACGCCTTGGCAAGAAGGTACAATTAGTGGGTGACGACTTATTCGTTACAAACACGAAGAAGCTTGCTGAAGGTATCGAAAAAGGTGTAGGCAACTCTATCCTTATCAAAGTAAACCAAATCGGTACATTAACTGAAACATTCGAAGCAATCGAAATGGCAAAACGTGCCGGTTACACAGCAGTAGTATCTCACCGCTCCGGTGAAACAGAAGACAGCACAATCGCTGACATCGCGGTTGCGACAAACGCTGGTCAAATCAAAACAGGTTCTATGAGCCGTACAGATCGTATCGCAAAATACAACCAATTACTACGCATCGAAGACGAGCTAGGTGAATTAGCTGTATACGACGGCTTAAAATCTTTCTACAACTTAAAGAAGTAATATAACAACATAATGGCGTTTTACGAAACCAGGCCGTGAGTGCAGACACGGCCTGGTTTTTGCTTAAGAAATTATACATTTTTCACCCTGCCACAGTACATGGCGCTGTGGCAGGGTTTTGTATGGGGTCAATTATTCTGAAGCGTATCTCGTGTTTAGTGCAATTGAACGTTAATTTGACGCAATTATGTTGGGTTTGGTGCAATTATTTTAGAATTGGTGCAATTGTTGTTCGTTTTGGTGCAATTAACTTGAATTTGGTGCAATTGAGTGCTGTTTCGGCGCAATTAATTGAGATTCGGTGCAATTCTATTTCAGTTTCATGCAATTTGTACGAAGCTTGGATGTGCTGGAACCAAAAAGACACAGCATTTTTGCATTACTGTGCCCCGCTGTCTTCAACTTTTTCCTGCGAAAAATGCGGAGCATAGTAAGAAAACAATTCCTGAACTAACTCCAACAATCATAGAATGTTCAAATATAGTTTTTAGAGCCAATCCTCCTGCAACAGAAGCTACGAATAGCATTAGGAAGAAAACAGTGCAGTTCCCTTTCATGTTCAATCAACCTCTTTTCCCATTATTGCACCACAAATTTAACAAATAGATGATTCTTTAACACGTAAATAAAAAGAGCTGTAATGGAGACGATATCTCGTTCCTGTAAAATATGGTACTCCCTTGTGACAAACCCTGCTTTGTGTTACATTTATAGTAACTTATAGTGTGTCTAGCGGGAGGTGCAATCAGTGCATACGTTTTTATCGGTCTTATTAATTATCACGTGTCTTGCGTTAATCGTGTTGGTTTTATTGCAATCCAGTAAAAGCGCCGGCTTATCAGGTGCGATTTCCGGGGGCGCTGAGCAATTGTTCGGAAAGCAAAAAGCGCGCGGCATCGATGCTGTTTTACAACGTTTAACAGTGGTGTTTGCAGTGTTGTTTTTCGTTTTAACAATTGCTGTAACATACGTTAAGCTATAAGATGAGAAAAGATTCACCGGCGCGGTTGAATCTTTTTTTGTTGCGGACGATGAAGCTGTCTGCTAGGTTTTTTCCAGCCGGGTGTGATACACTAAAACATGAAATCAGAATGAGAAAGAGGAGAGTACAACATGAAGCTATCAGCTCCAAAGCCGTTTACATTTGAAGCTGGTGAACGTGCTGTTTTATTATTACATGGATTTACTGGCCATTCCGCCGATGTGCGCATGCTTGGCCGTTATTTAGAAAAGAAAGGCTATACGTGCCATGCACCGATTTATAAAGGCCACGGGGTTCCCCCTGAAAACTTGGTTCATTACGGTCCGGACGACTGGTGGAAGGATGTTATGGAAGCATATGAGTTTTTAAAAGAGAAGGGCTATGAAAAAATTGCCGCAGTCGGTCTTTCATTAGGCGGCGTGTTTTCGTTAAAGCTCGGCTATACTGTGCCGATTGAAGGCATCGTTTCCATGTGCGCTCCGATGTACATCAAAAGCGAAGAAGTGATGTACCAAGGAGTTCTTGCTTATGCGAGAGAATATAAAAAGAGAGAAGGAAAATCTCCTGAGCAGATTGAAGCGGAAATGCTAGAGTTCAAGAAAACGCCGATGAAAACGTTGAAGGCGCTGCAAAACTTGATTGCCGATGTACGCAATAATGTGGATATGATTTACGCACCCACGTTTGTTGTCCAAGCCCGTCATGATGAGATGATCAATACCGATAGTGCCAATATCATTTACAACGGTGTGGAATCCAATGTAAAGAAAATTAAATGGTATGAAGATTCTACGCACGTCATTACATTAGACAAACAACGCGACGAACTTCACGAAGATATTTACAACTTCCTAGAGCAACTAGATTGGTAATGTCTAGTTGCGTTTTTTTACATAAGTTTGGAAAAACTAAATACAGCGTTTGTTGGAAAAAGGAGGTTTTGGTTTTGGAAGAACATATTCAAGAACATATAAATAAATTATTGGCGTTCATGAAAGAAGAAGCATATAAGCCGCTGACGGTCCAAGAGCTGGAGGAAGCGTTTGGCATTGAAGATTCCGCTCAGTTCAAGGATTTTGTAAAGGCGCTTGTGATGATGGAAGAAAAGGGGCTTGTTGTGCGGACGAGAAGCAACCGCTACGGTCTGCCGGAAAAAATGAATTTATTGCGCGGTGTATTGACGGGACATGCGAGAGGGTTTGCTTTTGTTGCACCGGAAGAAAAGGGAATGGAGGACATCTTTATTCCGCCGGACCAACTAAATGGAGCCTTGCACGGTGATACCGTTCTTGTACGAATCAGCGCGGAGTCAAGCGGAGCTCGTAAAGAAGGAACCGTGGTCCGCATTCTGGAACGCGGCACCAAGAAGGTCATCGGTACATACACAGAGTCCAAAAATTTCGGCTTCGTTTTGCCGGATGATAAGCGAATTGCCAGCGATATTTTCATTCCAAAACATGCTTCCATGGGAGCAGTGGAAGGGCATAAAGTGGTTGTTCAGTTAACGAGCTATCCGGAAGGCCGCTTAAGCGCAGAAGGAGAAGTCATCGAGATTCTTGGACATAAAAATGACCCGGGTGTCGACATCCTTTCCGTCATTTATAAATACGGTCTGCCGCAAGGATTCCCGGATGAAGTCATGGAGCAAGCAAACAGTGTTCCTGATACAATCAGCGAAAAAGATTTAGAAGGACGCCGCGACTTACGTAACGAGACAATCGTGACTATCGACGGTGCAGATGCGAAGGACTTGGATGATGCCGTAACAGTGACAAAGCTTCCAAACGGAAACTACAAGCTGGGCGTTCATATCGCAGACGTCAGCTATTATGTAACGGAAGGTTCACCGATTGACAGAGAAGCTGCCGATAGAGGGACCAGTATTTATCTTGTTGACCGCGTGATTCCAATGATTCCGCATCGTTTGTCTAACGGAATTTGCTCCTTAAACCCAAAAGTAGATCGCTTGACGCTTTCTTGTGAGATGGAAATCAATCCGCAAGGGGAAGTCGTGAATCATGAGATTTTCCAAAGTGTCATTAAAACGACGGAGCGGATGACATATTCCGATGTAAATAAAATTTTAGATGAAAAAGATGAAGAGCTGATTAAGCGTTATAAGCCGCTTGTCGAGTTTTTTGAGGGAATGGCGGAGCTTGCGGCAATTTTGCGCCAAAAGCGGATGAACCGCGGCGCCATCGACTTTGATTTTAAAGAGGCAAAGGTGCTGGTAGACGAAGAGGGCAATCCGACAGACGTTGTACTGCGTGAACGTTCAACAGCGGAAAAGCTGATTGAGGAGTTTATGTTGGTGGCCAACGAAACGGTAGCCGAGCATTTCCATTGGCTGAATGTGCCGTTTATCTATCGTGTCCATGAAGAGCCAAAAGAAGATAAGTTGGAGCGTTTCTTTGAATTTATCACAAACTTTGGATATGTGGTAAAAGGACGTGCGAATGACATTCATCCTCGTGCCTTGCAGCAAATTTTAGAGATGGTGCAAGGACAGCCGGAGGAAGTCGTGATTTCAACGGTCATGCTTCGCTCCATGAAGCAGGCGCGTTACGATGCAGAAAGCCTGGGACACTTTGGATTATCCACGGAATTTTATACGCATTTTACATCACCGATTCGCCGTTATCCGGACTTAATCGTGCACCGTCTCATCCGTACGTATTTAATTAATGGGCAAATGGATGCAGATACGCAAGCAAAATGGAGAGAAGAGCTGCCGGACATTGCCGAGCATTCCTCTAATATGGAGCGCCGTGCGGTGGAAGCAGAGCGTGAAACGGACGAATTGAAGAAAGCTGAGTTCATGTTGGATAAAATCGGCGAAGAGTATGACGGCATTATCAGTTCTGTCACAAACTTCGGTTTGTTTGTGGAATTGCCGAATACGATTGAAGGGCTTGTTCACGTCAGCTACTTAACGGATGACTATTATCGTTACGATGAGCGCCATTTCGCTATGATTGGGGAACGAACAGGAAACGTGTTCCGCATCGGGGATGAAATCACGGTTCGTGTTGTGAACGTCAATAAAGACGAGCGTATCATTGATTTCGAAGTCGTCGGCATGAAAGGAAGCCGCAGAGGCGAACGTAAAGGACGCCCTATGGTTATCGAACAGCCTAAGGATCGCAGAGGGAAGCGCAGCGGTGAAAAAGAACAGCGCGGAAGAAGAAAGCGCGGAGAACGCGACAATGAACGCGGCGGCGGACGCAAAGAAGGCAAAAAGAAAAAGGCTTTCTTTGAAAATGCGCCGAGCGTGAAGCGCAAGAAAAAGAAGAAGCGATAGGAAAGTATGAATTCCTCCACCGCAGTGCGTCGCGCTGCGGTAGTGTTTATATGGAGATAACTATTCTTAAGGACATATGGGGATTGGGGCAATTATATGCTGATTTGGCGCAATTATTGGGAAAACGGTGTATGAGCCGGATTGGTGCAATTATTAAGAAAATGATGCAATTGTATGTGGATTTGCCCCAATTACATGCCAATTTGGCGTAACTATTAAGAGTTTCATACCATATGTTCGAAAGTTAGCTGGAATAAAAGAAAAGAGACTGAGTACAGGTGATTTTCCTGTGCTCAGTTTTGCTTATCCACGAAGTCCGCACAAATACGTCTGAAGCAGCCGTTTTAAGCTCTCGTCATGATCTAACGAAAGACCAAATCCGCCTTTTAGTTCTAAGGATGCAAAGCCGTGTACGAGACTGCGGATACCTCTTACAACATGCAGAGCTTCCTCCTCTTGTAAGTTATATTCCTCCAATACACGTAAAAGCAGCTTCACAATTCCATCACCTGCTTCTTGAATATCGGGATCATGAGATACAGGTAATGTGGCTTCATATAAGCCGGGATGCGTGCGAGCAAAGGATACGTACGCCGTTCCGATAGAGAAGAGGGCTTTGTCCCCTGATTTCCCGATAGCGGCTTGGGTGAGCTGCTCCTTTAATTTCTGGATGCCATACAACGCTAATTCTTTCTTCAATCCGCTCATCCCGTCAATGTGATTGTATAGGGAAGGTGTTTTAATCCCTAATTGTTTTGCTAATGCTGCGAGAGTAACTTGCTCTAAGCCTTGAGCGTTCGCCAAGTGAACGGCTGTTTCTATAATTTTTGTTTTATCAAGCGATTGTCTAGGCATGTTTCGTTTTCTCCAAGTAATATTGTGCTTCGTGAATTGCTTTTTCCATGTACTGTGAAGGATTTGTAAGGATGGAACCATGTCCGGTTGCCAGTAAAGAAGGAGATAGATTTTGCAGCTTACGGGCGCTTTTTAAGGCAAGCTGTTTATTCCATGTACCGAATGCCGGAAAAGGAAAGAATAGATTGATCTTCCCTGCAACCGCAAGACCGCCGCGGGTTTGAAAAGCATCCCCGGCGATAAGATATCCGTTTCGTGTATCCAAAAATGCCATCGAACCGGGAGTGTGCCCTGGTGCTGAAACGGCTGTGAGAGAGCCAATTTGGTCCCCGTCACGAAGAAGAACATCCGGCCGGGTTTTCAATGTTTTTGGTACACCCCCGCGTATCGGTGTTTGAGGTTCGTTTTGTTCGAGTGATACATCGTGTTCCATTATCTTTGCATCGCGTTCTGATATCATGACCGTTGCTTGAGGCAAAGCTGCTTTTAAAGCATCCAATGAACCGACGTGATCTTCATGAGCGTGTGTTAATATAATTCGGGTAATCGGCTTTCCGATTTGCTCGGCAGTTTTCAGTATTGCCTTATAGCTGTAAGGGAGTGCCGCATCGATCAGAGTCAGTTCTGTTTTTTCTTCTACCAAATAACAATTGACGGGAAACATATTAGGCAAAAAACTCAATTGATAAAGCTGTTCGTATTGCCTTAGACGCATGTTATTCTTCCTCCTAAACTAATATTATTAGTATTATATCTAATTATATTAGTTTTGTGACTGTATTTACCTAAATTTTACATAAATTCCTCTAAAAAATATTGACGAATTGAGAAGTACAACCGTTTTTGTTACAATAATAAAAATGAAGGGGGGACGAACGATATGCCAAAAGGTCACGGAAAAGTAGTAGCTCAAAATAAAAAAGCGTACCATGATTATTTTATTGAAGAAACGTATGAAGCAGGCATTGTCCTTCAGGGAACGGAAATCAAATCCCTTCGCGCCGGACGCGCGAACTTAAAGGACTCCTATGCGCGTATCATAAACGGCGAAGTGTATATACTTGGCATGCATATCAGCCCATACGAGCAAGGAAACCGCTACAATCACGATCCGCTTCGTACTCGAAAATTGCTTCTCCATAAAAAAGAAATTTTAAAGCTGATTGGATATACTAAAGAAGAAGGCTATACGTTAATTCCAACGAAAATTTATTTGAAGAACGGCTTCGCGAAGATCGAACTGGGACTTGCCAAAGGTAAAAAGCTGTACGATAAGCGTGAAGACTTGAAGAAGAAAGAAGCGAAACGCGAGATTGAACGCGCATTCCGCGAACGCCAAAAAATGTAACAGTATTTTACAATTGCAAAGCAGCGAACATATGTTATAATAACTTATGTAAGACGCCAGTTGTTCATTGAAAAACAGCTCATGATGAGCTATCACTTTTCGTATGTTCCATTTCTATCATGGGGACGTTACGGATTCGACAGGGATAGTTCGAGCTTAAGTTGCGAGTCGAGGGGATCGGCCTCGTTAAAACGTCACAGCCAATAACTGGCAACCAAAAATTAGCTTTAGCTGCCTAATAAACGCAGCTGCTCCTCCCTCCATCGCCCATGTGGTAGGGTAAGGGGCTCAAATTAAGTGGGCTACGCCGGAGTTCGCCGTCTGAGGACGAAGGAAGAGAACAATCAGACTAGCGGCTTGGACGCCTGTCGATAGGCATAAGAGTCCGCGAATCGCCAATATATCGACTACACTCGTAGAAGCTTAAGTGCCGATATTTCTGGACGTGGGTTCGACTCCCACCGTCTCCACCAACAATATACATAAATTGTTTGGTGGTTTTTTTATTTCAACCCAAAATAATTTAAGTAGTATGCTTAATATCAACAAAGGTTGCAGGTATCTGCACCCTTTTTTAATTTGCTCGCTTTAACCTATAGACTGCAGTTACATTGTCTTCCTCATCATACTCAACTTGCAGGTCAATTGGTTCATCAAGTGAAGGATCTTCATTATTTTTCAGGGGATTTTACCATCGCTGATTACACTAACTCTAAGTCAAGAGGTTCTTTGACGAACGCACAAGGCTAATATCATGTATATATCAACAGTACTTGACTAAAAGAAGTTATGTACGAGTTGACAATATAAACTGTAACAATTATTATTACATTTAGAGGGAAGGTTCATTATGAATAGCGATTTTTCGATTGCCGTTCACTGCGTCGCTTATCTAGCCAAAAAGCAAAACCAACGAGTGACCAGTGAAGACATCTCTCAAAGTGTTTCTGTCTCCCAGCAAGGTTAAGGAAAGAAAATATTATTATTTCTAAAGAAGGGGCAAAAGGCGGATTTTCTTTAAACAATCGACCTGAGCATATTACGTTAGACAAAATATTTAAAATTACGAGTGAAGAGACGCTTGTACCGAAATGCCCTGATTCCAATGAAAATTGTCTCATAGGTAAACACTTATCCGATATACTCATTTGCGTTTTTCACCATGCGGAAGAACACTTTTTAAACTATTTAAAAGGTGTGACGATCAAAGATATCATTGATGAAATCAATTATAGTTAGTTTTCATGCCGCCATAAATTTTTTTAAATAAAACTGTAACAAAAAACATTTCAATTTAAGGGGTGAATAAGGGTGAAGAAAAAACGGGTTATCGTCGGAATGTCCGGTGGGGTTGATTCCTCTGTGGCCGCCTACCTTCTAAAACAAGAAGGGTATGACGTGATCGGGGTATTTATGAAAAACTGGGATGATACCAATGATGATGGTGTATGTACAGCAACGGAAGATTACGAAGATGTTAAGAGAGTTGCCAATCAACTCGGGATTCCTTACTACGGTGTGAACTTCGAAAAAGAATATTGGGACAATGTGTTCACGTACTTTATGAAAGAGCTGAAGCTAGGTCGAACACCAAATCCAGATGTTTTGTGTAATACAGAAATTAAGTTTAAAGCGTTCGTTGATTATGCACTTTCACTAGATGCTGATTATATCGCGACAGGTCATTATGCAAGAATCAACAGAGAAAATGGCCAAATCACCTTATTGCGTGGAAAAGACTCCAATAAAGATCAAACGTATTTTCTTAGCCAATTAACAGAAGAGCATTTGTCAAAAGTTCTGTTTCCACTTGGAGAATTAACGAAGGATGAAGTACGAAAAATCGCTCAAGAATTGAACCTTATTACCGCCAATAAAAAAGATAGTACAGGAATCTGTTTTATTGGAGAAAGAAATTTTAAAAGATTTTTAAAGAATTTTTTACCGGCACAGCCCGGAGAAATTCGCTCTCTAGATGGAGAAGTGTTAGGTACTCATGATGGGTTAATGTATTACACAATTGGCCAACGAAAAGGACTTGGCATCGGTGGCAAAGGAACAGGTGAACCTTGGTATATCGTCGATAAAGATTTAGAAAACAATGTTTTACTCGTCGCTCAAGGAAAAAACCATCCGGCATTGTTCTCCACCGGTCTTATTGCATCTAACCTTAGCTTAATAAATGGGGATGTTCGTCCGGGTACGTTTGTATGTACAGCTAAATTTCGTTATCGTCAAGAAGATCAAAAGGTACGTGTCCATATTCGTCCGGATGGAACGGTCTTTGTAGAATTCGCAAAACCAATTAAAGCTGTTACTCCAGGACAAGTAGCGGTATTTTATGACAATGAGATTTGTCTTGGCAGTGCCATTATTGACAAAGTGATAAAAGATGATGCAGCCATTGCCACTGTCGCATCGTAAAAAGATAGTTATGGAAATTTAAGATTTTTTCTTTAAATATTTGTTTTTTGCAAAATATAAATATTGTTCATATCAGTGTTCAACAGGACTATATGTATCGGCTAGATTCAGAAGAGGTTTTTCAGTAATCGTTAAAGCTTTCAGGTGTGGCATAACGCAATGATTTTAAGCGGGGCCATACTTTTATGTATGGCTAAACTTTTCTTAGGGAGAGGTAACAATGGGAAATTTTAAAAACCATAAAGGGTATTCACGAATGTATCAAGAAAACAAACTGACTTTAGGGTTGTTCTTTCCAATTGAATCATATATGGGGGACGTCCCTGAGATGAATATAAAAAAGCAAATGAAGTTAGCAAAACGAGCAGAAGAACTCAATTTCGCTTCATTATTTGTGAGAGATGTACCATTACGCGATCCTAATTTCGGTGATGTCGGACAAATGTATGATCCGTTTACGTATTTAGGGTATGTTGCTGCCAACACAGAAAAGATTGCTTTAGGAACGGGAAGTATTATTTTAACGTTGCGCCACCCTCTTCATGTCGCTAAAGCGGCCGCTTCTGTAGACAGATTATCTGGCGAAAGACTTATTCTCGGTGTCGCAACAGGTGACCGTCCAATCGAGTTCCCAGCATTCTCTGTGAATCCAGAAGATCGGGGCGAACTATTTCGAGAAGCGATTGATGTTATGAAAAAAGCATGGAAAGAGCATTTTCCGACCATTGACTCTACACGAGTGCATTTAGCAAATGGAGATATTTTACCAAAACCGAAATTGTCAGACATACCATTAATGGTGACAGGTCATAGTGGGCAGTCGCCTGAATGGATTGCTGAACATAGTGATGGATGGATTTACTATCCACGTGGACTCAAATTCCAAAAAGCATTAATCGACAATTGGCGTTCGTTAACAGAGGAATTTAAGCCATTTACCCAATCGCTTTATATTGATTTAACGGAAGATCCAGATCATGTCCCAATTCCGATTCATCTTGGGTTCCGTACGGGACGAAATTTCGTTATCGAATTTCTTGAAGCGTTACAAAATGCAGGTGTGAACCATGTCATCATCAACTTAAAATATGGGCAACGTCCAGTAGAAGAAGTGATTGAAGAATTAGGTGAATTTGTGCTTCCGCATTTTCCGGCTTTATCATGATGAGAAACAATCTTAAAGCCATCAATACAAGAAAGGGGCGATATGGATGAAAGTTTTTGTGATTGGCGCCAACGGACAAGTAGGTCAACAAGTGGTGAACATGCTTCATGCGCATGAACAATACACCGTTCGGGCGATGGTTCGAAACCAAGAGCAATTGGAGGCTTTTCAGAAAAAAGGGATTGAAGCGGTACTCGCTGATCTTGAAGGTACTGTCGATGAAATTGCCGAAGCAGCCAAAGGTTGTGACGCGATCGTATTCTCCGCTGGTTCAGGTGGACACACAGGAGCAGATAAAACATTGCTTGTCGATTTAGACGGTGCTGTAAAAGCAATGGAAGCTGCAGAAAAAGTCGAAATTAAACGATTTGTCATCGTGAGCTCATTCCAAGCCCACAACCGTGAGAACTGGCCTGAAAACATTAAACCGTATTATGTCGCCAAACATTATGCTGACCGCATGTTAATGAATAGCGGTTTAAATTATACGATTATTCGTCCTGGTTATCTTCGTAATGAAAAAGGCACGGGGTTGGTTACCGCAGCAGAGAACTTAAATGGTGGGAGCATTCCACGGGAAGATGTAGCAAGAACAATTGTTCAATCTCTTGATGAACCAAATACGTATAAAAAAGCATTCGATTTAATGTCAGGGGATACAGAGATTGCTGAAGCGTTGAAATCGCTGTAATGAACCATTCATCGGAAAGGAGAAATTGAAAATATGGCTTACCCATTTTATGCAATGGATTTTGCTTTTTATAACTCAATGGGCATTTATAGCTTTGAAGCTCGGTGTGAAATGTTAAAAGAGATCGGATATGATGCGACCCATTTATCCGTTTGGCACGGAGAACGGTGGAGAGATGTAGAGAAGCTCAAAAATGTTAAGGAGAAATATGGTCTGGACGTCGCTGGCGTGTACATTGTGTTAGACCTTTCATTAGGTGAGGACCATCCAAGAAATAAGGGAATTTTAAAAATGTTGGAGATCATGGAGGGGTGTTCTACTGTCGAGCTGGCGATTCAATCTGTCGGACATCATATACGCCCTTCAGACCCTAAAGGGGACGACATCGCAGTGAAGTGGCTGGAAAAAGCACTGAAGATTGCAGAGCGAAGAAATATTAACATCTTACTTTACACACACCTATCATTCTGGATTGAACGTCATGAAGATGCAGTGAGACTTTGTAAGCGTCTTAATCATCCTAATCTCGGAATTGTATTTTGTGGCTACCATTGGTACGCAGTTGATGGAACAAGTCTATCAGCTACGCTTAAAGCGGTATCTCCTTACTTGAAACAAGTGAACATTTCTGGTAGTAGCCGCAATCCGCACGGTTTTGGCGGAGTTGCAACAATCGAGCCTTTGGACGTCGGGGAGTTAGATAATTTTGCGTTACTTGGGCAGTTAAAAAAGATTGGTTATAATGGAATGATTGGTTACCTAGGTTGGAATGAAGGCGGCGATGCTTACAGTAAGCTAAGTCGTTCACTCAAAGCGTTCCGTGATATGGAACGTAGACTTGAGGCACATCCACATTGGGCGGATTTAAAATTAACTCCATAATAGAAAAAAACTGTGGTACTAGTCGAACAATAAAGTTCAACTAGTACCACGGATATTAAGTAATGTACTCCGGTATTCACCGAAGTACATTTTTTATGAAAAATTGTTGCAACAAAAACTTAAAGCGAAATTTATTCCTGGAGCCATTCTCATTTGTTTAGGAGCTCTTAAAATGTTGAACTACTTTTTATGAGACCTAAATGTTTTATTTTATTGCATGAATCCAAAATGAGAATATATTCGTATATAGTGATGGAAACAAATTTGCAACAAATACTAATACGATAAAGTTACACTCCATTAGTTATATTGCTTAGGGAAAAATCCTTTTAGTTATCAATAAAGGGTAAGGAGAGCAAAATAAAAGCAGAGATGTATTCTCTGCTTTTTTCAGATTTTCTGCCAGTGTGACAGATCGAAAGAGGTTCAGACACAAAAACAGGCTGTGGAGAGACTTTCTCCACAGCCTGAAGACCGCAACGGTTCTGAGAAATGTTGCGGTCAATGCTGGATAGATGCTCAAGACCCTATCTTTTTAATCAAACGGGTGTGGTTTTGCATTCCCGTTTGATTTATTTCATATAGTTTTTCCCCCATTCTTCCAGCATTTCTAGAATAGGCATTAGACTTTTTCCTTGTTCTGTCAAGGAATATTCTACTTTTGGGGGGACGACAGGATATACTTCTCGATGAACCAGTCCATCTTCTTCTAATTCCCTTAATTGATTGGTTAACATTTTTGGCGTAATGTTAGGAATTAGATTTTTAAGTTCCGAAAAGCGCTTTGTCCCTTTTAACCCTAAATGGCATAAAATGATTAATTTCCATTTTCCCTCAATAATAGACAATGTTAGTTCTTTTTCATAATAAAGGTACTTATCTTTTTCTTTGGGAGGCTTTAGATAATTCTTCCCCCACACTTCCAGCATTTCTAAGATCGGCATTAAACTTTTTCCTTGTTCTGTCAAGGAATATTCTACTTTTGGCGGAACAACGGGATATACTTCTCGATGAACCAGCCCATCTTTTTCTAGTTCCCTTAGTTGATTGGTTAACATTTGTTGCGTAATGTTAGGGATTAGATTTTTAAGTTCCGAAAAGCGTTTTGTTCCTTTTAACCCTAAATGGCATAAAATGACTAATTTCCATTTTCCCTCTATGACAGACAATGTTAACTCTTTTTCCGGATAAAGGTCTTCGAGTTTATCGTTGCTCATTATATTCAACTCCTGACATATAGGTATATTTTATGATACTATAACAAAAATGAATACTTACTTCAATAATTAGATTTTAGTATATATTATAGATTATAAAACCAAGGCGATGTGGATTTTATATGAGAATCCAGAGTGAACATTTGAAGAAATTAAAGCTCCAAATCCATTGCCAATTTTACGCAAAAAAGCACGCTTTGCCGCGATTGCTGCTACAAGTGGAACCACATACAAACGGCTACTGTCTAATAGAATTATTAAACAGTAGCCGTTTGTTGAATGTATAGTTTATAAAAAGCTATCAAGAATTACAAATTTTTTAACGCGTTTGAAATTTCTGTTTCCCCTGACATTAAGTCAAATGATTTGTTATACGTATTTGGCTCATCCAGAGATTGAACGATGGTTCCCGCTGCATCTTCACGTGGAATGTTTCCTTGTTCTAGGTTTTCAGCTGGCCTGTCCCCGGCTCATTTTGAAGGGAGCCTGGACGGATAATTGTGTAATTTAAACCGCTGGTACGCAAGAAATAATCTGTATAGTGTTTCGCAACATAATAAAGAATACAGCTTAATTCATTATAGCTTTATGAAAGTTCCGCTAAGTCAAGTTTTAAAAAGATTTTACCATCTATTAATTCTTTGATAAGGCAGGGAAATGCGGAAGAACTTCTTCTCCTAATTCTTCAATTACTTCTTCAACAGGTCTTCGACCGTATTTTAGGTTGATGATAATATGGTTCACACCAACATTTTGAAGGGCGTGAAGAAATTCAATTAGGAAATTGCGACCGATACGGAACCCAAGATGTATCGGAATGGGTATATGATTTGGATCCTCTGCTAAATCAATATAAAGAGATTGCATAAATGGTTTAAATTCTTTCGTGTAAGAGCGCCAATCTTTAATAAGCGCCTCTTGAAAATTTATGTTTCTAGGATAGTAAATCCAGCCATCACTGTTTTCAGCAATCCATTCAGGCGACTGTGAGCTGTGACCCGTTACCATTACCGGAATGCTAGATAAGGATGGCTTTGGCAACACATCTCCGTTCATAAGATTTGTACGAATAGATTCCACTCTTGGGAATTGTTCCTCCCATACAGTTCTCATAACGGAAATGGCTTCTTGGAAGTATTGGCTGCGGTTTTGTGGATTAACAGAAAAAGCAGGGAATTCTATCGGACGATCCCCAGTAGCTACACCCAGCACAAGGCGTTCTCCTGATAATTTATCAACAGAAGCAGCCGCTTTAGCTACGTGGAGCGGATGACGTAGTGATAGAATAATACTTGCTGTACCCAACGCAATCTTGTCAGTATGAGCAGCTACATATCCTAAATAAGTGAAAGGATCATACATTTGGCCAACATCACCAAAATTAGGGTCGTACAATGGCACATCTCTAACAAATAAGGCTGCAAAGTTTAATTCTTCTGCTCTTTTAGCTAATTTCATTTGTTTCTCGATATTCATTTCAGGAACGCTGCCTTGATAAGATTCAATAGGGAAAAATAGTCCCAGAGTCAATTTGTTTTCTTGAAACATTCGAGAATATCCTTTGTGATTTTTGAATTTTTCCATAACATAATCGAACCTTTCTAAAGTTTGTTAAGTTATTGAACATAAAATGTTTTTCTATATGTGTTTAGTAATGATGTCCATAAGTTGTTCCTTAGGTTGGTATCCCACCATTTCACTTACCAATTCACCATCTTTAAAAAGTAATAAAGTTGGGATGCTCATAACATTATACTGTCTACTTGTTTCTGGATTATGATCTACATTTAACTTTCCAATTTTTATTTTGTTCCCTATTTCGTTACTGATTTCTTCCAATACAGGGGCGATCATTCTGCATGGTCCACACCATGGAGCCCAAAAATCCACTAAAACGATGCCAGATTCAATTTCATTTTGAAAATTTTGATCGTTTACGTCCACAATTTCCATCATCATTACCTCCAGGGGTATTATTGAATTGTTAGAATATGTGTTAATGTCTTGTTATACGTTGAACAGTTTCATTTATTACATTAAACAACAGTATTGATGGATTCCCCGCCTAATACTTCATCAATAATTGCACTGCCAAGACAAACTTCTCCATTGTAGAAAACGGCTACTTGTCCAGGTGTGACAGCTTTAACAGGATTTTCAAATTCCACTAACGCTGTCTTGTCTGAACGAATATGAATGGTTACCTTTTGATCTTCTTGTCTGTATCTAAATTTTGCAGTACATGTAACAGTTCGTGGTGCATAATCTCCATTAATAAAGCTTAGATTGGAAACTATAGCACCGTTTGAGAAAAGGGCAGGATGGTTTTTACCTTGTGCGACAATTAATT
Source organism: Bacillus sp. (in: firmicutes) (assembly GCA_041920565.1). Lineage (GTDB taxonomy): Bacteria > Bacillota > Bacilli > Bacillales > Bacillaceae_G > JAGHKQ01. Next base: position 3,558 of record JBHGXS010000053.1, on the reverse strand, counting down.
CGTTTTTGCTTAGATCTTTCTTCACTACAAACCAAGGTTCAGGTGTTGTGCCTTTACCTCCAATTCCAAGTCCTTTTCTTTGACCGATAGTATAATACATTAAGCCTTCATGTCTTCCTAACGCTTCACCTTCTATAGAACGAATTTCACCAGGTTGAGCAGGGAGGAAATTCTTTAGAAAGTTTTGAAATTTCTTTCTCCTATAAAACAGATTCCAGTACTATCTTTTTTATTGGCGGTAAAAAGTTCTAATTCATGAGCAATTTCTCTTACTTGGCTCTTGGTTAAATCTCCTAGCGGGAATAGGACCTTGGACAAATGTTTTTGTGTTAATTGGCTAAGAAAATACGTTTGATCTTTTTTCGTGTCTTTTCCTCTTAATAAGGTGACTTCTCCGTTGTTTCTATTAATTCTTGCATAATGACCAGTAGCAACATAGTCTGCATCTAAAGATAAAGCAAATTCAATAAACGCTTTAAACTTAATTTCCGTATTACATAAAACATCTGGATTAGGTGTTCTCCCTAATTTCAATTCTTCCATAAAATAGGTAAATACGTTATCCCAATATTCTCTTTCGAAATTAACGCTGTAATAGGGAATATTAAGTTGATCACAAACACTCTTCACATCTTCATAATCTTCTGTCGCAGTACAAACGCCGTCATCATTTTTGTCATCCCAATTTTTCATAAAGACACCAATTACTTCATATCCTTGTTTTTTAAGAAGATAGGCGGCTACAGAAGAATCGACTCCACCGGACATTCCGACTACGACTCTTTTCTTTTTACTCATAAAAACCCCCTTTTTAACTGAAATATTTTTTGTTACAGTTATAATTAAAAAAATTAGTGATCATTAATTTCCGTTATTACATCCTGTAGAGTAATGCCTTCTAAATATTTCAGGAAATGTTCCTCAGCACCTTCAAATATCTTTAATAATACTGATGATAAGTTTTTCCCTATTATACAGTTTTCATTTCCTTCCGGACATTTTGGAACAAGTGTACCTTCACTGGTTAACGCAAAAATTTTGTCTAGTGTAATTTCTTCAGGTTTTTGCTTTAATGTGAAGCCTCCCTTTGCCCCTTCTTTTGATTCTATGAAACCTTCTTTCTTCAATAAGCTAAGGATTTTCCTTAATCTTACAGGATGAACGGTTACGCTGTTTGCTATATCTTCACTCGTCACTCTTTGATCAGACTTTGTTGCCAAATAGGCGACACAGTGGACAGCAATAGAAAAATCGCTATTCATTTTACTTGCCTCCTAAATGTAATGATAAACATTACAGTTATTAATGTCAATTTGAAATTCAATCCAGAAGTAAAAAAGAAATAATAACGGGCTTCCATTCATGTTTAGTTTATCCTCAGCAGAATAAACTGTTTGTTAAAAATTGAAATAATATTGAGTTTTGGCTTCACTATTCGTTTACTAGTTTTTTATATTATTTTTCAACCTATTTTATAAAATCAATGTTATTAGTGCAAGAAATGAAACACCTTTTAATATGAATAGTGCCCTTTAGAGGAAAAAATAAAGGAAGAGCAAAAATCGTTAAACGCATGCGAGCCATGCTTTTATTAATATAACTAAAAGCTCCGGAAACTACTTCGGAGCTTTTTGCCAAGAATTATTCCCCAACAGCCGGTTCAGACGGAGCAGCATTTTGACTGCTTTTCCAGGCTGATAACATGAAGAAGCTGATGAAAAGTATGACGGCGCCAAATATATAAGGGATGTTAAGGTTTATATCAAACAAGATTCCTGCAAGAGCAGGGCCGACCATATTGCCGATGCTCATGTACATGTTGTTCATTCCTGCTACGAATCCTTGCTCATGTCCCGCCATTTTGGAAAGCAGCGTATTCAAAGCAGGCCGCATGAGAGAAGTAGCGGTAAAGAATACAAGCGTGATAGCCAAGATTGACCAGAAGGTGCCGGCCAATAACAGAATAAGCATGGAAGCGGCTGAAATCAGGAATGTCCAATGTATGACCTTTTTCTCTCCAAAGCGTGTCAGCATTTTATCGACAAGAACGGATTGAATGATGACTCCGATTAAAGCACCGATTGTGATAATGACAGATATATCCTTAGGTGTAAATCCAAACTTTTCATCCACATAAAGACCAAAAATAGCTTCAAAGTTAGACAATCCGAATGTCATTGTAAAAATTAGTACGAGAAGCATAAAATAAGGAGCTTTAAAAGATTTTTTCAGCTGTGTCAGCATGCTTTCTTTTTTCAGACGAGCGGATCGCGCCTTAAGCTGAGCTTCCGTAGAAAGTGTTTCAGGCAATAAGAAAAGGGAAAGGACAGTAGCGATAGCCGCAGTGACCGTTGAGGTGTAAAAAGGCACCCTTAATCCGATTTCGGCAAGAAATCCTCCAATGCCCGGTCCGATGACAAATCCCAATGACATGCAAGCGCCAAGGAGTCCCATTCCTTTTCCGCGTTCCTGTTCGGTCGTAATATCTGCTACATACGCCATCATTGGCGGCACTAAAAAGGCTGCTCCGATTCCTCCAAGCAGTCTGGATACATACAGCATCCATATTTCTGTTCCAACTGCAAATATCAATTGTGATATGGTAAAGCCGAAAAGCCCGACAATAATGGGAATCTTTCTGCCGTATTTATCTGATATTTCTCCCGCAATCGGAGAGAAAAGGAATTGCGTTAAGGCAAAAACTGCAATAAGATACCCCATCGCCTGGCCTCCGACGCCAAATTCCTCAAGGAACATAGGCAATACAGGAATGATTAAGCCGATGCCAACCATGGCAATAAACATATTGACCATTAAAATGACCAGAGGCGTTCGATTCTGTTTCAGTGAAGACATTTTGCTCCCCCTCTTTCTATAATCAGTGACTAACATCAGAAAATTGTACTATGAGATGTTTTAATTCTCAAGAAGAAAGGGCGGAGTATTTGAATTGGCTTAATCATGCTATAGAATGTCGTACCTATATAATTAAGATATTGACAAAGTTGAGTCCGGCAGGATTCATTGCACCGGGCGAAAGAACAGGACAATATCGCATCGGCACAGACCAGCTGGTGGTAAACAAGCAAGGAGAAAGCCGAATTTCCGCTGAGGATTATGCAGTGGCATTGTTGGATGAATTGGAAAACCATGCTTTCAGCCGCCGTCGTTTTACAGTGGCGTATTAATAATAAGCAATAAATACAGGGGGCTGACCTCAAGGGCACATAGCGCCTTTCGAGATCAGCCCTTTTTTATTTAGTATCCATTCATTAGAGTACGTTAGCTGTACCCCATAAGAAAGAAACGATATCAGCCAACTTTCCGGCAGGAGTAAAATCTAGCAAAAACTCTCCAAGGTCTAGGATAGCTCCTCCTAAATCAGCCCACGAGAAATCACCATCAAATGAGCTGTAGATGGCTCTCAGTTTCCATGTAAGACTGTTAATCAAATCTACAGTACTCCCTACAATATTAAATTTCTTGACAAATAGTTTTGCAATTGTAGCTGCGGCATCTGCTGCTGTTCCAGTGCCAGTAAAGTAGTTGTAGAAAAAG
>JBHGXS010000046.1:0-2086 GCA_041920565.1 Bacillus sp. (in: firmicutes) | reverse complement strand
CGAGATGAATATTTGGTAGAATGAGAGTGCTCTTGCATAGAAAATCCTCCATGTGATTGGTCGCACTTTCATTTTGAAGGATTTGATAAGCAAGGGCTATTTTTATGCCTAAAAACAAAACAATCTAGCACCACGAGTAATAATACAATTATTTAATAGTATATACAATGTGATATTGTAATATTTGTAAAATCATTGTCAGATTTTTGATGTTTAACTGAGAAGTATTAAAACAAAAAAAGCCACCGTTGTCGGCAGCTTTTGATGGTTCTTTCGTGTAACTTCACTTCTGAGCCGTCAGTTCTAACTGTTGGCGCAACTTTTGTGATAATTCATTTCTTGTTTCATCGGACACAATGTAGTAATAAATTCCGTCAATTTTCGTTCCTTTACCCGGAATCTGAATTTCTTCAATGTTTTTGCTTGCATCTCGGTAGTTCTTTTGGATGTTATACATTTCATCAAGTGTTAAATTCGTTTTGACGTTCTTTTGTACTGCGCCTAAAATATCGCCGAAGTTAGCTAAACTATCCACTTTCGCTCCTCGGCTGATGACAGCTTGCAGTACTTGGCGCTGACGATATTGTCGACCAAAATCGCCATTTGGATCTTGCTTTCTCATTCGAGAATAAATTAATGCTCGCTTACCATTTAAATCAATAACCCCTTTATCAAAATGCTCTCCTTGATAAGTAAATTCAAACGGGTTATTTACTGTTACTCCACCCACTGCATCTACAATATCTTTAAAGCCTTCCATGTTTACTTCAATATAATAATCAACCGGAATATTTAAAAAGTTCTCGACTGTATCCATTGACATTTGAATACCACCGAACGCATATGCATGGTTAATTTTATCCTGCTTGCCTTTACCCACGATTTCCGTACGAGTATCACGAGGAATACTTACCAGCTTTACGGAATTATCATTTGGATTCACCGTAATTAACATTAAAGAGTCAGAACGCCCGCGATCGCCCTGTCTCTCATCCACTCCCAACATCAAAATGGAAATCGGAGTTTTTTTCTCAATCTCTACCTTTTCTGTTCTTTTTTTAGATCCATCGCGGTCAAGCGGCTGATGAATGGCATCAGCAGTGGAAGAAACGAAATAATATAAATAAGCGCCTCCGCCAATGACAACAGCTCCGATGATACCTAACGCCCAAAACAGTACTTTCTTTGCCATCTTACATCCTTCTTTCTTACTTCTTATAAACCTTCTAAACAGTAAACGAAACTATATAACGTCTTTTATTGCGCTTTTTTTGTAATAGAAAGAGTTTCTATATTTCCGCCAGGTACAACAGCAGAAGCTGACAAATAATAACTATCTAACTGATAGAAAAATAATGTTTGATTCTTACTGGACAAAACGGGCTGACCAAGCAGCTTTGTCATCTCTTTTTGTGAAACACCAGCGTTACGAAGCAAAGCTTCCGTTACGACATTATCTAATACAACAAATTGCACATCATCAAAGTTAACTAGCAAACCATCACTGGAATTACGTTCACTTGTTATTTGACCTGGATAGCTTTCCTTTAGTTCTTGCAATGTTTTCCCTAAAAACGAAGCAACTTCCGAAGCACGCAATCCATATTTCTTGTTCACAATCGGCGATAGAGTATCTAACGTGCCATTCACCAAAGATGGATCAAGCGGAGTTAAGAGACGGGAGCTCACCCAACCTGTCTCTCCCGTTTTCAGTTGAACTTGCATCCATTCTGAATCTCCTGCTTCATCTTTTTTGTTTTGCATCATTCGATATACTTCACCGAAATTCATTATAGACAACCAATTGCTTCCCTTGTTTGGTTTTTCCCGTACTACTACATCTGTTCCATTTACGACAAATAAAGGAGGTTGCGCTTTTTTTGACTTGTTTGATTGCTTCTCTACCAGTATAGGTTTACTTTCAGTCTTAGGGCTGGTTTCCTTTTTTGACTCTTTGAGCAAATCAAATGCCTTGTAAGCACCAAGACCTCCCCCTGCTAAAAGAAAAGCACTTAGAATTCCAGCAGCTGCTTTTTTGTTTCTTTTTTTACTTCTTTGTCTTCTTCTTCTCGGAATTCCTGCAGGC
>JBHGXS010000045.1:0-1615 GCA_041920565.1 Bacillus sp. (in: firmicutes) | reverse complement strand
GCGGAAGCGAAACAAAAAATTGCCGAGGCCTTCGAGTTATATGGTCAAGCAGCTATTATGGACATGGTATTAAAAATGCTTCCGGTATACGCAAAAGAAGTGGCAAGTCCGCTTGGCAACATTGACAAGATTACCGTTGTGGATACAGGAAGCGGAAAGAACGGCGGAGCAGGCAAGGTTGCAGGCTATGCTACTGACTTGATGGCATCTTTGCAAGAAACGTTAAAAGCATCTTCCGGCATTGATGTGAAAGAATTATTGGAAAGCTTTGCAGGAAAGAGTGCCGTACAAAACCACGTTATAAATACGGAAGCACCGAGTATTGAAGCTGTACCGACTAACGAACCGGATAAAAACTAGATTATAAAATGACGTGATAGCTCAACCGGGTCACACGTCATTTCAAAAAAAACGTTTTGTTAATTTCAATTACCGTATTTAAATAAGGAAAAAATATGAAAGTGTGTAAGCTGGTGCATGGAGAAAAATATCCAATCTATTCGAAACATGGAAAATAGAATTCTTTCTCATGAAGAATATGAAATATGCTGGATTCAAAGATGCCGGACTACTGCAGAACCACCAAAATATAGAGAATAATTTCCAAGACGGCTGCAAAAGCGCTATACTGATGAAAAAGAGCAGAAAGGAAGTCACTACATGCAAAATTGGGAACAAATTGTGTCTGAATGGTTTCAAAAGTATTCACACTTTACCTTTATGACAGGAGCGGGAATAAGCACGGCAAGCGGCATTCCGGATTATCGTTCCAAAAACGGGATGTACGAGAAGTATGAAAATGTCGAGTATTTGCTGTCCGTTCCGTATTATAATCGAAAACCAAAAGAATTTTGGAAGACGTTTAAAGAGCTATTTTCATTAGATCAGCTTCCTGACATCCAGCCAAACGAAGGGCATTATTTTATTTCTCACTTGGCGGTACAAGGAAAAGAAACTGCGGTTATCACGCAAAATATCGATGGATTGCACCAAAAAGCCGGTAATCCTAAGGTGTTAGATATGCATGGATCATATGACCGGGCATTTTGTCCAAAATGTAAAAAGAAATTTGATTTAATATACATTCTCAAAGAGGATGTTCCACGTTGCACTTCTTGTACTTTTATTTTAAAGCCGGATGTTGTGTTATATGGCGATGCCATTCATCATGCGGAGGAAATTATGCCGACGTTAGAAAGAACAGAAGTAATGATTGTCATGGGCTCGAGTTTAACGGTAAGACCGGCAAGTGAGTTTCCGCTGTATGTGAAGCAAAGCGGAGCAAAACTGATGCTGATTAATTTTGAGCCTACACCAATGGATCCGTACTTTGATGTCGTCGTATATGACGATATTGTAACTGTCACATCTAAAATGAAAGAATTACTTTAAAATTAGGATAGGAAAACAATGATAGACAAAACGGTATTAGAAGACCTTGAGTTACGTGGTCTTGGGAGTCATTTGGCTGGCTTGTCACGATGATTCATAAAGAAGGCGCTGCAGCAATGCGTTTTTATGAAGAATTAAAATGGCTGACAGAACATTGGATGAACGTAAAAGAGATGCTGACGAACGAGGAGCATAATGTTTAGGGGAAAATAATTATGCAGGG
>JBHGXS010000038.1:0-69585 GCA_041920565.1 Bacillus sp. (in: firmicutes) | reverse complement strand
ACGCATATTCCAATGCGAATGTGGGTTTGTTGCAGATAGAGATTGGAATGCTGCTACCAACATCAAAAATGAAGGATTGCGACTGTTAGCGTAATCATAGATAGAGCATGGAACAGGCTCGATAGCTAAGTAAATTTCGTGTCGCTAGGTACGACTACCTTAGAAGCCCCCACCTCTAAGCGAAGCGTAGGTGGCGGGTAGTTCACAGTCCCCTAAGCTTGACCGCACTCTTCTTGTCCCTGCTGCATATATATGGAGAAGGACAAACAGAAAGGTTGGTTGCAGCATGAGAATTTATATTCAAAAGTTTGTAATCATCAATAATTACGGAAATGTGAACATTTGCAGGAATGGTAAAATCGGGTCTGATGATGTGCAAGCATCCAAATCCAATAACGGTGCGACAGGTCCGGTCATTGCGGATTTTGTGAATGGACGAAGAGTGAGACGCGGAGCCGGAACCCGAGTAGACCAAGCTTCCTTTCAAACGGATGAAGCACTTGACAACTTCATTCAGGATTTTGGTACTTCTCTTTAACAATTTTTCCTCATGCCCCCTATCATAAATTGAAATTCCTTTAATAAAATAAACCAAATAGGAGTTATTTAGAAGGGAGGGGGAGTGAATGGGGAAGACATTAAAAATTGATATTACGGATAAAGTAGTGGCGAAGTTTAAAGAAGAATATTTGGAATTATACTCGAATAAATTTATGATTGGAAAATTTTACGTAAACGCCGAGCAAAGCAAGTATGAGTTAGAAGAAGGATATATTTATGAAGGCGGCCGTTTTTATCGAATCATTGATACGAGACGGGATGTAAACCCATCGGTGGAAGGCTGCGATTTAGGATGGTGTTAACGTGATACGGGTCAAAGTATTTGATGAAAGCCATGAAAAAGATTTAGAAGAGTCCATTAACGGCTTTCTGAAAAAGATGGATGAAACGAAAGTAATCGATATTAAATACCAGGTAGCTGTCTCCAATAATGATGAAGAAAACCAAATTTATTGCTTTTCGGCGATGGTCATTTATAAAGCCTGACCCCCTGAAAATACAGAAGGGTCAGGCTTTTGTTTATTTCGGCAACATCAACAGAGCAATCACATGAATCCGTCATTAATTAATTCCGATTTTGTAGTGAATTAAGTCCAATCCCTCATGGATTGAGCCGCTTCTTGTTCTTCGAGCGCGTACTTCCCGGCAGTCATCCCTGCAATCCGGCCTGTGACTAAAGCAGAGGTAATGTTGTAGCCGCCTGTATAGCCATGAATATCGAGTATTTCTCCACAAAAATATAAGCCTTTCATCAGCTTTGATGACATTTCCTTTGGATGGATTTCTTTCACCGAAACACCCCCGCCTGTCACAAATGCCTTTTCGAGCGGAAGCGTGCCGTTTACGGAAAACGTAAAGCCTTTAAAATCTTTAACCAAAGAACGGATCTTATCATTTGATACATGCCCGGAAGCTTGTGCATGGTCAATTCCGTTTTTCTCAAGGAAAAACAGCAAATATCGTTCCGGTACATATCCTTTTAACAAATTCTTAATGGCTTTTTTCGGCTCGGCTTTTGCCTGTTTCATGATGCGCTGAAACAATTGTTCCTCGGATTCGGTTGGAATGGCATCAATGCGTACATGCGCGACAGCGGTTTTAAATTTTTTCATCGTTTTTAATACATATTGGCTGCATCGAAGCGCTGCAGGTCCGGAAATCCCGAAGTGCGTAAAAATCATATCCATTTGATGCGTTATTACGATTTTTCCTTTTGGATCCACCACGCTTAAGGCAATATCACGAAGCGACAGCCCTTGCAATATCCGTTCACGAATAAAGGACTCATCTGAGGTAATCGGAACTTCGGTAGGAAACAGCTCCGTAATGGTATGCCCTGCTTTCTCTGCCCAAGCATAGCCGTCTCCCGTTGATCCTGTATGAGGAACGGATTTTCCGCCGACTGCGATGACGACATGCTTTGTTTTCAGCACTTCTCCGTCCCGCAGGACAACGGCAGATGTTTGACCATCCTCGTATTCTACCGTTTCAACAGCTGTGTTTACCCGAACCTTTACTTTCAACTGTTCTAACCTGCGGAGCAGAGCGTCCACCACAGACTGGGCTTTATCGGAAACAGGGAACATGCGTCCATGATCTTCTTCTTTCAGCTTGACTCCCAGGTTTTCAAAAAAGCGAATGATGTCTTCGTTATTAAAAATGGAAAATGCACTATATAGGAATCGGCCGTTGCCCGGAATATGCTTGATGATTTCTTCGACAGGAAGACGGTTCGTAACGTTGCAGCGTCCGCCGCCGGAAATGGCAAGTTTTCGTCCAAGCTTGTCTCCTTTATCAAGCAGAAGCACCTTTGCTCCCTGTTCGGCAGCTCCAATGGCCGCCATCAATCCGGACGGTCCTCCTCCAATGACGATAACATCGTATTTCATGTATATATCAACCTCTCTTTTCTACTGAAAAAAGAATAGCACGAATGCGGGAAAAAGAAAAATGGAGCATAAAATAAAGGCGAAACAGTTTTTCGCTATTTCGCCTCCTTTACTAGTTTTCCTCCGTCATAGTGACGGCCGTGAGTTTTTACATATGCTGTTGCTTCTTCTGAAGAAGGGATAGTCCCCGTCAGCTTCCATGTATAAAAATATGCTTGGACATTCCCGCTGTAAAATACCCATCGAAAAAATCTCCTGGAAAATTGATGCCATCCCTCTGTCCGAAAGCGGTTCATATCGGTACCGTGCCTCCAAACGGTCAGCGTTTGTCCGATTCCGCCTTGCAGCTGGCCTGTCAGCTCTGCATATAGTAAATTCGGATTGTTGCGCATACTTTTCATAATGAACTGATTTAACAGCCCGTTGATAATAAATCTTGGAATATTAAAGCTTTCTCCTCTTGTGACAGAAATAACAGCTCCTTCAGGCAATGGCATGTCACGATTTCCCAATGTAAAAGATGCTCCGTATCGATTTGAAGGGTCTTCATGTTTAACCCAATCTCTCTGCAGCATGTGCTTCATCCCCCTGTTTACCGCACCGTTAGGATTTTACGTTATAATAGAAGAGCCTCGAGGCGAATACTTTTGATAAGTAATAAAAAGAAAATTTTACCACTTTTATATTCGGATCCTATATCTTATATTCCTCTGTTTTTTTTACAGAAAAAAGAAAAGATTATACTGTAAAACATTGATGTTGGCAGCCCGTTATTGTTTTGTAACCAATTTGTTACTACTGCTTGAAAAGAGAGTTGTGTTACAATACTTAAGTTAGATTCACAGGGTTTCTATATAGGAGGCTTTACAACATGTCTGATTCTAAATTTTTAAGGGGAACGCTGATTTTAACGGGCGGAACCTTTTTAGTAAAGTTTTTGGGTATGATTTACGTTTTTCCGTTTCATGAATTGGTCGGAACGTCCGGAGGAGCCTTGTACAACTATGGATATATTCCATATACCATTTTCTTGAGCATGGCTACGGCGGGAGTACCGCTCGCTGTGTCTAAGTTCGTTTCGAAATACAATGCAATGGGAGATTATGAAACAAGCAGGCGGATGTTCCGTTCCGGAATGAAGCTGATGGCTATTACGGGATTTTTGGCATTTTTGGCTTTGTTTTTCAGCGCGCCGCTGTTTGCGAAACAAATGCTTGGAGAAAAGCAAATCGGACATAGCGTCGAAGAAGTTACTATGGTTATACGGTTGGTCAGCTTTGCTTTAATTATCGTACCATCCATGAGCTTGATCCGCGGTTTTTTCCAAGGGCATCAGTCGATGGGGCCGACGACGATTTCGCAAATTATCGAACAAATCGTTCGCATCGTCTTCTTGCTTGCCGGAAGCTTTATCGTAATTAAAGTGCTGAACGGTACTGTTGCCGAAGCAATCGGCGTTTCTACGTTTGCAGCGTTTGTGGGAGCAATCGGGGGATTGGCCATTTTAATTTGGTACTGGTTTACGAGAAGGAACCATTTAGATGAATTGTTGAAGCAGCAGAAAGTAGAGCCGTCACGTATTACAACATTTCAAATGTTTAAAGAGCTGTTTACGTATTCCGCTCCGTATGTGTTTGTAGGACTGGCCATTCCGTTGTTTCAGCAAATCGATTCCTTAACCTTTAACCGTGTCATGGAATCGATCGGAGAAGGGAAAATTGCGGAGCATGCATTTGCGGTCTATACGATGTGGGGACATAAGCTGATCATGATTCCTGTGTCGCTTGCCACTGCATTCAGCTTGACGCTTGTTCCTGCCATTACAAAATCATATACAGAAAACAATCAAACAATCCTGCAAAAACAAATTGGGCAAACATTGCAAATTACAACCTTTTTAACGCTGCCGGCAGTTGTCGGGATGTCCGTGCTTGCGTATCCGATTTATACCGCGTTTTACGAACTTGATAAATTCGGAGGCGAAGTGCTGATGTGGTATGCGCCGGTTGCCATGCTATTCTCGTTATTCTCTGTTACCGCAGCTATTTTACAAGGGATTGACAAACAAAAGTATGCGATTGTGGCGCTTCTCATCGGAATTACACTAAAGGTGATCTTAAATCTTGTGCTGATTCGTTTTATGGAAACAAACGGAGCTATATTAGCGACTGGAATAGGGTTCCTTGCAGCCATTTGGTATACGAACAGAAAAATTCGTCAGCACGCAGACTTCAGTTTCACTCTTGTGCGAAAGCGCACGTTCCAAGTAAGTGTGTTAGTGCTTGGAATGGCGCTTGCCGCAAAGCTGACGCAATGGGCATTGTCGCCTCTCGTTTCTTACGAACAAGGGCGATGGGCATCCATAGTCATTGTTGTTATTGCTGCGGCTGTTGGTGCAGCTGTCTATGCACTATTGGCTGTTCGGACGGGGGTAGCCAATAAAATACTAGGTGCTGAGTTCTTAGATAAGATTAAGGGAAGATTAGGGAGAAGAGTACGAACAAGAGTCAAGGGGGCATAAATAAGCCTTTTAATACAGCTTTTGGGCTCTACCACAGTGCATAGCGCTGTGGTAGGTTTTTATATAGGGACAAGTACTTATAGTTGATGCAATTATGAGCCGGTTTGGTGCAATTAATGAGAAAACGGTGCAATTGCGAGTCAATTTAGTGCAATTAATGAGAAAATGGTGCAATTGCGCACCCGTTTGGCGCAATTCTGATGAATGTCGTGCAATCCCGCTGGGCAATTTCTCGAATTTTGCCAATTCAGAAGGGGAAGAGTGCTTTGTTAATACATACGAGGATAGGTGAGAAGGTCATGAGAATCGATAAATTGCTTGCAAACATGGGCTTTGGAAGCCGCAAGGAAGTAAAGAAGCTGCTGAAAGACGGCGTTGTCAAAGTGGATGACAAAGTTGTGAAGGATGCAAAATTCCATGTGAACGTCGAGCAGCAAGAAGTGACGATTCACGGGGAACCAGTAGAGTACAAGGAATTTGTGTATCTTTTAATGAATAAGCCGCAAGGTGTGATTTCTGCAACGGAAGATGACGAACACGAAACAGTTATTGATTTATTGGAAATGGAGGATGTGATTTTCGAACCGTTTCCGGTAGGACGGCTTGATAAAGATACGGAAGGTCTTCTTCTTATCACAAATGACGGACAGCTTGCCCATCAGCTGCTTTCTCCGAAAAAGCACGTTCCGAAGAAGTATTATGCGAAAGTAGAAGGATATGTGACTGAAAAGGATGTAGAAGCGTTTCGACATGGCGTAGTGCTTGATGATGGCTACAAAACGAATCCGGCGGACTTGACGATTATTACACAAGGCGACATTTCAGAAATTGAGCTTGTTATTACGGAAGGAAAGTTCCATCAGGTGAAACGCATGTTTGAATCGGTAGGGAAGAAAGTGGTGTACTTAAAGCGTACGGAAATGGGTCCTTTATCATTGGATGAAGATCTGGAACTTGGAGAGTATCGGGAATTAACAGAGGAAGAAGTGGAGCTGCTGAAAAACTACCGAATAGAATAAAATAAGCCCCTTCCTCTCTGATGGAGGAAGGGGTATATATATTCAGGCCATTATATTCAAAGGTTACGACGAGAGCCTCACTCTCTTTCCTGTTGTTGTCCATTTACCGCGGCTAGGGCTGTAAACTAGGTCATTGAACTGCAACACATTTAAGTCTCTTTGGATTGTTCTTGGTGTAATGCCGAATTCATCCACAAGGTCTTGGGTGGTAACAGTGCCCCTTTCATTAATGTACATGTAAATAGATTTAATGCGTGTTAACATACGAGAAGTTGTAGATTTCAAAAAACCACTCCTCCATATTTTTTGTTGATTCAACAGGTAAAGAAGAATGCGCGTTGAATCTCTTCGTTACATTTCCATTTTACTCCACTAAACTGACTTCGATGCTTGTTTTTGCTTATTTTTTACACAAACTTAACATGTCTATAAATTTTGTAAAGCGAAACTTCCTTGTGATGAAGAACTGAAAATAAGGTGGTTTTTTACTCTCTCTCTCTAAAACCTATTTAATAAAATTCTACGAAAATTGTCAAAAATCCTCTTGAAAAATGAAAAAAATTTAAGAAAAACCAAATTTTTTTGTTTGAAAAGAAAAGAATTGTTCGACAATTGAAAACTCTTTCGTGCTGGCGCGGCAGAAAGCAGTTTGATATGATAGGAAGAGGTAAAGAATACAATATACATATTTTGTAAGAGCGGGTGAAAGCATGGCTATAAATTGGATGGAAGAAGTTGCAAAACGAAAAGAACAGATGATCCAAGATACACAACAGTTTTTGCAAATCAAAAGCGTATTGGATGAAGAAGACAAGCGAGAAGGAGCGCCATTTGGGACGGGCATTCAGCAGGCGCTCGAATACATGCTGAACAAAGGAGAACAAGATGGCTTCACAGCGAAGAATTTGGATGGGTATGCAGGACATCTTGAATTTGGGCAAGGAGAAGAATTGATTGGCATTCTTTGTCATGTGGACGTAGTACCGGAAGGAGATGGGTGGACAAGCGATCCGTACAGTGCAGACATTCGAGATGGTAAAATTTTTGCCAGAGGCGCCATTGATGACAAAGGCCCGACGATGGCTGCTTACTACGCCATGAAAATCGTAAAAGAATCAGGGCTTCCGCTGACAAAGCGCGTTCGCATGATTTTAGGAACAGATGAAGAAAGCAAATGGCGCTGCGTGGATCACTACTTTAAACATGAAGAAATGCCGACGATGGGATTTGCTCCGGATGCGGACTTCCCGATTATTAATGCTGAAAAAGGCATTTGTGATTTGTACCTTGTACAAGAAGTATCCGAGGCATTTGAAGGACCGACCACGCTTCTTTCGTTCCAATCCGGCCGCCGTTTAAATATGGTGCCTGATTTTGCAAAGGCGGAGGTACAAGTGAAAGAGAACGGTGAAGGATTGGCTGCAAGCTTTGAACAGTACGCATCGCAAGTGAACTGCAAAGGAACGGCAACGGTACAAAGCAATACTGTTACATTTCAAATAGAGGGCATTTCCGCACACGGCTCGACTCCGGAAAAAGGTAGCAACGCAGGGCTTCATTTGGCTGCCTTTTTAGCAAAACAATCATTGGACGAAAATGGAAAGAAGTTCGTCGAGTTTACAAATCGATCATTTACAAATGATACAAGGGGAGAAAACCTCGGTGTTGCGTACAGAGACGATATCACAGGAGATCTTACGATTAACGTTGGACAGCTTTCTTATTCCAAAGAAACAGGCGGCAAGCTGGGATTGAACATTCGCTATCCTGTGACGACGGATCTTAACGGTATGCTTCAAACGTTGAAAGAAAAAGCGGCAGCTTCTCAATTTACAGTGCAAGATGTATCAGATTCTCGCCCGCATCACGTAGATAAAGATCATGTACTGATTCGTACACTGCAGCGAGTGTATGAGGAACAGACGGGCGAAAAAGCAACCCTTCTTTCCATCGGAGGCGGTACGTATGCCCGTTCTTTGAAAGCGGGCGTTGCATTCGGTCCGCTCTTCCCAGGAAAAGAAGAGTTGGCCCATCAAAAAGATGAATATATTGAAATAGAGGATTTAGTAAAAGCAACTGCGATTTATGCACAAGCCATTTATGAATTAGCAAAGTAAAAGGAAGGCATCCGCCCTGCAATCAGGGCGGGCTTCTTTTTGCTCATTGAAGGGAATGTGCATCTTGGAAGTATCATTGCAAAAGGAAAACCGGATGGCAGAAGCGACATTCCGCACCTATTATTTGGAGGATGGGGAGCATGATTTCCCTTGCTTGGGGTATACTTTAAGGAAAATATTAGTTTATCTGGCTTGCAAATCGGCAACATTATGTCAATCGGACCGATTTTGATGATTTTCATTCAGCCGATATGGGGCATATTCAGCGATTTTACACAAAAGCTGGCAAAACGCTGGTGTTGACAGCATTTTATATTTCACTGCGCTGAACTACACTGTGCGGCTTCTTATTGCCGTTCTGCCGGCATTTGGTCAAAATGCTGTTGTTCCGATTTTTGACAGTATTACGCTCAGCTATGCGCAAAGAGGAAAAGGCAATTATGGAAGCATCTGCTTGTATGGTGCTTTTGAATTGGCTTTAGCTGTGCTTGTTGCGGAAAAACAACAAAATGTAAGCAAACAGCCAAAATATAAAGGAGGCATCTGAATTGGCTATGCATTATTTTCTTGCCATTGCATTGCCCGATCATATAAAACAAACGCTGGATGATTGGCGGCAGCAGTACCAGCATCAGCTTCCTTTTCAGTCTTGGGTTCACCCCGAAGACTATCACATTACGCTTGTTTTTTTAGGGAGTGCTGCTCCTGCTTCTTTACATACAATACAAAAGAAATTAGAAACAGCTGCAGCAGGATGGGCACCTTTTGAACTGAGACTAAAAGGACTGCAGACGTTTGGAATCCAAGAAAGGCCGAGAGTGCTTTGGGTCGATGTAACGCATCCTGATGAATTGTTCATAATGCAAAAAGAAGTTCATACTATATGTGATGAAGCAGGATTTTCCTTGGAGACAAGACCATACCGTCCTCATATTACAGCGGCAAGAAGATGGAGAGGAGAGCATAGTCTCCAAGATTTGCAGACGGCTGAAACGGAAGCGCTTCATACAGCCTCATTTGCCGTCACGCAAGTGGTGTTGTACGAAACACATCCGACAAGCATTCCAAAATATAAAGAGAACTTCAAAATTATCCTGCAGCGGCATCATAGTTAATTGAAAGCGTTTTCTGTCGAAATGAATATAATAGAAATAAAATCTTGATCTTTACGAGAGATTAAAAGGTTTGGGGGAAGGTGAACACAGCAATGTTAAAAGTTGACCGTACATTTGAAGCATATCTGGACAAAATGGACAGCATCACAATTTTACTGCCGCGAACTTACCGCTCCGGTGTCTCCCGCCGTTTTTTCTTAAGGCGCGGCAGCGAACAGTGGGAGCTCCAAATTGTAAACCAAGTATACCTGGCCCATTTCGTTAAGTATGAATGCAAAGTGAAGACATATATAGAAATTGGGGCGGCATACATGGTAATAGATGAACATAATACGGAGACGGATTTACAAATTGGAGCCGTTATTCGAACGAAAGAGTTTGACGATGCTTATTACTATAAAGGCGATGACTTGGGTGTAACCTACTCGAAAGAGAAAAGTACATTTAAGGTATGGGCTCCTTCAGCCCTCAAAGTAAAAGTGCGCATTTATGATACAGAGTTGAATCATACAGAGTATGATATGGAACGACTGCAGAATGGGGTATGGTTCCATATGCTTACAGGAGATTACGAAGGAAAGCTTTACACTTTTCTTGTTTGCGTAAATCTTGTGTGGAGGGAAGCGGTGGATCCTTATGCAAAAGCGGTTTCCGCTAACGGAGAATATGGCGTTGTCATTGATTTAACGAAAGTGCAGACAGAATCGCATGTTTCGCTGCCGCCGTTTTCGCATTTTACAGATGCCATCATTTATGAAGCGCATATCCGCGATTTAACAGTTCATCCAAAAAGCGGCGTCAACAACAAAGGGAAATACTTAGGACTTACAGAAGAACATACTGTTGGACCAGGCGGAACCGTTACAGGATTGTCTTATCTTAAAGAGCTGGGCATTACGCATTTGGAGCTGCTGCCGTTTAATGATTTTGCCGGAGTAGACGAGCTTGAGCCATCCAAATCCTACAATTGGGGCTACAATCCTCTCCATTTTAATGCACCTGAAGGAAGCTATTCTACAAATCCGGAAGACCCGTATTCCCGTATCCGTGAATTGAAAAGCATGATTCAAAGCCTGCACAAAAATGGAATTCGTGTTGTAATGGATGTTGTTTATAATCACGTCTATATCCATGAGCTATCGTCATTCGAAAAAATTGTGCCGGGCTATTACTTCCGGCATGATGCCGACGGAATGCCTTCCAATGGAACCGGCGTCGGAAATGATATCGCATCTGAACGGAAAATGGTGCGCAAGTTCATTGTTGATTCGGTTTTATATTGGATTCGTGAGTATAAGATTGATGGGCTGCGATTTGATCTTATGGGAATTTTTGATTACGAAACGATGAATCTCATCCGCAGGGAAGCAGATGAAATAGATACCGGTATATTGATCATCGGTGAAGGGTGGGAGCTGAATACACCGTTGCCTCGTGAACAAAAAGCTTCCATATATAACGCTGCTAAAATGCCGAGAATCGCGCATTTCAACGATCGATTTCGGGATATTGTAAAAGGGAGCACCTTTCATGCGCATGACAAAGGATATGCGCTCGGGAATGCGGTGTATCATGAGGAAGTGAAGCGCTTGTTGGGCGGCAGCATCCCATTTCGGGTACAAGAATCCAGCCTGTTTTTAGAACCGAACCAAACGGTGAATTATGTGGAGTCACATGATAACTATACAATGTGGGATAAAATTTGCATCAGCAATGGAGAGGAATCTGAAGAGGTGCGTAAACGGCGCCATTTGCTCGCGACAGCGATGGTCCTTCTTGCCCAGGGCATCCCGTTCCTGCATAGCGGGCAAGAATTTTATCGAACGAAGCAGGGCACAGAAAACAGCTACAATGCTCCGGATGAGATTAACAGATTGGATTGGGAACGGAAGCAGCAAAATGTTCAAACGGTCGAATATGTAAAAGGGCTTATCGCTCTTCGTAAGTCGCATGGAGCATTCCGGCTGCCGTCCGCGGCTCTCATTCAAAAGCATATGCGATTTTTGCCGTCTTATGAGAAAGTAGTCATGTATGAGCTGCATAATGTAGGCAGTTACGGTTTATGGAAGAAGATAGCGGTTATTTTTAACAATGATACGCAGCCGCAGCATGTTCCACTTCCGGAAAACGGAAAGTGGGAGCTGCTTGCCGACCATGAAAAAGCATCTGCAGAAGCCTTTTCTTTTATAGAAGGAGAGATGATGCAGGTTATGCCTGTAAGCACCTATGTCCTTGCGAAAATGTAAATATTGCCTACTTGACTGTGCCAAGCGAATAACGGTAGAATTGACAGAGATAGCTATTTGGGGTAAAGTGCCATAGTAGCTGTCTTTTTTGTGACGAGCTTGGCACCCGCCAAGTTTTCTTCGTTAAAGCACCCTATTCAGCAAAGAAAGAATCAGTCTGCACGTGCTGTGATACACCTGCAAATGTTGTTTTGGTGCAATAAAAGATCATGGTGCTTTTTAGCTTTTCTGTATACAATAAAAAAGTACTGTTTGTATATCTTCATCAGCAGACGATAATGCTGATGGCTTGTCAAACCAATCGGGCCCTTGGTGTGTCGGTTGGTCCCGAGGCGCTTACGGGAGTCACCGGCGGCTAGAGAGGGGTACACTATAAAATAACAAGGATATGTTAACGGGTAATGAAAATGGAATGGTTGGAACATCTACTAGGAGAAGAATGGAAGGTCACTCCTGCAGGCGGTGCAACAGGAGATGCTTATATTGCAGAGCATGGAGAACGAAAGCTGTTTCTCAAGCGGAACTCCTCTCCTTTTTTGGCTGTTTTGTCCGCTGAAGGAATTGTGCCGAAGCTGTTGTGGACGAAGCGGATTACAAACGGAGACGTGATTTCAGCCCAGCAATGGCTAAGCAGCCGAAAGCTTGAACCGGAAGAAATGAAGAAGGAACATGTAGCCGCGCTTTTGAAAAAAATTCATTCTTCCCAGGCTTTGGTTGAAATGATTAAACGCTTAGGAAAAGAGCCGCTGCTCCCGCAGGAAATCTTGAAGCAAATTGAAATGATGACGGATGACGACGTAAAAAACAGCCCTGCCGTACAAAAAGGGCTGCATTATTTAAAACAATCGCTTGCTGACGTTGAGCCGACAGAATTGGCTGTTTGTCATTGCGATGTCAATCATAACAATTGGCTTGAATCACAAGAAAACCAATTGTATTTAATCGACTGGGACGGTGCTGTAATAGCTGATCCGGCACTGGATATCGGCATGCTGCTATATTGGTACGTTCCGAAGCAAGAGTGGGAACAATGGCTGCGTCAGTATGGTCTTGAAGCGAACGAAAATTTACTCAATCGCATGAAATGGTATGTGGTGGCCCAGTCCATCATTTCCATGCAATGGTATAAGGATAAACAAAAACCGGTTGAAACGGAGTATTGGGAGCGCTATTTGGAAATGCTGCTCCAATAATTACGAAAAGCTGTCCATTCCGCCGATCCACTGTGAAATTTGCTCTTGGTGATCGCTGATGTGCTGATCCAGATCGGAAGAGTATTTACCGGCTTGGCTGTAGGAATATACATCGTTTAACATGCTTTTCATTTCACTGGTCACATTGTCATTTGCCATCAAGGATTTTATAAGGCGCTCAAGCTGCTCGCATTCGGATACTGTTCCGCAGCAGTCAGATTGATGATTGGTTAAAATATCTTTTAAAATGGTCATTTGATGCTCATGATTCAGCGGCATTCGTTCACACATCCTTTTTCTTTTGTTACATTCACTTTCAGTTTTTGAAAAACCCGTCCATTTTATACTTATATGGAAACGAGACAGACCGAACCGAGTGCTGTATGTACTTGGTTTTTTCTTTGAATACTAAGCTTGAAAGGAAGTGCAGCCATGCGACTTAGACATAAACCGTATGCTATGGAAATGATTCAAAACCATCCTCAGTTTGTCATCCCTGCTCCCGAAGAGCATAAAGGGAATTGGAAAAGAGTATTTGGAAACGGCAATCCGATTCACATTGAAGTCGGAACGGGAAGAGGACGCTTCATCTATGAAATGGCAAAAGCGAATCCGAATGTCAATTATATCGGCATTGAAAAATATTCAAGCGTTATCGTCGATGCATTGGCTAAATTGATTGCGGAAGAAGTGCCAAACTTAAAGCTCATCAATAAAGATGCGAAAGATCTGACCGTCTTTTTTGCAGATGGAGAAATTGACCGCGTGTATTTAAATTTCTCTGATCCATGGCCAAAGAACAAGCATGAAAAACGCCGTTTAACGTACAAAAGCTTTTTGCAAAATTACGAGCAAGTGCTGAAAAAAGGCGGAGAAGTGCACTTCAAGACAGATAATCAAGGATTGTTTGAGTATTCTTTGTTAAGCATGTCAGCTTACGGCATGCTCTTGAAGTATATCAGCTTAGACCTTCACAACAGCGATTTTGAAGGCAATATCATGACGGAATATGAAGAGAAGTTTTCTTCCAAAGGGAACTGCATTTACCGGGTGGAAGCTAAATTTCAAAATGAAGAGACTGTGTGATGGCACAGTCTTTTTTTATAGATATGCAAATTTTGTTGCAAACCTTGTGTCTGGTACAATTATTGCGAGATTAGTGTAGTTTTATGTTAATTAGGCGCAATTGAATGCTGTTTTGGCGCAATTATCGTGAATATGGTGCAATTAAATGCTGTTTTGGCGTAATTATCGTGAATATGGTGCAATTGAATGCTGTTTTGGTGCAATTATCGTGAATATGATGCAATTGAATGCTGTTTTGGTGCAATTATCGTGAATATGGCGCAATTGAATGCTGTTTTGGTGCAATTATCGTGAATATGGTGCAATTGAATGCTGTTTTGGTGCAATTATCGTGAATACGGTGCAATTGGATGCTGTTTTGGCGCAATTATCGTGAATATGGTGCAATTGAATGCTGTTTTGGTGCAATTATCGTGAATATGGTGCAATCCGCCGCTATTTTGGTGCAATTATTGAGAGTTTGGTGCAATTATTGAGAGTTTGGTGTAATTGATTCCTGTTTTAGTGCAATTATTATCATTTTCGTGCAATTCATCCGAATTTTTTATGTGCTGGAACTGAAAAAGAAGGGTATCCGTGCTCAGTTTTCTTATATTGCATGAATTTCTACACCGTTAGGATCTTGAGAGATACCGGTTGTCATCCCTTTCATAAAGGCTTGTTTAATGGTTACAACATCTCCTGCTACTGATTCAATGGTTTCTAATTCTCGTTCAAATAAAAGAGAAAGATTTTTCTCAAGGCCTTCTGTTTTCGTCACGATGACCAATTTTTGCAATTCTCCTGGATCCTTGTTGTCTACTGCGTCAGCATGGGTTTGGAGTTCGATGTCAAAACCAAAAGGAGCGGCAATAAAGGTTCTCCTTTCTCCAATCTCTACGTTCCATTGCAGTGCATAGGCATTTTTGCATGCCTGGTCATGCTCTTCTTGAGAGACTAAAAAACCTATATGATCAAACCTGACGCGTTTTCCATAGCCGAACGTGATGTTGATGTTTCCTTTTCGCGCCTCAATAATACGAAACAACACATTTTTATCGCGAAAATCATCCCAAGTTAATGGAGGATTAAAAGTTTGGAATTCGCCTTTATATTTGCCGATCCGTTGTGAAATCCGAAAACCACGCTTTCTATAAAAGTCTTCTGTTTCTTCTACATACGGAGTCCAAAAATGATAATGGAACAGCAATGGAATCTCTCCTCTCCTTTTATAGATTCACTATATCAGTTATTCAATAATGATTTAAGAATTTACAATCAATTTTCATTATTGCGAAAATAAAAAACTCCCATATGTTACAATAAAAAAGTAAAAATCAACAAGGGAGTGAGAAACTGATGGAAACGCTGCATATAGGGGATATAAAAGTAACGTGGCTTCGCGGCGGAAATACGCATTTGGACGGGGGAGCCATGTTTGGAGTTGTGCCAAAAGCATTGTGGTCACGAAAGTATGAGCATAACGAAACGAATCAAATCCATTTACGAACCGACCCGATTTTATTGCAAACAAAAGCCGGCAACATGTTAATTGATTCCGGAATCGGCAATAATAAGATGAACGAAAAAATGAAACGCAATCAAGGCGTAACGGAAGAATCTTCAATTGAGCAATCGCTCTCTCAGCTAGGATTAACAACTGACGATATTGATTACATATTAATGAGCCACATGCATTTCGATCACGCCTCTGGACTGACGAAATGGGGAGGTGACAAGTTGGTTCCGACATTTAAAAATGCGGTGATTTATACTTCAGAAGTGGAATGGGAAGAAATGAAAAATCCGAATATCCGCTCCCGCAATACGTATTGGAAGGAAAACTGGGAGCCGATTGCTTACCAAGTAAAGCCGTTCAAAGAGCAAGTCGAGATATCCGAGCAAGTAAAGATGGTGCATACAGGAGGACACAGTGACGGACATGCCATCATCCTTGTAAAAGACGGACAAGATACAATGATTCATTTAGCAGATTTGCTGCCGACCCATGCTCATCAAAACGTGCTTTGGGTTATGGCATATGATGATTATCCAATGACATCCATCAAACAAAAGCAAGAATGGATCGCCTATGGTGTCGAGAACAATGCATGGTTCACTTTCTATCATGATGCTTATTATCGCGCTGTAAAATGGGATAAAGAAGGTAAGATGACGGAAAAGCTGGAGCGAAAATAAAAACCCCTTTTTCAGGGGTTTTTATGCATTCTTCACTTCTAGAATGGCTCCTGTGCTCGAATCCACTAAAAACTCAAATCGGCGTTGTACTCCTTCAACAATTGCTGTAATGCCGCCGCGATATACATCATATGTCAAATCATATCGTTCAAACGCTTCCGGCACCATATGAATCCAAGATCCTGTAATTTCCCCTTTTTTCGAAAACGTCTTTTTGGCAATACTTAATGCTCTTTCAGCTGATATATGTTGTCCTTGCAGTTTGTTTCCAATTATGTATCCAACAGCTAAGCCTAAGCCTAAACCTGCAAATAAGCTTTTCCAATTCATCATTTCACCTCATTAGTAATTGAATCTAAGACAAGTATAATCGAATTACGAAAAAGTTGCTAATCTCATTTGGAAAAAAAGAAGAAACTAGAAGGATTTCAAAAATTTCGATACAATAGAATGTAATGCTAGTATACATAAATATTTTCCGTTTTATCCCGCTCTAACTGTCGGTAAACCCCGTTGGAAATAGGGACGACAGTAAGAACCGGTTTGTTCAGCTAACCATCACCGGGAAGAAACTCCTGTTGATGGAAGTTTCATTTTATGACAAAGGAGCGTTCATAATGAACCAAGAGACAATGGAACTGTTTCGAACGTTGACGGAGCTTCCGGGAGCACCGGGCTTTGAGCATGAGGTCCGTCGTTTTGTGAAAGGCGAGCTTGCAAAATATGCAGACGAAATCATTCAAGACCGTTTAGGGAGCGTATTCGGTGTGAAAAAAGGGGATGAAAATGGTCCTCGCGTCATGGTTGCGGGTCATATGGACGAAGTCGGCTTCATGGTAACGCAAATTACGAAGAACGGAATGCTTCGCTTCCAGCCGCTTGGCGGATGGTGGAGCCAAGTGTTGTTGGCGCAACGCGTGCAAATCATTACAGAAAAAGGGCCGATTATCGGGGTCGTAGCGTCCATTCCTCCTCATTTATTGAGCGAAGAAATGCGTTCTCGTCCGATGGACATTAAAAATATGTTAATCGATATCGGTGCGGATGATTATGATAACGCTCTTGAGCTTGGGGTAAAGCCGGGACAACAAATTGTACCGATTTGTCCGTTTACTCCTATGGCAAATGAAAAGAAAATCTTGGCGAAAGCATGGGATAACCGTTACGGCGTCGGCTTAGCAGTTGAATTGTTAAAAGAGCTGAAAGGTGAAAAGCTGCCAAACATCTTATATTCAGGTGCTACAGTGCAAGAAGAAGTGGGGCTGCGCGGAGCACAAACAGCTGCTAATATGATTAATCCGGACATTTTCTATGCGCTTGATGCCAGTCCGGCAAACGATGCCTCCGGTTCTAAAACGGAATTCGGCCAGCTTGGAAAAGGTGCATTGCTGCGTATCCTTGACCGCTCCATGGTCACTCATAAAGGCATGGTTGAGTTCGTATTAGACACAGCGGAGACATACAACATTCCGTATCAATATTTCGTATCCCAAGGCGGAACGGACGCAGGACGCGTACACACAAGCAATTCCGGCGTTCCGTCAGCGGTTATCGGCATTTGCTCTCGTTATATCCATACGCATGCATCTATCATGCATGTAGACGATTATGCTGCTGCTAAAGAGCTGTTAATCAAACTTGTAAAAGCAACGGACCGCACAACGGTAGAAACGATTAAAAATAACGGATAATGCGAAGGAAAAGGCCGATTGCGGTCTTTTCTTTTTGTATTGCTGCTATTTTGTGCACACTTATTGCGGTTAGACTGATGGATGAGGGAATTGACTTAATTAATTGAGTGGCTGACCAAAAGAATTGCAGAATTGGCTTAATTCCTTTGGGATTGCGAAAACAGCTATATGTAAGGAGAAATCAATATGAACATTGCAGTCGGATCATTAAACAAAACAAAAGTAGGAGCAGTAAAACAAGCTTTTTTAGGAGAAAAGGTCACCATCATCCCTGTATCTGTTCCTTCCGGAGTGTCGGCGCAGCCTTTTTCGGATGAAGAAACGATGCAAGGAGCCATCAATCGTTCCAAAAAGGCTTTGGAAGAGACAGAGGCTGAAATCGGAATCGGTCTGGAAGGAGGAGTAGTGGAGACAGAGTACGGATTGTTTTTGTGCAATTGGGGAGCGCTCGCCACTCGTTCGGGATTAACAGTCGTCGCAGGCGGAGCGCGAATTAAGCTGCCAGATGAATTTTTGGAACCTTTAAAAGAAGGACTGGAGCTTAGTGAAGTCATGGACGCCTATACAAAACGGAACGACATTCGCAGCAATGAAGGAGCTGTAGGCATTTTCACAAATGGCTATATCAATCGTGAAGAAATGTTTACCCATGTTGCCAAGCTTCTTGTCGGACAATATAAATATCAAACAAAAGAATGAAGATGTTTTATTGGATTTTCCCAACATCCTTTTGTACTATGAAGGAAAGAAAACTCAGGAGGCAAAGCCATGAAAAAAATTGAAACTGTTGAACAATTTCACGAAGCTAAACAAGAAAACAATGTTATCTTCTTATTTTCAGCGGATTGGTGTCCGGATTGCCGCTTCATCGAACCATTTATGCCGGAAGTAGTAGACAAATATAAAGATTTTTCTTTTTACTATGTAGATCGCGATAAGTTCCTCGATTTATGCATCGAGCTTGATGTGTTTGGCATTCCAAGCTTCATCGCATATAATAAAGGAAGCGAAATTGGTCGCTTTGTAAACAAAGACCGTAAAACGCAAGAGCAAATCGAAGAATTCATTGAAGGACTAAAATAAGATTCTTGGTATCTAGAGCAGGATAAAGAAAACCTCCATCTCCAACAGGTGGAGGTTTCTGATGTTAGCTGAAAGGAGGAAGCAACATGAAAATGAACAGCAAGCTGTTAAAAGAAGAACTGGTAAAGCAGCTGGAAAGACCGGAATGGACGTTTCGTCATGACCGTGAAAAAGATACGCTTCGCATTGAGCATAGAGAAACGAAAAAAGGGATCACGATTTCCTTGCCGGGAGTGATGGCGAAGTGGCATAACCAAAAAGAACAAGCCATCGATGAGGTTGTGTATTATGTAAAAGAAGCACTTATTGCCATGCACAATGAAACGAAAGCGGAGCAAACGAAAATTTTCCCTGTTATCCGTTCCACGTCATTTCCGACCGAGAGCTCGGAAGGGAAAAAGCTGCTGACAACAGATCATACAGCGGAAACACGTATTTATTACGCAGTGGATTCCGGTACAACCTATCGTTTGATTGATGAAGGCTTGCTGCAAACATTAGGATATGATGAACAGCAAATCAAGGAAATGGCCTTGTTTAATGTTCGTTCGCTGCCGAGAGACGTAAAGCAGGATGAAGTGGCAGGCAACACATTTTATTTCATTCGAGCAAATGATGGGTATGATGCCAGCCGCATTTTAGATGAATCGCTGCTTGATAGCTTCAAACAGAAAATAAAAGGAGAAATGGTCGTAGCCGTTCCTCATCAAGATGTGTTGATTATTGCTGATGTGAAGAATGAAATCGGATACGATGTTGTTGCGCAAATGACCATAAAGTTTTTCATGGAAGGACGTGTTCCGATTACATCTCTATCCTTTGTTTATGAAAATAAAGAATTGGAACCCATTTTTATTTTAGGAAAAAAACGCTTGAAGAAATAGAAAGGATGAACGCAGTGAATGTTTTTTACAACCGTGAAGGAATTGGAGACACGCTTATCGTATCTTTGAAAGACATTTCAGCGGCAAATCGCGCATTTGAGAAAAAGGGAGATGTAGCCCGCATTTTTGACAGTGAAAGCAATGAAACCGCAGGCTATAATATTTTCAATGCTTCCAAGTACGTAACCATAAATGAAACCGGAAGTGTAACGCTGACAAATGAGCTTGTTGATCAAATCAACAACATTTTAGCTGAAAACGGATTTGAAGGAAATCTTGATGCAGATCTATCTCCTAAATTTGTTGTCGGTTATGTGAAAGAAAAAGAAAAGCATCCGAACGCGGACAAGTTAAGTGTATGTAAAGTGGATATCGGAACAGAGACACTGCAAATCGTATGCGGCGCACCTAACGTAGACGCAGGTCAAAAGGTAGTTGTAGCGAAAATCGGTGCCGTTATGCCGAGCGGTCTTGTTATTAAACCGGCTGAACTGCGCGGAGTCGCATCTTTCGGCATGCTTTGCTCGGCGCGCGAATTGGCTTTGCCTAACGCTCCTCAGGAGAAGGGCATTCTTGTATTAGAAGACAGCTATGAAGTAGGACAACCGTTTCAATTTTAGCAGCTAGTAATTTTTACAAGAATAAGAAATGTAAAGCTTAAGCCTATCACAGCGCTTGAAGCTGTAGTATTATTTGGTTAGGTGTCTGGATTTTCCATCTGGTTTCCAACTGAAAAATAACCTCCTCCATACAAAGGCAAAAGCGTCTTTTTGGGGAAAGAACATAAGAAACGCTCCTTTGAATAGGATGTGCCACCCTGTACGATTGGTGTGCGGGGTGTTTTCTAAAGGGAGCTAAACTTTGGAATTGAGGTATCTAGCATTTCCACCCTAGACCTTCCCCACATAAAACGAAACTCCATCAGTAAAGGATTCCGTCCATCGCTGATGGTCAGTTGAACCAATCGGGTTCTTAGTGTCGGTTGACCCCCACTTTGTAGAAGTGGGGGTCTTACCGACAGTGAGAGAGACAAAAGCAAAAAGCGCTTTTGGTGGGAAAGAACACAAGGAATGCTCCTTCGAGCAGGATGCGCCGCACCGCGCGGGTTGTTGGAGGAGGAAGCTAACCGCGGGTGGAAATGCTTTTCTTTTTCCCGAGAAATTTAGACCGAAATTTATGATTTGACGCAATTTTCATCTGCAAAATAGGTCGATTACTGTTACAATAAAGTGAAACTGCATTAGCCGGGAGACTCTGTTCCGCTAATGTTCAGTAAAATCAATCGGGCTTACCCACGGTTTGAGGGGATTGTACTCCAAGGAAAGAAAGAGGGGGAATGTATGCTGGATTGGATGAAAAAGCTGTTGAATAAAGAGGGAGAACAGCCGAATAACCCTGTTCCTCCGTATGAAAACAGACAAGTCGAGAAGCGAGAAATGGAAACAAGGGTTTCCTATCAATATCCAAGCGGAAAATTCCGTTTTCCGTTAGTTCCGGACGAGAGAAAGCCGATTCGAGAACAAAAGGAACCACCTAAGCCAATAGCAAGAACACAGCCTTTACAGGATCAATTCATACGCCCTGTTAAAGAAGTGCGTCCTAGAGAGACACCTCCTGTCACAAGGACGATAAGAACAGAAAAAGCACCGGTGAAAGCACTGATGAAAGCGCCGAACCGTACAAAAATGGATGAATCAAACAGACGGCCATTCCGTCCGACAGAAACGATTTCTCCTATATTCGGCTACAACCGTCCGAGCCAAGAAGAATTGGTATATCGAAAGCAGCAAGAAGATTTAGTGCTAAGCCAAACAGGAAAATCCGTTGTGGACGCTTGGCTTGAGAAGTATGGCTTTCTTACTCCTGAGCCGGATCGTGCAGAAGAAGTTGTACATATTGAGAACACAGCTGCAGAAGAAACTGTACAACAAGAGCAATCTGTACAGGAATTGATTCAAGAAAAATCATGGGAAGCATCTGTATCAGCAGAGCATACTGATCAGAAACAAACTTCAACTCATGCAACTTCTGAAGAGACAAGTATACAGGAATCAGATGCAGAACACGAAGAACTGCAAGCAGTCGCAGAAATTGTGGCGGAAGTTATTGCTGAGGAAAATTTGCGATTGCATGAGCAAGAGATGGAAGATTCAGAAGGAAATGCAGTTGTGCTGAGCGATGACGAAACAAAACACGTACATGATATACAAGCAGTTCAAGCGGAAGAGCCGACAGACCATGAAATAGTTCAAGAGCTCCTTCCGGTTGTTGAAGTAACGGATGAAGTTCTGCAAGAAATGGAAGAGGTACTTTCTGTCCAGGAAAATACGGTGCCTGAGGCTTTCGGACAAGAAGAGACCGTAACAAAATTGCTTCCAGAAGATGGGCAAGAAATGATGCTACAGCAAGAACTAATCCATGCAGAAGAGGTTCTTGCGGAAGAGAACAAAGAAGTTCTTCCGATGGTTGTACAAGAGCTTCTTCCGATTCTAGAAGAGAAAGAAGCAATAACAAATGAATCTTTGCAAGCTGTTGCGGAAACTGCGCAAACTGACGTGAAACCGCCAGTTGTACAAGAGTACGCAGAAGACAAAGCGGAAGCTCAACCATTCAAAGAAGAGCAATCCGTTGTACAACAACCTCTTCCGGTTGCAGAAGAGGAAGAAGCAATCGCAAATGCTTCACAAGCTGTTGCGGAAACTGCACAAAAGGAAGCGAAACCGGCAGTTGTTCAGGAAGAAAAACGGGAGAAAAAACGCTTTGTTCCTTACAACGTGGTTATGTTGAAGCAAGATAAACTGAAATATGCGCAAAAGAAACAAGCAGAGCTTGAAAAGCCTGCATATACTTTTCCTTCGATCACACTTTTGAATGTGCCGAATCATTCTGTCGGAGCCGATGAAGAATGGCTGAATGAGCAAAAAGAGCTGTTGAACACAACGTTTTTTAATTTCAATGTGGGAGCTAAAGTTGTGCATGTTACACAAGGTCCTGCGGTTACGCGCTTTGAAGTGCAGCCTGAGCCGGGCGTAAAAGTTAATAAAATCACAAACTTATCGGATGATATTAAGCTGAATTTGGCCGCAAAGGACATTCGGATTGAAGCGCCGATTCCGGGCAAGAACGCCGTTGGCATTGAAGTGCCGAATAAACAAAGCAGGCCTGTATTCATGAGAGAAATTTTACGAAGTCCGGTCTTTACAAAAGACCCTTCGCCATTAACAGTAGCGCTTGGCCTTGATATTTCCGGAACACCGATTGTTACGGATATACGCAAAATGCCTCACGGGCTGATTGCAGGAGCGACCGGATCGGGAAAAAGCGTCTGCATCAATGCGATTTTAACAAGCATCCTTTATAAAGCGATGCCGCATGAAGTAAAACTGCTGCTCATTGACCCTAAAATGGTGGAGCTTGCTCCTTACAACCATATTCCGCATCTTGTGTCGCCGGTGATCACCGATGTCAAAGCGGCAACTGCAGCATTAAAATGGGCGGTAGAAGAGATGGAGAAACGCTACGAGATGTTTGCACATGCAGGTGCTCGTGACTTAAATCGCTACAACGAGCTTGTGAAGCAAAAAGCGGTTGGAGGGGAACCATTACCGTACATCGTCATTGTCATCGACGAGCTGGCTGACTTAATGATGGTTTCTCCGGCAGATGTAGAGGAAGCGATTTGCCGTATCGCTCAAAAAGCCCGTGCATGCGGCATCCATCTGTTGGTTGCGACACAGCGTCCGTCTGTTGATGTTATTACCGGATTGATTAAAGCAAATATCCCGACGCGCATCGCCTTTACAGTATCGTCTCAAGTGGATTCCCGCACGATAATCGATATTAGCGGAGCGGAAAAGCTTCTCGGACGGGGGGATATGCTGTTTTTAGAAAACGGCACGTCCAAGCCGATTCGTGTTCAAGGCGTGTATGTATCAGATGAAGAAATTGAGCGCGCGGTTGCCCATGTGAAAGACCAAATGAAGCCAAATTATTTATTTAAGCAAGAAGATTTACTGGCGAAAGTAGAACAGCACGAAGCGGAAGACGAGCTGTTTTATGAAGCTTGCCAATTCGTGTTAGAGCAAGGGGGAGCATCCACATCTTCGCTGCAGCGCAGATTCCGTATCGGCTATAATCGGGCGGCGCGTCTTATAGAGGAAATGGAGATGCAAGGCATTATCTCGGAACAACGCGGCACCAAGCCGAGGGATGTGCTCATTACCGAGGATGAATTGGCGGCCATGCAGGACATGAATGTTTAAGAAAGTTTGACCTCATACTAACAGAAAGCGAAACATAAGTGGGGAGTAAATACTATGAAAGAGATTGAATTGAAGCTGCAAGGAAAATTGAAGCGTTTAACAAATAAAACATTCAAATTCGATAAGCGTGTTGGCGAAGGATGGTTTTCCGCTGTATATTTCTTGAAAACACGTGATATCATTAAAGAATTCAAACCGAAAACAAGAGTGACGATGCAGTTTTTCCAAAAAGAACACGCCGTGCTATGCGGAACGGATGAAGTTATCGCATTGCTGCAAACATTTGCGGAGCATCCGGAAGAATTGGAAGTTTATTCGTTAAAAGATGGGGACAAAATCAGCCCGTTTGAAACGGTATTGACAATAAAGGGACCATACGAATATTTCGGCTATTTAGAAGGCGTTATTGATGGTATACTGGCTCGCCGTACGTCTGTGGCGACGAATGTATATAATGTGATGCAAGCTGCGAAAAGCTCAGGCATTCAAAAGCCGGTCATTTTTATGGGGGATCGCGATGACCACTTTACGCAGCAGGCGGGCGACGGATATGCAGCTTATATCGGCGGCTCTACGGCACAGGCTACTCATGCCATGAACGAATGGTGGGGCAAAAGCGGCATGGGCACAATGCCTCATGCATTGATTCAAATGTTCAACGGCGATGTGGTAGAAGCGGCAAGAGCGTACCATCAAAAGTTTCCGGAAGATGACCTGACTGTATTGATTGACTACAATAACGATGTCATTACAGATGCTCTTCGCGTCGCTCGCGAATTCGGGCCGGAATTGAAGGGAGTTCGTGTTGATACATCCCGGACAATGATTGACCAATATTTTATCCGCAATCCGGAAGTGCTTGGCACGTTTGATCCGCGCGGTGTGAATCCTCCGCTTATTTTTGCTTTGCGCAAGGCGCTGGATGAAGAAGGATTCCATCATGTAAAAATCGTGGTCAGCGGCGGCTTTGATGAAAAACGGATTCGTGAATTCGAAGCTCAAAATGTACCGGTCGATATTTACGGAGTGGGCAGCAGCCTGTTGAAAATGCACATTGGCTTTACGGGAGACAACGTAGAGCTGAACGGGGAACCGCAAGCGAAGGCGGGAAGAAAATATCGTCCAAATCCGCGTTTAGAACGTGTGGAGCTTACAAAACGAGAAGAATAAGAAAAAAAGAAAAACTGGTGGGATCTCCATCAGTTTTTCTGCCTGTAATCGAATAAAAATAGTCTAACAGCGGGAAGTTTGATATAATGGATTCGTTATATTTTGGTCAGAGTGTAGAGTGAGAAAATGTAGGGGAAAGAACAGGGATTACCAAAATAGAAAAAACATCATATACTGTCTTGCAGATAGGCCATTGTAATAGTTAGAGATGCTGGAGGTTCTTTAAAATGACAGTTTACCATTTTGTAGGTATTAAAGGCACAGGTATGAGCGCGTTAGCTCAAATCCTGCATGATATGAAATATACCGTTCAAGGATCCGATGTCGATAAATACTTTTTCACGCAAGCAGAACTGGAAAAGCGCGGCATTCGCATTTTGCCTTTCGATAAAAACAATATTGAAGAAGGGCAAATCATTATTGCAGGGAATGCATTTCCGGATACACATGAAGAAATTGAAGAAGCAAGAGCTAAGGGATTGCAGGTATATCGTTACCATCATTTTTTAGGCGATCTTATGAGCAAGTATACAAGTGTTGCCATTACAGGAGCTCACGGCAAGACATCGACAACAGGTCTTCTTGCTCACGTAATGCAAGGAGCAAATCCTACGTCGTATTTAATTGGCGATGGAACGGGAAAAGGCGTAGAAGACAGCAAATACTTTGTATTCGAAGCTTGTGAATATCGAAGACACTTTTTGGCTTACCATCCTGACTATGCGATCATGACAAACATTGATTTTGATCATCCTGACTATTTTGCCAATATCGAGGATGTGTTCAGTGCGTTTCAAGAGATGGCTTTACAAGTAAAAAAGGGCATCATTGCCTGCGGCGATGATGAGCAGCTTCAAAAAATACATGCGAAAGTACCTGTTATCTTCTACGGCTTTGGAGAGGATAACGATTTTCAAGCCCGTAACATCCAAAAGAGCACGGACGGCACAACATTTGATGTTGTTGTCCGAAATACGTACTACGGAACGTTTAAAATTCCGGGATACGGCAATCATAGCGTATTGAACGCATTATCAGTTATCGCATTATGCCATTATGAAAATGTCGATGTGGAAATTGTAAAGGAGCAGCTGCTTACATTTGGCGGGGTTAAACGTCGATTCAGTGAAAAGAAAATCAACGAACAAGTGATTATTGACGATTACGCTCATCACCCGACAGAGATTACGGCGACGATCGAAGCCGCTCGTCAGAAATATCCGGAGCGTGAAATCGTAGCAGTGTTCCAGCCGCATACATTCTCACGTACAAAGAAGTTTTTAGATGAATTTGCAGCCAGCTTGCAAAAGGCAGACAAAGTATACTTGTGCGATATTTTCGGATCGGCCCGTGAAAATCAAGGCGACCTGTCCATTGTCGATTTGCAAAAGCGCATTAAAAATGCCGAGCTGCTTACTGTTATGACAACGGAAGTGTTAAAGAAACATGCAAACGGCGTACTGATCTTTATGGGGGCCGGTGATATTCAAAAATTTGAACACGCATATGAGAAAGAAGCAATGATGAAATAAAAAGATGCGAGAATGCCTCGCATCTTTTTTCTTATTTTAAGTTCTCGGGATTCAAGCACTCCAGTTCAGGAAGAACGAAACGGCCGTCTTTGCGAATCAATACATCGTCAAAGTAAATTTCTCCGCCGCCGTACTCAGGACGCTGAATGGATACTAAATCCCAGTGAATGTTGGAGTTGTTGCCGTTGTAAGCTTCGTCGTACGCTTGTCCAGGCGTGAAGTGGAAGCTTCCGTCAATTTTTTCATCAAATAGAATATCGCCCATCGGATGTAAGATGTAAGGGTTTACGCCGATAGCGAATTCCCCTACATAACGAGCGCCTTCATCTGTATCGAAAATTTTGTTGATGCGCTCTGTGTCGTTCGCAGTTGCTTCGACAATTTTACCGTTCTCGAATTTCAGCTGTACATTTTCAAATGTGTAGCCGTTGTAAGGAGATGGCGTATTGTATGTAATCGTGCCGTTAACGGAATCTTTTACCGGTGCAGTAAATACTTCACCGTCCGGAATGTTCATTTCGCCTGCGCACTTAATAGCAGGAATATCTTTAATAGAGAAGGTTAAATCGGTTCCAGGACCTGTAATGCGCACTTTATCTGTACGGTTCATCAATTCGACAAGGTTGTCCATCGCTTTGTTCATTTTGCCGTAGTCTAAGTTACACACGTCAAAGTAGAAGTCTTCAAACGCTTCGGTGCTCATTTTCGCAAGCTGTGCCATAGATGCGTTCGGATAACGAAGTACAACCCATTTTGTTTTCGGAACGCGGATTTCCCGGTGTACCTTTTGTCCCACTGTTTGACCGAAAATTTTCATTTTATCGCTTGGTACGTCTGCCAGTTCGTTAATGTTATCACCTGAGCGTAAACCAATGTAAGCATCCATATCTTTCATCACGTTTGCTTCGTATTCTGCGATTTTTGCAAAATGCTCTTCGGTTGCGCCCATTAAAAGAGCGCGGTCAACTTCATGATTTTTTAAAGATACAAACGGATGGCCGCCTGCTTTATATGCTTCTTTAACAAGTGCTGTTACAAGCTCTTTTTGTAATCCAAAGTTTTCGATAAGGATTTTTTCGCCCGGCTGCAGCTTTACAGAGTAGTTGATTAAGTTTCTCGCCAACGTTTCAATGCGTGGATCCTTCATCGTTATGCCTCCAATCGTAGTATCATACCTTCCTATTGTAACCCACTTCTTTCGATTTGTTTACTAATCGGACTCCATTTTGTCAAAGAAATAAGACATTTAGCGATAAAATTACATTTTCGTTACTTCTTATCGGAATTATTAGAATACAGAAGTGAATAATTGTATAATAATAGCAAATCTATATAAGGAATGAAAAAAAGAGACGAACAGAACAATAAAGGAGTGAATGGAATGAAGATTTTGTTATACTTAGGCGTATTTATTATTGCCGTTGCATTTGCAGTATTGGTCGTGTATTTATGCAAAACACTTGTCTCATTGCGAAAAACATTGGAAAATGTAGCTTCGACAATGGCAGGATTAGAAAAACAATTAAATGGGATTACAACTGAAACAGAACAGCTCTTACATAAAACAAATGCGTTGGCGGAAGACATTCAGCAAAAATCTCAGTCATTAAACAAAGTCGTCAAGTCAGTAGAAGGAATCGGAACGACCATCAATGAGCTAAATACAAAGGTGCGCAGCATTACAACTTCCGTCACAAATCAAGTAGAAGATAATGCGGATAAAGTGGCGCAAGTCGTGCAATGGAGCAACGCCGTTCTGGAAGTATATAATCGTTTCCGTAAAAAGAAAAAGCAGGAAGAGCACGTACCGGCAAGATTACGAGGTGAATGATAGTGAACAAGACAAAGCTGGACACACAAACGCAGTTAGAAGATGTATTAAAGAAGCATCCAACATTCATTTTGTTCAAACATAGTTTAACTTGTCCGATCAGCCGAGGGGCATGGGAAGAGTTTAACGATTACATAGACAGCGGAGCAACTGTCCCTATCTTTTACTTATATGTCCAAGAGGCAAGACCGGTATCGAATTACATAGCGGAGCATTTCGGGGTGAAGCACGAATCGCCGCAAGTGTTATACATCAAGGATGGAAAGGTTGCATGGCATGCCTCTCATTGGCATATTAAAAAACAAGCGTTGCAGGAGCATATTGTGTGAGAGCTGATTTGTCAGCTCTTTTTTAAAATTCTCAGTAAATTTGCTAAAAACTATATTGACGAATTCAATACTTATGGTATTAAATAAGACAAATAGCTTTTGGTGCATATGGATTCGTTCCTATATGAGGAAGATGTATAAAGTGACAGGGCTATCTTTATCGTATATAATAAGGAAATCTAAATGTTAAACATAAGAGAAAATTTATATAAAAAAGAGGAGGTCTTTCTCTTGTCCAAGGACCTGGAAGCGCTTCGTGCGCAAGTAGATGAATTAAACCTGAAAATTTTAAAGCTGTTGAACGAAAGAGGAAATCTTGTTCAAGAAATCGGGAAGTTAAAAGAAGTACAGGGAGTAAAACGATTTGATCCTGTACGCGAGCGCAGAATGCTCGATTTGATTGCTGAAAACAATGACGGACCGTTTGAAACTTCTACGCTGCAGCATATCTTCAAGCAAATTTTTCAAGCGGGATTAGAGCTGCAAGAAGATGATCATCGTAAGGCGCTTCTCGTTTCTCGCAAGAAAAAACCGGAAGATACCATCGTAGACATTAAGGGAGAAAAAATCGGAGATGGACAGCCTCATTTTATTATGGGGCCATGTGCGGTTGAAAGCTACGAGCAAGTAAAGCTTGTTGCAGAGGCTATGAAAGAGCAAGGATTAAAGCTTATGCGCGGCGGAGCGTTCAAACCGAGAACTTCTCCATACGATTTCCAAGGGCTTGGAGTCGAAGGGCTGAAGATTTTACGCCAAGTAGCCGATGAGCTCGATATGGCCGTTATCAGTGAAATTTTAAATCCGAACGATATTGAAATGGCGCTTGATTATGTAGATGTCATTCAAATCGGGGCGCGCAACATGCAGAACTTTGAGCTTCTGAAAGCAGCGGGTGCTGTAGATAAACCGGTATTATTGAAACGCGGCTTATCTGCGACAATCGAAGAGTTCATGTATGCAGCCGAGTACATCATTGCCCAAGGAAACGGACAAATTATTTTATGTGAAAGAGGCATTCGCACATATGAACGGGCAACACGCAATACGCTTGATATTTCAGCGGTTCCGATCTTGAAAAAAGAAACGCATTTGCCGGTTGTAGTAGATGTCACACATTCTACAGGGCGCAGAGATTTACTGCTTCCTGCAGCAAAAGCAGCATTGGCGATCGGTGCGGATGCGGTTATGGCGGAAGTGCATCCGGATCCTGCGGTGGCATTATCCGATTCTGCACAGCAAATGGATATCCCGCAGTTCCATGCATTTATGAACGAGCTGAAATCATTCAAAATTACAAACGCTTAAGAAAAGAGCCTATGCAATTCCTCTGCATAGGCTTTTCTCGGTTATATCAGTAAGAAATATTCCGATTTATTGATGAAAAATAAGAATTTTTTTGGTATATTTGAGGGAAAATATTGTCTGCACAGTGCTTGTGTCGTATGATAAAAAAGGACTTGCATGCACTTGAAATTTTTGAATTCTATTCGTCTATTCCATTTTGTGAAATTATTATCTAACTGATACATAACAACAATAATCATAAAGGAGTGAATGTTGATGAACGTTACAATATATGATGTAGCCCGCGAAGCCAACGTTTCCATGGCTACAGTATCACGCGTAGTAAACGGCAACCCGAACGTCAAACCGACGACACGTAAAAAAGTATTAGAGGCAATCGAGCGTCTCGGCTATCGCCCGAATGCGGTAGCTCGCGGATTGGCAAGCAAAAAAACGACGACAGTCGGCGTTATTATCCCGGACATCTCCAATATCTTCTATGCAGAGCTTGCGCGCGGAATTGAAGATGTCGCGACAATGTACAAGTACAACATTATCTTAAGCAACTCCGACCAAAATAAAGAAAAAGAGATGCATTTATTGAATACAATGCTTGGCAAGCAAGTAGATGGTATTGTATTCATGAGCGAAAACATTACGGAGGAGCATGTGGCAGAGTTCAAAAAGTCTCCGGTGCCGATCGTATTGGCTGCCTCTTTTGACAACCAAGGCACGATTCCATCCGTTAATATCAACTATGAGCAAGGTGCATATGATGCAACAAAGCACTTGTTGGATAAAGAGCATACTCGCATTGCATTTGTATCTGGACAATCTGAGCACGCGGCAGCTGAAGTGAAAAAGCTGCAAGGATATAAGCGCGCATTAGAAGAAGCAGGCGTGGCCTTTGATGAAGAGCTTGTGGTAGAAGGCGACTATACATATGATTCCGGTATAGAAGCATTTGACAAGCTATGGGAACTGCAGGACAAACCGACGGCAGTATTTGTATCTTCTGATGAAATGGCGTTAGGAATCATTCACGGCGCACAGGATAAGGGCGTTCATATTCCAAATGATGTGGAAGTAATCGGCTTTGACAACACGCGTTTGGCGCTGATGATACGCCCGCAGCTTTCTACAGTTGTGCAGCCGATGTATGATATCGGAGCCGTTGCGATGCGTTTATTAACGAAATATATGAACAAAGAAACGGTAGAAGACCATACGGTTATTCTTCCGCACCGTATTCAATTCCGTAAATCAACAAGAGAATAGAGAAAAAGCTCGTGAAATTCACGAGCTTTTTTAATACAAAGAATTTTTTATATTATTCCGAATTATTTCCAAAGACTTTCTCACCGTCAGCTTATTTTTCTCTTCGATTTCCTTTTTGCGCGGAATCGGTTTGTACATATCCTCGGGGTCTTCCCACTTCATCGCGATCGGTGTCGCAGCTTTCTCTTTCCACGCTTCAATCCATTCTAACGGCAGCATTCCGGTCACATCGCGAATATTGTTCATTTCCAGCCAAATGAGTGACCATGCACGCGGAACCACCCTCCATATGTCGTAGCCGCCGCCGCCTACTGCGATCCATCTTCCGTTGCAGTATTCATGCGCAATTTCATGAGCGAGCTTCGGAATTTCACGATAAATTTCAATAGTGGAGCACAGATGGGTGAGCGGGTCATAGTAATGGGCATCTGCCCCATTTTGTGTTACGATTACATCCGGTTTGAAATAGGCTGCTACTTCACGAATCAAGGAACGATACACATCTAAAAATGATTCGTCCTCCGTAAAAGCATCCAGCGGCACATTAAAAGAGTAACCGTATCCGGCCCCTTGTCCCCGCTCATTTACTGCCCCTGTACCCGGAAACAAATAACGTCCCGTTTCATGAATGGATACGGTGCAGACTGTAGGGTCATCATAAAACGCCCATTGCACCCCATCTCCATGATGGGCATCCGTATCAATGTACATCACGCGAAGTCCGTATTTTTGTTGAATGTATTTAATCGCAATCGAACTGTCGTTATAAATGCAAAAGCCGGAAGCTTTGCCTCGGAAGCCATGATGCAGTCCGCCGCCTAAATTTATGGCATGCTCCGCTTTTCCTTCCAATACATAATCCACGGCTGTCAAAGTACCCCCGACGAGAAGCGCGCTTGCTTCATGCATGCCTTGAAACATAGGGGTGTCATCCGTACCCAATCCGTATTGCAATGCCAATTGTTTATCAATCTTTCCTTCTCCGGCCCGTTTTACAGCGTCGATATAGTCTCGATCATGAATCAGTGCAATTTCTTCATCTGTTGCCATTCTTGGAGGTATAACTTGTGAAGCTGTAATGAATCCCCCGTTTTGCAGTAAATCATAGACGAGCTTGACCCTCAATTGGTTAAAAGGATGTTCAGGGCTGAAGCGATAGCCCTGAAAGTCATCCGAGTAAATGAACGCGCTGCTAGGCATGAGAAATCCCCGTTATGTTCGGCCATAAGACATCATAGCCTTCTTCGCGCAATTCATGAATGATGTGCAGGGGATTCATCGTTTGAATGCGGAATACCAATACTTTATACGATTCATCTTTGTGAGGGTATACAAGCACGCTCACGATATTAATATTCTTTTTGCTGAATACGCTTACAACCTTTCCTAATATACCCGGTTCGTTTTTTACCTTGATTTCCATTTGCGAACTTGGCTGATGAGCACCTGTCAGCTTAACAAGGGTGTGAAGCACGGTAGATTCCGTTATGATGCCGACAAGCTTTCCTTCTTTCGTAACAGGAAGGCAGCCGATTCGGTTATCATAAAAAATCGTTGCGATTTCTTCCACGAAATCCAATGGATGACAAGTAATTACATCCGTAGTCATAATGCGCTCAATCGGCTGATGAAGTGCATCCATGGAAACATTCGTGTCAAAAATGGACGGGCTGGCATCGCGGACATCGCGGTCGGAAATGATTCCGACCACTTCGTGCTGTTCGTTCGTGATGGGGATGTGCCGAATACATTTTTCCGTTAATGTGCGAAGCGCCATTTCAATTGTATCTGAAGGGCGCAAAGTCGTGACATTTTGGTTCATAATTTCTTCTACAATCATGCTGAACCTCCCACCTAATACATAAATCGATTTTGAAAGCGCAAGCGATCGAACTTGTGAATGGAATCTTGATCCACCCGTTTGCCGATTCGCACCATCAGGCAGTTAGCCGGGTGCGAGCAAATTTCCGGATCGTCTGTTGCCATCCATTCCAATCCGCCGGCGTTCATCATTTTTTCCATTACCTTGCGATAGTCCCAAACGTTCAAGCCTGTTCCTTTTAAATCCCAATGTCAATAATATTCTGTTGTAATGATAATGTAGTCTTCCATGTTGTCATCCATCATGGACACTTGAAGCATCGTTTTGCCGACCGAATAGCCGCGAAATGCGGGAATCACTTCTACGGCTCCAAGTTCAATCAAATTTTCCATATTGCCTTGTGACCAACGCTCCAGCGGATCCGGATAGAGGTATGTGACATATCCGATGATGAGATCGTCAAGACGTGCCACGATAATGCGAGCTTCCGGGAGCTTCGAAATATCGATCACGGCTTTATATTGCTGGGGAGCCGGACGAAACGCTGTTAAATCTTCGTGAAACTTGTAATTTTCTAATTTATGAGTCGGCACAGGACCTTCTACAATAAGAGTGCCTTTTGGCGTTTTTACTGTTGTTGCGTTGTATATTTTTTTATGAATCATAGATTTTGTATCACCGCCCTTGGCAAGTTAAGAAGCCAATCGTAGATTGAAAACCCTTCTCATTTCTAATAGTAACGCATATTTCGTGCGGTGTTAATCGAAATTTGTCAGTAAAAAGTGTATAAAAATGATAAAAAATACTGAAAATTTGGAATTGTATGCAGTATAATAGAAGGTAGAATACATATGAGGAGGGAGATTTTTACAATGAAAGTGGAAGCGCTTCCTATTATTAAAGGAGAAAACAATCTAGTAAACTATGAAGAAACTTATCAAAACTTTGACTGGAAAGAAGCAGAAAAGAACTTTTCTTGGTACGAAACTGGCCGAGTGAATATGGCATATGAAGCGATAGACAAGCATGCAAAATCCCACCTGAAAAATAAAGTTGCTCTATACTATCAAGACGGCAATCGAAAAGAAAAATATACATTCAAAGAAATGATGGAATTGTCGAATAAGGCAGGAAACGTATTAAAAACATACGGAGATGTTGAAAAGGGCGACCGCGTCTTCATTTTCATGCCGCGTTCTCCTGAATTATACTTTGCTTTACTTGGCGCATTAAAATTAGGCGC
The DNA here is from genome assembly GCA_041920565.1 of Bacillus sp. (in: firmicutes). GTDB lineage: Bacteria > Bacillota > Bacilli > Bacillales > Bacillaceae_G > JAGHKQ01. Next base: position 35,251 of record JBHGXS010000038.1, on the reverse strand, counting down.
TATTGTAGGCCCGCTGTTTGAAGCGTTTATGGAAGGCGCGGTGCGCGACCGCTTAGAGGACAGCGAAGCGAAAGTGTTGATCACAACGCCGGAACTCTTGAGCCGTGTTCCGTTAAATGACCTGCCTGCGTTAAAAATAGTATTTCTTGTTGGCGATCATGTAGAAGAAGGAGGAAAGGTTGTTCATTACAACCCGTTGTTTGAACAAGCTTCCAAAAAGCTTGATATTCAATGGCTTGGACGTGAAGACGGCTTGATTTTACATTATACGTCCGGTTCTACCGGGAAGCCAAAAGGCGTGCTGCATGTACAGAATGCGATGATTCAGCATTATCAAACGGCAAAATGGGTGCTGGACTTAAAAGAGGACGATGTATATTGGTGTACGGCTGACCCGGGGTGGATAACAGGAACATCTTATGGCATTTTCGGTCCGTGGCTTACAGGTTCCTCCAACGTAATCCTAGGGGGGCGTTTCAGCCCTGACGCATGGTACGAAACGATTCAAGACTATGGCGTAACGGTATGGTACAGCGCTCCGACTGCCTTCCGTATGTTAATGGGAGCGGGAGAAGCTGTTATCAATAAATATGATTTATCCTCCTTGCGCCACATTTTAAGCGTTGGTGAACCGTTAAATCCGGAAGTAGTGCGTTGGGGAATGAAAGTCTTCCACCTTCGCATTCACGATACATGGTGGATGACAGAAACAGGTGCGCAGCTCATCTGTAACTATCCGTGCATGGAAATCCGTCCGGGCTCTATGGGAAAACCGATTCCTGGCGTAAAAGCGGCAATCGTGGATAACGAAGGAAATGAGCTTCCTCCGTACACAATGGGCAACCTTGCGATTAAGAAGGGCTGGCCGTCCATGATGTACACGATTTGGAACAACCCGCAAAAATATAAGTCTTACTTCATGCCTGGCGATTGGTATGTATCCGGCGATTCCGCTTACATGGATGCAGACGGCTACTTCTGGTTCCAAGGCCGCATCGACGATGTCATCATGACGTCCGGCGAGCGCGTGGGACCGTTTGAAGTAGAAAGCAAGCTTGTTGAGCATCCGGCTGTTGCGGAAGCAGGTGTTATCGGCATTCCGGACCCTGTCCGCGGGGAAATCATTAAGGCGTTCATTGCGCTGCGCACAGGCTATGAAGCATCCGAAGACTTAAAAGAAGACATCCGTCAATTCGTGAAGAAAGGCTTGGCAGCTCATGCGGCTCCCCGTCAAATCGAGTTCCGCGACAAGCTTCCTAAGACGCGAAGCGGTAAAATCATGCGCCGCGTATTGAAGGCTTGGGAATTGAACTTGCCGACGGGCGACCTTTCCACGATGGAAGATTAATAAACGAGCTCGAATCCTCTGGATTCGGGCTTTCTTTAAAAGACAAGAAATCATAATTCCCCTATCACAGTGCAGCGCCGTGATGGGGATTTTATGTGATGGGGATTTTATTATGGAGAAATTATTCGTGAGTTTCGTGCAATTGTCTGTAGTTTTGGTGCAATTATTGTGAATATCGTGCAATTGTCTGTAGTTTTGGTGTAATATTGTGAATTTGGTGCAATTGTCTGTAGTTTTGGTGCAATTATTGTGAATTTCGTGCAATTGTCTGTAGTTTTGGTGCAATTATTGTGAATTTGGTGCAATTGTCTGTAGTTTTGGTGCAATTATTGTGAGTTTCGTGCAATTTTGTGCTGGTTTGGTGCAATTATTGTGAATATCGTGCAATTTTGTGCTGGTTTGGTGCGATTATTGCGAATTTCGCGCAATTCGTACCATGTTTGGATGTGCTAGAACAAAAAAGCGCTGAGCACGGTTTCAATTTTTTCTATGAAAGGGATAGATATGATAGGGAGAGTGAATATACAAGCCTTTGTTTATGCTAAAAATCCGGAACTTACCTTTCTTTTACTAAAACGGAAAGAAGAAAAAGGCGGGTTTTGGCAGCCAGTCAGCGGCGGAGTAGAACGGAACGAAGAGGCAATGCAAGCGGTGAAACGAGAATTATGGGAAGAGACTGGTTTAATAGATATTATAAAAATAATAGATTTACAATTCTCATTTACCTTTCAAACTACAAAAAATAATATGCCGATAACGATGAAAGATATCTGTTTTGGTGTAGAGGTAAAACGAGCACAGCGCATAGAATTATCAAACGAATATGAAGCGTTTGTATGGTGCTCGCTAAAAGAAGTAAAACAATATTTAGAGTGGCAGTGTAATCTTGCTGCATTTGATCGACTCTTGAAAGTATTGTAGTACCATATATACCAATATTGCATAGCAGCTTTTTTTCTAATCTATTTTTTACGCTCTTCTGTTAAAATGGAACAAAGGAGGTAGGGTATATGAGGTATGAAGACAAAGATAAAAACTCCTTAGTGGAAACTATGGATCAATACGAGAAAATTATGAAGCGCATTGCGGTGAATCGCATAAAGCCGTCGAAGCCGAGACATTTGAAAATAGAAGGCGTTGTTCATACATATATGGACAGGGAAGAATTTATGAACGAATTCATTGATTGGTTAAAAGAGAGGCAAGGCTCCGCGTTTGTGGGCACTGTTCGAGAGGAAGACAGCGAGTAGGCTGTCTTTTTATATGGAGGCAACTATTTTGTATATTGTGCTTGGTGCAATTATTATCATTTTCGTACAATTTAACTGGAAATCATGCAAAAAAAGAAAGCATAAGGACTGAGCACGAGGTTACCCTTCCACAGTATTTCATTTCAAACGGCATGGATGACAAAAGGGATAAAAACACATTCCTAAATAAAAAGGGGACTAACATTTTTATGTTAATCCCCTATCATTGGCATCCATGTGTAAATTATGCCGCCTTTGTCTGTTTCGTTCTTCTTATCTTCCCGCGAAGCTTCATTAATGTTTCATATACAATCGGCACAATGACAAGAGTCAATAATGTGGAACTTGTCAATCCGCCGATTACCGTAACGCCAAGGCCTCTGGAAACAAGGCCGCCTCCTTCCATACCCAATGCCAATGGGATAAGGGCCCCGATAGTGGCGAGTGCAGTCATTAAAATCGGGCGAAGTCGAGTCGCTCCTGCTTCAAGAAGCGCTTCTCTTGTAGACAGGCCTTTGTTTTCGTTTTGAATGACGCGGTCGATCAGTACGATAGCGTTCGTTACAACGATACCAATCAACATCAATGCCCCGATTAAAGCGGAAATGCTGATTGTTTCATCCGCTATAAACAGTGCAACCAATCCGCCGATAATTGTAAACGGAAGCGAGAACAGAATCGCAAATGGTGCGAGTCCGCCTCCAAACGTCACGACAAGGACGAAGTACACAATCGCGATTGCCGCAAGCATCGCTAATCCTAATTGAGTGAAGGATTCGTTAATTTGCTCTGTCACCCCGCCGAAGGAAATTTCAGCAGTAGATGGAATGTCCAGTTTATCTACTTTCTTTTTCAAATCGGCAGAGGCTTTGGCTACATCATCTGTTGTAATTTCAGCGGTTACTTGCGCGTACAGTTTTCCATCTCGGCGTGTAATGGTATCAGGAGATTTGCCTTCCTTCACGGTTACCACCTCTTTAAGAGGAACTTCAACGCCTAATGGAGATTGAATCGTTTTATTTTCTAAATCCGCAATGGTTTTATATTCTTCTTTCTTTGTTTCTACATATACGTTTAATTCTTTTCCGTCTTTCTTCACCGTTGTTACCGCGGGCTGTTGCCCTGTATTCACAAGAGCCATTCCCACTTGGCCGGCTGTCAGGCCAAGCTTGCTTAATTTTTCCTGGTCAGCTACAAGCGTGTATTGGTCGTAGGCTTCGGCAATGCTGGAATCAATGTTTGTAAATGTATCATCTTTTTTCAAAATATCTGTGATATCGGATACGATCGGCTGGATTTCTTCCATGCTGTCCCCATATACGAATAAGGTAATAGCATTATTGCTTCCTGAGCTGCTTACATCTTGATAGCCCCATTCGCCTTTAGAAGACATTTTCTCTAAGTCTTTTAACACCTGTTCTTGTTCTTTTGCAAAGTTTTCTGTGTCATCATTGTATTTGACGAAGAATAACGCCTGGTTCGTAGCTGCCGGATTCATCGGATTGCCGCCGCCGACAGAATACTGAATCGTTTCTACGTCCTTCTTATCTTGGAAGTACTTTTCCGCTTTTGCTGCCATGTCTTGCACCTGCTCTGTCTTTTCTCCCGGAGCAGGGCTGTACGTTGCGACAATCATCTTTTCTTGATCGGAAGGAATAAAGCTTACCCCGATCAGAGGAACTAAGAAGAAGCTTCCTGCCAATAGAAGAATTGCCAATCCGAACGTAATAAATTTATGGTTTAAGGCCCAATTCAATACTTTCTTGTAGCCGCCGGCCAGCTTGTTCGGCTTTTCGGCATGGTTATTTTTATGAGAGATGCCCTTTTTAAATAAAGAATGAGCCATCATCGGCACAACTGTAATAGCAACTAACAGGGATGCTAATAATGCAAATACAATCGTTAACGCAAATGGCAAGAATAACTCACCGACAGGACCTTTCACCAAGCCAAGCGGTAAAAACACCGCAATGGTTACGATGGTAGATGACATGATGGGAATAAACATCTGTCTTGTTGATTCGCGTATTAAATCCCTTCCTGTTAATGTTTCTGTAGAAAGAGACATGCGTCTATAAATATTTTCAATGACAACGATGGAGTCATCCACTACACGTCCAATCGCTACGGTCATGGCTCCAAGCGTCATGATGTTTAAGGAGATATCCATTTCCTTTAAAATCAAAATCGCAATTAGCAAGGACAACGGAATGGAAATAATAGAGATAATCGTTGACTTGATGTCCCGTAAGAACAACAGGATGATAATAACCGCAAACACGGCTCCGACTAAGGCTTTGTTTAACATCGTGTTGACCGATTCTTCAATCGGCTTGCCTTGGTCGAAAATCGGTACCGCTTTTAATCCTTTATTGTCTTTTTCCATTTCTTTTAACTTGTCTTTTACTGCATTTACTACGTTTACGGTATTGGCATCAGCGGATTTTACAACTTGAATTCCAATGGATTCTTCTCCGTTTGTTCTGGAGATTGATTCCGCTTTCCCGACTACCTTTACATCCGCAATATCTTTTAGTTTCACGCTTGGAATGCTCGGAGGAACTGCTCCACCAGGTTTCGTTTGAGAAGCTTGTGCTTGAGATGGCGTCCCTATGCGCTGTCCTTGGATTGGCTGCTGTGCGCCTCCGGCTGTAACAGGAATACTGATGTTTTCTAAGTCTTCAAGTGTAGTAATGTTGCCGTCTACTACGACTGCCTTTTCTTTGTCGGCAAAGGAATACAATCCTGCAGGAACTGATACTGCAGAACCCTTGATGATGTTTTGAACAGTATCCGCGCTTAGTCCGTATTTCTTTAGCTCATCTTCTTTGAAGGCTAATTGAACTTCTTCGACATGCTGACCGGCAATGGTAACGGAAGAAACTTCATCAAGACCTTCGAGCTGAGGAACAACTTCTTTTTCTACTAAATCGGTCAATTCAGCCAATGATTTGGTTTTATCTGTGACGCTAAAAGAAATAACAGGGAATGCGTTAAAGCTAAGTCTTGAAATATCAGGGCTTTGCGCGCCTTCAGGCAATTCGATTTTCCCGAGCGCTTCTTTCACTTCTGTTACCGCTTTGTCCATATCCTTGCTGTAGTCATACTCAATTTGGATAGAAGAAGCGTTAGCAAGAGAAGTCGAGCTCACGACATCGACACCCGGCAGGTTTTTTACCCGCTGCTCGATCGGTTCTGTAATTTTATCCGCGACTTCTTGAGGTGCCGCTCCTGGATACATGGTAGTCACTGTAACGAGCGGCGTATTAATATCCGGTAATGTTTCCAGCTTCATGTTTGTGCCGGCATACAAACCCGCAATTGTCACAATGAGGGTAAGCAGCCAAACAGCCAGCTTATTTTTTAAAGAGAAGTTAATAATCCCTTTCAAGTTTTTCACTCCTTTGACCAATGGTTCGTGTTGTTTTGTGACTAGTCGGTCATTCTATTATGTACTATAAAGCAACGTTTCTATATTAGCAATATAAAATTCATATTTTTAAATGCAGTTAATATATGGAATGTTAATTTGTAGGCAAGCAGCATTTACGATATACTATTTGATAAATAACCGACCGGTTATTTTTGTGAAATGATAAATTAAAGAGTGCGTATTTGACGTAATATCGTGTAAGATAAAAAGATGGGACTGAGATTGGAAAAATATAAATGTCGGGTGAGGCTATGAATGAACGTAAACAATTGATTATTGAAACAGCCATGAAGCTGTTTGCTCATAAAGGGTATCATTCTACTTCTATTCAAGAAATTGCGGAAAAAAGCGGTATTTCCAAAGGGTCTGTATATACCTATTTCAGCTCTAAGGAAGAGCTGATGCTGTCGATTTTCAAGTATTATTACGAGCTGGTGTCTGAAAAGATTTTAAGCATTGAACAAGATAAGACGCTGACAGCAAAGGAAGCATTGGCAAAACAAATCATGCTTCAGTTTACAGAATTTGCTGCACATCGGGAGTTTATTCATATGCACATGGGAGAAAAGAGCGTTCTCATGCGTGAAGACCTTCGTAATTTTATCTTTAAAATAAGAGCGGAAGGATTAAGCTGGTATTGCAGGCGATTGATTGAAGTATACGGAGAAGCCGTTTCTCCGTTTGCGCTGGACTGTGCCACTATGTTGAACGGCATTATCAGCGAATACTTTTTTTATATTATTTTCGACAAAGAAGAATTGGACTTTGAGAAGCTGGCATCGTTTATCGTGCGGCGCTTGGACGGAATCATGGGAAGTCTGTCGGAATCGGAGCAGCCCATCTTGAACAAAGACATGTTAAAACCGTACATGGAACCGGCAAAACAGCCGGAGCATGTTCAGGCTCTCAAGCTGATTTTCAATATAAAAGAGAAGATAAAACAATCAGGATATGAACAAAAGAAACGGCAGCAAATTCATTCTGCTTTGGAAACGCTGGAACAGGAGTTCAAAAATGAGGAAGGACCGCGTGAATATATTGTGGAGGGGTTATTGTTATATTTAAAAAATCAGGAGGTACCAGAGGTCAAGGAAGAGCTTGATAGCTTAGGAAAGCTTGTGTCATCATAAAAACAAAGACCATTTGACACGAAACCCTAACTAATGGTATAAACATAAATATATGAATAACAGAGCGTTGAAAGGACGCAGTAGTGAGCATTTCCCTGTTTCAGAGAGCTGATGGTCGGTGCAAATCAGTACACAAATGGTCATGAAGTACAGCCTGGAGCATCTTTCTTCGATCGTACAGAGAGGGGAAAGACGGTGAAGAGCCGTTATTGCAATGAAGTGGTGAGTTTTCACAATTAGGGTGGTACCGCGATAATCCATCGTCCCTTGTTTTTGAGGGGCGATTTTTTATTTGGAAAAAAGGAGTGAACCATATGGATATTTTACAGGATTTAGAGTTCCGCGGTTTGATCAACCAACAAACGGATGCGGAAGGGTTAAAAGAATTGTTGGAAAAAGAAATGGTGAAATTATACTGTGGATTCGATCCGACAGCGGACAGTCTGCATATCGGTCATATGCTGCCGATTTTAATTTTGCGCCGCTTCCAGCAGGCGGGCCATCAGCCGATTGCGCTTGTGGGCGGCGGAACAGGTCTTATCGGCGACCCAAGCGGTAAAAAAGCAGAGCGCCAGTTAAATGAAAAAGAAACGGTAGCGATGTTCAGCCAACGCATCAAGGAGCAATTATCCCGCTTCCTGGACTTTGAAAAAGAAAACAATCCGGCAATTATCGCCAACAACTACGATTGGATCGGTTCTTTAGATGTGATTACGTTCTTGCGTGATATCGGAAAGAACTTTGGATTAAACTACATGCTGGCAAAGGATTCTGTAGCATCCCGCTTAGAAACGGGCATTTCTTTCACAGAATTCAGCTATATGATTTTACAATCCTACGACTTCTTGAATTTATACCAAACATACGGCTGTAAGCTGCAAGTGGGCGGAAGCGACCAGTGGGGCAACATTACAGCTGGCTTGGAATTAATCCGTAAAACAGAAGAAGATGCGAAAGCATTCGGTTTAACAGTGCCGCTTGTAACGAAAGCGGACGGTACGAAGTTCGGAAAAACAGAAGGCGGCGCAGTTTGGCTGGATCCGGAAAAAACAACTCCATACGAATTCTACCAATTCTGGATTAACACTGATGATCGCGATGTAGTAAAATACTTGAAGTACTTTACATTCTTGTCGCATGAAGAGATTAACGAATTAGAAAAGCAAACGTTAGAGGCTCCGGAAAAACGTGAAGCACAAAAAGCGTTGGCAGCTGAAATGACGAAGCTGGTACATGGAGAAGAAGCGTTACAGCAAGCCATCAAAATTTCGCAAGCGTTATTCAGCGGCTCTGTTGCGGAGTTAACAGCAGCGGAAATTAAGCAAGGGTTTAAAGATGTTCCTTCCTTCACGCATGAAGGAGAAGATGAAGTCGGCTTAATTGACTTATTAGTCAACAGCAAAATTTCTTCGTCAAAACGTCAAGCCCGTGAAGATATCGCGAACGGCGCAATCTATGTGAACGGGGAACGCACACAGGATGTAAACCGTGTGCTAACGAAGGAAGACCGCATCGAAGGGCAATTTACGATCATTCGCCGCGGCAAAAAGAAATACTACTTGATTAAGTACTAAAATAAAAAAAGCGTAAGCCTTGCTCTTACGCTTTTTCCATTTCACCAGAAAGGGGATAGAAACATGAATTTTACAGAATGGTTCAATAAATATGTAATCAGTCCTGAAAAACTGGTAGCGATGGGAGGGACGCTTTTAAAGATTATTTTTATCTTCATTGTTGCCAGAATCGTAATTCACTTTGTGAAGGTAGCCATTGAAAAAATATTTAAGCTTCGTTCAAAGACACCGCTGATGCGTCAAAGCGAGAGACGTGATGCTACTTTAATAAAGCTTTGCCAAAACATTGCAGTATATGTCATTTATTTTATTGCAGCTGTCACTGCTTTGGATGCTCTTGGAATTAAAATTACAGCTCTTTTGGCTGGCGTCAGCGTAGCTGGATTGGCAATCAGCTTTGGAGCACAAAACTTAGTGAAAGACGTTGTTACAGGCTTTTTCATTATTTTTGAAGATCAATTTTCTGTCGGAGATTTAGTAAAAATTAATGATACAGAAGGAACGGTAGAGGAAGTAGGGCTTCGGGTAACGAAGATTAAGGGAGTAGACGGAGAATTTTATTTCTTTGCAAACAGTTCCATCACAAAGGTGGCAAACTACACTCTTGGCGGGAAAACAGAATTTCCGGCAAAAGAAACGGAATAAAAAAAGCTTGGGAAGCTTGTCCAAGCTTTTTTTTTGGCAAATTGTATTGCTTTTCCTGCGAATTTGGCCAGTTTTGCAATTAACTTGGTTAGATTCGCGCTTACGCAATAAAAAAAGACTGACACGAGGTCAGCCTTTCTCTTATTAACGAGAGTAGAACTCTACGATTAATGCTTCGTTGATTTCTGCTGGTAATTCAGAACGTTCTGGTAAGCGAGTGAATGTAGCTTCTAACTTTTCAGCATCGAAAGTTAGGTATTCAGGAACGAAGTTGTTCACTTCTAAAGCTTCCTTGATTACAGCTAAGTTCATGGATTTTTCACGAACGCTGATTTTTTGGCCAGGCTTCACGCGGTAAGATGGGATATCTACGCGGTTGCCATCCACTAAGATGTGGCCATGGTTTACTAATTGACGAGCTGCGCGGCGAGTGCGAGCTAAGCCCATGCGGTACACTAGGTTGTCTAAACGAGATTCTAAAAGAATCATGAAGTTTTCACCGTGCTTACCAGGCATTTTGCCAGCTGCATCGAACGTGCGGCGGAATTGACGCTCGTTCACACCGTAAGTGTGGCGAAGCTTTTGTTTCTCTTGTAATTGTAAACCGTATTCAGATAATTTTTTGCGTTGACCAGGACCGTGTTGACCAGGTGCGTAAGGACGCTTTTCTAATTCTTTGCCAGTACCGCTTAAAGAGATACCAAGGCGGCGAGATAATTTCCAAGATGGACCAGTATAACGAGCCATGATGACTCCTCCTTATGTTTTTATTTTCGTAAAATAAAAACAGACGTGAGCAACTTCGTTTATGGGTATTTTGTTTTCATGCACCATCGCTCCAGCAGCAGGGAGTTACTCGATGCACCTCCATAGAGGAACAAAATACGAACATAAACTCGTTCTCAAAGGCTGCATATTTTACACAAAGGCTATTATACGTCTTTTAAAAACAAGAGTCAACATTTTATCCGCTCCTTTTTATTCCATTTCGTTTTCAACAAATTGTAAGGAACAATAAAAAAATCATTTACAAGAGGATGCGTTTGATGGAAAGGGGCTTGCAAGTGATGGCAAAAAAACAGATGGAAACCATGTTGATTCATGAAGGATACGACACAAAGGGTTATCACGGCAGTTTAACGCCGCCGTTATTTCAAACGTCCACCTATACATTTTGATGAAGACAATCCAAGCTTTTGTTTATAACAAGGAGCGGTAAAGAAGAAGCACAAGCCATCATTAATCGCTTGCAGCTGATTAAAATTGCTGTAAGTCTGGGAGATACCGAAACGTTGATTCAGCATCCGGCGGCGATGACGCATGCTGTTGTCTGTAGGATTGGGTGCATGGGAAGACATTATGGAGGACTCAAGCATTATCATAAACAAAAGCGGCCTAGGCCGCTTTTTACATTTGCTTCAGCAATGCTTCAACAAACTTTTCTAAATACAATTGATCGACTTCGTCAAAACGGTTTTTGCTCGGGCTGTCAATATCAAGGACGCCGATGACTTCCCCGTTTTTAATCATAGGCACAACAATTTCGGAGTTAGATGCCGCATCGCAGGCGATGTGACCCGGAAATTGATGAACATCAGCGACAAGCTGCGTTGTTTTTGTTTCTGCTGCAGTGCCGCATACTCCTTTTCCGAATGGAATGCGTACGCAAGCCGGCAAACCTTGGAACGGTCCAAGCACCAATTGTGAGCCTTCCGTCAAGTAAAAGCCCACCCAGTTAATATCCGTTAAAAATTGATTCAGCAAAGCGGAAGCATTCGCCAAATTCGCTGTGACGTTTGGTTCGCCTGCAATTAATGCTTCCAGCTGTCGAATGACGGTCTCGTAATTTTTTTCGCGCGATTCATTGTAATGTTGTGTTGTAAACACGAAAATCACCATTCCTTTCCGATATATGTAAATTTATAGCAAAAAACAAAGGATTACAAATGACTTTGTCGATAGAAAGTTAAAGGAATATGTCTGAAAAGTCAAGAATTTATACTATAAGAGATTGGCGAGGAGAGGGTGAATGATATGATGAATGCAAAATCTGTAACAAAACAAAAAATTATAGATGCCGCAGTATCGCTGTTTAACACGAAAGGCTACGATGGAACGTCAGTGCGGGACATTGCCAAAGAAGCCAAGGTGAACGCAGCCAATATTTCCTATTACTTTTCGAATAAACAAGGGCTGTTAGAGCATTTGGTCATAGACTTTTTGGAAGGTTACACCCGTATATTGGAGCGAACATTTGAAAAGGCGGATACTTTATCGCCGAAAGAGATGCTCCTCGGTATTGTTCGCGACATCATCGCATACCAATCCAATCATCGGCAGCTCACTCGCTTCTTTTATCGTCAAATTTCACTCGACAGCATTCTCATAAGAGAAATTATGACGACGTATTTAATGCGCGAGAAATATTTCTTTAAAACGATTATTCAAATGGGGATTCAAGCAGGGGAGTTCCGTAAAGTTCCGTTTCCGATTTTTATGGTACAATTAAAAGGCATGCTGAATATCCCGTATTTGTATCCGCAATATATTTCTGAAGTGTTGCATGTTATGCCATCTGATCCTTATTTTACAGACAAGTATACGAAAGAATTGGAAACGTGGATTGAACAGCACGTTTGCGCTTCGAAGCTATCTTCGTTTGAGAATAAGCTCCCGACGATTCTTTCCGTTTTATAAGAGTGACAGGACAATCCTTCGGTACCGGCCGGAGGATTTATTTTGTGAAACGAGTTGAAATTATCCGTTTTTTGATTTATATAGTATGGAAACGGGGTTCCTGCAAGTAGATTTGTTCAAGTTTTGGACCGTTGCGCTCACATAACTTTTGTTTGTAAAAAAATATAAAAAATTAGGTCAAAAAGAGTTGAATACATGATATCATTATTACATTAATGGTTATAAAAACACGGCGAATATCGCATTTGATATCTTTATATAAAATGAATACCAGCAGTGAAGGGGACTTTATCCCGACAGCTGGCAGTTGATTGAATTAAACTGGATTTTTGGTGTTAATCTTCCGTGTGCAGAGGGAATTGCACAGAAAAATAAATTTAGGAAAAATGCCTTCCAGAAAGCGGAACGGATATACATAAAAAAGAGGAGGCTCTTGGATGGATTCCATGTTGACCGTTATTATTTTATTAGTAAGTGCTGTTATCATACTCCTCGTAGCGCAGCTTGTCTTTCGAAATCGTTTATTTCAACAAATTCAAAGCTTACAGGAGTGGAAAAAAGAGATAAAGGACAGGCCTGTAGCTGATGAATTGAAAAAAGTTAAGACATTGAATATGACAGGACAAGCAGAGGAGCTGTTTGAGGCTTGGAGAGAGGGCTGGGATGAAGTTGTAACTGTAACGATTCCGAAAATTGACGGAGTTCTGAAGGCTGCTGAGGCGTATGCGGCACAGTTTAAGTTCCGCAAAGCCAAAGTGGAACTGGACGCTGCCAGTGTTATGTTAGAGGAAACTGATGAGAAAATTCAAGGTATCTTGTCCGAATTGCAGGAGCTCGTGGAAAGTCATCAGAAAAACAGTGCGGAAATGGAACAAATTCGCCATACATATCGTGAAATAAAGAAAACTGTACTGGCGCACCGTCATGCGTTCAGCCTTGCGGAGGCGAAGCTCGAGGAGACGATGGATGCGTTTCATGAAAAATTCCATGCGTACGAAGAAGCAATTGCAAAGGGAAATTACTTGGATGCACGCGAGATTGTGACAGATCTTGAAGAGCGCATGCAGCATTTGCAGTCGCTGGTTAACGACATCCCGGAATTACAGGTAGAATGTCAGACAAATGTACCGGTGCAATTGGAAGATTTGCTTGCGGGGCATGAAGAGATGAAAAAGGAAGGATATGTCCTTGATCATTTGGAAATTCCGAAAGAAGTAGCTGCCATGAACAAGGAAATCCGCAGCTGTTTAGCGGATATAAAAGAGCTTGAAGTAGCGAAAGCAAAAGAGAAAGTAGCGGCTTTAAAAGGAAAAATGGACGTGCTGTATGAGCAGCTGGAAACAGAAGTTGCTTCCAAATATTATGTGGAAAAAGAAACAGCAAGCCTATACGATGATATAGAGGCAATCCGTCAAGAAGCATTGCAGACGAAAGAAGAAACGCAGTTTGTAAAGCAAAGCTACCAGCTGAGCGATAAAGATGTCGAAATCCAAAAGTTTATTGAAAAGCAAATCAGCGTATTAATGAAGCGCTTTGAACTGATTCAAATCCGCATTGCAGAACAAGATATTGCATTCTCCGTTATTCGTGAGGAGCTGGAAGATATTCGCCAGCAAATTACCGCTATCGCAGAATCTCATAAAAATTATAAAGAGATGCTCCAAACGCTTCGCAAAGAGGAGCTGACGGCGCGCGAATCGCTTACCCAAATGCGAAAGCAGATGACGGAGATGAAACGCATACTTCAAAAATCCAATTTGCCTGGTCTTCCTGAAGAGTGTGTTCACAGATTGTACGAGGCGCAAAATGCTATCCATACGGTGTACCAACAGCTGGAAATGAAGCCGCTGAATATGCCGGGCGTCAACAATATGCTCGAAGAAGCCAAGCATTTGGTGGATACGGCTTATAAGGAAACGAAGGAGCTTGTCGAGCAAGCACGATTAGTTGAAAAAACAATTCAGTATGGCAACCGTTATCGCAGCCAAAGCCCGCAAATGGCTCAGGAGCTCGAAAAAGCGGAAGAACTGTTCCGCAGCTACGATTATAAGGCTGCGTTTGAGCAAGCCGCAGCCACACTTGAGAAAGTAGAACCGGGCGTCGTTCAAAAAATTGAAGAGCTTGTAAAGACGGAATAAAAAAACGTCGGGGCCATAACCCGACGTTTTTTATTCTGTTTAGATTTTCCTGAATTGAAAAACAATGATTATTGCAATGTATTGTCTATATCTTCATAACGAAAACTAGATGAAGGAGAAATAAAAAAAATTATGATATGATTAATTGTCCGGCTTTTTATCCTGACTTTTCAGCATAACAAGCGTTTTTTTTGATACGGGTAATGCTTTATTGGATCAACTGCACCGCACCGCACGTTTGTACGAGGGGTGTTAGCTAACCGTGGATGAAAATATTTTTCTTAGATGTCTAGCATTTCCGGCCGGCTCCACACCCTAAAATAACCTTCCCCACACAAAGATAACAAGCGTCTTTGGTGGGAAAGAACACAAGGAAAACTCCTGTGGATTAACTGCGCCCCACCGCACGGTTTGTGTGCGGTGGGGGAGGGGGCTAAACGGGCCGAAAATACTTTTCTTAGAAAGGAGCAGAAACAGTGATTTATTTTGATAATAGTGCAACTACAAAACCATATCCGGATGTGCTCCAAACCTTTGTAACGGTCTCTCAAACATACTTTGGCAACCCATCTTCCATTCACGGGCTCGGAGGCGAAGCAGAACGATTGCTAGCTGGGTCACGATCGGTTGTCGCTAATATATTGAATGTCAATCCATCTGAAATTATTTTTACTTCCGGAGGAACGGAAGGGAACAATTTAGCCATTAAGGGAACGGCAATCAGACACCGTTCGCGGGGGAGACATGTCATTACAACGGCGGTTGAACATGCTTCTGTTTCAGAAGCGTTTAAGCAGTTAGAAATGCTTGGATTCGATGTGACCTACTTACCGGTCAACAAGGACGGACGCATTTCTGTTGATGAATTAAAACAAGCGCTGCGCGACGATACTATTCTTGTTTCCGTTATCCATGTCAATAATGAAACGGGCACTATTCAGCCGATTGAAGAAATTGGAGCATTATTGAAAAAGTACCCGAAAATCGTCTTTCATGTCGATCATGTGCAAGGCGTAGGAAAAGTGCCGTTGGATTTTAAACGAGCTCATATCGATCTTTGCACCATCTCCGGTCATAAATTTCATAGCGTAAAAGGAACGGGAGTATTGTATATTCGAGAGGGAATACAATTAGATGCCATTTTATCGGGCGGACAACAAGAAAATTACTACCGCTCCGGAACAGAAAACTTACCGGGTATTGCGGCGATGGCAAAGGCGCTTCGTTTAACTTTTGAAAATCGTGAGCAAAAGATACAAAAGTTGAAAGAACTGAAAGAAGAACTGCTTTCTTTTTTCAAAGAGCTTCCAAATATTCATATTAATACGCCGGCCGAGAACAGCGCACCGCATATTATAAATGTATCGTTTATTGGACTAAAGCCTGAGGTTGTTGTCCATGAATTTGAAAAGCATGCTGTGTACGTATCTACAAAATCGGCATGTTCTTCTAAGGCAAAGGAAGTCAGCCGCGTGCTTTTAGAAATGAATCTTGGACAAAAAGTGGCAGAGAGCGCAATTCGGATCAGTCTATCGTTTGAAAATACAAAAGAGGAAGTAGAACGTTTCAAATCAGTTGTCAAAGAAACGCTTCCAAAATTATATGAAGTTATGAGGTAAGGAAAATGAACTACGAACATATTTTAATTCGTTACGGAGAAATGACGACAAAAGGGAAAAATCGTTCCCGTTTTGTCAGCACGTTAAAAGAAAATATTAAGCACAAGCTGAAAAAGTTTAAAAATCTCGAATACGAAGCAACGAGAGACCGTATGTACATTAAGCTGAATGGAGAAAATCATGAAGAGATTGTCAAACGTCTGCAGGATGTATTCGGCATTCATACGTTCAGCTTGGCACTGAAGACAAATACAGAATTGGAAGATATTAAAAGAGGAGCGCTTGCCGCATTTTTACAAGTAAAAAAAGAGGTAAAAACGTTTAAGGTTTCCGTACATCGTTCTTACAAGCAATTTCCCCTGCAAACAAACGAACTCAATCGGGAAATCGGGGGATATATTTTAACGAATACGGATAACATTACTGTGGACGTACACAATCCGGATGTAAATGTCCGTGTCGAAGTAAGGGCGGACTTTACATACATTACATGTGAAGAGATTATAGGAGCAGGCGGGCTTCCGGTTGGTGTCGGCGGCAAAGTTATGCTTTTATTGTCTGGCGGTATTGACAGTCCGGTAGCTGGGTACTTAACCATGAAGCGCGGTGTGACACTGGAGGCGATTCATTTTCACAGCCCTCCGTTTACGAGCGAACGTGCCAAGCAAAAGGTAATAGATTTAGGACATCAATTGACGAAGTATTGTAAGAAGATTACGCTTCATGTCGTTCCGTTTACAGAAGTGCAAAAAGCGATCCATAAACAAATTCCGGCAAGCTATACTATGACTGTGATGAGACGGATGATGCTTCGTATTGCGGAACGAATTGCAGAAGAACGAGGAGCGCTTGCATTAGCAACAGGAGAAAGTTTGGGACAGGTAGCCAGCCAAACGCTGGACAGCATGCATACGATTAACGAAGTGACGAATTATCCGATTATCCGTCCGCTGATTACGATGGATAAACTGGAAATTATGCGCATTGCCCGTGAAATTGATACGTACGACATTTCCATTCGTCCGTATGAGGATTGCTGCACGATTTTTACTCCTGCCAATCCGACAACAAAACCAAATCGTGAGAAAGTAAACCGATTCGAGCAGTTTTATGATTTTTCTGAGCTAATTAACGAAGCGGTAGCGAACACGGAAAAAATTATGCTGCAAATGAATGAAGAGCCGGTCGAAGAGGAATTTAAGGATCTTTTGTAGAAAAAATTACCAAAAAAGTTTTTGTATGAAGCCATGTGTTTTTTCACACTCTATACTCACAAGGAGGTGACAACACATGGCAAACAATAGAAGTTCTAACCAATTAGCAGTATCTGGTGCACAATCTGCATTAGATTCTATGAAATATGAAATCGCTTCTGAATTCGGTGTTCAACTTGGACCGGATGCTACAGCTCGCGCTAACGGTTCTGTGGGCGGCGAAATCACTAAGCGTCTAGTTCAAATGGCTGAATCTCAATTAGGCGGATTCCAAAAGTAATTCCATATAAATGAATGGCTTCAAGAGCGGGGTTCATCCCCGCTCTTTTATTTATGGACAAGAAAGGTATGTTTGGTGCAATTGTGTTCGGATTTGGCGTAATTATTGCAGAAACGGTGCAATTGTGTTCCGATCTGGTGCAATTATTGAGAAAATAGTGCAATTGCATGCCAGTTTGGTGCAATTATTGTAGATTTCGTCTAATTGTACATTGCTTTGGCGTAATTTTTATTATTTTCGTGCCATGCGTACGAAGTTCGAGAGAAAAAGGGCTTAGTACTGTTTTTTTGAGCTCAGTTTTTCTTATGCTCCTCATTCTGTATCGATGCAAACAGCTATCTTGCACGAATGAAGCCGAATTTAAGAAAAATCTATCCCATTCCCCTTATTTATTGAGTCAATTAGAATATTATCCTCGACAAATAAGCATCTATGTAACGATTTATTTTTTTGTCACAATAATTCCGTATTTTGGAATTTTAGCCGTCGTATTTTGCAGAAAAACATCTATTATTGTTGATGGTAAGTAGAAATTTAAATAAATTTGTCTAATGAAAGATTATTCAAAATATAAAGAAAATTATTTATGATAGAAGGGAGGGATACTTGTCAAAAAAAGGAGGATTTACAAATGAACAGAGAAGAGTTAATAGCACCTGAACAGTACAATTTGGTCCAAGAGATCGAGCGTTATGCGGCAGATCCTGAAAGACTGGCTATCTTATGGCAAAATGAAAAAGGCGAGAAGAAACAAATTACATATCGTGAGCTCATTATCGGAGCGAATAAAATTGGAAACGCTTTTTTAAGCCAAGGCTTACAAAAAGGCGATAAAGTGTTAATCATGGTGCCTCGTTTAATTGAGGCGTATATGACATACATTGGAGCAATTAAAGCAGGACTTGTTGTGATTCCGAGCTCTGAAATGCTCCGTAAAAAAGATATCGAATACCGCATCGGTCACGGAGAAGTAAAAGCAATCGTCAGCTATGCTCCGTATATTGAGCAATTTAACGGAATCGAATCATTACATTCTTTACACAAATTTGTAATTAGCGATGCACCGGTTGCAGGATGGATTTCTTTAATGGAAAAAATGGAACAAGCAAGCGAAATTCTTGAATTTGCGGATACAAAACGCGATGATATGGTGTTTTTATCCTATACTTCCGGTACAACCGGAAACCCAAAAGGGGTTGTACATACGCACGGTTGGGCATATGCTCACCTGCGCACGTCCGCAAAGAACTGGCTTGCCATCAATGAAGGTGATGTTGTTTGGGCGACAGCAAGTCCGGGCTGGCAAAAATGGATTTGGAGCCCGTTCGTTGCAACATTAGGATCTGGTGCAACAGGCTTTGTGTACCATGGTAAATTTGAACCAAAAACATACTTGCAGCTGTTAGATGAAAATAAAGTAAATGTATTATGCTGTACTCCTACAGAATACCGCATAATGGCAAAGGTAGATAACCTAAAGCAATACAACCTTGCTGCGCTTCATAGTGCGGTATCTGCTGGAGAACCGTTAAACCGTGAAGTAATTGACACGTTCAAAAAATATTTTGATGTTGTCGTTCGTGACGGATACGGCCAAACAGAGAACACGTTGCTTGTCGGTGTATTAAAAGGAATGGAAATTAAGCCGGGCTCTATGGGAAAACCGACGCCGGGCAATCGCGTGGAAATCATTAACGAAGACGGTGAACCTGTCGGAGTGGGTGAAGTAGGGGATATCGCGGTTCATGTCAGCACTCCTGCTCTATTCAAGCAATATTATAAAGATCCGGAAAGAACTGCGATGCAATTCCGTGGTGAGTATTATGTAACGGGAGACAAAGCGAAAATGGACGAAGACGGCTACTACTGGTTTGAAGGGCGCGGCGATGATATTATTATCAGCTCCGGCTACACAATCGGACCGTTCGAAGTAGAAGACGCGCTTGTGAAGCATCCATATGTAAAAGAATGTGCCGTAGTAGCAAGTCCGGATGAAGTAAGAGGACACGTTGTGAAAGCGTTCGTTGTATTACGTGAAGAAGTAACGGAAGAGGAAAGTGTTTTAATTCCGCTTCTGCAGGAGCACGTAAAAGAATTAACGGCTCCATACAAGTATCCTCGCAAGATTGAATTTGTGGCAGAATTGCCGAAAACGACTTCCGGTAAAATTCGTCGTATCGAATTACGTCAACGCGAAATGGAATTAGCGGCAAAACAATAATAGAACAGGCAGGCAGAGGTTTCTCTGTCTGCTTTTTCGTTTTTAAGGTAAAATGAAAGAAAATTAAGAAAAGGAGCATAGATAATGGGAGAACTATGGTACGGCGGACCGATTTATACAATGAAGCAAGAAGGAGAACAGGTGGAAGCTGTTTATGTAGAAAACGGAATCATTGCAGCAACAGGAACGATACAAGAACTTCGTGATACATACGCACAAAGCATAGAAAAAGAGATCAACTTAGAAGGCAACACCATGCTGCCCGGGCTTGTAGACAGTCATATGCATATTATCGGTCATGGCGAAAAATTAATGCGGCTGGATTTATCCTTCTGCACATCTTACAAAGAAATGCTGGATTTAGTAAAAGAAAGAGTAGAGACAACGCCGGCAGGAGAATGGATTATCGGAGAAGGATGGAACGAAAATCAATTTATGGATACAAAAGAAGTGAACAAATTGGATTTGGATGCCCTTTCTGTCGTGCATCCTATTCTGTTAAAACGGGTATGCCGTCATGCTATGCTTGTGAATTCTCATGTGCTGGAATTAGCACATATTGATGAAACAGCTGCAGATCCGAAAGGCGGAAAATTCGGAAGAACGCGAGATGGTGTATTAAACGGTGTGCTGTATGATCGAGCGCAAGATTTATTGAATGACGTAGTCCCTAAAAATACAGAAGACTATTTGGAAAAAGCTTTGATCACTTCCATTGAAGACTGCTGGCGCCACGGCTTGGTTGGATGTCACACTGAAGACCTGAACTATTACGGCGGTTTCGAGCGGACATACAACACATTCCAAAAGGTGATCAAAGAGCAAAAGAGACCATTTAAAGCGCATTTGCTTGTTCATCATGAAGTAGTAGAGGGATTAAAGCATTATAAAGAAACCGGAACGAACTATATCGAATTTGGAGCCATGAAAATTTTTGCTGACGGTTCTTTGGGCGGACGGACAGCCTTGTTGAGCAAGCCTTACAACGATATGCCGGACACGAACGGAGTAGCCGTATTTGAAAGGGAAGAGCTTGCGGCATTAGTAAAAAAAGCGCGGGACCTCGGCTTGACAGTAGCCGTTCATGCAATTGGAGATTTAGCATTTGAGTATGTAGTGGAGGCTATTGAAGCTCATCCTCCAAAGGCGGGGCAACGTGACCGCATCATTCACTGTCAAGTGTTGCGAGCAGATTTGATTGAGCGTGCCAAGAAGCTTTCCGTTGTCTTAGATATTCAGCCTGTGTTCGTTACATCTGATTATCCTTCCGTTATTGAAAAGCTGGGAGAAGAACGAATGAAGTTCAGCTATGCTTGGAAAACGCTGCTGGAAGAAGGGTTTTCCTGTGCGGGCGGTTCCGATGCGCCGATCGAACCGGTCAATCCGTTTTTCGGCATATACGGAGCAGTCGCACGGAAAAATCTCTTAAATCCATCAGGTGAAACATACGGTCCAAGTGAACGTTTAACTATGTTTGAGGCGGTTTCTTTGTTTACAACAGGCAGTGCTTACGCCATTGAAAAAGAAAACAGCCGCGGAATGATTGCTCCCGGCTATGAAGCAGATTTTACTGTCATTGATCGGGATATATTCCATATCAATCAAGAGGAACTATTAGACATCCAAGTAATAAAAACTGTGGTGGACGGAACAGTTGTATACGAAAAGGAGAGTAGTGAGCATGATTCGGCCCATTGAAATGATGCAGAGGAATATATGAAACTCATGGCAACCATTGAAGCGGAAACGAATTTCATGCTATACGGAGCAAACGAACGGAAGATGAGCAAAGAACAATGCGAGACAATGATTGCTTCCATTCAAAATAAAGAAAATTCTGTCCTTCTTGTTATAGAAGAGGAAGAATTGGTCGGTTTTATAATGGTTATAGGCAGCAAAGCCCCTCGCAATAAACATGTTGCTTATCTGGCGACAGGGATGAAACAGCGCTTCATAAGTAAA
Source organism: Bacillus sp. (in: firmicutes) (assembly GCA_041920565.1). Classification (GTDB taxonomy): domain Bacteria; phylum Bacillota; class Bacilli; order Bacillales; family Bacillaceae_G; genus JAGHKQ01. The sequence continues at coordinate 13,740 of JBHGXS010000038.1, read as the reverse complement.
GGACTAGGTACAGTCCTGCTTCAAGAAATAGAAACATGGGCAAAGCAGCGCGGTATTACAAGACTTGAGTTGACGGTTATGACACATAATGCTGCAGGAATCGCTTTATATAAAAAGATGGGATTTGAAGCAAAAGGAACAAAAAAGCGATCTTTGCTCGTTAACGGGGAATAGGTGGACGAGTAGTATATGGCAAAATTGATATAACAATAAAAAAGCGAACCTGAGTCGTAATGAAATCTGGACTCAGGTTCTTCATTATAGCCTGGCATATGTTTCATAAATCCACTCGCTCCAGGTTTTATTGCCTGATTTTTGCTCAGGATTTGTGTTTTTTCCTTCTTTCATCGCTTTAAAGAGAGGGAGCGGCAAATGCGGCAAAGGGATCAAAAGAGAAGTTTTTCTTTGATGCTTCTTCCAAATCTCATACATTTCCTTCAAAGTTAAAATTTCTGGACCTCCAAAATCTTTTATATGTCCTTGCGGAGCATGATGACATAATGATAACAACGTTGTGGCTACTTCAGTGACATCAACACTTTGACATTTTAATTGTGTTGGTAACACCGATATCGGGAGCTTATTTAGCTTTTGGAACAACCTATCGATTAAAGAATGAAATTGTGTTGCCCTTAAAATGGTATAGGGGACGTCGCTGTCCTTAATTATACTTTCCGCTTCTAATTTAGCTTGGTAGTATGCCATTGGTAACGCCTCAATTCCTACAATCGATGGAAATAAAAAATGCTTTATACGATTTTCTTTACAAGCTTTCAGCAATTTTTTTGTTCCTTGTACATCTATTTGTACAGATTTTTTCATGGGGCTTGTGGCAGCATGTAACACAATGTCTATATCCGCTAATGCAGTTTGTAAACCTTCCCCTGTTTCTAAATCTAAAAATACCCATTCTGTTAACGAATCTAACGGTGGATTGCGGCTCGCAATTCGTATTGGCATATTCATCCTTGCCGCTTGTATTGTAAACGTTGTTCCTAATGTTCCGGTGCCGCCGATGACTAAGATTTTCAGATCAATCCCTCCTTGAAGTTCTTCATAACAAATTATATTGCTGCTTGGTGATCATTAGAAAAACAAAAAAGGCATCCTGCCGATGCCTTTTTTGTTTTATAGGTATTACAAGAATGAACGCTGAACCTTTTCCCAGAAGGAGTTGTTCTTTAATTTTACCGTTTTAATCTTTTTATCGCTTAATTGAATTACAGCTTTTTCCACATGTTTAATGCTGAGAGCCTCATTGTCCATGCCCATGACCGGATAGTCGTTACCGTCTTGGACCACTTTCAATGTTAAGGTGCGGCTGCCGCTTAGGATAAACGGAGAACCAAGGGTACGATAGTTGTTATTGTTGATAGATGCCAGTTCGCTTACTTGATAGCAAGGCAGCATCGGATCCACAACTGCACCCCGAAGGGATTTGTTGTAAGCGGTGCTTCCGGTTGGTGTTGATACAACTAACCCGTCTCCGCGGAATGTTTCAAAGTGCAAGTCATCTACAAATACGTCGATGACAAATGTTTTAATGATGCTGGAGCGAATCGTGAACTCGTTTAAGCAGTAGAAGGAAGTACCGTCATCTAGCGTTACGTGAATGGTAGGATATCGTCTTACTTCGATTTCATTTTTTGCGCTGAATTCCGTCTTTTTAATCTCTTCTAATGCTTCTTCTGCACGATCTAAATGAAAATCACAGTAAAATGTGGTCTTGTCGCTTATGGAAACTCCGGCATACAAACAATCATCGCGAAAGCCTGTTTTGCGCACTGCTTGTAAGAACGTTCCGTCTCCCCCTACGCTTATAATCGCATTCGCGTGCTGAGGGTCATTCAATATTGTAAAGCCGTTTTTTGTCAACGCTTCATAAACGGGTTTCATACGCTCCAAGAGAGCTTCATCCTTTTCTTCATAAAAGAAGTATAAGTTTTTGCGTTCTGCCATCTGTCATCCCTCCATAGACGTCTCATAATAGTGTGGTCAAATACTATATTTCGATATTAACCGACGAAATACCTTTAAATTTTTAGAAAAATGAATCATTTAATTTTGCTTTGGAATCGGTTTATTTTGCATAAAAACCGTCGATAATGTTTACGGATTGAAAGGATGAGCCCGTATGAACTGGTATGTAATAATTCCCATCGCTTTAATATTGGTATTTTTTATTATTTTTATAACAAAACTTTCCATTAAAGTTGTATTCGTGTATACTCCCGGAAATCAACAATGTCTTGTTAAAGTAAAGGCTTGGTTTGGCATAATCCATTATACATTCGATGTATTTTCGTTCCTTGAGAAGAAAATGAAGCAAAAGAAGTATACAGAATCTGACGAAAAAGAGGAGGAAAGAGAAGAAAAAGAACAAAAAGGGCGTTCTTTTTCTGAATGGATGAATCTCATCCCTGATTTGATAAAAATAGCTCAAGACATCCATACTATGCTTAAGGATTTCCTTAGAAGAGTAAAGATTAAGAAGTGGACATGGACTTCGCAGCTCGGTACGGAAGATGCGGCCGCTACCGGCGTGCTTACAGGCTTTGCATGGTCTCTCAAAGGGATGGTTGTCGGATTGGCTACGCGGTATATGAAGCTGAAAACCGAACCTGAATTGCAAATCCATCCTGTTTTTCAAGGAAATATAATGACCACTCAACTCGAATGCATCATTTCATTCCGGGTTTTTCGAGCTATGATAGCGGGATGGAAGGTTTTTCAATATGTCCGTAAAAAACGTTCTGTGTTTATTTCAGAGGGGACGAATGAGTTCTCTTCAGAAGTATAGAGTGAAGAGCCTTTCTGAATGGATTAACAAACGTGATAACAATAAAGGGGGATTTCATTATGGCTGAACATCCAATTCAAGGTTTAATGAATACAGCAATGAATAATTTACAGCAAATGATTGACGTCAATACCATTATCGGAGATCCTGTTGAAACTCCTGACGGCAGCGTCATCCTTACTGTTTCCAAGGTAGGATTCGGGTTTGCGGCAGGAGGAAGCGAGTTTCCCGGAGGCGATAACAATCCGCGTCTGCCGTTTGGCGGCGGAAGCGGGGGCGGAGTTTCCATCACGCCGATTGCTTTTTTAATTGTGAATTCGCAAGGAGTCAAAATGCTTCATGTAGATGAGAACACCCATCTTGTTGATAAAGTCATTGATATGGTTCCGCAAGCAGTGGAAAAAATTAAAACCATGTTCAAAAAAAAGGAAAACCAAGACAGCTGCGATCCTCAGCCAAGCACAATTATGTAACAAAGAGAAAATAAGCCGACTTTGGATAGTTGGCTTATTTTCTTAGATGCGTTAAGTTTTCTATATTTTAAGAAAATAAAGCTGTTTTATTTGCATTCTGCTTGCATTCCTTTTATCATTGACACTGTACATACTTTCTTTATTAGAGGAGGAATTGTAATGGCAAACGTTACATTCAAAGGGAATCCTGTTACATTATTAGGACATGAAGTGAAAGTGGGAGATCAAGCGCCGAACTTCACAGTGCTGGCAAATGATTTATCTCCTGTAACTTTAGATACTTACAAAGGTGCAGTGAAATTAATCAGCGTAGTTCCTTCCATTGACACTGGCGTATGCGATGCGCAAACTCGCCGTTTCAACGAAGAAGCTTCTAAATTAGAAAACGTAAAAGTACTGACAGTAAGCGTAGACTTACCGTTCGCGCAAAAGCGCTGGTGTGCTTCTGCCGGATTAGAAAACGTGGTGACACTTTCCGACCACCGCGACCTTTCCTTCGGAGAAGCTTACGGCGTAGTAATGAAAGAGCTTCGTTTATTGGCTCGTGCGGTATTCGTAGTAGACAGCAGCGACAAAGTAACTTACGTAGAGTACGTAAGCGAAGGTACAAGCCATCCGAATTACGAAGCTGCAATTGAAGCGGCAAAAGCAGCAAAGTAATGAATTGGTTGTGTTCTAAACGATTGTAGCTAGAAGCAACAAAATTTACGGATAGAGCATAATAAATGTAAAGACCTCTGGAAAGAGGTCTTTTTTCTGTCTTTAGAACCGATGCTTAGAACAAAACAACAGATTATGGTATGATGGTAATTATGTGATTTTACTTGTCAGGGAGGGATTTTAGTTGAGTTCTTCTGTAGAAACGTTATTCCATATTTTTGACTCTACAGCGCTTATTTTAAGAAAAGAAATGGATATTACATATTTAGAGGCGCTGGCAGAGACAGGAGATAATTTGTTCGAGGGGCAAATTTTGCAAGAAAAGCTAACTCATTCCGCAATTGAGAGGTTAACGAGAGAATATAACAAATTTAAAGAAGAAAACTATAAAAGCGAGGACGTTCGCAAAGCATTTCAGCTTGCGCTTTTAAAAGGAATGAAAAATGGAGTGCAGGCAAACCATGAAATGACTCCGGATGCCGTAAGTCTGTTTGTAAGCTACCTGTTTAATAAATTTACGGAAGAAAAAGAGGCTCTTACGATTCTCGATCCGGCTGTCGGAACAGGGAATTTACTTACAGCTGTCTTAAATCATGCCGGTGAGAAAAAAGTCCAAGGGTTCGGAATCGAAGTGGATGAATTGCTGCTTCGCCTGGCCTTTGTTAATGCAAACTTGCAGAAGCACGGCATTGAATTTTTTAACCAAGACAGCTTGGCGCCTCTTTATATAGATCCGGTAGATGCAGTCCTTTGCGATTTGCCTGTAGGGTACTATCCGAATGAACTGCGTGCGGATGATTTTGTGCTGAAAGCAGACAGCGGATTGTCCTACGCACATCATTTGTTTATTGAACAAAGCATCAATTACACAAAAGAAGGCGGATTCCTGTTCTTTTTAATTCCGAACTTCTTATTTGAAAGCGATCAAGCGCCGAAACTGCATGCGTTTTTAAAAGAACATGCCTACATTCAAGGGGTATTACAGTTGCCGATTTCGATGTTTAAAAACGAAAAAAATGCAAAAAGTATATTTGTTCTCCAAAAGAAGGGAGCAAATGTCAAATCTCCAAAGCAAGCCATGCTTGTTGAGCTTCCGTCGTTTACCAACATGCAGGCGATGGAGAACGTGGTTTCGCAAATTAACCGCTGGTTTGAAGAACGAAAAGAAAGATAATTTATACCTTTTAATGAATAAATTATCATATAACAGATAGATATTTTTGTTTAATACAGATTATCTGTTTGTACTGTGCGAATGTTACTTAATTATTGAATTGTATATTCGTTGTTGAAATGGTAAGGAAATCTGTAATATAAAAAAAAATTATGTGTTGCATTAATTTTTTCGCTCATTTATCTTGAAATATGCTTCGGATGATGTTTAAATAAACAAGGGAAACAGCACATATTTCGACAAAGTTTGTCGTGGATAAATGAATGTCTTATATAAAAGGGGCGAAAGACTAGATGTCAAAGGTTATTGCGATTAATGCAGGCAGTTCTTCCTTAAAGTTTCAGCTTTTTGAAATGCCTAGCGAGGAAGTATTAACAAAAGGTCTTGTAGAGCGTATCGGTTTAAATGATAGTATCTTTACAATCACTGTAAACGGTGAAAAGCAAACGGAAGTATTGGATATTCCGGACCATGCGGTTGCGGTTAAAATGCTTCTGAAAAAGTTAACAGATACAGGAATCATCAAGTCATTAGACGAAATTAACGGCATTGGCCACCGCGTTGTACACGGCGGCGAGAAGTTCAATGATTCCGTATTGATTACAGATGAAGTATTAAAAGAAATTGAAAGCTTAAATGATTTAGCGCCGCTTCACAATCCGGCTAACATCATCGGTATCAAGGCGTTCAAAGAAGTTCTTCCAAACGTTCCTGCAGTAGCGGTGTTTGATACGGCATTCCACCAAACAATGCCGGAAAAATCATTCTTATACAGCTTGCCTTACGAGTACTATGAGAAATACGGCATCCGTAAATACGGCTTCCACGGTACATCTCATAAGTATGTATCCCAACGTGCGGCGGAATTGCTTGACCGTCCGATTGAGCAATTGCGTTTGATTTCTTGTCACTTAGGTAACGGTGCAAGTATCGCCGCAATCGAAGGCGGAAAATCCATCGACACATCCATGGGCTTCACGCCTCTTGCAGGGGTAACGATGGGGACTCGCTCCGGTAACATTGACCCTGCTTTAATTCCATACATCATGGAGAAAACAGGTCAATCTGTCGAAGAAGTTCTTAATGTATTGAACAAAAAGAGCGGGATGTTAGGACTTTCCGGTTTCTCCAGCGACTTGCGCGACATCGAACAAGCGGAAGAAGAAGGAAACGAACGTGCGAAAGTGGCATTAGAAGTATTCGTATCTCGTATCCACAAATATATTGGTTCTTACGCAGCGCGTATGCAAGGCGTAGACGCAATTATCTTCACAGCCGGTATCGGTGAGAACAGTACATTAATCCGTGAGCGCGTATTAGAGGGATTAGAGTTCATGGGTGTATACTGGGATCCAAAACGCAACCAAGTGCGCGGAAAAGAAGCATTCATCAACTATCCGCACTCTCCGGTTAAAGTTATGGTTATTCCAACAAACGAAGAGGTAATGATTGCACGCGACGTAGTTCGCTTGGCAATGTAATAAAAAAGACGGGACTTTCCCGTCTTTTTTTGTTACCTGATATACGTGCACGTCCTGCCTACATCTTCAAAAATCATCTTTAATTCATTATCTTCCTGAACCATTCTTTGTGTGACCGTAAAAGAGTTTCCATAGTCAATGAAGTACTTATCTTCACTCTTGTCCGTTAAACTGTAGGTCCCCGTATATTTGTCCTCTTTAGAAGTACTGTTTGTGTACATATCCACGACTTTTACTAGTATCGTTTTATCGGAGTCCTCAGCTTTCTGTTTTTCATCTCTGAATTTATACATGACGGGGCATTCATCTGGGGAATAGGAAGTCAACTTCCATGTGCCGTCCAATGTTTCCTCTTGGCAGCCTGCCAGCAGTATTGTGAAACCCAATGGGAACAGGTTGAATAGTTTTTTCATACTGGTGCTTTCCTTTCTTTCCATCATTGACTTTATTATAGCAATTTTTGACACGAAAAAATCGGGATAAGGATTTATTTTTGAATTCATTTCGCGCATCTATTTTCGGCATGGTTTTTGTCTCAATTTCAATTCTCTTGCGGTTTTGACTTTAGAACGTTCTTGAAGAAGTCTGCAAAGGATATTATGCTTTAACGTTTGTCTTTTTGCCCACGCAGAAAATTCAGTTCCAATACCTAATTTTCTGTGTGATTTTCTTTGCAAAAAGAGGATTTTTATCATGTTTAAGCGAGAAGACCCCCGCTTCCAGGAGCGAACGCGAGTAAGTGGGGAGGTTCATAACAGCCATATAAGTGTGTTATACTATAGGAAATGTTTTCTAGTTAAAGGGGGCTGTACTATGACGTTGACCGAACGAGAGCAAGCCATTTGGAATGACATTAAAAATTGGGAGTATCAGCTGTCGCAGCAAGAATCCACAGATTTTCAAACGGTATTTGATAAATGGCTGGACACTGCGGTTTCGCGCCTTCCGTATAAGAAGCGGAAAGAGTTTTTTGCTAAAGCGGATCAATGGCTGTTTCATCTTCATGCTTTCATCCAAAGCTCTCAATCGCAATTGGACGCCCGCAATCGGATTTTATCGACTGCCCGTATGTTTGATGAAACCATTGAGCATATAGAAGACCTGCAACATTTATCGATCGACCAGCTCAGTTATATTGCGGAGCATCAAATTGCTAAGCATCGCCTGTATTCTCTTGTGCAAGGGGGGGCCACAGGAGTAGGCGGACTTTTACTATTAAGCGCAGACCTTCCGCTTATGCTGGCGATTAATTTAAAGGCGGTACAGCTCATTGCTACTGCATACGGCTATGATGTGAACAAGCCCTATGAAATGATGATTGCCTTAAAAGTGTTCCATGCCTCCATTTTGCCGAATCGTTTTCAGCAATACGCATGGAATGAACTATTGGAAGAGCTGGAGCACGGAGAATTTGCCCCGTTTTTCTATGAAGGAGAAGAAGAAGTGTTGGAGTCTTCTTCCCTGCAAATAATATTGAAGCAGATTTTGAAAACATTATTGCTTTCTGCTTTGCGCCGCAAGCTCATTCAAGGCATTCCGTTAATCGGGATTGCAGTCGGATCCGGGATGAATTATCGATTAACACGTACTGTAACGGAATTTGCCCATCGTTTCTATCAAATGCGTTATTTGCTCGAAAAACAAAAGTAGGCTTCAATCTCAAAGAGGTTGGAGCCTTTTTCTTATCCCCCCTTAAGGGCACAAGGAACACTTCGGAGCGTCGCCTCGCACGCGGAAAAAGCGCGCTTTTTCAAGGAACTAAGGCTGCCGCCAGCCTAGTTTTCTTTATTGATGCACTTTTTCAGCCGAAATATCTTGATTGGTTCGATACCAAATCCATAAGTCGTTAATGATGGAAGCCAGTTCTGAAATTTGTGAGTTCAACAGACACGATGTTTCAAAATTGGATTCGTCAGACAACTGATGCTGTTTAGTGTTGATAGAGTGTTCTAACTCTTTAATGAGATCCGGAATATGTCCCCGTATTTGTTCCCATTTCAGCAAAATGGCCTGCTGCACCTCAGCGGGAATGTCCTCCCAATCCTTATCCAAAGCCGGAATTTGTATGCCCAGACGTTCATTGTATATAAAATATTGTTCCATGTTTCTCCCCTCCGCTATCTCTATTGTATACGAAACAGAAATTGTTTAAAAATATTTAATTATTTGTTGATTATTTTTTTGAAAGGTGGTAAAGTGTGACTATGAATTTAAATTAATAATAATGAATTTTTATTCTATAGAGGGGGATTTTTTATGAACGGTAAGAAAGTTGTGTTGGCATACTCCGGCGGGTTGGATACATCGGTTGCGATTAAATGGCTGCAAGAAAAAGGCTATGATGTCATTGCATGCTGCTTAGATGTCGGCGAAGGAAAAGACCTGGATTTCGTACAGCAAAAGGCGTTGAAGGTAGGCGCCGTAAAGTCGTACGTTCTTGATGTGAAAGAAGAATTTGCGAATGAATATGCATTACTGGCATTGCAAGCACATGCGTTGTACGAAGGAAAATATCCGCTTGTATCTGCATTGTCACGTCCGCTAATTGCGAAAAAGCTTGTAGAAGTGGCAGAGTTAGAAGGAGCTTCCGCGGTTGCACATGGATGTACGGGAAAAGGAAATGACCAAGTGCGCTTTGAAGTATCCATTAAAGCAATGAATCCTGATTTAGAAGTGATTGCTCCGGTTCGCGAGTGGAAATGGTCCCGTGAAGAGGAGATTCAGTATGCAAAAGAAAACGGCGTGCCGATTCCGATTGATTTAGACAGCCCGTTCTCCATCGACCAAAACTTATGGGGCAGAAGCAACGAGTGCGGCATTTTAGAAGATCCGTGGGCGGCTCCTCCGGAAGAGGCATATGAAATGACATTGGCGCTAGAAGATACGCCAAACAAGCCGGACATCATTGAAATTGGATTCGAAGCAGGCGTGCCGGTAACTTTAAACGGCGTTCATTATACGTTTGCGGAAATGATCAAGAAGCTGAATTCCTTAGCGGGCAAACACGGGGTAGGCAGAATTGACCATGTGGAAAACCGTCTCGTGGGCATTAAGTCCCGTGAAGTATACGAGTGCCCGGCTGCGACAACGCTGCTTAAGGCACATAAAGAATTAGAAGATTTAACGCTTGTAAAAGAAGTAGCTCATTTTAAACCGTTCATCGGACAAAAGCTGACGGAGCTGATTTACAACGGTTTATGGTTCTCTCCTCTGAAGCCTGCGTTAGAGGCCTTCTTAAAAGAAACGCAAAAGAACGTGACAGGCGTTGTCCGTGTAAAACTGTTTAAAGGTCATGCGATTGTAGAAGGAAGAAAATCCGAGTACTCTTTATATGATGAAAAGCTGGCAACTTATACATCCGAAGACCAGTTCGATCATAACGCGGCAGTCGGATTCATCTCCTTATTCGGATTGCCGACAAAGGTATACAGCCAAGTAAACAACAAGAAGGTGGAAGCGTGAAGAAGCTTTGGGGAGGACGTTTTACCGAGACAGCAGAAGCATGGGTCGATGAATTCGGTGCCTCTATTTCTTTTGATAAAGAGTTAGTGCTGGAGGATATTGAAGGAAGCATAGCTCACGTCACGATGCTTGGCAAATGCGGCATTATCAGTCAGGACGAAACCGAAACAATCAAGAAGGGTCTGCAAACCCTGTTAGAAAAAGCAAAGAAAAACGAGCTGATGTTTTCTGTTGCGCAGGAAGACATTCATTTGAATTTAGAAAAAATGTTGATTGATGAAATCGGAGAAGTGGGCGGCAAGCTGCATACCGCCCGCAGCCGAAACGATCAAGTGGCAACAGATATGCACTTATACTTAAAGAAAGAAGTACAAAACATTATCACGCTCGTACAAAATGTTCAGCAAGCCCTTCTTGCGCAAGCTGAAGAGCATGTAGAAACCATTATGCCGGGGTATACGCATTTACAGCGTGCCCAGCCGATTTCGTTTGCGCATCATTTGCTTGCATATTTTTGGATGCTGCAGCGCGATAAAGAGCGCTATGAAGATTCATTGAAACGCATCAACATTTCTCCTCTTGGTGCGGGAGCATTGGCAGGCACAACTTTCCCGATTGACAGAAGCTATACAGCATCGTTGCTTGATTTTGACGGGATTTATGAAAACAGTTTGGATGCGGTGAGCGACCGTGACTTTATTTTAGAGTTTTTAAGTTCGTCCTCCATCCTGATGATGCATATGTCCCGATTTTGCGAGGAGCTGATCCTTTGGAGCAGTCAGGAATTCCAGTTTATCGAAATGAGTGATAAATACGCAACGGGAAGCAGCATTATGCCGCAGAAGAAAAACCCGGACATGGCAGAACTTATTCGGGGAAAAACAGGACGCGTATATGGGCACCTGATGAGTTTGCTAACCATTATGAAAGGCTTGCCGCTCGCATATAACAAGGACTTGCAAGAGGATAAAGAAGGAATGTTTGATGCGGTTAAAACAGTGAAAGGATGTTTGACCATTTTGGCAGGGATGATTGAAACGATGACGGTAAACAGCGCCAAAATGAAGATTGCGGTGCGTCAAGATTTTTCAAATGCAACGGAGCTTGCAGACTACTTAGCGGCAAAAGGGATTCCGTTCCGTCAAGCGCACGAAATCGTCGGACGATTGGTGCTGCTTTGTATTCAGCAAGGAATCTATCTTTTGGATTTACCTCTGGAGACATACAAAGAAGTGTGTCCGGTGTTTGAAGAGGATTTATATAACGTACTGGATCCGTATACAGCGGTACAACGACGCAATAGTGCTGGCGGAACCGGTTTTGAGCAAGTAACAGCGTCTCTGCAGCATGCGAAAGCATTGATTGCGGAGACTGCGGGAGTATGAAAAGAAGGCTGCCTTTTGGCAGTCTTTTTCTTCCTTTTCACGTAGTAGTCAGTGTGTATTTTAGGATTTTAAAAAAATACTGTGAAAATTTAATGCTATCCATAAAAATACAAAGCCATGTATGTCAATCATCTCGTGCCTAATCAGAGATTGATCAGAAGAAATGCCTAAATAATTAAGAAAAAAGAAAAGCAATACATAAAAAGGAGGGAAGCGCTTTGCGCTCCCCTCCTTTTGCCAACAGTCCCTAAAAAGCTATAGCTCGCCTTTTTCCTCTTCGCCGCGGACAACAAGAACATCACAGTTTGCGTAACGGATGATGTGCTCGGAAACGCTGCCGATTAAAAATCGTTCGACGGCATTTAATCCGGTTGCTCCGCAAATAATAAGGTCAGCATGATGTTTTGGCGCCACTTCTTTAGAAATTTTTGATTTCGGGTTACCGAATTCAAGATCAGTTTCCACAACAGCAACTCCAGCTTCCAATGCTGCCTTTTTATAATCTGCAAGCAGGTCTTTTGCAAAACCATTGGCACGTTCTGCAACTGTGCGGCTGTACGCTTCCACTGCAGTGTAGGCACGGACGTCCACTATGTGGGTAATGACCAGTTTAGCGTTATTTCGTTTGGCCACTTGAATCGCTTTGTTAAATGCTTTTTCAGCTTCTTTAGAACCGTCTACTGCGACTAGAATCGTTTTATATGTACTCATATCGATTCCCTCCTATTTATTAGGAATGTCTTTCTACACTTTTATTATAAACCGAAAACGTTTACCATATTTTACGAATAAGTGACGTAATTTTGGAAAAATTATAACATTTTATTGACACATTCAAAAAATGTAAATTAGTTGTAATTCGTTAAGCAAGTTGGTACATATGAAGTAGGAGATTGAATAGAGGAGGTCTTTGCTTGAGACATGCTCTTATTACAGCAGGTTCAAAAGGGCTGGGGAGAAAAGTAACGGAAATGATGCTTGAAAAAGGATATTCTGTAACGGCAACGTATCGCAGCGACATGGCGGCTCTTGGTCAGTTACAAGAAAAATATGGTGAACAATTGCAGGTGATCCAAGCGGATGTAACGAAAAAAGAGGATTTATATAAAGTAGTTAAACAAATGATGGAGCGGTTTGGAAGAATTGATTTTCTTATCAACAATGCCGGTCCGTACGTATTTGAGCGGAAAAAGCTGGTGGATTACGAAGAAAACGAGTGGCATGAGATTATAAGCGGAAACTTGCATGCAGTGTTTTATCTGCTCAAGCTCGTCGTTCCTATTATGCGCAAGCAACAATTTGGCCGCATTATTAATTACGGCTTTCAAGGGGCGGATAGCGCGCCTGGATGGATTTATCGCTCTGCTTTTGCGGCAGCTAAGGTCGGACTTGTTTCCCTCACAAAAACGATCGCATATGAAGAAGCGGAATACGGGATCACATCTAATATGGTCTGTCCAGGGGATATTGTCGGTGAGATGAAAGAAGCTTCCATTGAACGAGCGCGCCTTCTCAATGATAAGCGCACTCCTGTCGGCCGTTCCGGAACAGGAGAGGACATTGCCAGGGTTATTTCCTTTTTATGTGAAGAAAATTCCGATATGATTACGGGAACGGTAATTGAGGTAACAGGTGGAATGGATATTATCCATCGTTTTCGACAAAAATAGTCATGTCCCCATAAAAAAAGGGGGCATTTTTTTGTCAAAAATTCGTGTGCTGTGCTACAATATAGTAAGATTTATGAAATATATTTGTAAACGCTTACTAATCTGTCGCTAGGGGTATTTTTATATATTCAAGGGGGAATATTACAGTGCGTATCGGTGTACCTAAAGAAATTAAAAATAACGAAAATCGTGTAGCAATGACACCGGCTGGTGTTGTTCACTTGGTTCGTTCTGGACATGAAGTATTTATTGAAACAAATGCCGGAATCGGTTCAGGATTTACAAATGAAGAGTATATCCGAGCAGGCGCAACAATTGTTGAAACAGCTGCAGAAGCTTGGTCTATGGATATGGTGATGAAAGTAAAAGAGCCGCTTCCAAGCGAATATCAATACTTCCGTGAAGGGCTGATTTTATTTACTTACTTGCATTTGGCTCCGGAACCGGAACTGACAAAAGCATTAATTGACAAGAAAGTAATTGGCATTGCATACGAAACAGTACAATTGCCAAACGGTTCTCTTCCGTTATTAACACCAATGAGTGAAGTAGCAGGCCGTATGTCCGCGCAAATCGGAGCGCAATTCCTTGAGAAGCCGGAAGGCGGAAAAGGAATTTTATTAGGAGGCGTTCCT
>JBHGXS010000030.1:0-9027 GCA_041920565.1 Bacillus sp. (in: firmicutes) | reverse complement strand
TGTGAGCCGTTTCTTTGTAGAGGAACGGTTTATCATCATTTTATAATTTCATACACCGTAATGAAAGAATATTTCAATAGCATTACATAGTTTTTCTGCACAATTATCAAAAGAGTATGATAGAAACACAATCAATATATTTATAATTTAATATACAAAATATAAAAGGAGATGGTAAATTTGACAATTAAAATATGGATTGATGCAGGTCATGGAGGCAAGGATTCCGGTGCAACAGGGAGCGGCTTAAAAGAAAAAGATATCGTCTTATTTCTTTCCAACCGCATCGTTTCCATTCTGCAAACGAGAAGCGAGGGAGTAGAAGTGAATGCTACCCGTTCGACAGATGTGTTTCTATCTTTAGATGAAAGAGCCAAACGAGCCAATAACTGGGGAGCGAATTTCTTTTTATCAAATCATATCAATGCTGGCGGAGGGACCGGTTTCGAATCCTACATTTACACCGGCGCATCTAACAATTCTGTAAACTTCCAAAATGTAATTCATGCAGAGCTGACGGGATTTTACAGTGGTTTTAATATAAGAGACAGAGGAAAGAAGCGGGCGAACTTTGCAGTTTTACGGCAAACGAAAATGCCTGCTATTTTACTTGAACACTTATTTATAGATAATGCGGCAGACGCAGCGTTATTGGGAGATGCTTCTTTTATTGAAAAGCTGGCATGGGCAGTTGTGCGGGCATTATCAAAGGCGCTTGGATTTTAAGTGAACGAAGGAACACCTCAGCCGCCTGCAAATGAAGAGGTGTTCTATAGAGTAATCGTATCTTCCAACAAATTACGTGAAAATGCCGAAGCTGACCTTGCCAGAGCAAAACAAAGCGGATTCCCTGATGCCTTTATTGACATTTACAGAAAAAGTTAGGGTCTCTTTTTAAAAGTACTCTCTGAAAAAAGCGTTTATTAACGGAAAAAAGACACATAATAAAGAAACGATACATTGACAAATGAACGTTTTTTTGAAATAGTAACGTAGAGGAATCCTTGTTGTGAACAAGGATTTTTCTTTTAAATCTTGTATATTAAATACGATAGGATGAGAGATAAACTTTTTTATGTGGTCATTTTTCTCTTATATGCTACAATGAAACATATGTTCTTATTGTTCGAAAGAAAGGAGTAGAAGTTTTTGACCCAGCATACATTCAATTATAATGAAGATGCGATTCAAGTACTTGAAGGACTTGAAGCTGTCCGAAAACGTCCGGGTATGTACATCGGCAGCACCGACAGCCGCGGATTGCATCATTTAGTATATGAGATCGTGGACAACTCCGTTGACGAAGCCTTGGCGGGGTTTGGAAATGAGATCAAAGTTATCATACATAAAGACAACAGCATTACCGTAGAAGATAAGGGACGCGGGATGCCGACAGGAATGCATAAAATCGGCAAGCCGACTCCGGAGGTTATTTTTACGGTTCTTCACGCCGGAGGAAAATTCGGGCAAGGCGGTTATAAAACGAGCGGAGGATTGCACGGAGTAGGTGCGTCGGTTGTAAACGCCTTATCCGAATGGCTCACAGTTACAATTAAGCGTGATGGTTTTGTGTACCAACAGCGTTTTGAACACGGCGGTCATCCTGTAACGACATTAGAAAAAATCGGCACAACAAAACAAACAGGAACAACGATCCATTTCAAACCGGACCCGACAATTTTCAGCACGACCAATTATAACTATGAGACGCTATCCGAACGTCTCCGCGAATCCGCATTCTTATTAAAAGGAATGAAGATTATTTTAAAAGATGAGCGCAACGATTTGGAAGACGTGTTTCATTATGAAACAGGAATTGAAGCGTTTGTCTCTTACTTGAACGAAGAAAAAGACGTGCTTCATCCAGTTGTGTTTTTTGAAGGAGAGCAAAACGGCATTGAAGTGGAGATTGCTTTCCAATTTAACGACGGCTATTCGGAAAATATTTTGTCGTTCGTTAACAATGTGCGCACAAAAGACGGCGGCACACATGAAGCCGGATTTAAAACTGCCATGACTCGCATTTTTAACGAATACGCAAGAAAAACAGGGCTATTAAAAGAGAAAGATAAAAATTTGGACGGTACGGATATTCGTGAAGGCGTTTCCGCAATCGTATCGGTGCGCATTCCAGAAGGTCTCTTGCAATTTGAAGGGCAAACGAAAGGAAAGCTTGGTACAAGCGAGGCCCGTTCTGCCGTTGACGCAGTTGTGTCAGAACACTTATCGTACTTCTTAGAAGAAAATCCGGATATGGCCACGTTGCTCGTTCGAAAAGCCATTAAAGCGTTTCAAGCGCGTGAAGCAGCACGCAAGGCCCGTGAAGAAGCAAGAAGCGGAAAAAAGAAAAAACGTTCAGAAGCATCCTTAAGCGGAAAGCTGACACCGGCCCAGTCCCGCAATCCGCAAAAGAATGAATTGTATCTCGTTGAAGGGGATTCTGCAGGAGGGTCTGCCAAACAAGGACGTGACCGTAAGTTTCAAGCGGTTCTGCCGTTGCGAGGAAAGGTTATTAATACAGAAAAAGCAAAGCTTGCCGATATCTTAAAAAATGAAGAAATTAATACTATAATCCATGCTATCGGCGGCGGAGTCGGTCCTGATTTTGCGATTGAGGACGTTAATTATGATAAAGTGGTTATTATGACCGATGCAGATACGGACGGAGCGCATATTCAAGTATTGCTTTTGACGTTCTTTTATCGGTATATGAAGCCGTTAATTGAGGCGGGAAAAGTATTCATCGCCTTGCCGCCTTTGTATAAAGTAAGCAAAGGGTCAGGGAAAAAAGAAGTGGTGGAGTACGCTTGGTCGGAAGAAGAATTGGACCGCGTAACGAAAAAAATCGGAAAAGGCTATACGATTCAACGATATAAAGGACTCGGTGAAATGAATGCCGATCAATTATGGGAAACAACGATGAATCCGGAAACGCGGACGCTAATCCGGGTGAAAATCGATGATGCAGCACGTGCGGAACGCCGTGTGACCACATTGATGGGTGATAAGGTAGAGCCGCGCCGCAAATGGATTGAGAGAAATGTGGCGTTCGGATTACAGGAAGATACCAATATTTTAGAAAATGAAATGATTTCAACAGGAGAGGTGGAAAACGATGCAAGCGGAAAAATTTCATGACCTGCCTCTTGAAGACGTAATTGGCGATCGTTTTGGCCGATACAGCAAATACATTATTCAAGATCGCGCCTTGCCGGATGCAAGGGATGGACTAAAGCCGGTGCAGCGAAGAATTTTATATTCCATGTATGTGGAAGGAAATAGCCATGAAAAACCGTTTCGAAAAGCGGCAAAAACAGTGGGTAACGTAATCGGGAATTATCACCCGCATGGCGATTCTTCCGTGTATGAAGCGATGGTTCGGTTAAGTCAGGACTGGAAAATCCGCAATGTGCTGGTGGAAATGCATGGAAATAACGGAAGCATTGACGGTGATCCGGCTGCGGCTATGCGTTATACGGAAGCTCGTTTATCAGCAATCGCATCCGAATTGCTTCGCGATATTGATAAGCAGACGGTTGAGTTTATTCCGAACTTCGATGATACAAGCGAAGAGCCTGTTGTGTTACCAGCAATGTTTCCAAACCTTCTTGTTAATGGCTCTACGGGGATTTCAGCAGGGTATGCGACAGAAATTCCCCCTCATCATTTAGGGGAAGTCATTGATGCGACGATCATGCGCATCGATAATCAAAAGTGCACAGTTGATGATCTGTTGACAGTCATGCAGGGACCAGATTTTCCGACGGGCGGCATTATTCAAGGCTTGGAAGGCATAAAAAAAGCATATGAAACAGGGAAAGGAAAAATCATCATCCGCAGTAAAACAGCGATTGAAGACATTCGCGGCGGAAAGCAGCAAATCGTCATTACAGAAATTCCATACGAAGTGAACAAAGCAAACTTAGTGAAAAAAATAGATGACTTGCGTTTGGATAAGAAGCTGGACGGAATCGCGGAAGTACGGGACGAAACAGACCGCACCGGCTTGCGCATCGTAGTGGAGCTGAAAAAAGACGCAAATGCAGAGGGCATCTTAAATTACTTATTCAAAAATACGGAGCTGCAAGTGACATATAACTTTAATATGGTTGCCATTCACAACCGCAGACCGAAATTGATGAGTTTGCCGGAAATTTTAGACGCGTACATTCATCATCAAAAGGAAGTCGTGACAAATCGCTCCAATTATGAACTTAAGAAAGCAAAAGATCGTCAGCATATTGTTGAAGGATTGATGAAAGCTCTTTCCATTTTGGATGAGGTTATTGCAACCATTCGTGCTTCCAAAGATAAGCGGGATGCGAAAGACAATTTGAAACAAAATTTCGCATTCACGGAAGCACAAGCGGAAGCGATTGTATCCTTGCAGCTATATCGATTGACGAATACAGACATTACCGCTCTTGAAGAAGAAGCGGAAGAGCTACATAAAAAAATTGCCGAGCTTACCGCTATTTTAAGCAGTGAGAAAAAATTGCTTCAAGTCATTAAAACAGACTTGAAAAAAGTAAAGAAAGCCTATGCTGATGAAAGACGTACCGTTGTCGAACACGAAATAGAGGAAATTAAAATCAATGTGGAAGTCATGATTCCGCAAGAAGACGTGATTGTGACAGTTACAAAAGAAGGGTATGTCAAGCGCACAAGCTGGCGTTCCCGCAATGCTTCAAGCGGAAAAGATTTCGGCATGAAAGAAAGCGACCGTTTAATTGGTCAATATAATGTTAATACCACGGATACCATGCTCCTTTTCACTAACAAAGGAAATTATATCTATCTGCCGGTGTATGAATTGCCTGATATTCGCTGGAAAGACATAGGGCAACACCTTGCCAATATCGTGACATTGGATCGCGATGAAACCATAGTCAATGCAATTGCGGTTCAAAACTTTGATGAGGAAAAGTATATTTTCTTTACAACGAAAAACGGCATGGTAAAGAAAACGGAGTTAAAGCAATATAAAGTACAGCGTTACTCCAGAGCGCTGGTGGCAATGAATCTGAAAGATGATGATGAAGTTGTAGATATCCAACTTACAAATGGTACACAACATATTCTTTTAGTAACTCATGCGGCATATGCATTATTATTCAAAGAAGAGGAAGTCAGCCCAATCGGAGTTCGTGCAGCAGGGGTAAAAGGTATTAATTTAAAAGATGAAGATTATATTGTGAAAGCACTTGTAATCGACAGCATCGACTCGAATATTGTCATAGTCACACAAAGAGGGGCTGTAAAGAAAATGAAACTTTCGGAAATTGAACTTTCCGGACGTGCAAAACGTGGTACAGTCATCTTTCGAGAAGTAAAAACCAATCCATATCGGATCGTTGGAGTCGAAATTATAGACGAAAATTATAATATTTTTATCCGTTCGGAAAAAAATAGTGTCGAAGCTATTGATTATTCGACAATGAAAGAGAAAGATCGATATAGCAATGGAACTCTGGTTATAGATGTTGCAGAGGCTGGAGAAGTAACGGATGTCTGGAAAGAACAGCGGGAAATGGACACGTAAGAGAAAATAACTGCCGATTGTATAGTCGGCAGTTATTATTTTTTTATAATGTTAACTATGTGAATTGAAAAGTTCACCACCTTAAATTTTCTGAATATTTTGTCTGAATTTGTATAAAAACTATAGTTGTCCGTTGTAGAAACATAGGTTAATATTTAGCTAAATATTCTAAAAAATCAAAAAACAAAGGGGTTATTATTGTGGTATTGAAAAAAGGAAAGTCTTTAGTATTATCTTCCGCGCTTATTTTCGGTATTTTTGCTGGCTGTTCCAAAGGCTCTGAAACTACATCGGGAACTGGCGGCGGGAAAGTGATTAAAATTGCAACGCAATCGCCGCTATCAGGTGCTTCCGCAACACAAGGGGAAGCCATTAAACTTGGAGCGCAGCTGCAAATGGAAGAACAAAAAGCTGAGTTTGAAAAATTAGGCTTTAAAGTGCAGCTTGTTCCGTATGATGACCAGGCAGATCCGAAAAAAGGGGTAGCAAACGCTCAATCGATCGGTGCTGACAAAGAAATTCTCGGAGTAGTCGGCCACTTAAACTCCGGTGTAGCGATTCCGTCCTCTGAAGTATATGAGAAAAACAATGTGGTAATGGTATCCCCGGTAAATACAGCAACGGATGTAACAGACAGAGGATTAAAAATTGTCAACCGCATTTGTGCTCGTGACGATTTCCAAGGCCCAGCGGGAGCAGAATATGCGATTAAAACGTTAAAAGCAAAAAATATTTTTGTTATCGATGATAAAACCGCATACGGTACAGGACTTGTAAAAGCATTTAAAGAAGCTGCAGAAAAAGAAGGCGCTAAAATTGCTGGTTATGAATCCATCACTGTAGGTGAAAAAGACTTTAACGGTGTATTAAACAAAGTACTGGCAAGCAAGCCGGACTTAGTATACTTCGGCGGATTATACGCAGAAGCGGGGTTGTTAGTAAAACAAGCACGTGAAAAAGGATTAAATATCCCAATCATGGGCGGGGACGGCATCGACTCTTCAACGTTAGTGGAAATTGCGGGTGCATCTATTAAGGATACATACTATACTTCCATCGCAGCAGATCCGATGAAGTCTGATACAGGTAAAAAGTTCGCTGAAGCGTACGAAAAGAAATTCAATAAAGAAGTAGAAGGTTACTCTGCATACGGTTATGACGCTGCAGGCGTATTATTACAAGGATTGAAGGATGCGATTAAAGCAAACGGCAACAAGCTTCCTTCCCGTGAGCAAGTTCGTGACGCTGTGCGTAAAGTAAAAGATTACAACGGTGCTGTTACGCAAGTAAGCTTTGACGAAAAAGGCGACAACGAATATGCAAAAGTATATATCTACAAGTTCGATGAGCAAAAATACCCGGGCAAACAAGAAGACGAAGTAGGAAAATAAAATCTATGTGGCATGGCTTGCTTGCCATGCCTTTTCTTCTGAATTCAAACAAGAATAAAAGTACAATTTTCTACAAATTTTTGAAGGTTATAAAAAAAGAATTGTCTAATAGTGTAAAATTATTTATCATTATTCTTAATAATAAAAATAATCTGAATTTTTTTAGGAGGGATGCATGCATATCCAAAATCATGAAGGCGTAACGCTCGTGTTGGAATCAAAATCAAGAAAGTGAGGGGAATTCATGTTAACTGAAATTTTGCATACATTACCGCAAGTATTAATCGATGGTTTGACGCTTGGAGCAGTATACGCGATTGTAGCTCTTGGGTATACAATGGTGTATGGTATTTTGGAGCTCATCAACTTTGCTCACGGCGAAATTTTTATGACCGGTGCATTTATCGGAACAGCCATACTTCTGATCTTGACAGGACTTGGCTGGATGGCCGTCATGCCTGCGCTTCTTGCTCTCATTCTCGTATTGGTCGTGACTTCTGTGCTGACGGGATTTGTGGGAATGGGAATTGAACGAGTGGCGTACCGTCCGTTGCGTTCCGCTCCAAAGCTGATCACACTGATCACAGCGATTGGTGTATCCTTCTTGCTTCAAGATCTTGTCCGCTTCATTACAGAATTGAAGAAAGGAAATTACATCATTACAGGACCGACTCTCTTTACAGATCAAACAACAATTAAAGCATCATCTATTTTATCAACATTCAATAATGCACAAGTAAAGTCATCATCTCTCATTCTTATTGTCATCGCAATCATCATGATGGTTGCACTGGACTTCTTCGTTAACAAAACAAAATGGGGCATGGCGATGCGCGCCGTAGCACAAGATCGTGAAACAGCGGCATTAATGTCCGTAAACGTAAACAAGGTCATTTCGTTAACTTTCTTCATCGGTTCAGCTTTAGGCGGAGCAACAGGAGTACTGTTTGCCATTCAATATGGAACAATCGATCCGTACATCGGCTTCATTTTAGGATTGAAAGCTTTTACGGCAGCTGTTCTTGGAGGGATTGGAAACATTCGAGGCGCCATGGTTGGCGGCATTTTATTGGGAGTATTGGAAATGTTCGCGGCAGCCAACTTGTCTATCCTCTCTGCCGGTACACTTGGCGCAGAATACAAAGACGTATTTGCTTTTGCCATCTTAATTATCGTGCTGATCTTCAAGCCGGAAGGCATCTTCGGTAAAGCAGTTACAGAGAAAGTGTAGGTGAAAAAGATGAAAAAACTGATCGCTTATTTAGAAGGTAACAAGCTAGCTCAAGGAATACTGATTGCACTATACATCGTCGTCACTTCCCTAAGTTTATACTTGGCACAAAAATCTGTTGTAGCGTTTTTGCTGCTTCTCTTTTCTCTATTATTGCTTTATTACACAAGCTTTCCGGTTCGGGCGAAGTGGGCGGTTGCGCTCCTTGTCATGTTCGTTGCACTTCCGTTTGGCGCAAGCGGCGGTCCTGCTTATGAATCGTATATGGAAGTTGCCACATTAGTGGGAATTTATGTGGCGATGGCGCTTGGCTTGAACATCGTAGTCGGCTTTGCAGGATTACTGGATTTAGGATTCGTAGCGTTTTTCGCAGTAGGTGCCTATACGTACGGAATCTTCGCAACCGGACAAGCAAGCAACTTTATGCCGTTCGGACAATATCCATTATCAGGCGAAAGCTTCTGGATTTTCCTTATTATTGGTTTGTTTGTCGCGGCATTATGCGGCGTTCTTCTCGGTATTCCGGTATTGCGTGTAAAAGGAGATTACTTGGCCATTGTAACCCTTGGATTCGGGGAAATTATCCGCATTGTCTTCAATAACTTGGACAAGCCGATCAACATTACAAACGGTGCCATGGGACTTGCTTCTATTAAAGCACCATCCTTCTTTGGTTTTAATCTGGTAAATTCCAGCCAAATTTACTTTGTAGTATTGTTTATCTTATTGTTCGTTATATTTGCGGTAAAGAGGTTGGAATATTCCAAGATCGGCCGTTCTTGGAAAGCGGTTCGTGAAAATGAAATTGCAGCGCAAGCGATGGGAATTCACCTTGTCCGCACAAAGCTGCTGGCATTTGCAAT
>JBHGXS010000022.1:0-86154 GCA_041920565.1 Bacillus sp. (in: firmicutes) | reverse complement strand
CCTACAGGAACATGACGGGGAAAAATGCGCATAACCTCTTCCGGCAATGCAGAAGTAGCTATGTCAATATCCCCTATTTCTCTTCCAATTAAATAATCGCGAACGCTCCCCCCTACAAAATAGGCGTCAAAGCCGTTCTCTTTTAACTCTTTTATAATGGCGGCAGGCTGCTTAAAACGTTCCATTGTTTTCATTCCTTAAAACGCTGTAATATATGGCTTCATATTGTGAAACGATTTTATCCGAGTTAAAACGCTGCTGCACTGCTGTCACAGCATTGTCAGCCATGCTTTGGTGAAGCTTTTCATCTTTTAACACGGCAACAGCTTTAGCTGCGATCTCTTTTATGTCTCCAAGCTCACAAATGTATCCCGTTTTTCCGTCTTCGATTACTTCAGGAATTCCGCCGATTCTCGTTCCAATGCAAGGCACTCCGCATGCCATGGCTTCTAAAAGAACGAGGCCGAAGCTTTCCTTTTCGGAGAGAAGGAGCTTTAAATCACTTATGGAGAAAAGCTCTTCCACATTTTCTTGCTTTCCTAAAAACAGCACTTTTTCTTCCAGCTTCAGCTGTTTGACGAGACTCGCAATTAACGTATACTCCGGACCATCTCCAACCAGTAGCAATTTAGAAGGCACTTCCTTCTGAATCCGGTTGAACACATGAATAACATCTTGCACTCGCTTTACTTTCCTGAAGTTGGAAACATGGATAATAACCTTTTCCTCTTCCTTTATTCCATATTCTTTCTTTAAATGCGCGGTATCTTTCTTCTGATATATACGCTCATCAATAAAATTATAAACAGTATGAATATCTTTCTTCGGCTGAATCAATTCATATGTTTGCTCCACTAATGAACGGGACACAGCAGTGACATAATCCGATTTTTCAATTCCGAATTGAATAAGGCCCGTTAACGACGGATCGTATCCTAGCACGGTAATATCCGTTCCATGAAGGGTAGTCACAATTTTCAAGCTTTCTCCCGCCATTTGCTTTGCTAAATAAGCGCAAACAGCGTGGGGGATGGCGTAATGAACGTGAAGCAAATCCAGCTGCTCCCGCTTCGCCACTTCTGCCATTTTGCTTGCAAGCGCTAAATCATAAGGAGGATACTGAAACACAGAATATTGGTTCACCGCAACTTCATGATAATAAACATTGCAATATATCTTATTCAATCGAAACGGCATGCTTGAAGAAATAAAATGGATTTCATGCCCTCGTTCCGCAAGCAATTTCCCCAATTCTGTAGCAACTACGCCGGACCCCCCTACGGTTGGATAACATGTAATTCCAATTTTTAACTTCATGGTTTCTCACCTATCACGTCATGCTCGAGCAACAGCGGCTTTTTACTCAAAAACCCTTCCGCATACTGTACGCCCGCTTCCTTGCCAAACAGCTTCTCCCGCGCCACTACAGTCTCGATATACCCTTCTGTCAACGGTGTCATCACACCGTCCACTCCCTTCGTGAACTGACTTTCATATGCCTGTAAAGCAGCTACCTTTGTTTCCATTTCGTCTGTTACATCAATGTAAAAAGACGGCTTATGAAATCCGTTGATTATGTAATAATAAAGAGATGAGACTCGATGATGAGGCAGCTCCTTCTTCCCTTTATATTTGCGGATTCCGGCAGAAAACACAGCTTCTTCGACCAACCTTGCACAATTGGCATGGTCGGGATGTCTATCTTCATAGTATGGGACAAACACAACAGAAGGCTTATATTCACGAATGACATCTGCAATTTGTTCTATGTACTCTTCTTTTAAAAACAGTCCTCTATCCGGCATACCCAAATTCTTTCGAATATGCACCCCAAGCAACTCTGCGGCACGGGCTGCTTCTTGCTTGCGCAATTCCACTGTACCATTTGACGACAGCTCCGCTTGAGTCAAATCGCATACTCCTGCCAGATAACCCTTCTTTGTATATTTGGCAATGGTGCCTGCCATGCCGATCTCCACATCATCAGCGTGGGCGCCAAAAGCTAATATATGTAATTTCATGTCGTACTCCTTCTTAGCTTTCTATAATCTAAATCTCCTCTTTCTAAAGCGTGCATCAATAGCTCTGCGCTTGCCATATTCGTCGCCAGAGGAATCGAATATACATCGCACAAGCGCAGCAATGCATTTACATCCGGTTCGTGCGGCTGTGCTGTAAGAGGATCGCGAAAGAAAATTACCATATCTAAATCATTTTTCGCGATCATAGCCCCGATTTCTTGATCTCCCCCAAAAGGACCGGATTGATAACGCGTTACTCCCAAACCCGTGGCTTCCATAATCCGCAAACCGGTCGTTCCGGTTGCGAACAGTTCGTGCTTCTCAAGTATCGGCTTGTAAGCATATGTAAAAGACACCATATCATTTTTCTTTTTATCGTGAGCAATTAACGCGATTTTCATGATTTTTTCTCCTTTAATCCATGATGTTTTCTAATCCGTACACGAGCGTATCAAGGCTCATCACTGTTTCAACAGCCAATTTTACACCGGACATAAACGACTCTCTGTTGAACGAATCATGACGAATGCTCAGCATTTGTCCGTTGCCGCCGAATAACACTTCCTGATGCGCAATTAAACCAGGCAAGCGGACACTGTGAATATGGATACCGTCTAATGTTGCCCCTCTTGCTCCTTGCAATTGTTCTTCTTCCTCTGGATGCCCTTGCTTTTTCGGTTCACGAACCGTCCGGATTAAATCTGCTGTTTTTAAAGCAGTCCCTGAAGGAGCGTCCAATTTGCGATCGTGATGAAGCTCGATAATCTCTACATCTTGAAAGTATTTCGCGGCCATTTGGGCAAACTTCATCATCAATACAGCGCCAATCGCAAAGTTCGGTGCAATGATAGTTCCTACTTTACGTTCTTTTGCTTCTATACTTAACGCTTTCAGCTCTTCTTCTGTAAATCCTGTTGTTCCCACTACAGAACGAATTCCATGACTCATGGCGATGTTTACGTGCTTTTTCCCTATTTCAGGTGTTGTTAAGTCCAGCAGCACATCAGCTTGTACTGTTTGTAAGCATTCATGTAAATCTTCAAAAACAGGCGCATCCAATTTTGGAAGACCTTCTATATCCGAAATTAATTTACCGCCGTTTTTACGATCGATTGCTGCGGCAAGCGTGAAATGAGGTGTAGCCTCGATTAAACGCAAAGCTTCTGATCCCATTCTTCCTCTCGGACCTGCAAGTACAATATTGATGTTTTTCATTTTATTTCTCCTCCTCTTCAATTCGCGTCCAACGATTTTTATCTCTCGTATTAAACTTTTCCATGACCATATTATGAGCCGATTCTAAGTCAATGTTCAGACTATTAGCTAAACAAACAATGACGAACAATAAATCTCCCAATTCCTCTTCAATGGTTCTTTCTTTTTCTGTTGTTTTCTTCGGTTTTTCCCCGTAGTAGTGATTGATTTCCCGCGCTAACTCGCCCAGTTCTTCTGTCAGCCTCGCAAGCATCGCAAGCGGACTGAAATAGCCTTCTTTAAACTGGCTTATGTATGCATCCACTTCTTTTTGGATATCTTTCATACTTTTTTCCATATGTATCACCTCTTATCCTTCTTCTTTCATGTTAGCCAATTCCGTATAATTTGACAAATTTTATTATCGCTATACATAATTTGCCTGAATGCATAGGATACTCTATAATAAACTGGCAGAGAAACAGACTACAGGGGGAATACTATGTTTAATATCAAAATACGAAATATCCTTTTTATTCTAATTGGATCTGCCATTTTTTCATTTGGCATCGTCAATATTAACATTGAAAATAATTTAGCTGAAGGGGGATTCACCGGTATTACCCTTTTGTTGTACTTTTTATTTAAACTGGATCCGTCTTACACAAACTTGGCTTTAAATATTCCATTGTTCTTTCTCGGGTGGAAACTGCTCGGCCGTACAACATTTATTTACACCATTATCGGAACAATCAGCGTTTCGCTTTTTTTATGGCTTTTCCAACGATATCCGGTACATATCACCCTAAATAATGACATGACTTTGGCCGCTTTATTTGCGGGGGTGTTTATTGGCGTAGGTTTAGGCATCATTTTCCGCTTTGGCGGCACAACCGGAGGAGTGGACATCATCGCTCGTCTTGCCCACAAATATGCAGGATGGAGCATGGGGAAGACAATGTTTTTGTTTGATGCAGTTGTTATTACAGTTTCATTGACATATTTAACGTACAGGGAAGCCATGTATACACTGGTAGCTGTATTTGTCGGAGCCAGAGTTATCGATTTCATGCAGGAAGGCGCTTATGCGGCAAAGGGGACAACGATCATTTCTGATAAGAATGATGAAATCGCGTTGAAGATTTTGTCGGAGATGGACCGCGGAGCCACATTCTTAAAAGGGCAAGGAACGTTTACAAAGCAAGAACGAAACGTATTGTATTGTGTTGTCGCCAAAAATGAAATTGTAAAGCTGAAAAATATTATTACATCTGTAGACCCTCACGCATTTGTGGCAGTAAGCGATGTTCACGATGTCATCGGAGAAGGATTTACACTCGATGAAAATAAAAACCCTCTGCACAATTAAACAGAACATAAAAAAGGCTATCGTTCATTCGATAGCCTTTAATCGTCGCTTCGCTGCATTCCTGTGTAAATTAAAACAAGGCGCAGAAGCTCAAGCACTGCCACGGCAGCTGTTGCCACGTACGTTAAAGCTGCAGCGTTTAACACTTTACGAGCATCCCCTTCTTCAGAGGGAGAAACGATTCCAAGCGAAGTGATTTGCTGCATTGCTCGATTGGAAGCATTAAATTCCACCGGTAAGGTAACCAATTGGAATAATACCCCTGCTGCAAGTAAAATAATTCCTAGCAACAGCAAATTAGAAATTTGCGCAAAAATACCAATCATAATAAAAATCCATGACATATTGGAACTAAAGCTCGCCACAGGCACTAACGCATGACGGAAGCGTAAAAATCCGTAATCTTGTGCATCTTGGATTGCATGTCCGACTTCGTGGGCTGCAACTGCCGTACCTGCTACGGAATGACCATAATAGTTGTTTGTCGACAAACGAACTGTTTTTGAACGCGGATCATAGTGATCGGACAAAAAGCCGGGAGTTTCTTCGACTCGTACATCATATAAGCCGTTTGCGTCCAAAATTCTTCTTGCCACGTCTGCACCTGTCATTCCAGAAGTAGAGTAAACTTCAGAATATTTGCTGTAAGTTCCTCTCACCTTCATTTGTGCATAAATCGGAACAAGCAATACTACTAAAAAATAGACCAAATAAAGCATGTTTACCCTCCATAGAAGTTATGGTACTATTCATTCTATTTTGTCACTGTCTTTCTGTCAACGAACTTGCACCGCTGGATTCTTGTCAATTTTTTGACTTAACCCGTTTCTTTTCTTTCTCGCCTTTATATTTTCTCCAACCTACATAAGTTAATGT
Source organism: Bacillus sp. (in: firmicutes) (assembly GCA_041920565.1). Taxonomy (GTDB): domain Bacteria; phylum Bacillota; class Bacilli; order Bacillales; family Bacillaceae_G; genus JAGHKQ01. Next base: position 80,694 of record JBHGXS010000022.1, on the reverse strand, counting down.
AATGAGAATGGCACTTCCCGTTGTAATGATTACCCAAACGAGTGAAGGATCAGCGCTATCTTCTTTTGCATTCAAAAAGATGCGCTCTAAATCCTCTTTCATAACCTCCACTTGCATTTGTGCATTTGGACTTTTCGCAATTAAATTGCGGAATTCATCTAAATATGCTAGATGAGCGTTCAGCCGCTGTAAATCTTCATCCGGCAAATCGACTGACAAACTCGGATAGATAATAGAAAGCTGATTTAAAAATAAATTTAACTGGTATTGAAACGTTTCATCATTTTCTTTTTTCATTGCTTGTTCCATCCGATTAAACGGCTTCATTACAGATTGTTCCATATCGAGCCAAAGCGGCTGAAACTTGGATTGTTCCGCATCCACAACAAGACGAAGGGCCAGCATATCTTCCCATTTTTCATTCTGGCTCACATCTTTACTTTGAATAGACGCAAACGCTTTGTCATATGCCACTGAAATGACGCGTATATCTTCAGGCGAAGTCAATTTCTCTTGTTTATTATAGCCGGTAAATTGCGAAGCAAAATATTCCAACAGCTGTTCCGCTTTTTTATATTCTTTTTGCTTAACAAGCTGCAATGTTTCATCAAGCAATCCGTTTAAGTCTTTCCAATGGGAAGCATGTATTGGCAAAGGTATAAAAGCGAACATTAGAAAAATCAGAAATACTAATTTTTTCATTCTTGTCCCTCCTCAAATTCCTAGTAAAGTGTATGAAAAGTTGGACAAGAATAGACCTTATGAAAAAAAGAAAAGCTGTCTCCGAAGAACGCTCGCGCACAAACCGTACGATACCAGCCGGTAATGAAAACAAAAGAATTCTTAATATAAAAAGCCCCCTAATAATAAGGGGCCGCAGACTTACTGACCGTTAATAGGCAACGAGAAACGCTGTTTACGTATGCATAGATAATAAGCAATGGCTATAGAAGCGATGCTGAGCCAAAATGTAAAATAACCGATAGGCTGGTAGTAATCATTTAACATGCTGTAACGAGGCAGCATAAAAAAGACATAATCAATGATATCATTATGCAGCGTCCAAATTGCAGCTGCTATGAGATGCCACATCTTAATCCGATAAAAAGGTGCATATAACAGCCCCTGTACAGCCATCGCACCGTGCGAAACAATCAGCATGTAACTAGCTAAATCTAGACTTCCTTCCACTATGTATACAAGGATGTTCATCACGACTGCCCAAATCCCATATTTGAATAATGTTACGATAGCAAAGGCCTCCATAAGACCCCAATTTTTCTTCCATAAAAAGGCGAACAAAACGAAAACAAAGAACAAGCTGGCAGTCGGGCTGTCCGGCACAAAAATAAGAAATTGGGGAGGAGTTTCCATCAATTGATATTTGTACCAAATATAGCCGTATATCGTTCCTAAAACATTAATAATAAAGAGCAGCCAAAGAATGGTTCGATTGCGAAGAATATGATACAGAAATGCCACTTGTAAACCCTCAACTTTCTGTTTAGTTCTCATTGTATTATAGCATAAAGAAAACTTGCCGGCACCCAACAGGCAGCAGCGTCAGTTATCCTTCTGAAAAGAAAAAAGCTGACTAAAAAGCCAGCTTTTTACGGGTTATTCTTTTCCTAATCCTGCTACAAACTCAGAAAGCTTTTTCAGCTCTTCATCCGTTCCTTTAAACACGCCTTTAGGCATGTTTCCTTTACCTTCCTTAGCAATCTTAGCGATTTCTTCCGGTTTCAGTTCAAGGTTTTGCAATGCCGGAGCCGCAGGACCGCCTTGCAAATTGTCACCGTGACAAGTTAAGCAAGTATTCGCTTGCATAATTTTATAGCCTTCTGCATTCTTGTCCACTTCTACCGTTTTCACAATAGCACCTTGCTTCTTTGCTGCTTCCCAGTCATGGTGTGCTACAGATTCCCAAGTTAAAAAGATGATGGACGCCAATGCAAGCAGCATAAAACCAGTTGCTAAAGGACGTCTTAACGGACGACGCTCCGGTCCGCGATCAAGAAACGGAGCTAACAATAACGCACCGAACGCAATACCAGGCATAATGAATGCACCGATAATTGTGTACGGACCTGATGCGAATGAGTATTTTAATAATTGATACAAGAATAAGAAATACCAGTCAGGTAACGGTATGTAACCGGTATCTGTCGGATCTGCAATGCGCTCAAGCGGTGACGGGTGAGCGACCGTCAAACATAGATACCCAATTAAGAAAACTGATCCTACCATCCATTCCTTTAACAGGAAGTTTGGCCAAAACGCTTCCGTTTTCCCCGGAAACTCCGAATAATCCTTCGGGATGTTCGGTTTACGGACAGCAGGTACACGTGAATCACCAACAAATTTCATCCCTTTGCCGCGATGCATAATCTCCCTCCTTTGAATTCACATTTTCGATTATCTATAAATCTTATAGCGGACCAGAAATACCCTGCTTACGAATGATTAAGAAGTGTGCAGCCATTAATCCTAATAGTGCGCCAGGTAAGAAGAATACGTGAATCGCAAAGAAGCGAGTTAACGTTTGTGCACCTACGATTTCAGAGTGACCTGCAAGCAGCGTTTTTACTTGCTTACCGATTAATGGCGTTTGCTCTGCAATTTGCAGACCTACTTTAGTAGCGAATAACGCTTTCATATCCCAAGGCAATAAGTAACCAGTGAATCCTAAACCTAGCATTACGAAGAAAATTAATACCCCAACAATCCAGTTCAATTCACGAGGCTTTTTATATGCACCTTGGAAGAACACGCGCAATGTATGTAAAAACATCATTACGATAACAAGACTCGCACCCCAGTGATGCATACCGCGTACAATTTGGCCGTACGCTACTTCATTTTGTAAATAATATACAGATTCCCATGCATTTTTAATGTCAGGTACATAATACATTGTCAAAAACATACCTGATAGAATTTGAATTACGGTTACGAAAAACGTCAATCCTCCAAAACAGTAAACGAATGCTGAAAAGTGATGAGCAGGGTTTACGTGTTCAGGCACCTCATGATCAGCGATATCGCGCCACAAAGGTGTAATATCTAGACGTTCGTCAACCCAATCATAAATTTTGTTCAACATCTATTACGCACCTCCATGTGGCTTCGCCTTACCTAAATAAAGCGTTCCATCCTTTACTTTTGCTTCGTACACGTCAAGCGGCGCAAGCGGCGGAGTACCCTTGATGTTTGTACCATCTTTCTCGTAGCGTCCGCCATGGCATGGACAATAAAATTGGTTTGGATGTGATTTGTCAGAATTCCAGTTGACAGTACATCCTAAGTGTTTACAAATTGGAGATAACGCAACGATGTCGCCGCTTTCATTTTTGTAAACCCACGCTGATTTCGGCTCTTCTGTTTTGTACCAGCCATCCACCACTTTTACTTTAAAGTCAAAACGCTTCGGCTCTTTGGTAATTTCCTTTACTTGCGCAACAGGCACTAATTCAGTTCCAGCTTCTTTCTCAAGAACAGGATCCAACGCAAAGCGCGCCATCGGCATAAGCATACCAGCAGCCATAAATCCCCCAACGCCTGTCAGTGTGTAGTTTAAAAACTGACGTCTTGATACCCTGTGTTCTTTCTCGCTCATGAAAATTTCCCCCCTCTATAAAAAGTTGCATCCATTAGGATAAACAGGTCTATAACATATAAAAACTAGGACACTATCATGATATAATAACCATTGTCATTGGTCAATATGATACTGCTTACAATCGACAAAACTGTCTATTTATTCTGCTTTTTCCCACTTGTTGAATAAAATTGTCATGATTTCATTTACTTGAGATTGCAAAACCTCTTGCCTTGCTTTTGAATCCAGATGCTCCAACGGCAAAGCGGGAAGCCAAAACAATGTTCCCTGTAAGTCCGTTTCTTGTTTCCATTCAAAATCGCTCGTCACGTACACTGCATGCTTTATCCCTTCACGAATGAACGAGCTTGTCCATACTTGCAAGTGCTTTGAACATTCTTCTCTTTCTTCTTGTAAATATGTAAACGGCGGAACGAGTAAGATTCTTCCCCTATATTGCCTTTCGATTTCACGAGTTAAAGCTGAAACAAACTCTCCCCTTTGTACAACTGATTCGATATCTCCACCAAGTGAAACAGGTACAAGCGGTATGATTACGGTATCTACATACTCCTTTGATTGCTGATATAGCTTTATATCCTTTGTTGTCCAATCCATCTTTTTTCCCCCTCTATGGTCCTCATGTTCTATTAAACCATATTAAAGAACCGAATAAAATGAAAAACCCTTGAAATTCAAGGGTTTTCTTTAAAATATTATAAGCTTTTTAACTGCTGCGTTAATTCTTGGAACGCTTCTTTATTTTGTTGGTCCAAGGCTTGGTCAATCAACCTCATTAATTTTTCCTTTTGGAAATTATAAATTGTCTCTTCTAAAAATCGTTCAGCCAGCAATCGATCCTTTTCATTGACTTCCAAGCTTTTCGGCAAGTACGGATTATCTTCCAAAACCGCTACATAATGCGAATTTTGGAAAGAGGCCTTAAAATTGAGCTGAATGTAAATGTCCTCGTCTCGGTTCAACCGAATATCATGAAACGATTTTTCTGCATCCGTAGTCATGACATTTTGTTTATAAAAATGAAATGGAGCGTCTTTCACACAATTCGTTGACATTACGAGACCTCGAGGGCAATACTTGGCATGCTCTACAAAATGCACCTTTTTCATCAATTGATCATGACTCATTAAATAATTCAGGATCCACACACATTCTCGCTGCTTAAGCTGATAATTGCTTAAAAACCATTTGACGAAATCCTTTTTCTCATTCACAGAAACAGGGGTATTCATAACGTTCGGTCCCTCCTCTGTACTTCTTTTCTTTTTACATTCAAGAAGAAGCGTCAAGTTTCCTTCAAAATTACTGTAAATCCTCTAAATTATATAATAACTCCTCAATTTGGACTTGTGTCGGATCTAGCTGTAGCAATCTTGTAAATACTTCCTTAGCATCTTTTTGCAATCCTTCTTCTAATAAAAAGTATCCGTACTCTTCCAGAAAAGCAATATCATTCTTAAAAGAAGTATATGCATTACGATAAAGGTTTAATGCATCAGAATATTCCTCTAGTTCCTTTTTCGCAAATGCCAAATCCCATTCCAATTGCGGGTCATGCTCGCCATTTTCTCTTACGGTTTCAACAACATCTACAATATCCTCATATTTTTCCTGCATGCGAAGCAATTGTGTAAGTCCCAATATGACTTCTAAATTGGTCGGATCAAGCGCAGCCGCTTGTCGCAAAGTATCTTCCGCTTCTTCCATCTTCCCGAGCTTTACACATATTTTCGCTAAAGAAGAGTACAGCTCTGGAGAAAATTCATTTACTTTTAAGCCTTCTTTTAATGTTTCGTAGCTTTCTTGCAGCATGCCTTCTTCTTCATAACATTTTGCCAAATACGGGTGGACAGCAGAATATTCAGGATCTAAATCCTTAACTTTAACAAAGGCAGGAATGGCGCGTTGATATAATCCTCCCTGGTAGAGAGTAAAAGCATAACCAAATAAAGCATGCAGATCCTCCGTTTCTTTCAAGCCCTCTTCATAGCGCTCGATTGCTTCTTCCCATTTGCCGATAGCACTTAAACTTTCAGCAAGACGAAGGTGGATATTAACCCCGGCCATTTCTGAATGAAGGTGAACTATAGATTCGTAATAAGGAACAGCTTTAGCATAATCTCCACGGCTGCTATAAAGTTCGGCCAGCCCAAAGTCAATTACCGTTTCCTCCGGGAGCGCTTCTTTCGCTATAAGCAATTTTTGTTCGGCCACTTCATCGAATCCTTGCATTTGATACAAATCTGCAGCAAGAAGCAAGGATTGAACATACAGTTCATCATGCTCTTGAATATCGTTCAACACTTCAATAGCCTTATCCTCCTCGTCCATATCAATATATAATTCCGCAAGAAATAGGATAAGCTCGCTTTCTTCCGGATATAAGGCATTCAAATCCTCCATTATGGACAAGGCTTTTTCAAGAAATCCCAATCTGTGATAGTAACGGGCAATTTCATACTTCTCTTCATCAGAGCCTTTTTTCTCGTACTGCTCTAACAGACCAAGCCCGCGCTCAATTTCACCGTTTTCAATCAATTCCACTGCTTTATGTAATGTATCCATCTTTCGACCCCTTTTTATGCCATATTATCTTTCTATGATAACGAACGAAATGATTTTGAGCAACAAGCATGCAACTTTGCAGAATATATAGAAATGTGCTGCTCCGTTTTAATAAAAAAAGAACCCTCTAAAAGAAGGTTCTTATCGCCCTTGTAAACTATTGAGCTGTTCAAAAAAGTTCGGATAGGATACAGCAACGGCCTCTCGATTAAGTATGTTTGTTTCACCCTTAGCAAGACAAGAAGCAACGGCAAGCATCATTCCGATTCGGTGATCGCCGTGGCTATCGACTGTATTTCCCGTTAATGCTGTTTTTCCATAAATGATCATACCGTCTTCAGTTGCTTCTAGGTTTGCTCCCAGCCTTTGCAATTCTTTCACTACTGTGTCAATGCGATTGGTTTCTTTCACCTTGAGCTCGCTTGCATCTTTAATAACGGTAACGCCTTCTGCTTGCGTTGCCGCCAAAGCTAAAATCGGAATTTCGTCGATTAAACGCGGGATTAAATCTCCGCCGATTTCTACACCCTTTAATTCCGACGTTTCAATCGTAATGTCGCCATACGGCTCAAATTGTTCATTTGTCACATTCTCGATGCGGATCGCTGCGCCCATTTGTTTTAAGGTATCCAATATGCCTGTTCTTGTCGGGTTCAATCCAACTTTCTTCAATGTGATGCAGCTGTTTGGCACGATGGCACCAGCAACTAAAAAGAATGCCGCAGACGAAATATCTCCCGGAACTTCAATAGTCGTCCCGATAAGCTCTTGCTTCCCTTCTACGGAAACTGTCAAGCCGTTTTTTTCCACTTTACAGCCAAAAGCCTGAAGCATACGCTCCGTGTGGTCTCTTGATTGAAGCGGTTCTGTAACGGATGTAATGCCTTCTCCTTGCAGCCCTGCCAATAAAACAGCCGACTTCACTTGTGCGCTGGCAACGGGAGAAGTGTACTGGATGCCCTTTATGTTTCCTCCCCGAATGCTGATCGGCGTGTAGTTTCCATTGTCACGTCCGTCAATTTGGGCTCCCATTTCCTTTAATGGCTCTGTCACCCGTTTCATTGGACGTTTGCCTATCGAAGCATCTCCGACAATACAAGAGTGAAAAGGCGTATTGGCTAATATACCCATCATAAGTCTGATTGTCGTTCCTGAATTTCCTACATCCAGCACTTCTGTCGGCTCTTTTAATCCTTGAATTCCGTTTCCATGCACTTCGACAAAGTCGCCGTTCCTGCTGATTTCTACACCCAGTTTTTGAAAACAAGAAATCGTGCTTAAACAATCTTCCCCCGGCAAAAATCCATTGATGACTGTTTTCCCTTGTGCAATCGCCCCAAACATGACGGCACGATGAGAAACGGATTTGTCGCCAGGCACCGTTATTGTTCCCTGTAACCCCTGCAGTGCGGGAGTAAGAGTATTGCTTCCCATGAGTGCATCGCTCCTAAATTGTAATATAAGTTTCATAGCCGCTGGCTTCTAAACATTGCTTTGCTTTCGCACGGTCTTCTTCCGTTTGAAAGCTTAATCGCAACACCCCGAATACATCTTCCCGAGCCTCGATAATGCGTATATTGGTAATGCTGATGTTTTCGTTTGCCAGCAGTGTTGTCACATCAGAAATTACCCCAGCGCGATCTAATACGTCAACATATAAGTCGTAAAAGGACGGGATGGCTCCTTTTGTCCGAATCGGCAAAGAATCCCGATACGTTTTCGCCCCGAGAAAATAGTCATACAGCTCCTGTGCATCCTCTTTTTGAATGATGTTGCGAACCTCGTTCATTTCTTCAAGCCATTCATCAAGCAAGGAAAGAATGTTCTGTTTATTATGGCGAATAATATCACGCCACATAAACGGACTGCTGGAAGCAATGCGCGTAATATCTCGGAATCCTCCTGCCGCCAGCGCTTTGACAAGATCGTTCCGCTCAGCATGATTTTTCACTTGACGTACTAGGCTTGCGGCTATTATGTGAGGAAAATGACTGACCACTCCCGTTAAAGCATCATGTTCCTCTGCATCCATTGTTACAAACTTTGCATTGGTTCCTTTGAGCCAATCCATAAGCTCATTCAATTTTTCAACAGGAGTGGAAGGGAAAGGAGTCAAAATATAAAAGGCATTTTCAAACAAATGTGCTTTTGCGCTTCCTGCTCCGGTCTTATGAGAACCCGCCATTGGATGGCCTCCGATAAATACCACTCCCTGTTGTTCTAACAGCTTTGCCTTCTTCATTATTTTTGATTTTGTGCTTCCGACATCTGTAATAAGTACGCTTTTTTTCAGCTTGCAGGACGCCAGGGTCTCAAGAAGGTTTTCTGTTTCTTGAACAGGAGCTGCTAAGATGATAAGATCCGATTGTTCTGCGTGATGCTGCAAATCCTCGGTATACTCATCAATAATATGCAGCATTTTTGCAAGCTTACAATGTTCCGCATTCGCATCATAGCCGATAATGAAAGCTTCGTGCTCTTTTCTTATAGCCAGAGCAACCGAGCTCCCGATAAGCCCGGCACCTATGAGCAATACTTGTTTTTTCACAGCCGATTCTCCTCTTTGTCCAGCAGATTAACTCTCGATTTTATTGCTGACCATTTCCTTTAAAATCGCCAGAATTTCACTGTTCTCTCTTTCATTCCCTATCGTAATTCGAATCCCGCTCGGCAAACCTAATCCGCCTCCAGAGCGAACGATATACCCCCGTTTCAATAACTCGGTGAATACTTCGTCTCCCGGTCTGCCCAGCTCCATAAAAATAAAGTTTGCTTGCGACGGATAATAGGATAAGCCGTGCTCTTCACAAAATTCATAGTATTGCTTTAACCCTTTTTCATTTTCTTTTACGCAAGATTCAATAAATTCTTTATCTTCGAGTGCAGCAATGGCCGCTACTTGCGCTAAAGAGGACGTATTAAACGGCAATCTTGTTACTTCCAGTTGCTGAATAAAAGCTTCGTTTCCAATGCCGTAGCCCATACGGAATGAAGCAAGACCGTACGCTTTCGAAAACGTACGTAATACCATAAGATTTTCATATGTTTGAAGAAGCGGAATCGTTTGAGGGTAATCTTGTGCAGTTGCGTATTCATAGTATGCTTCGTCCATTACGACCAGCGCCGTTCTCGGAACACGTTCTAAGAAACGAAGCAGCTTCTCTTCATTTACATATGTGCCTGTAGGATTGTTCGGGTTGCAAATCCATACGATTCTTGTATTTTCATCCACCTGCTCCAACATACCTTCTAAATCATGACAGCCCTCTTTTAACGGGACTTCACGAATTTCTGCATTTTCAATTACAGCGTGATGACGGTATTGAGAAAATGTCGGCTTTGCCATTACGACATTTGTTTCTGATGATAACAATGCCCGGCTTATAATTTGAATGACTTCATCCAAACCGCTGCCAAAAATCAGTTGATTCGGACTCACTCCAACATGTTCAGCAACTTTCATTCTTAACGCATAAGCAGCTCCATCCGGATACAGCGCGTATTGTCCGGCAAGAGAAGTTAATGTTTCTGTTACTTTCGGCGAACATCCGAACGGATTTTCGTTTGAAGCAAGCTTTGTGATTTTTGTTAGACCGTATTGTCGTTTCACTTCATCGATGGATTTGCCAGGTGTATATGCCTTTAATGATAATAATTGCTCTTTAACCTTCATAATCATTTTCCTCATCTTTCGCGTTTTTTCTGCAGGTCCGGCCGCAATTGCACGGCATTTCCCAAATATACGTGCTCGACCTCTTCCTGCTTTAATTCTGTTGCAGCTGTCATCATCACACGAATGCATTTTTTTAACGAATTTGGAACCTCGATTTCCTTCATGCACATGACAGGAACGTACATCCAGCCTTCTATGTTGCGAAGCGCTGCTGCCGGAAAGCAAGCATCAATGTCCTCGGTAGCAGAAATCAGAATGGATGCAATTTGATGCGGCTCGATATTATTTTTACTGGCCATTTCCCGTAACAGTTTCTCAGTAGCTTCCAATATTTCTTCTTTGTCATTTTCTGTTACTGTTGTTGCACCTCTGAATCCTCGTATCAAACAAGCCCCTCCCCCTTACTAAATTTATGTAATAGATTCAGCACAGTAGCATCCTCTACCGTTTCTACTTCTACATGACCGATATCCTTCATTAACACCATCCGGATATTGCCGGAATTTGCTTTTTTATCTTGCTTCATTTTTACGAGCAGCCGCTCCGGTTTTATATGAGAAGGAAGAGACGGAAAGCCGTATGAATGAAACCAAGCTGCCAGCTCTTTTAAATGCAGGTCCTTTTTATATACATGCTCGCTTACCATAACCGCAAACAACATGCCGATTGCTACGGCATCTCCATGGGTTATTACGCCATACCCAAGCTCTGCTTCTATAGCGTGACCAAGAGTGTGACCGAAGTTTAAATATGCACGAATGTTTTGCTCTGTTTCATCTTGCAAAATGACTTCCGCTTTTACTCCGATCGCTTTTTTTAAAGCGTATATTAACTTTTCATCACGTAAATCTTCTAAAGAAGAAACTTCTCTCCGCAGCCAATCATAGAATGACACGTCCCATATAAGCGCATGCTTTATTACTTCAGCAAAACCGGAACGCCATTCTTCTTTAGGCAATGAATTTAAAAAGCTGACGTTGTATACGACTGCTTCCGGCTGATAAAAGGCGCCTATCATGTTTTTGCCGAGCGGATGATTGATTGCTACCTTCCCACCGACTGCACTGTCATGTGCAAGCAGTGTAGTCGGAATTTGTACAAAACGAATTCCCCTCATATACGTAGCTGCCACAAACCCGGCTAAATCTCCTATTACGCCGCCGCCGAGAGCAAGAATTAAAGAATGGCGGTCCAATCCGCATTGTAATGCAAAAGTTTGAGCGGCATAGTAATTTTCAAAAGACTTTTCCTTCTCTCCGCTCGGTATGACAAATTCAAACACTTGTGCACATGTGATAGAACTCCTTACTTCTTGCATATATAAAGGAGCAATGGCGGAGTCAGAAATGATTAGAACGCTGGAAACGGATGGAGTAAGGCCTAAGATGAATTGATCCAACACAGCAGTGCTGTTCGTTCCGAGATATAACGGATACCGCTTTGACTTCGTTTGAATATGTACAAGTTCCATTAAAACTCCCTCGCATATTCGTTATGTCTTTGTATGTTTTCTTTTATTAAATCTAAGCGATCACAGCCAAACTGCTCCGTTAATGCATTCGCAAGTTCCCAAGCTACTACCGCTTCCGCCACTACACTTGCAGCCGGCACAGCACAGCTGTCAGAACGCTCTATGCTTGCTTTAAACGGTTCTTTCGTATCAATATCCACGCTTTGCAAAGGCTTGTATAACGTCGGAATCGGCTTCATTACTCCGCGAATTACTATAGGCATCCCGGTAGTCATGCCACCTTCAATTCCTCCTGCATTATTCGTACTTCGAGTGTACCCTTCCTTCTCATTCCATAGAATTTCGTCATGAACGAGGCTTCCCGGTTTACGTGCAGCGTCGAAACCAATGCCGATTTCTACACCTTTAAATGCATTGATGCTCATGATTGCAGCCGCTAATTTCGCATCCAGCTTGCGGTCATAGTGAACGTAGCTTCCTACCCCAATCGGCATTCCTTCTACAATGACTTCTACAATCCCGCCGATTGAATCACCATTTTGCTTTGCATCATCAATAGCCTTCATCATTTGTTGGCCTGCCTCTTCATCTAGACAACGAACAGGAGAAGCTTCTGTTATTTGCTTTAATTCTTCGAGGGAGTGATAATGTACATGTTTTGCTGCTACTCCTCCGATTTCTACTACATGGCCTGCTACAGTAACACCTAGCTCCGATAATAATTTTTTGGCTACCGCCCCGGCAGCTACCCGCACTGTTGTTTCCCGTGCAGAAGAACGTTCTAACACATTCCGCATATCACGATGACCGTATTTTATAGCTCCGTTTAAATCAGCATGGCCCGGACGCGGCTTCGTTACTTTACGTTTTACCTCTTCATCACCGTCCAAATCAATTGGGTCTGCCCCCATTATTTTTGTCCAATGTTTGAAATCTCGATTTTCTACCACTAATGTAATAGGCGATCCGAGAGTATAACCATGACGGACACCGCTTAAAATTTGTGCTTCATCTCTTTCAATTTGCATTCTTCTGCCGCGACCATATCCTTTTTGTCTTCTTGCAAGCTCGATATTAATATCCTCGGCCACAAGCGGCAATCCCGCAGGAATGCCTTCCAATATTGTGGTCAGCTGCGGTCCGTGTGACTCTCCGGCTGTCAAATATCTCATATTGCAACCCCCTTATTAAAGTATTATGTATCAATATATCACATCTCCTCCTAATTGATAAACACTATATTTACATAAAAAAGCATGAGAATACCGATATTCTCATGCTTTATTTTTAAGCGTTTACATTTATTTGAAGAGGATTAATATACCCATTCATTCATTAATTTGGTATATTCTGACAGTTCTTCTTCTTTAAAAAAGATGGCAATTTCGCGCTCTGCACTCTCCGGAGAATCGGAACCATGGATTACGTTTTTGCCGACAGTGACGCCGAAGTCACCGCGAATTGTTCCAGGTGCCGCTTCTTTAGGATTTGTTTTTCCCATCATTTGACGAGCTGTTGCGATTACGCCTTCCCCTTGCCATACCATCGCAAATACAGGACCGGAAGTAATGAAGTCTACTAATTCTCCGAAGAACGGGCGCTCTTTATGCTCTGCGTAGTGTTTCTCTGCAGTTTCTCTGCTGACCATCATTAATTTTGCCCCTGCTAATTGAAACCCCTTTTTTTCAAAACGAGACACGATCTCTCCTATTAAGTTGCGTTGTACGCCGTCTGGTTTTACCATTAAAAACGTTTTTTCCATGAAAATCTCTCCACTTCCTTGAGTATGTATAGGGTCATCCCATGAACATAGTACCATTACTTTTTTAATTTAGCAATAGTTTCGAAATAACCGAATTGTCTATACATTAAAGGAAGCAGAGTTAAAATTTTCGTTTTCCGATGTACTTGGCTACACTCTGCAATGCTGATTTGGCTTGATTTCTCGGCAGAGGCTGAATGATATTCAACGCTTTTTGGAGGTATTGTTCACTTACGGCAAATGCCTTTTCAATCGCATCGCTCGTTTTAATGGAGTAAATAATATCTCTCATTTCATCAGGACTTGTATGTTCATGAACAGCTTCAATTTGTTTGCGCAAGACCGGGTTTTCCATTGCAAACAAAACCGGCAAAGTAATGTTGCCTTGGAGCAAATCTCCTCCGGCAGGCTTCCCTAGTTTCTCTTCGGTAGAAACGAAATCTAAAATATCATCGATAATCTGATATGACATTCCTACAAAATATCCGAACCAATATAATCGATTTTGTATTTCCGCCGATGAATCCGATACGATAGCCCCTAAATGACAGCTGGCAGCAATTAATAGTGCTGTTTTTCGTTTAATGCGCCGCAAATATGTACGTAAGTTTTGCTGAAAGTTGTATTTATCCTTTATTTGTTCAATTTCCCCTATAGTAAGTTCTACGATTGTTTTTGAAAGTGTTTTATGAGCAGCAGGGTTTTCAATTTTTGTAATGCATTCAAGCGCCTTTGCAAACAAATAATCACCCGTGTACATCGCGATACGGTCTCCCCATGTGGCATTCACAGTCGCACTGCCTCTTCGAAGGGGTGCCGCATCAATTACATCATCATGAACAAGAGAAGCCATATGAATTAATTCGAGAGCTACTGCTACATGCTTCATTGTTTCCAGCTTGTAATCGCCAAACTTACCGCATAACAGCACAAACACAGGGCGAATTCGTTTTCCACCGGCCTGCAGCAGCTGTAAGGAAGCTTCCTGCAGCAGCCTATGGTTAGAAATAACGACTTCCGACAGCTCTTGTTCAATTTTTTCAATATCCGACCTTAAAAAAGAGTACATTAATTGTAGCTTCATATCGTTCACCTTAACCCAAAACTTCTTTATTTTTCTGATTTATTTCTCTTTCGGCTTGCATCCCAAGTGCATTGCAGCCACTCCAAAGGTAAACGGCTTCACCTTTACATTTTCTAACCCTGCCCGTTCAAACATATTCGCAAGCTCCTCCATCCCTGGAAATGTGCTCGCAGACTCTTGCAGCCACGAATATTCTTTGTAGCTTTTAGCAAACAACTTTCCAAACAACGGCATAATAAAACGGAAATAGAGGATATAAAGCTGTCTGAATCCCGGCATCGTCGGCTGAGAAGTCTCTAAACAAACTACTTTTCCTCCAGGCTTTACTACGCGGGTCATTTCTTTTAGCACATGCATATAATCAGGGACATTGCGCAGCCCAAAACCGATTGTAACAAAATCAAAGGTGTTGTCTTCAAAAGGAAGCTGCATGGCATTGCCATGTATTAATGTCACTTGCTGGAGTCCCAAGTCTGTCACTTTTTGTTCTCCGACAGACAGCATGTTTTTGCTGAAATCAAGACCGTACACTTTTCCGTTCGGACCAACCGCATTGGCAAGCGCAATTGTCCAATCGGCCGTTCCGCAGCATACGTCTAAAGCTGATGCTCCTTTTGGAACATTCATGATTTCCATCGTCTTTTTACGCCATTGTTTATGTCTTTGAAAGCTGATAACCGAATTCATTACGTCATATTTTTTATAAATCTTTTCAAATACATCATGTACTCTTTCTTCTTTTGATTGTTGCATTTCTTATACCCTTCTTCCAAATTTACTTTTATGTCAACAGCTTTGCTGCCTGCTCAAGCTCAGTATGCCGCTTTATCAGCTGCTCAATTTGCTGTACGGCATCGTTTATGTAAGTTGAATAAATGTCTTCCGGATCTCGTCCGCCGCTTACATGCTGCAGCGCTTCGAATACTAAGGCCGGTTTACCTTCTTTAAAATTTTCATATTCTTTCCGTATCCGTTTCATGCATAAGAAAGCTGCCGTGAATTCTTTCCACTCTTGTACGTTAAAATGATCGCATGTTTTCTGCAAGAGGGCGGATTCAACAATAGCCACGCTGCCCAGCACCTCATTTATAGAATTTCCGTCTTTTTGGTAAATACTAATTTTATGCTCGTTAATTTTCTTTATGCCTTCTGCCAAGGCGCGAATGAGTGCAATATCGTGCTGCTCAGCCAGCATTAGATAATACAATCCGCTGTAATAGTCGCCTGCTAAAACCGTAAGCTGTCTTTTCTTATGGGATTGCCCCTGTTCCGTATCGAATTTGACAGATACTTTTTCATGAGTATCAAGGGCGATTTGTACAAGCATAATGGTTACAACATAATGTTGAATTTGCTCAATATTTAATTTGGCATGTTTCAAAAGGGAGTACAACAATTTCAGCTTATCTTCATCGATGATGGGAGCGTCAATATAGTGCATTAAAAACGGATGCTTCAACCTTCTGTCGAGATGCTCTTTCACTGTCGTAAAACCTTCATAGATGTCACACAAACTAATCACCCTTGTCCTCTATTATCTAGTCCATAAAACCTATTATAACACATACTTTCTTTATTTTTCCTCAATAAAAAAGAAAAGCAGCTTTCCTGCTTTTCTGCTAGTTTCCTTTAATGAGAGACAAGACTTCCGCACGTGCCGCGGCGTCTGTCGCCAACACTCCGCGAACTGCCGAAGTTACTGTTTTCGCTCCCGGCTTCTTTACTCCTCGCATTGTCATGCACATATGTTCTGCTTCAACAACAACCATTACTCCATGAGGATCCAATACTTCAAGAATTGCATCGGCAACAGAAGAAGTAATGCGTTCCTGCAGCTGCGGTCTTCTTGCAATTGTATCCACGGTGCGCGCCAGTTTGCTTAATCCTGTTACTCGCCCGCCTTTTGGTATATATGCTACATGAGCAACTCCATAGAACGGAACTAAATGATGTTCACACATAGAATAAAATGGAATATCTTTCACCAATACCAATTCTTCATGTTCTTCTCCAAATACTTTATGCAAATGCTGTTTTGGATCTTCATGCATTCCGGAAAAAACTTCCGCGTACATTTTAGCTACACGTTTCGGAGTTTCAAGCACTCCTTCACGATTCGGGTCATCTCCGATAGCTTCTAATATAAGGCGAACTGCATGTTCAATTTGTTCTAAATTCACTTTCGTCATTCAATAGTAGCCTCCCAAACCACAATACGTTACGAAGTCATTCTAGCATATATCCGTTTTTAAAAGCAAAAAAAAGAAGAGTTCCTGATTAGGAACTCTTCTTTCGCTCTATTATGTAAGGATTACTTCACAGCATCTTTTAGAGCTTTACCAGGTTTAAACGCAGGAACTTTGCTCGCTGCGATTTCGATTTCTTCACCAGTTTGAGGGTTGCGTCCTTTTCGAGCAGCACGTTCACGAACCTCGAAGTTACCGAATCCGATTAATTGAACTTTATCACCGTTTCTTAACGCTTCAAGAATTGCATCGAAAACAGCATCAACAGCTTTAGTTGCATCTTTTTTAGAGATTTCGCTTCTTTCTGCAACTGCATTAATTAAATCTGTCTTATTCATGCCATTCACCTCCTCCCAAGAGAATTATTGTATTCAGTAAAAGTGAATCTTATCTTCATTTGTAGGCAAAATTTCCAATTTCTATACTACAAATAAGCAGATAATTCATTATCAAGCCTTATAATATACGATAATCCTTTATAATTCAATATTTTTAAAGAAAATGTTACCAAGAAAACATGAAAAAATACGTAAACTTGACAACATATTCTAAATGTTAGACAATCGATGTTTACCCTTTTTCCGAAGACAAGCTTATCCTTATCATTCCTTGTATTTCCTGTGTTCTGCGTGCTTAAACGAGCACTCCAGCACCTCGAGAATAAAAATTCTTATTTTATTATGATCATTCAAAATCGGCAGTTAGAAGACCAGGTGTCTCAATATCCACCATCATCACTTTTCTATTTATAAACATTGCTTTCACGTCTAGTAAAAGAAAAAGGCTGTGTTCGTAAAATTCGTTGTTTTTTTCAGCAATTCTTAGAACAAAGCCCATATAAAAAGGACTCCTTGCAAAAGGAGCCCGTTAAGCTATAAAATAATAGCGATAAGACCGCCGGAACCTTCGTTAATAATGCGCTCTAACGTTTCTTTTAATTTATAGCGCGCGTTTTCCGGCATTAGAGAAAGCTTTGCATGAATCCCTTCCCGAACGATAGAGCTTAAGGAGCGGCCGAAAATATCGGAATTCCAAATAGAGAGCGGGTCATCTTCAAAGTCTTGCATTAAATAGCGGACCAGTTCTTCGCTTTGTTTTTCTGTACCGATAATCGGCTCAAATGTCGATTCCACATCCACCTTAATCATATGAATGGAAGGAGCAACTGCTTTAAGCTTTACTCCAAAGCGGGAACCGTGGCGGATAATTTCAGGTTCATCCAAGCTCATATCCACTAAAGCAGGAGCAGCAATGCCGTATCCGGTTTGTTTTACCATTTTCAAAGCGTCAGCCACTTGATCATACTCAGCTTTTGCATGGGCAAAATCAAGCATCAGCTTCAGTAAATGATCTTTTCCGCGAATCTCTACGCCCACCACTTCTTTTAGCACTTGATCGTATAGCTCATCCGGAGCGTATAAGTCGATTTCTGCGACTCCTTGCCCCATATCAATTCCGGCCAAGCTTGCACGGTTAATAAACTCATATTGGCTGAACTGCCAAACAACGCGATCCACGTCTCTTAAACGTTTAATATCCTTTACAGTCTCCTGCACTGCTTCTTGGTAGCTTTGACGAAGCCAATGCCCTTCATTCAATACCATAACCCAGCTCGGAAGATTTACGTTCACTTCTAAAACAGGGAACTCATAAAGTGCTTCTCGTAAAACATTAAACACATCTCCCTCACGCATTCCTTCCACACTCATTGCAAGCACCGGAATATCGTATTGCTCAACTAAGTTTTGTCGGAGCTGTTCTGTATCCGGATGATAGGGTTGAACCGTGTTAATGACCATAATAAACGGCTTACCTACTTCTTTTAACTCATTTACTACGCGCTCTTCCGCGTCTAAATAATCTCTTCTGGGTATTTCCCCGATTGTTCCATCTGTTGTGATGACCACGCCGATTGTGGAGTGCTCTTGTATTACTTTTCGAGTTCCGATTTCCGCAGCTTCATGAAACGGAATCGGCTCTTCATACCAAGGGGTGCTGATCATTCTTGGTCCGTTCTCGTCCTCATACCCCTTTGCACCAGGAACCGTATAGCCGACACAGTCGACTAAACGAATGTTGACATCCAATCCGTCGCCGACATGTATCGATACTGCTTGATTCGGTACAAATTTCGGCTCCGTAGTCATGATTGTTCGCCCTGCTGCACTTTGCGGCAATTCATCTTGAGCTCTGGCACGTTCGGCTTCACTCGCAATATTAGGAATCACCGCTAATTCCATGAATTTTTTTATGAAAGTAGACTTACCAGTTCGAACAGCACCTACTACCCCTAAATAGATATCACCGCCGGTACGTTCGGCGATATCTTTAAAAATATCTACCTTTTCCAAGTGATTCCCTCCCTAAGAATTATTGGGAATAATATACGATTCTTCTAGTAGCTAGGACACTATATAAATATGATTTTGTCCTTATTCGTTATGACTAGTTGATAGAAAAATTTTTTCGCTATTTATAATGATTTTCCATTATAGAAAGCAAAAAACCCTTCTTTTAGAACTTTATTCCTAAAAAGAAGGGTTCATGACTTATTGAACCAAAAAAATTGGTTCCTTGTCTTTTACTGTATATGGCAAGGAATATGCCGGCACAAACGGGGAATCTTTCACTAATAAAGTTCGAATATCCTCACCTGGTTTGACAGCAGCTTCCGTCTTCTGTAAAAGCTCGTATAAATCAATTCGGTAGTCTACATATACTTCTCCGTTGTTGTCAATCACAAAAGGAAGATTTTTCCCTGAATACGGACTGACGACAAACGGTTCTTCCTTGTAGCGAAGCTTTTTATAATCTAATGTATAAACTCCATCAGCTACTACCGTCTTATACGGCGGATAGCCATGCTGGTCGCGATACATTTGAATTTTCAGCTTTAAATCCCGAATTTGCTCTGCAATTCGCAAGTCAATGAGCTTGACTGTCGGGTTTGTTTCCACATCTACCAGCACATATTGATAGATGCCGCCGCTTTCATAAGCATTTCCCGGCGGCTCTTGCATAAAGCGCGGAGACAACCTTGTAAAATCGATCGGGTACTTCTGATAAATCGGGGTTTTCGTATCTTTCGTTTTAATAGGAAGCAATCCTGAATTTGCAGCTTTATATTCATTCACGGCAGTTTGCACCGCATTCAGCTGATCTGTGTACGGCACTTGGTTTTGCTGCAGTTTTTCCTCCGGATATAAACATCCAGTAAGAAAAGAAAGAATCATGATAAAAAGAATAGAAAGTTTCCATTTATTCATTGCTTTTTCGTCCCTTTCCTATTCGCTCACAGGGCCGCTAAACACAACGATGAAGATGATAAACCCCGATGCAATCATAAGCGTATAGGCAATAAAAGCCATTATGCCTTTTAAAAATTTATTTTTCACTTTATGTCTGCTTAACAAAATAAAAATAACTGAAATAAACATAGCAGCGATCGCCCCTAAGGCAAACCACATTTTAATAAGAGCTAAAGACATACGTACACTCCTTTGTTGAGTATTTCTCCCAAGTCTAGTAAACGATTTCGTTATTATTTTAGCAAATTATTAAAAGGAAAACTATATTTGCTTGTCCATTTCAGGCAAAATAAAACCGAAGCGAACGGGGCAGCTTCGCTTCGGTTGACTAAATATCCCTTTATCAGCTCATACAGGTTTCATACATAATATCATATGCTGCTTCTATTTCTGTTGCTTATAGTTATAGAGGAAACTTTTTTATTTTTTAAACATATTGCTTAGCGAGCTAAAATCAGTAGGCATATTATTGTTGATGATCATCTTAACAATTTGGTCTTCCTTTTCTTTGGATACGGGTCTTCCCGCCATCGCTGCTACTTGGCTGATTAACTGACGCAATACTTTTTCATCCTTTAAGTTTGCATTTTGTATGGATGCCGCAAGTTTAAAAATATCTTCTTTATTTACTTTCGTTTGTTTCTCAACGTTATCAAAGAAGTTGTTGTTGCTCATCTTTCCCACCCTCTCGATTAATCTACACTCCATCGTATGCAAAAGGGCGGGAATGGTGAAAAAACCTAGTAAAAAAGAAAAGCATTTCCATCCGCGGGAGAAAATGCTAGACTTGAGACCTACTAGAGCAAGAAATCCAATCGAAGCAACATCTACTGTATTTTTATGCTGAAAAAAAGAGAGGGTTGTCCCTCCCTTACTCTAAAAAGTCCGGTATATTTTCCATTTCATGCTTTCGTACGCGCCCCATCAGTGCATCTACAGCTTCTTTCACATCTTTTCCGTCAAACAGAACATGATGAAGAGCGCTTGTAATCGGCATTTCAACATCCATTTTATTCGCCAACTGATAAGCGGCTTTCGTTGTACGAACTCCTTCGACTACCATCCCCATGTTTTCTAATACTTCATCAAGCGAATGACCTTTTCCAAGCAGATTGCCGGCACGCCAATTTCGGCTATGTACACTTGTACACGTCACGATTAAGTCGCCCATTCCCGTAAGACCGGCAAACGTTAATGGATTGGCTCCCATTTTCCGTCCCAACCGAGCGATTTCAGCCAATCCTCTCGTCATGAGAGCGGCTTTTGCATTGTCGCCATATCCAAGACCATCAGTAATACCGGCAGCCAGCGCAATGATGTTTTTCAAAGCTCCTCCCAGTTCCACGCCGATAATGTCCGGGTTTGTGTACACACGAAAATAAGAATTCATAAATAAATCCTGTACTTCTTCCGCTGCTTCCATATTTTTAGAAGCAGAAGTAATGGTTGTCGGATGACGGAGACCCACTTCCTCTGCATGGCTTGGACCGGACAACACAACTATCTCTTGTACAAGCTGCGCAGGTATTTCCTCTTCAATCATTTCAGAAATACGTTTAGATGTATCCGGTTCAATCCCTTTACTCGCATGAATAAATGTGACTGGCTCTTTTATAACGTCACGAATTTTGCCGCATACTTCCCGAATAGCTTTTGTAGGTACAACCAATAAAACATAACGTACTCCGCTAAGCGCTTCCTCTAAAGATGCGTACGCCTGAATACTCGCTGGCAAATCTATCCCGGGAAGATAGCGTTGATTTTGATGTGTTTCGTTAATTTCAGCAATATGTTCAGGATTATTGCCCCATAAACGCACTTCATGCCCATTATCAGCCAGCACCAGTGATAAAGCTGTTCCCCAGCTTCCTGCTCCTATTACGGCGATTTTTTCCATGAAATTACACCCTCTCTTCGGTTAGTCTCTTGCTCTTCCTATAATTTTAATTGGCGTTCCGACAAAACCAAAGGCATCACGTATACGGTTTTCTAAGAATCGTTCATAAGAAAAATGTAGCAGCTCTGGATCATTTACAAACACTACAAACGTCGGCGGTTTCACCGCTACTTGCGTTGCATAGTAAATCTTTAAGCGTTTGTTATTATGAGTCGGCGTTGGGTTCATAGCAACCGCATCCATAATTACATCATTTAACACATTCGTTTGAACGCGCAATGCATGGCTTTCGCTTGCGGCATTAATCATTGGAAGCAGCGTATGAATTCGTTTTTTTGTTTTCGCAGACAAAAATACGATTGGCGCATAATCTAAAAACTGAAAATGAGCGCGAATTTTCTCTTCGAACTCTTTCATCGTTTTTTCGTCTTTTTCCACTGCATCCCATTTATTCACTACAATGACCACTGCCCGGCCTGCTTCATGAGCATATCCCGCAATTTTTTTGTCTTGCTCAATGATTCCTTCTTCCCCATTCAATACAACGAGCACAACATCGGAACGCTCTATCGCTCGTAACGCGCGCAATACACTGTACTTTTCAGTACTTTCATATACTTTTCCCTTTTTGCGCATGCCTGCTGTATCAATAATAACATAATCCTGTCCGTCTTTACGGTAAGGCGTATCTATTGCATCGCGTGTTGTTCCTGCAATATCGCTGACGATTACGCGCTCTTCTCCAAGCAATGCATTGACAAGAGACGATTTTCCGACATTCGGACGGCCGATTAAGCAAAACTTAATCGTATCTTCATCATAATCATCACCCTCAGATTTCGGAAAGTGTTGGACTACCGCATCAAGCAAGTCACCCAGCCCCAATCCGTGAGATCCGGAAATCGGATATGGCTCTCCAAATCCAAGCGCATAAAAATCATATATGTTTTCGCGCATTTCCGGGTTATCTATTTTATTGACCGCCAACACAACCGGTTTTTTTGATTTGTACAAAATTTTTGCTACTTCTTCATCCGCGGCAGTTACGCCTTCACGGCCGTTCGTCATAAAAATGATAACATCCGCTTCATCAATGGCGATTTCAGCTTGCTGACGAATTTGCGTTAAAAAAGGCTCATCACCAATATCAATACCGCCTGTATCAATGATATTAAATTCATGATTCAACCATTCTCCCGCACTATAAATACGATCTCTTGTTACTCCCGGTATATCTTCGACAATGGAAATTCTTTCTCCTACAATACGATTAAAAATAGTGGACTTCCCGACATTCGGACGGCCTACTATTGCAACTACAGGTTTTGCCATTGTTCTCATCCTTTCATTCTATAATATCCTTATGTAAAAAACCCTTCTTTTACAAGAAGGGGTGCTTGTCCTCATTTCATTTACAAAAGGGTGAAAAACCACAAAAATTATATCATACTTTCCTAATGCTTCACAATAATATACACATTTTCTTGCAACCGATGAGCGATTCCATCCAATATTGCTTCCAAATTGGCTGCTACAAATTCCATTTCTTCTACGGATTCACAAGTAAATAAAGGAGATCCGCCGGCAAATTTACTGTTGTCCGTCGTGATAACAGCCAATATATACTTATTAAGAGTCGTCATACTTGCTCACGCTCCCGATTCAGCGCCTTGCTCGACATACGGATCGCATTTTCCAGTGTCGGAACTTCTCCGATGACACGAATGGCCCGGTCTGCATCTTGCTCTTGCGGCAGAACAAAAATGCCTACTCTCCCGTCGTTCAAATCTCGCTTTGCCAGCGGAACCAAGGCAGGAGTGCCGGAATCTCGATACACGCCTAACGCAACGGAGACATCGTGTAAAATAGCTTGGCGTTGCCCTAGGTTTGCTAACGTAATTTGAGCATCTACGGATTTCGGTTTTAAAATGAATCCCATCCCATATCTCATAATTTCTTCCTGTCTTGCCGGCAATCCGATATTCATAATATAAATATTATCTATATATAATCCTGCTCCTTCGAACCGAAGCGGTACATGTTCAATTTCTACAATGTCTTTGAGCTTGCTTCCCGTCATAAACTTTCGCGCGATCAAAAAGCTGATGACTCCTGCTGCCAATCCTGCATAGACACTGTCTGCTGCCAAATAAGCAAATGTAGTTACAAACGAAGTAAAAATAGCTAAATAGTTTCGGCTTTCAAATACAAGGGCAATTCCTTCAATGTATGTGCTTCCTCTCGGAACGAGCTCATAACCGTCCAATTGCGACAATGTGTTGCGCTCCATATTACGAACATCACGAAATTGTGAAGCTGCCAGAGTAAGGAATGTGATAGCAGAAAAATCTTTTTTCATAATAGACGGAATTGCAATTGCTCCTAACGCTGATGCAATAAATCCCATAGCCACATGTACTACTTTTCCATGCAAACGCGTTGGATATTGCCTTGTATCAGTGCGCAGCATATATAATCTTGTGATGAGTCCGAAGACAACCCCAAATAATATCGGGTAAGTATAGTGATTCATAGGCTATCCCTGCCTCTCCCTTACTTGTTTTTGCTTCAATTGTTCCAAATACATAAATCCTTTAAACAGCAGCTGCAAGCTGTACATCAAACCGATGGAGCACGCTAAAACATCCAGAAAGGAGTAGGCACCGACTTCATTATGAAACCCGAATTTCTTTAAGACAAAAGCAACGAACCACTCCCCTTGCACCATGCCGATAAAAAGAACAGCGATTCTCATGCGGCGCTCTCTTACGAGTAAAATGACACCATATACCAGCATTCCGCTAAGCATCCACATACGATTGACAGCAATCCATACCGGGTCATACAGCTCAATCAAATGAAAGGTTGCGTAAATCATTCCCACAATCGTCGCAGATATAATAGCATAAATAATCTTCCATGTTGTATGAAGCGCCAACAGACAAAATCCGTATAAGATAAGCACAATGCAGCTTCCATTCATTCGAAACACGCCAATCGGGATTTTGACAGACGCTGCAATGATAAGAAGCAACAAAAATGCGGCGGTTACGATTCGCTCTCTATTTTTTTCCATAACAAACGTTGCTATAATCCAGCCACCCCAGCAAAAAAAATAAAAAAAACTTCCTTCCATGCTTCTACCTCCTACTATTTCCATTATGGGATGAATTTATGAAAATTAATCTTTGAAACTGAATAGTTTCCGTTCGTTCACAAAAACTGATAGTAAGGAGGTGGGAATCATGGGGAGAGATCGCCAAGAAAAAAAATTAAAACAATCGCGAAGAGTGCAATCTGATCGTGACCAGTCATTGCAATACCCTGGAGCAACCGGATTGGACACGCCGGAGCAAGCCCGTAAGCAAAACCAGCACTAACATTCTATATATGCAGATACAAAAAGCGATGCAGCCTTATCGCTGCATCGCTTTTCTTCTGCTATAAGCCGTTGTATCAATTCCTCTTTGCTCCAGCCAATGATATGTTTCTCCGCTGATAACTAACGGAACTTGCT
Organism: Bacillus sp. (in: firmicutes); assembly: GCA_041920565.1. GTDB lineage: Bacteria > Bacillota > Bacilli > Bacillales > Bacillaceae_G > JAGHKQ01. Next base: position 55,552 of record JBHGXS010000022.1, on the reverse strand, counting down.
GTAAATGAGCAATAGTTCTTGCTCCCAAAGCCGTCATAATGAATTGTAAATCCTCATGAATGAGTTCTATTTCTTCTATTAACGGTTCTATGCCTTCATTCAGAAGAATCTTTAAAAAATACCCTGCAAAAGCGGCGGCAGAGGCACCTAAAGCAATGGCTTTCGCGACCTCCAATGCCGTTTGGATGCCTCCTGAGGCAATGAAAGAAACGTTCGCAGCCACTGAAGAGGCTTCTGCAACCGAAGCTGCCGTCGGAATGCCCCAGTCATTAAAGTAAGACAACCTTCTGGAGCGTCTTTCGTTCTCAATGCCCGCAAAGTTTGTGCCGCCAAATCCGCCTATATCAATAACGGCAACCCCAATATCTTGCAGCTGCCTAACCGTTTCCCGGCTCATGCCAAACCCTACTTCTTTTACAATCACCGGTACCCCGCATTGTTCGACAATTGTCTCGATTCGACGCAAAGCATCGGTAAAATCCCTATCTCCTTCCGGCATAGTCAGTTCCTGTATAACATTCAAATGAATTTGAAGAGCATTGGCTTCCAACATAGAAACTGCATATTTTGCTTGTTCCACGGTTGCTTCACTGCCCAAATTTGCAAAGATGACTCCCAATGGGTTTACCTTTCGAACAATTTCAAAAGAACGCTTCTCATTCACATCTTTTATGGCTGCCATCTGAGATCCGACCGCCATCGCTATACCGTGATGGTTGGCTGCCAGCGCCAGTCCCTCGTTAATTTTTTCCGTTTGCTCTCCTCCGCCGCCGGTCATTGCATTGATTAAAATAGGCGAACTTAAAAAAAGTTCGCCTATTTTCGTTTCAAGACATACATCTTGAAGCGCCATATTCGGTAAGCTTTGATGAACGAAGGAAATATCTTGAAAGCCGTGAGCACGCGATTGTCCGATGGAAAGCGCATGTTGAACATGATCAAGTTTTCGTTGTGCTCTGCTCACAAAAATCCCCCATTACTTTTTCAATTTTTTCAGCTGCTCTCCAATAATGTCACCTAATTGGAAAGTGGAAGTTTCTTGTGTAGGCTGATACTTAGTGAAATCCTCTTTCACATCTTCTTCCATTGCTTCTTTAATGCTTAAGGAGATGCGTTTGTCCCCTTCATTTACTTCTAGCACTTTTACTTTTACTGTTTGGCCTACTTCAAGTACTTCATTAGGGTTTTTAACATGTTTATTTGCAATTTGCGAAACGTGTACTAATCCTTCTACAGACGGTAAAATTTCAACGAAAGCACCAAATGTCACAAGACGCTTTACTGTACCTTCCATGATGCTGCCTACTTTCACTTTTTCCGCTACTCCATGCCATGGACCAGGCTGAACAGCCTTCATGGATAAAGATACGCGCTGTGTATCTGCATCAACAGAAAGGACTTTTACTTTCACAGTTTGACCTTCCTGAAGCACATCAGATGTTTTTTCCACACGCTCATGTGACAATTGGGAAATGTGAACCAAGCCGTCTACCCCACCGATGTTTACAAATGCACCAAAGTCCGTTAAGCGCTGCACAGTGCCTTCCACTACATCGCCAGCTTTAATGGATTGAACAGCATTTCTCTTCTTCGCTTGCAGCTCTTCTTCCACAACCGCTTTATGAGAAAGGATGACACGATTCTTTTCTTTATCGAGCTCTACAATTTTTACAGTTAATGTTTTCCCTTTATAATCAGAAAAATCCTCTACATAGTGTGCTTCAACAAGGGATGCAGGGATAAATCCTCTTACTCCTAAATCTGCTACAAGTCCGCCATTTACAACGTCTTTTACAGTTACTTCAAAAACTTCCCCGCTCTCAAACTTAGCGTACAGAACATCCCAAGCCTTTTCTGCATCCACCGCACGCTTTGACAATACAAGATCGTCATCTTCAAGTTTAATAACTTTCAGCTCAACGGTTTGGCCTTCTTGCACTGCATCTCCGGCTTTTTCAATGTGTACGTTTGCTAATTCGCTGATAGGGATAACACCTTCTGTTTTGTAGCCAACATCTACAAGAACTTGCTTATCTTCCACTTTTGTGACCTGACCGGAGACAATATCTCCCACTTGAAGAGTTTTTGCCTCTACCACTTCTTCATTCATTTTTTCCACCATGGAAATACCTCCCTACTTTAATGACAAAGCAATTTTATGTATGTAGTAAATGGAACTTATAAGTGTCCATTTGTACGTACTGTAATAAAAATATTTAGAAAATACCTTCTTTTATTAACTTCTAACAAATCGCATAATTTGTCAAGTATATTGCTTTTGCTGCAATAAAGCAAATGCTTGATTCATATGTGTTTATTCTCCTTGCAGCAGAGATCCAATTGCTATCCCGTAAAATAGAAACAAGGAAAGAGCCAAAGCTTCTTTCCTTATTGTGCTAATTTTGATTGTACAATATCCATCATCTTTTCTACAACTTCTTCCTTGGTCATGGAAGTAGTATCAAGCTCAATTGCATCGTCCGCCTTTTTTAACGGCGCAACTTCACGCTCCGAATCAAGCTTGTCGCGTGCAGCAATTTCTTCTTTTAATTTATCAAGATTAGATTCAAAGCCTTTTGCAAGGTTTTCCGCGTGACGACGATGCGCCCGCTCTTCAACTGAAGCGAGAAGAAAGATTTTTACTTCCGCTTTCGGTAATACATGCGTGCCAATATCGCGCCCGTCCATTACAACACCGCCATTCTCGGCAAGCTTTTGCTGACGGCGCACCATTTCCTCGCGAACAAGTCGATGCTTCGCTACGATAGAAACTTGATTCGTCACTTCCGGTGTACGAATAATTTCCGTTACATCTTGTCCGTTCACTAATACCTGCTGTGTGTCCTGACCTTGTTTTAATTCAATCTCAATAGACTGCAGCAATTCGATCAGCTTACCTTCATCATTTATATCGACTTCATTTTTTAACGCCGTATACGTTAATGCACGATACATCGCGCCTGTATCAATATATAAATAAGAAAGGCGTTTCGCAATAACTTTTGCCACTGTGCTTTTGCCGGCAGCTGCCGGTCCATCTATCGCAATCGAGATTTTTTTATTCATAGACCCTCCTCAGTTCTGATGGAAAAAGAGACGAGAACAAGGAAAAAGCAGGTCTCCCCTGCTTTTCGAGTTCTCTATCCTTTTCCACGAAATTCTGAAACTATTGTAACATATCCCCTGGTTGAATTAAACAATAAGACTTTAGAAAAGGGAATATTGTCCTTATTTTAACGTTTCTAAAATATTTGTAACGTACCCTCTCGTTACTCCTTCGTAATATACAACTTTAGATAAGTATTGAGCAATCTCCTGCTTTGTAAGCAATGCCTGAGATAAAAGAAGAAAAATAAATTGAATAATGGCAAGTTTTATAATAATCCGCTCCACTCTCTGCATACATGTCGCCTCCTCTTTTCATACTCCTTAGTTTTAGAACAGATATTTATTTTTATACCTGTTCATTTCCTAATCTTTTTCATTGTAGGCAGCATTTCTGCATGTTATCTTATTAATGTTCGGTGTTCTTTCTGCTTTCTCAAGATCTATTCATACACGAACATAATGTTTCTAAAGAAAAAGAACATTGGAAAGAAGGGAATACATTGAAAAAAATATTAGTTTTGCATACCGGCGGAACAATTGCCATGGAAGAAGATAAAGAAACGGGCTCAGTCAAACAAAAAAGCAACAATCCTCTTTTACAGATTGGGACAAGCCTGTCTAATATAGCTGAGTTAATCGTAGAAGATGTGTTTCATCTTCCATCACCCCATATGACTCCAAAGGAAATGATCACTTTGCAGCAGCTTATCGATAAAAAAGCGGCTGAGGAGGGCATACAAGGAGCAGTTATCACTCACGGTACGGATACATTAGAAGAAACAGCCTACTTTCTTGATTTAACAGTGCAATCGGACATCCCTGTGGTTGTTACGGGAGCCATGCGTTCAAGCAACGAAATAGGATCAGATGGATTGCACAACTTTATTTCCTCAATAAGAGTAGCAGTAAGTGAGGAAGCAAAAGGAAAAGGCGTGCTGGTCGTGTTAAACGATGAAATCCATTGTGCAAAAAATGTAACAAAAACACATACCAGCAACGTAGCGACCTTCCAAAGTCCGCAATACGGTCCGATCGGAATTGTAACAAAGCGCGGAGTCGTATTCCATCAAACATTACTGAATCGTGACACGTACAACATTGAAGATACAACAAAGCATGTCGTATTATTAAAAGCATATGCCGGCATGGACGAAGGAATTTTAAATGCCGTTAACGGCTTACCAGTGGATGGTCTTGTAATCGAGGCACTGGGACAAGGAAACTTGCCTCCGCGCACAGTACCTGCTATTAAGAAGTTTATTGATAAAGGAATTCCCATCGTCCTTGTTTCACGCTGCTTTAACGGCATAACCGAAGATGTGTATGAATACGAGGGCGGCGGCAAACAGCTCAAGGATATGGGCGTTATCTTCTCAAACGGGTTAAGCGGACAAAAGGCTCGGATTAAGCTTCTTGTCGCATTAGAAGTCACAAACGATCAGAATAAACTACACAAAATGTTTATGTATTAAAGAAAAAGAGCCTCATCTGTTATTTGAGGCTCTTTTTTCACGAGTTTCAATAGTTTGCGCGATTTGTCCGCCATGAAATCTGCCGTTCTCGATGAAAATCTCATTCGCATTATTACCAGCTGCGATGACTCCCGCAATAAAAATTCCTTCCACGTTAGTTTCCATTGTGTCTTCATTATAAATAGGTCTGCCGGTTTCCTTATCAATTCCTACTCCCATTTTGGTTAAAAAGCTATGGTCAGGATGATACCCGGTCATAGCAAAGACAAAGTCATTTTTGATCGTAAACGTCTCATCTCCTACCGTGTATATAACGCTATCCTCTGTGATTTCTTTCACATAAGAGTTAAATACCATTGTGATAGCCCCGTTTCGAATCAATGACTCAAATTCAGGCAAAATCCAAGGCTTAATACTTGTGGAGAACGTGCTTCCTCGATACAAAACGGTAACACGTGCTCCAGCTTTCACAAGCTCTAAAGCCGCATCCACACTTGAATTTTTCCCCCCAATTACCACGACATCACGATCAAAATACGGGTGGGCTTCTTTAAAGTAATGAGAGACTTTTGGTAAATCTTCACCAGGTACGTTCATGTAATTTGGATTATCATAGTACCCCGTAGCAACAATAACGTACTTGGCAGTGTAGCTCTTTGCTTCACCATCTTTTTGTGAATGAACAATAAAAGAACCGTTTTCTTGCTTGGATACCTCTGTTACTTTTTCAAATGGATGGATGCGAAGCTGTTTCCGTTTTACAACTTCCCGATAGTAAGCTAACGCTTGGTTTCGAACCGGTTTTCGATTTTCAGTAATAAAAGCAACATCACCAATTTCCAGCTTCTCGCTTGAAGAGAAAAACGTTTGATGAGTTGGATAATGATAAATGGCATTTACAATATTCCCTTTTTCAATTACCAGCGCATCGATTCCGATATTCTGAAGCGCGATAGCTGCTGCCAAGCCGCACGGTCCGCCGCCGATAATAATAGCTTTTTCTTCTTGCACTTTTTCTTCACTCCCGAGTTCCTGCTGTGATACGAACAATGATATATCCTTTAATTTGAACATGTCAAAGAATATGCACGCTAAATAAAAAAACTACTTCTTATAGTAGGCCAGTATCACAATTTATTTGTATTCCACTTTTTTCTTTTTGGCTATCGCAGCGACACATACATACGGTAAACATCACTCAAAAATTGCTGAAAAGAGATTCCTTGCCGACTCAATACATTGATAGGATCGATTTTTCGTTTCGGATCCAATTGTTTATGAGAGGCAATTTTTGTTTTCGGATTTAATCCGAATCGTTGGCATAAATAAGCATGATACCATACAAACCGGGTATACGCTTCCCAAAAATTTACATTTCCACCATAGCACAACTCAACCCCTATAGCCGCACTGTTTGAGTCATACCCAAAAATCTCATTGTCATTCGGCACACTATACCGGACGTGGTAGGCCACCTCGTCTAAAGGAATCATTTCTAAAATCTGCTTATCGTCTATAAATGCATGAGCAGAAGATTTTGGCTGATTTTCATTAAAATAATTGCGATTGCCGATTGCTGTGCTTCCCGGATTGCCCGTATCGTGACATACAATAAACCTCACCTTCGACAACCTTTTGCCCGGTCTGGAATTACCATATTGTATATAATTTCGATCAATAGGGAACCTCATGTCTCTCAACTCCATCAGCAGAATTCGCTCCTAATTCAATCGAACCCGTAGCCCGCCTGTAACTTATATGTATGCAGCTGTATTGTCCCAATAGAATGAACTTTATTATCCACGAAAGGCATCCAAGATGTTTGAGAGAACAAAGGTTACAAACAAAATGATTGAAGAAAATCCGTATACACCGTAAAACCAAATACGATCAGATACAGTCTCCAAGCCAAAAAACTTATTAATATGATTTATTGTTTTTCTCAGTGTTAACTCCTGTTTTGTTTCCTTTTCTGCTGATCGGGGCATTGTTAAACTGTTGTGAATCATATTTTATCCCTCACCTTTTATCATCAATTCATCCTTCGATTTCTTGTGTTTGATTAAATTATAGCACAAATCCAGAACACGAACAAGTGTTCTTATCTAAAAACGAACATATTTTCTGTATTTTTTCGGCAAAGGGATTTTATTGGACAATTCATCTCATTTCTACATTACATGAAATTTTAAAACAGTGTACAAAAAAAGCCACGACCTTTTTTGTAGGAATCGTGACTTTTTTATAATTTATTTGTTCCGTCCGCCAGCTAAGGATCCCGATAACCGCTAATGGGAGATGTATCTTACACCCAACCGCGGAAACGGCTTGCTTCTGCCATCTTGCGCACGCCGACCATATATGCTGCGAGACGCATGTTCACTTTGCGAATTTGAGCTGTATCGTAAATCGCATTGAACGATTTTACCATAACTTTTTCTAATTTTTCTTCTACTTCTTCTTCCGTCCAGTAGTAGCCTTGGTTATTTTGCACCCACTCAAAATAAGATACGGTTACACCGCCGGCACTTGCTAATACGTCCGGAACTAAAAGAATGCCGCGCTCTGTCAAAATTTTTGTTGCTTCTAACGTTGTCGGCCCGTTTGCTGCTTCGACTACAATTTTCGCTTTAATGTTTGGTGCGTTTTCTTCTGTAATTTGGTTTTCAATCGCAGCAGGAACCAAAATATCGCATTCAAGCTCCAGCAGCTCTTTATTAGATATAGTATTTTTAAACAGTTTTGTTACCGTTCCGAAGCTGTCACGTCGATCCAATAAGTAGTCGATGTCTAAACCGTTTGGATCATATAAAGCGCCGTATGCATCAGAAATACCGACTACTTTCGCACCTGCATCGTGCATAAATTTCGATAAGAAGCTTCCTGCATTTCCAAAGCCTTGTACAACTACACGAGCGCCTTTTAAATTAATGCCGCGTTTTTTGGCAGCTTCGCGGATACAAATTGTTACACCCTTAGCAGTTGCCGTTTCGCGGCCGTGAGAGCCACCCAACACAAGCGGCTTGCCTGTAATGAAACCAGGTGAGTTAAATTCGTCAATTCTGCTGTACTCGTCCATCATCCATGCCATGATTTGGGAGTTTGTAAATACGTCCGGAGCCGGAATATCTTTAGTCGGTCCGACGATTTGGCTGATTGCTCGCACATACCCGCGGCTCAAACGCTCTAATTCACGGAAAGACATTTCACGAGGATCACAGATAATGCCGCCTTTTCCGCCTCCATATGGCAAATCTACAATTCCGCATTTTAAACTCATCCAAATAGACAATGCTTTTACTTCATTTTCTGTTACATTCGGATGAAAGCGGATTCCGCCTTTTGTAGGACCAACGGCATCGTTGTGCTGTGCACGGTAGCCTGTAAATATTTTAACTGTACCATCATCCATGCGAACTGGTATTTTTACAGTCATCATTCGAATTGGTTCTTTTAATAATTCATATACCTCTTGAGGATATCCAAGCTTCTCAAGCGCTTCTTTAATAACCGTTTGCGTCGATTTCAACACATCTAAATGTTCTTCCCTTTGTTGTTTACGATCTCCTGACTTTTCGGCTACCATGATAAGTAAACCCCCTGTAACATTCACTTGTTTAATAATCTTCATGCCTAGTATACAACGTTATATTCCTTATGCAAAGAAAAAACAAACTTTAATTTATTTTCAAAATAAATTTGTAAACGCTTGCAACATTATTATAGTGTTTTTTGTTAAAATCGAAAAGTAAAAAGTATTATTTTTTTAAAACTTTTATCACTTTCAACTCTTCGGCGGCTGCGTGAGAAACCAAAAAGCGGGTAAAAACAGCAAAAAACCTCAGCTTATTACAGTTGAGGTTTTTTGCTTGCAATAAAATATTGGTAAAGCTGATCGATAGCATTTTCCTTCATCAATTCTTTACCGTATTCCATCAATCGATAAATGGTAATGGTAGCAGAATTCCCATATTCCGCCAGTATAGCAATGAGGGTTTCGTTTGAAAGACAAGACGCTTCTTCATCAAGCAGTAAATAAAAGCGGTTTTGATAAGAGTATAATCTTCCTCCCGTAATTCCTAAAGGATGCAAAGATTCTGCCAGGGAAATAATATCTTCAAAGCTGGAAAACTCATACAGTATATCATCACTCTCATCGAGTGTAACCTGCATTTCAATAAACTCATCACTGAAATCTTCATCTAATTCTGAATCTTGGTGTTCTTTTGTAACAATTACAACCATTCCTTGCGCTTGCAGCGAAAATACTTCTACCGCAATGGGTCCGTCTGCTTCAAACCCTAGTTCTTTGCTTGCTTCGTTCATCATATCACGAAACAATTGCTGCACTTTAGGAGCGTTTTGCCATAAGTCCTCTTTTGTAAGACCTCGTTCCAATAAATCGTCAAATGTTAGAAAGATTTTTATTTTATTGTAGTTCAGACGCTCAAGCCTCATCTCTAAACCTCCTTACCGTCCTGCATACCTTCATTATATGAGAAAGAAAATAGATGGTTCTTCTTGCCGGGAGTTCTTTACTCAGACCGCCATCCTGCTCTTGATCCATTCATCCCATTGCTCTTTCGTGTTACCTACCAGATACTCTTTAATTGCCTCTTTTTCCTGCTCCAGTAGGTCAATAAAGCCAGTACCTCCAAGACCTACTGAAAGATAATCATATTCCTCTCGGAGGCGATTTGCAAGTTTTATGGTTCCTACAACATTTTTTTGCAATGTGCAGGATAAAAACAGAAACTTCGGTTTTACTTCCTCTATAATAACATCAATATCTTTTTCCGCCACACTTGCCCCTAAATAAATCACTTGAAATCCTTTGCGTCTTAAATAAGTGGTAAATATTAGCAGACCCAGTTCATGAGACTCCCCAGGTCCGCAAACAGCGACTGCTTTCGGAAGAACCGCATTGACCGGCAAGTTATGATAAATCATCCCAATACGCGAACGTAAAAAGGAAGATGCATAGTGCTCATGGGCGCTTGTAATTTTTTTATCCATCCAAAGTTGTCCTATCTTTACTAGTACACTTGCTAAAATATCCATCGTTACCTTATCTATAGAAAATAAACTGAATGCCTCATTTAAATACTCATGCGCTTTTCCTTCATCAAATTTTAATAGCGAATGAAGAATTCCATCGGCCAGCATATCAGCGCGGTTATCTTCCCGATCTATTAAAAATTGATTGTTCATTTGACTGTTTTCCAACAAGCTCACTGCTTGACCGATTGTAAAGCCCTCGTTTACCTTTCCGATAAGCCACTTTAATATATTTACATGCTCTTCCGTATATAAACGATGGCCGGCTTCATTTCGTTTCGGAGCAATGATTTGATATCGTCTCTCCCACGCCCGAAGCGTTCCCGGCTGAATCCCAAGCATATTTGAAACTGCTTTTATATTGTATTTCCCCTTTGAAGTTGGCATCGATCTTTCCCACCTTATAATAAACGTCACAATTTTTTTATAGTAATTAAATGGGTTTGCGCAGGTGCACCAAGCCTTAACGGCAACAGCGTCGTCCCGTATCCATTGCTTACAAACAATGTAGTATGAGGATATTGATAAACTCCGCTCTTTAAATATCTTCTAAAGTGAAACAATCGAATTTGTCCCCCATGTGTATGTCCGCTTAATACGAGACGAACACGAGCTTGTTCCGAAAGTTTATCAATAATCTCCGGGTTATGACTGACCAAAATGCGAAAAGATTCTTCTTCACAATCCGCTAATGCTAAATCCAGCCTATCTCGTTCGAGCGCAACGTCATCTACACCCAAAATGTTCAATTTCTCTCCCTCTTCCGATTCAAACAAGACTGCAGTATTATCTAATATTTTAACCTTATGATCAAGCAATATGGCGTCGAGTTCATGATAGTCAACCTCGTAATCGTTATTGCCCCAAACGAAGTATGTTGGTCCGATTTCAGATAAGATTTTTATATTTTCAGAGACTTGTTCGAGTGACACTCCCCGCTCTACTAAGTCTCCTCCTATGATAACCAAGTCTGCTCGCCCTTTCGCTTGAGCCGCAATTTCACGTGCTACTTTCCTTTTATGAATATCAGAAATAAAAAAAACAACAACTTCTCCAAAACTTTCCGGAAAATCCGGGAAAGCTATCACTTGTTCCGATAGAGTATTTTTATGCGCTTCTCTATACATATGTAAGAAAAAGAAGAAAACTGCGGCACATGCAGCAGCTACAATTATAAGTAAAAAAATCATTCTTTTTTCCCCTTGCAATATAGTTATACATTTGCTATTAAATAACCTATACAAATAATAACACATTGTAAAAAAAATATAAAAAAACAAGATTGTATAAGAAAAGCTTTTCCACCCGTTGTTAGTTTCTTCTGGAAAACGCCACGCGCACAAACCGCGCGGTGCGACTCAGCTTATTCATAGAAGCTTTCCTGGTGTTCTTTCTCCCTAAAAGCGCTTTTTGCTTTTATTCCGCCCTAACTGTCAGCAAAATCCCATTACAAGTGGAAGCAGCCGACACCAAGAACCCGATTGATTCAACTAACCATCAGCTGATGGAGTTTCACTGTGTGCGGGACAGGTCTAAGGTGGAAGCTAGGCGGAAATACCAGAGATCGCACAAAAATATCAAAGGTTCAATACTGTTCCTTAAACGTCATGCTTCCTTATCTTGCAATAAAAAACCTTCCGATACACATTTCTGTATCGGAAGGTTTTTTTAATCTTCTTGAATATCGAGCACCTTAAAGCCGGCTTCTTCGAGCTTTTGAATAAATTTGTTTATGTTTTTATTTTTCTTCACTTTTATGACCATGCGTCTCATAAGCTTGTCCGTTTCATCAAAAGTGGAAAGTGATATGATATTTTCGTGATAATTCCTGCACCTTGTTTATACCATATTTTTCTATTTATCAATACATAAATCTTGGATGTTATTTGAAGAATTTATGACGCAGCTTTTTCTTTCGGAATTTTCAATACTTGTCCCGGCTGCACTGTATTAGACGATAATCCGTTTGCCTCGCGAATCAGCCGTTCACCATTGCGGCTGTTAAAATATTTCATCGAGATTGTATACATGGTTTCCCCTTCTTGAACAGTGTGAAACAAAAATGGCTCAGGCTGTTTTTCGTTTTCATTCACAGACTCCATTTTCTTTTCTTCCAGCATCGGTTGTTCTGCCTTAACTTTTTGACTTACCACTTTCTTTGTATCGAAAAAGATTTGCTCAAACTCTTTTGATTCAAATTTTATTGAAATCGGATGTTCCTTCTTCTTGTTGTCCATATAATACTTAAAACTTAAAATCATAATAGGCAACGAAATAAATAATACAGATAAAATACGGACCACAGGATGCCTAATGCGGAGCTTAGAGCCTCTTCTATGGCCTCTTTCATCATGAACCTCGCTTCTTGGAGGCAGTTGCAATACATCGAGCTCATCCTTGCGGTTTGCTTTTTCTGTGCTACCCTGCATCGCTGGTTTCCTCATCTGACTCACCATCACTTTTTGTAACTTGTTCTTTCCTTAAATACAATCCCATTATAAAGTCTACAAGAAAGTGAGCAAATATAGTTATAAATAAATTCTGCGTATATTCAAACAATAGCCCAAATCCGATGCTTATAATCATCACAAATGAAAATAAAAATGGTTTTGTAATGTACCGTACATGCAGTACTGCGAAGATTACACTTGCAATTCCGATTCCAAATCGCGTTTGAATGATTCCTCTAAACAGCAGCTCTTCTGCAAACCCGATAAACAGCGTCAGGAATAATAAGTGCGGAACCGAAATGTTACGAAACATTCTCTCGTTTATTCCGCCGTCATCAAACCAGCTTTCCGGAAGCACCTTCATTGCTAAAAAATCAATTCCGACAATAAGAAATGCAGTTCCTCCACCTAACAGCAAAATCAATGACGGCTGCCATTTCCATAATTCTAAGAGAGATTTTACATTATCAAAAATTAAAAATGCTAAAATGCCGCTTATACTCAAAAGGATTAATTGCGTGATATATAAATTAAGCCTTAATTCCTTATCGGTCATAGTTTGAATCAAATCTCGCTGTTTTATCATTTTCCCTCCATTCTCTTACTCCAAATAGTAATTGTAACTCCGTTTCCCAATCGTATACTTTAGGAGACAAGAATTCTTTTTGTTTCTTATAATCCCCCATCTCAATCCCGCAATGGTCGCAACAATTTTTCGGCTGCGTTTCTTTTTTATTTGCAAACTGGCGCAATAAAACTTCTCTTCGGCAGCCTGTTGTTTCCATCCACTCCCTCATCGCGTGAAGTTTTTCGAATTTCTCATTTAAACGAATGAGTACCTGTTCATATAACATATCTGCTAAGTGTCCAGGAAAGTTTGATACAAAAATCCGATTGTTGATAAGCAGTTCTAGCAGTTCCAAGTGATACTTAATAAATCTCCAGTGCTGTTCGCTAAATCCCGCTATATGAAACGCTAAATATTCGGCATCCTCTGCTTCTATCCATGTTTTTTCTTTGTACTGCAGTTTTATAAGCGATAAAAAATATTGAATCCTCTCCTTCGAAGGGAGCTCTTCTTGAAGAATAGACGTCGGCAAGTCATGATCAAAAGGACTTATCAGCAGTATTGCAATGCTATTGCTTCCGTCTCTTCCTGCACGCCCGATTTCCTGTAAGTAAGATTCCAAATTGCTTGGATAATGAAAGTGAATTACATACCTCACATTAGGCTTGTTTATTCCCATTCCAAACGCGCTTGTACATGAAATAACATCAAGCTGATCCAAGATAAATTGCTGCTGAATTAACAGTCTTGCTTCATTGTCCATGCCACCGTGATAATACGCTGCATTTTTAACGCCGTTTGTTTGCAAATACTGGGCAATTGCTTCGCTCCACGACCGGCTCGAGCAATAAATAATCCCAGGTCCTTGCAGTTGTTGTACATAATGAAGAAGCCTCTCTTTTTTTTCCTCCACTGTTTCTGTATGTTCCAGCTTAATAGCAATATTGGGACGATCAATGGAATACAGATGCATGGCAGCATCATCTAGCGATAAGCTAGAAGCAATATCATTCAATACCTGCTTAGTGGCTGTGGCAGTTAAAGCAAGCACAACCGGATTATTCATCAGCTTTATCACATGTCCTATTTTCATATAATCGGTACGAAAGTCATGACCCCATTGCGAAATACAATGTGCTTCGTCAATCACGAACAGGGCAACTTTAACTCTTTTCAAAGCATGTATAAATCCCGTGGTTTGGAGCATTTCAGGCGAAACAAAAAAAAATTTATATGTATGCAAATACCTGATAGCTTCTCTTCTTTCCTCCATCGTCCGAAAGCTGTTAAAAGCAACCACTTTCTTTTCACCGAATAATCTCAGTTGGTTTACCTGATCTTCCATTAAAGAAAGCAACGGAGATACAATAACAACTGCGCCTTCAAGCAGATAGGCCGGCAATTGATAGCATATGGATTTCCCTCCGCCTGTCGGAAGCATCGCTATTACACTCTTCCCTTGAATCAAATCAGAAATGATCTCTTTTTGTCCTGTCCGAAAAGCATCATAACCAAATTTTTCTCGTAAGACATCTTCAAGTTTCATAACTTCCTCCAAGTTTAGCCAGAACTAAACGAATTTCAAAATATTGAATATCCTCTCCTAACGATTGTTTTAACTCGCGAAGCTTTCTCGTTTGCAAGCGCGTTGCTGTTTCTGCAATTCGTTTTATTTTCTCATTTGAAACAAACGCTTCAACTGTAAAGGAGGGATCATTTAAAGCAATCTCGACAATGTGATCTTCAATTGTATTTATTTTCAAATTGCGCATTTGTGCAATTTCTTCTATATTTTTTCCTTGCTTGAGCAATGAAAATGTTTTTTGTGTGGAATGACTGAGTGCTGAAAACGTCTTGTTATTGCTTATAGCTGCAATACGCAACAAAGGATAGTTGTTCGGCTCCTTCTCAATGACATCCATCATGAAATGCAAAACAGACAAAAATAATACATGCGTTCTTGAAACTTCCAAGGAAAACAAAAGAGAAATTTGTTCGATTGTCAAACCGACACGGCCATATCTTGATAAACGCAAAGTAAAAATTGCAGCCTCCAGCTCACTCATTGCCGAAAGAAGTTCTCTGCATTCTTCATATAGCTTGAAAGCCAGCAATTCTTTTTTATAGGGGCTCTTTGTTAAAAACTGCTTCGTCCAAAATGTAATGTCCGTCTCTTGTTGAATAGGCAAAAAATGACGTTCTTCGTTTTGCAAATGGGAAAGGGTTTGAACGAGCAAAGCTAGCCGTTTCCAAAATATTGTTCCTGCCTCACCAAATCTCAATCCGTCTATATATTTTGGAAAAGGATATTTTTCGGCATACTTCGTTAGAGCACAATCTCCCGCTTTTGTAACTACATAGGTATTTTCCTGTATTTTCTTAATAAAATTATTGTTTAATAACAGCCTAATATGCTCATCATATTCATGTCGCTCTATTTTTTTAAATAAACCGAACATAAAAGAGATACGATATATTTTTCCATCCTGAAGTGTTTGGGAAGATCGTTTGCCTTTTAACAGATGGTATACAGAGGCGGCAGTTCTTTCTCCATTCAGCTGCTTCAATCCGTACAAAATGATATATTGTAATTGTAGCAACAATTCCATCTCCTTTAAATGTCTTAGCTTTTATTTTACCAAAATTTTATAATGCGGGAATACAGAAGCATAATTTCGAATTTTTTGAGAAGATAGTTGACATACCTAATTGATAAGCATTATCATTATAATTTTATATTGAAAAGTTGAGAAAACCGTTTTAAAATAAGGTTAGAAATTTTCTTGCATTATAGCGGTTTCTTCTAATTGAAGATACTTCTTATACGCAATATACATATTCGTGGGAGGTTTACACAAATGGCAAAGTATACAATTGTTGACAAAGAAACTTGCATCGCATGTGGAGCTTGCGGAGCGGCTGCACCTGATATTTACGATTATGATGATGAGGGCATCGCATTCGTAACTCTTGATGACAACCAAGGGATCGTTGAAATTCCTGATGTATTAATCGATGACATGATGGATGCATTCGAAGGCTGTCCAACTGACTCCATTAAAGTTGCTGACGAGCCATTCGATGGAGACCCATTAAAATTTGAATAGTATATAAAAAACGTTATTCAGCTTTGAATAACGTTTTTTATTTTCAACTGCATCAAAAGCCCCTTCTCTCTTCATTAGACAAGGGGCTTCTTTCAATTACGCGTTGTTCATTTTGGCACCGATCCACACTTTTAAGCGTGAGAACAATAAAACAAATACAACAGTAATAATGGTTCCTTTTATAATATTAAACGGCAGTATGCCCGTCACAATCAATTGGCGTGTTGCTTCTGCAGACATTGCAGGCATATTTAAAAACCATGTATAAGCAGGAAGAATGATAAAATAGTTTAAAATACTCATGATAAGCGTCATCGTTGTCGTACCAATAATCAAACCTGCAGTCAAGCCTTTTACAGTACGGTACTTTCGGTAGAAATAAGAAGCAGGTAAAATGAATAAACACCCTGCGATAAAGTTTGCTGCTTCTCCAACCGGCACTCCTGTCAGACTTCCTTGAACTCCGTAATAAAGAGCATTTTTAATCGCTTCTACGATAATCCCCGCACCTGGCCCGAATACAACAGCGGCAATTAAAGCCGGCACTTCACTAAAGTCGATTTTTAAAAACGGCGGCAATCCCGGAAACGGAAAGTCCAGCATCATTAATAAGTAAGAAATACTGCTTAGCATCGCTACGCTTACCATTTGTGTTACGTTTCGTTGTTTCATGTTCCTCTCTCCTCTTTTCCATCGATCTTATGGAAAAATGGAAAGGTTCTTCCATGCCTTGTTGTAGAGAAAAGAAACAGGGCTCTTTGCTTCTTTGTTCTTACAACATAAAAAATCCCCAATGCAATGCAAAGGGGAGAATTTAGGCACGTTAAATAAACGTTCAAAATTTCATTTTTCGAACGCTCGAACCTCCATCTTCTCCCATCCAGACTATACTGTCGGCTTCGGAATCACACCGAATCCTGCCTTGCGGCTCGCGGGCTTAGAATTTACATTCATCACCGCCGGTCGGGATTTACACCCTGCCCCGAAGATAGATCGATATTTAATTATACATCGTCATTATACAACAAAAACAGATGGTTGTGAATCAAAAAGCGTAAAATGATTGATCATTTACTCGGCAGCCGTGTTAAACTAAGATTCTGCTTAAAAATTCGCTATAAAAGGCTGGCTATTGCATTTTGAAAATGATAGTATGTAATATTGGTAATAGCATTGGATTTTTCTGGGGGAGTCATTATGAGCAAGAAACAGAAACATACAATCCACGAAGTAGTCAAAAAAAGTCTCAGAAAAGAATATTTTTATCTAAAAAGAGATCTTCTTCTTTTTTGCCGCATAGATTTCGGCAAGTTGTCAACAGATATCTATTATGCAACATTCGATAAAGACGGAATAAGCATTTATCAATATAATAAAGAATCGGAAAGCCGCATTAAGCTAGTGCACCGACATCCATGGTCCACGTGGAAACAAGTAACCATAGATCACTATTTAACAAAATCAGAGTTCGTGTTTAAAGGCGATCCTAATTGGGTTATCAGTATTGTGCAAAAAGGAAAAGAAGCACAAGCCATTATTGAACAATATACTTCCATTGAAGTGCAGGAAGCCGAAAGACCTACATGGAGAAAAATACCGGGCTATCGCTCTTTCTCAAAATGGAGCATGCTGATTGCATCTATTTTTTACTCTTGTCTCGTTCTTTTTCTCTTAAAGCTGATTGTTCCGTATGTTGTAGAAAAAGCACTGTTTTCTTTTTCCATCGGCATCATGCTGACAGGGGGATTATGCTTGATCATCGGGCTGATTGATCCTACGATCGTTCTTCCTAAAATTAAGAACAAAACGAGAGAAAAGGTGTTTTTCTACTACAGTTATATAACAGTGACCGCTTTTATATCTGTGTTTATATATTGGTAAAAAGAAGAAGTGTCCCTCTTCTTCTTTTTTATTACAGGACGTTTTGCGCATTCGCCGATCTTCCCCGTTAATTAAGTACAAGCCGCTGGTTAGGAGTGATTATGTCACCCCGCAGCCGATTTTTTCTTTTTAATTGCATGACTGTTAAACCGAACCGATGAGCGATTTCGGATAACGTGTCCCCTTTTTGTACGACATAAGTAGAAGCCGCAGCCTCTATTCCGTTTTTATTTAATACGGCCAATGGATTGATGGCATTTGTTTTATTGAAGTTCCATGCCCCTCTATGAACTTCAAAATGCAGATGGGCACCGCGGGAATGTCCCGTATTGCCTACTTCTCCAATTTTTTCTCCTTCGTTTACTCTTTGCCCTTCCTTGGCGATCCGCTTGCTCATATGAGCATACACTGCTTCGTAACCGTCATCGTGCCTAATAAATACAACATGCCCATATGTTCGAGAATAGTAGGATTTCATGACAATACCATCTTTGGCCGCGAAAATATCTGTCCCCGTCATTGCTGCTATATCGATGCCAAAATGCTTGCCGTTCCTTGTACCGAAGTAATCGCTTATATGCCCTGATGTCGGCCACGTCCATCCTTCTTCCGCATAAGCTGCTTTTCCTTCTGAAAATAGCAAACTTAATGCGATTCCCGCAAAACATATACTCTTTCTTTTAAACATTTTCATTTTTAAACCTCCATTGTTGCGTTACACCTTTACTATTGTGTATAGAGGCCAAAAAAATATTCATGAAAAACAAAGAAGGAGAAAATACAATGTATTCCCTCCTTCTTATATGCAGTTATTTTTCTTTGCTTTTAAACACAATCGCGCTTCGTTCATATTCTACATCCTTTACGCCCATTCTTGCATTAATAACACGGGCAACGGCAAAAAAGTAGTCAGACAAACGATTTACATATTTTAAAACGTGATCATTTATTTCTTCTTCTCGTTTTAATGATACAATGCATCGCTCGGCTCTACGTGTAACTGTGCGGGCTATATGAACGATTGCCGCTGCCGGAGAACCTCCCGGCAAAATGAAACGCTCTAGCGGAGGTGCCTGTTTAATATATTCATCAATTCTTTGCTCTAAGAAGACCGTCATCTCTTCTGTCACTTTATACGGAATTTTCTTATTTACAATGGCTAAATCTCCACCACAATCAAACAGCTCATGCTGAATTTTTTCAAGCTCTTTATAGATATCTTCAAATTTTGGTTCCGTTAATAACGTCATAGCTTGCCCTACAAACGAATTTGCCTCGTCAATCGTTCCGTATGCTTCCACACGCAAATGATCTTTATCGACTCTTCCTCCGACAAGACTCGTTTTCCCACCGTCACCTGTTCTTGTGTAAAGCTTCATTCCAATTCCCCCCTGCTTATCATTCAATTGTGATAGGGTAAAAATATGTTCCGCATAATTTCCGCAAAGCTGTCTCTTCCTTCTTGTCATAACTGATTACAATGGATGTTGCGGGACCTGATGAAACGTATAAATCCACCGCTGATTTACAACATGTGTATGGGACGTTATTCGCATCCAGTATCCCTTTTAATTCATATAAAACGCCTTTCGAACCGACAGGAACTATTTCATGTACAGCCGAGTGTGCAACGAGCTCGGCAAATAAAGATAATGGCAATACATGTTGCTGTTGCAAGATCACATCTTCACCTACAAGCGGCATTCCGATTACGGCAAATCGCGCATCACGCGGTGTGATGTTCAGCTTTAGCTCCCCTGCTTTCGCTTTTCCTATCACGGTAACGCCTAAACAAGATTGCAGCAACGAAAAATTGGTCTCCGAGCTTCCTGTAACAGAAACAGAGTTTAGACATAGTTCCTTGCACGCTTGCTGTATTCCTTCTAGGAAAGACTGATAGGCGCTTTCACCTGAAAAATTTTGGACAACAATCACCTCCGGCTTTGCCCTGACAGCCATACACTCCATAAGAGCCACTCTGGAAGTGTAATAAGATACAACAGAATATGGTACCGAAACAGTATCATGATGTTTCTCGCCAATACCTCCTGCATTATCGGCTGCAATGACCAACTGTTCTTCATTTCCTAACGATAGCAATACAATATCACGCATAGAATTGCTCATCCGTTCTCTGTTTATCGAACAGCTTCATCAATCGCGGAGAGACCAATGCCGCGATTATCAGATTAACAGCTGCCGCAATTAAAAGGGACGGGACAATTCCGATGTAAAACGGCATCCCCATCATCCATATAAATGGGAGGGGAGCCACAATGGCATTTCCAACAAAGAAGAACAAAAACGCCATTGCTTTTTGCTTTTTTTGAGCTAGGAAACCAAAACCTGCCACTAAGAAAAACATTTCAATTCCTATCAGTAAGTGGGCAGGACCAAGCGGAAAACCCGAAAGCATAGCTGAAACGATATGCCCAGCAGCTCCTACAGCTCCTCCCAACAGCGGTCCGAGCAATACAGCGGCTACAAGAGCCGGCGCGCTGTCTAAAGCCACACTTCCAATTACGGCCGGTATTTTAATAAAAGCGCCAATTACAGATAATCCAATACATGCAACAGTTAATGCAAGAATGCGTGTTTTATTCATTGCCAGCTCTCCTCAGATTAAAATTTTAATGTTTGCGCTATACCGCACCATATTTCATCAACTTGATCAGCTAAAGATGCAGTATCCTGATAGCACCATCCTACTGTATCTCTCCACATTCTTTTTTCAGACTCCATCGGGACAATTCCGCCGCCGATATCGCAGCCAATTAAAATAACGTTTCTTTCATTTCGGCCTTGTTCCCACAATCGCCAATTTCTTAAGAGCTCGTTCCATCGCTCTCTCGTTCTCTCTTTATGATGTTGAAGCAGCGTATAAATCATTTGCTCACATCCTTCTATTACAACAATGGATGTATCCGTTGGAATTTTTTCCGGATAAAATACCTCCCCTTTGTACCCGTTAATCCAGCATTTTGCTGTTTCACCGCTTAAACTGTACCGCTGTTGCACCCATTTCCGCTTTCCTTGAAAGGCACCTCCTGTAACAAAATGCATCGTTCTCCCCTCCTTAAGCGGTCTTCTGTAGTGATAAGTGTATATCCGCTTCCATATGACACTTGCCAATCCCAAAATTGCTTCTCCTCCGGAGCGAACTTTTCTAATAACAGCCGAATGACTCCTCCATGCGTCATAATGACAGCACGCCTCTTATTGTTCTCTAACATCATTTGGACTGCTTCATGCCATCCTTTTATTATTCTGTTTGTAAATTCTTCATAGCTCTCGCCGTTTGGAGGACTGTACAGTTGATGATCACTTAGCCACTTGATATAACGAGCGTTTTCTTTTAACTGTTCATACGTCTTTAGCTCCCAATCGCCAAAGTGCATTTCCCGAAATGCCGCATTCAGTATATAATCGCTTTCTGTCCTATACAAAATACTTAGTGTCTCTGTACATCTCATAAGATCGCTGGTTATAAATAAATCAGCCTTAGGATAAGAAACATGTGCGTTCAGCATCTTTTTTCCTTTTAAAGAAAGCGGAACGTCCGTCCAACCGACATATTTCTTTTCTTTATTTTCTTTCGTTAAGCCGTGACGGAGAAGCGTAACAGCCATAGTACGAGCCATAATAACGTTTCACACCCTTCCGTAACAGCCCCAAGCATATCTCCTGTAATGCCCCCAAACTGCTTTTTACAAATGAATCCAAAAAACAAAACAAACAAGATTGTTATGC
The DNA here is from genome assembly GCA_041920565.1 of Bacillus sp. (in: firmicutes). Classification (GTDB taxonomy): domain Bacteria; phylum Bacillota; class Bacilli; order Bacillales; family Bacillaceae_G; genus JAGHKQ01. The sequence goes on along the minus strand of JBHGXS010000022.1, from coordinate 34,158 downwards.
CTGTAAGAATACAGCAGATAAAGAAAAGAGACAGCGAAGTTTGCCAATACAATAAGAACAACAGTCCGAAACAATATATAAATGAGAAGATGCTGTCCCGCATTTGTATATGCTGTTTAAACGCATAAGCCATTCCAGAACGGGCAGCAGACGGCGTCCATATGAGCAGCAGCATCATGCCGACCCGAGCAAGAATGGGAACCGAAAAAAGATAAGCAGAGTGAAAAAAGGATTGATCTGACATTACTTCAAATATAAACAAAAAACGAAATGCTAACAGGAAAAAAAGCGAAAGCACAGCAAACGCCCCGACACGGGAATCCTTTAAAATTTCCAATTTCTTTTCTCGATCACGATGAGAGCCGATAGCATCGCTTATATCCATCCAGCCATCTATATGCAGCCCGCCGGAATATAAAATGGTAAAGAACATAATCCACAAAGAAAGAAAAGCAATGGATACCGAAGTATATTGTGAAAAGAAATAATACTGAGCAGAAAGCAAAGCACCAAGAACGACTCCTGTAAACGGAAAGAAGTGCACAGCTGTCTTTGCATACTTCTTATTCCATGGAACTTCCAGCCGAATAGGAAGGACTGTTAATAATTGAAAGCTCAAAATTATTCCATAATAGATGCGCTTCACTTGTTGTCTCATACCTCTTTTCAAACTCTATTTTTGGCTATGTTCGTAAACTTTATTGTTTCTTCTAGGTCTTTTAGAACACAGCTATTTTTTTTGAACTGCTATGCCGTGCTTAATTAAATATGCTTCATCAGCAGCATATACGAGCTGCTGATGAAGACGGCCCAACAGTCTCATATATTCAAATGTCCCTTCCTCTTGAGGAATTCCTTCACGAAACACTTCGTTTGATACGACAATGAACGTTTTGCAGCAAGAAGCAAGATTTCGTATGGACTCAAATATATGTTCATATACTTGCTTCCAATCCTCGTTTGAATCATTTTTAAATAATTCATTTGCTGTCAATACCGTCAAGCAATCTAATAAAACCGTATCATCTGTAGAGATCTGATCGCTTATTTCATGAATATTTAGCGGCAGTTCCCATGTGTTCCAATAAACATCATCTCTCTTACGTGCATCTTGATGTCTCATGATCCGAATTTTCATTTCATTATCCGTTATCCGGCTCGTGGCAATATAATGAAGATGACCGTTGCCCGCTCTTTCCTTGGCCAATTGCTCTGCGAACGAACTTTTGCCGCTTCTCACATTTCCGCTTACAAAAATCAGCATTTGACCGCCCAATCCTCCAGAAGCTGCAAAACATAATCGTTTTCAGCTCTTAATTTGACAGCCATCCGTACATAGTTCCCGTCCAAACCGGCAAAATTATTGGTATGTCTTGATACAATCCCATGTCCCAGCAAATGATGAAATAATTCGTCCGTACTTTTTTCAGAGTGACGAAGCAAGTAAAAGTTTGTCTGCGAAGGCGAATACACAAACTCCAACCCTTTCAACAATTCGAATATCCGCTTTCGTTCCTCATCAATGTATCGTTTTGTCATCTCGACATAATCTGTTTGCTCCAAACAATATAGACCAAGCAGTTGAGCGACTCCATTTACACTCCAAGTGGGCTGAAGCGACTGTAATTGTTGAATGATTTGTTCGTTTGCAGCCACATAACCGAGGCGAACCCCGGCCAAATTATGCATTTTCGTAAGAGAGCGAAGAATAACAAGATTGGAATAATCGTATAAAAGAGGAAGAACAGAGATATCCTCCATACAAAAATCATAAAAGGCTTCATCAACAATGAAAAGAGTATCGGATTGCTTTGCTGCTCCCAACATTTTCAAAAGAACCGGCCTTTCTATAACCGTTCCCGTGGGATTGTTAGGATTACATAAGAAGACGGCATTTACAGATGCAATAAATGAATAAACCGTATCTTCATCAGGCTTCCATCCATTTTCCTCATGCACTGCATAACGTTCTATTGTACAGCCATAAGTTGCACATGCTCTCCGGTATTCATTAAACGTTGGCTCTATGATGCCGATTCGCTTTCCTTGTAAATACTGCGCCAACAAATACACCGCCTCGATTCCGCCATTGGTTACTAATATCTTTTCCCGGTTCAGCTCATTCTCGTTTGACAGCTTATGTACAAGAGCCGTACAGTACGGATCCGGATAATCTGTTACGGCTTTCAGCAGTGCCTCCTTCGAAATTTCCTCGGCCATATCCACATTCATAAACGGATTTGTATTTACGCTGTAATCCATAATAAGAGAAGGTGGTGTCTTTCCAAGAGAATGATAAAGTTGTAGCGGATTAGCTCCGTGCAATGGTAAACGCAACGATAAGTCCCCCTATACAAAAAAGAATAGTGAAGCCAATTACTGTGCGGATCATAATGGCGACAGCAGCCAGGATATGTCCTGCTTCAAGCGAAACAAGCTTATTTCCCAGCTTCGGTCTTTTTGAAACGACGTTCTTATAAAAGTTTGTTCCTCCTAATTGAACGCCGAGTATACCTGCCATTGCAGCCTCGCACCAGCCGCTGTTAGGGCTTGGATGCTTTGGGGCATCCCTTTTTAAGATGTGCAAACATGCAGGTAAGGATTGTTTTGACGCTGAAAAGTTACTAATAATCATAACAATCCCTGTAATTCGGCTTGGAATATAGTTAAGCAGGTCATCGAAGCGGGCAGCAGCCCATCCGAACTCTATGTATTTCTCACTTTTATATCCGTACATAGAATCGCACGTATTGACAAACCGATACAAAATACAAAACGGCGCTCCTCCAAGAAATGCATAAAAAAGCGGGGCGGTAATACCGTCACTTGTATTTTCGCCAACCGTTTCGACAACTCCTCTTACAATCTCAGATTCTTCTAATTTTTCTGTATCTCTTCCGACAATCCAACTTAATTTTTTTCTTGCTTCGACAAGATTTCCGTTTTGCAAAGGGGCATATACATCGAGTGCAGCTTCCTTTAAGCTCTTAGCGGCTATTGCGGTGAAAATGATAGATGATTCTGTAAGGATTCCGATAAAAGGATGGAGTTCGTAACTCATTTTCACAATATACCATGTTGTTGACAGAAGGATGATACTTACTGTACCGACAACCATAATTCCTTTTACTTTTCTATAAGAACCGTTATTCCATTTTTTATCGCAATAACTAAGGATTTTTCCAAAACCAACAACAGGATGAGGAAACCATCTCGGATCTCCAATGAACCAATCCAGCAGCAAGGCAAAACAGATAGCAATGATATGATAGATCAGCATCGTTTGCTTTCCACCCGCTTACGAGACTTTCTGATTCCTTCTCTTGTTCCCTCGTACACTAAATAGCCGATCACTTTTCCTATCTGAGTAATCGATCCTCCATATAAAAAGTGTTCATGAGTTTGCGATGCCGCGACGGCAATACTGTCAGTAGAGGTTCCCGTAGCAATCGTATTCGTTTTAGGATCCAACACTTCTTCTGTCATAAACGCTTTTGTTTTTGCTTCTATTGCCACCATCATTACTTGAGCGAAGGCTGCTTCTGTTAAATTTCCTTGAATAAAAATCCATATGTTCACTGTACCCGGAGCCTGAATTTCATCAAATCGTTCTACGCTGGCCGCTGCATCTACAGCATTTGAAATACCGGTTGTAATAAAAACGGATACAGAAAAATGGACATCTTCATAGCTTTTCATCACAACATCTTCAAGAGAAGCCGCGGTCATCATTCCGACACACTGTTCGCTATCCCATCCATGTCTTCTCAAAAACTGCTTCATTTCTTCTCTTGCGTCGCTGCATTCATAATCTAAAGGAACATGCCGATTCACAAAAGATGAAGCCCACGAAAACCCTTCTCCCACTAAGGCGGAGGATAATGTTTTAAACGGCTGACTTGTCTGTACTGCAATGCTCTCCTTTGACATCTGAACAGAAAGAATGTCTGATAAAGATGCGGACTCCGTCTTGTTTTTTAAGTCAGGAACAAACGTAATAACAGGCTTAGGCAAAGAAGAATGTGATTGCCGCTTTACAGATGCATGATACACTTCGTTCAACAGCTTTTCATTTAATGCCTGTTGCGGGATATCATCCGCAACAAGCCTCCCGTCATTTAATAGCAACAACCGATCACAGTACATGCTGGCCATATTCAAATCGTGAAAAATCGCTACCACAGTCATCTTATTCTCTTTGGTCCATCTTTTTAACAAGTTAAACAGCTGAATTTGATGGGACAAATCTAAATGATTCGTAGGTTCATCCAGCAACAGCAATTCGGGCTGCTGAGCGAGAGCCTGTGCCAAGAACACACGTTGCCTTTCTCCTCCGCTCAAAAAGGAAAGCGTCCGCTTTGCTAAATGAAAGACACATGTTTTCTCCATTGCGTCTTGAACAATTTTTTCATCTTCATTCGTCCAAAACGAAAACAGCCCTTGTTGATGGGCATACCGCCCAAGACTTACCGTTTCATATACAGTGTACTCAAACAACCCTTCCAGTTTTTGCGGCAACACCGCCATCTTCTTTCCTAATTCTTTACGGGTATATTCTGTAATGCTTTTCCCATCTACATATACTTCCCCCTGCTGGCCGACGAGAGTTTTGCTGATCAATTTGAGAAGCGTGGTCTTTCCGCTGCCGTTAGGCCCCAGTATGCCAATCATTTCTCCCCTCGTTACAGAAAAAGACACATCCTGTAAAATAGGCTTCTCAGGATTGTATTGAAATTGGAGATGTTTCACTTCCAGCAAGGATTTCACTTCCTTTTTCTATTTCGTTGAATAAATAACAGCGCAAACACGGGTGCACCGATAATGGCGGTAATAACGCCAATCGGCAATTCTGACGGAGCAATAATAGTTCGTGATACTAAATCGGCGAGAACTAAAAACGCTCCGCCTGTCAATGCTGATAACGGCAAGAGACGAATATGGTTCGGTCCCCAAATCATTCGAGTTACATGGGGAATAACCAATCCGACGAACCCTATTGTTCCGGATACTGCAACAGAAGCTCCCGTTAATACGGAAGCACAAGTCAAAACAGCTGTTTTCGCTCTTTTGACATTTACACCAAGATGAAGCGCGCTTTCTTCTCCAAAAGATAATGCATTTAAATCCTTTGCAAACAGCATTAAAATCGTAAAAGAAAGCATTGTAAAAGGCAGCAATAGTTTAATATAGTCCCATCCTCTCATGGAAACGCTTCCGAGCAGCCACGATATAATATGCCGCAGTTCTTCCCCCGTAAGAGCAATCAGAAGAGAAAGAAGCGCCCCAAAAAACGCACTCAATATTATTCCCGTTAAAATAAAAGACTCGATGCTCATGCGTGGATCGGCAAGTCTTACAAACAGAAGAACAAGTAATAATGCTGTAAGACTGGCAGTTATACTGACAACAGGCAAGGTGAAGGATTGCAGTAACGGAAGCTGAATCTGGAAAAACAGAACAAAAACAGCCCCTAACGCTCCCCCGGACGACACGCCAAGAGTATACGGATCAGCCAACGGATTTTTTAACAACCCCTGAAACGCCGCTCCTGCTAAAGACAAGGAAGCACCGACTAAAAATGCAAGCAGCACTCTCGGCAGCCGAATCGACATGATAATGTTGGTTAACGCATGATCCGCTGAGCCAACCTTTATATGAAATAACCGGTCCACAAGAACGGCCAAAGTAGCAGAAAAGGGAATCGATGTAGATCCCATCGATATCCCCATTACTACTGCAGCGACCGCGAATATGAACGTAAGCATATAAGATATATATCGGTTATTTTTTGAAAACGTCTGGATAAATTGCTTTTGCAAGCTCTTCGACTCCCTCTACTATGCGTGGTCCCGGACGAGTGACTAAATCAGAATCAACATCATATACTTTCTTCTCTTTCACAGCCGGCACATTTTGCCACGCTGTCCGGCTCATTACTTGCTCCGCTGCGTTTGGTACATAATATCCGTATGTAGTAACGATGACATCCGGATTTAGCTTCACAGCTTCTTCCTCAGTAAATTGAACCCAGCCTTTCTTGTCAGAAACTGCGTTTTTAGCGCCGATTACCTTTAACATTTCATCCATAAATGTACCTTTTGCAGCAGTGTAAATTTCCGGCGCCGGCGACACTTCAACCCATACGTTGGCGCGTTTTCCTTCTTCTATTGCTTTTGCCTTCTCCTTTATGGCTGCAAGCTTATCTTTCATTTCTTTGACAGTTGCCGCTGCTTTATCAGAGGTTCCTGTCGCTTTTCCTATAAGCTCGATAGACTTGTACACATCTTCAAAATTGGAAGCATCATTTACAACAACAACAGGAATGCCTGCGCTTTCTAACTGCTTCAACCCGTCTTTGGAAGTTCCCATCGCAGATGCATGTGCCAATACAAGATCCGGTTTAAGGGAAATAATCTTTTCAATATTCAGTTCCATTCCGCCTACTTTTTCCTTCTTATTTACATCTTCCGGATAATTATCATTATCTGAAACCCCTACAATTTCATTCCCTAAGCCTAAAGCATATGCAATCTCGGTATTGCTCGGAATAAGCGATACTATTCTTTCCGGTTTTTTTTCAATCGTAACTTCTTTATCGGCGCCATCTTTCACTGTTACCGGAAATGCCTTTGAATTTTGAGTTTGCACTTGCTCTTTCTTTGATGTGCTGTCCGAACAGCCCGCCAGAATTCCAATCATGAGCATCAGTGCAGTGACCAAGCGAAACATAAACTTTCCTGCTTTCATTTTTCCAACTCCCTAAAGTGAAATTTTATGTATGTGCTCAAACGCTTCTTAAATTGAAAAAGGATATGTTATGAGGGACACTCAGCAATTTAAAAAGCGCAGGAGCTTTATGGTAAAAGAATATAGAGCTTAGCAATATATTCTTTTAACTAACAAAAAAACCCATTCCAAGGAATGGGTTTTACACAACATAAATAAGCAAAAAGACCAATAATCCAGGTCTTTGCCTTCGTTGCACCCCATTCCCACTCCCCGAGGAACAGCAATACATGGAAACAATAAGGCAGGTCTACTGGCTTCTGCTTCATCCTACTTTGGACCTTCCCGTATAAATACAGTGGCAACCCATTTCGTCCACATTACAGTTGCGGGGACAGCTTTGGTTTTTCACCAAATTCCCTTTTCAGTCTTCTTTAGACACCTTACTTTCATATTCATATAAAATTTTCATACAATAACATCATAAAGAAAAAATTCAGAATTTACAAGTATTTTCTTTGTTACATTTGTTTCATAGGAAACAAGATTTGTCGTCAAGAGTTTTATTGATTCTCTCTTTTTCGCGGCAATGAAACAGAGAACGTGGTTCCTTCGTTCACAATACTGAAAACGGAAATGTGACCCCCATGGGCTTGGACAATATTTTTAGCGATAGCCAATCCCAGTCCTGTTCCTCCCGTTTTGCCACGTGTGCGGGCCTTGTCAACCTTGTAAAATCTCTCAAACACAAATGGTATATCTTCTTCCGGAATACCGGAACCTGAATCTCTCACTTCAAAAACTAACGACCCGTCTACTTCGTTAATGATAAGAGTTACATTGCCGCCTGCATTTGTATGACGGATCGCATTATCAATCAAATTGGTCAAAACTTGCTCTATTCTATCCCCATCGAACATAAAGGTATCGATATGAGTAAGAAATTGAGCTCGTAACTGCACTTCTTTTTCTTTTGCAATCCCTTGAAATTTACGAATAATTTTTTCAACAAACGGCGCAATATCCATTTCTGCTATATTCAGTTCAATATGTCCGCCTTCCATTCGCGCCAAATCCAGCAGCTCGTTCACAAGCCGGCCAAGACGAACCGATTCATCATAGATGATTCGCACAAACTCCCGCTTTTCTTCCTCTGTTGAAATAATATCGTCCAAAATGGCTTCACTGTATCCTTGCAGCATCACCATCGGAGTACGCAGCTCATGCGATACGTTTGCAATAAAATCTTTACGCATTTTTTCAAGACGCCGCTCTTCTGTCATATCCCGCAACACCGCCACTGCTCCGCGTATTTTTGTTTGATTGTAGAGCGGTGACATCAAGACTACATAATTGCCTTTTTGCAGATTAATTTCAATGACTTGCTGCTGCTCAGACTTTACTACCCGATGAAACAAATCCATTAATTCAAAGGGAAGCTGCTGCGGATTCATTTCCATCTTGTTTTCCTCATACCATAGCTGTAAAAAACGTTCCGCAGGCGGATTAATGACCATTACTTCTCCTTCTTGAGTCAAAGTGATAACCCCGTCCGCCATACTGCTAAGAATGCTTGAAAGCTGTTCTTTTTCCTGCTTCAGCGCATTCATATTGAACTTCAACTGTTTTCCCATTTGATTGAGCGCAGTGGCCAGTTCCCCGATTTCATCTCTTGATACCATAGGTGCTTTTACATCAAATTTCCCCCTGGCTACTTCAAACGCCACTTCCCTCATTTTTCTGAGCGGTGCAGTAATTCTTGTAGAAAGGAAAAAGGCAAAAAATGTTGTTAAGATGATGGCAATTCCGGCTGACAAAAAGACAAAGTCAGTTGCTGTTTCCATTGCTCGCTGAGTAACCTCAAGGGATTGATAAATGAAAACGGCTCCATTTTTTGTGTCTGCTGTATCAAGAGGAACACCAACAAGTATAACCTCGTAATTCTTTTTATTCTTTTCCTTATTTTTCAGAGAGTATAACTTTTTGCTGACTTTCTTATGTTCTGTAAACACTTTTTGTATATCTTTGTCTTTTTTTATAGTTTCAATGGGTATTTTTACAAGAGAACCGGTACTTGGCGAATACGAAACGTGAGCGTCATCTTTTACAATCATGATTTTTGAAAGCGGATCTACCAGTTGATACGATACTGTTTCCACCGTTTTGTAATCCGTGCCGTCCTCAATCATTTGAGCAATTTTTACCGCATAATTCATTAAACGCGTTTCATTTCCCTTTATGTAATAATTCTCAAATAATTGCAACAGCAAAATGGCTACAAAACCCAAGACAAATGATACGAGAAGCAAAATGGTAACCCAAAGCTTCCCTACTACGCTTCTCCAAAACATCACTCATTCACGACCTCAAATTTATACCCTACACCCCATACGGTTACAATCATTTTTGCGGCACTTTCAGATTTTTTACTCAACTTTTCACGCAAACGCTTTACATGAGTGTCCACTGTGCGCAAGTCTCCAAAAAATTCATATTGCCATACTTCTTTTAGCAATTGTTCACGGTCAAACACCTTATCCGGAGATTTAGCTAAAAACAGCAGCAATTCATACTCTTTTGGTGTGAGATTGACTTCTTGGCCGTCAGCCGTCACGCGATGGGCGTCGTTATCAATCGTCAAATGCGGAAATACGATTACATCTTTTGTTGTCGTTTCTTTCGCAAAAAACGAAGTGGAAGACGAACGGCGGAGCAGCGCTTTCACTCGCAGCACCACTTCACGCGGGCTGAAAGGTTTAACAATATAATCATCTGTACCCACTTCGAATCCTTGCACGCGGTTGACTTCTTCTCCTTTTGCAGTAAGCATAATAATCGGCGTTGCCTTTTTCTCGCGGATTTGCTTACAAACTTCAATCCCGTCTTTTCCCGGCATCATGATGTCAAGAATAATTAAATCATAGTCGAATTGCAACGCTTTATAAATGGCTGTATCTCCATTGTCAGCTTCATCAATTATGTAATTTTCTCTTTCTAAATACATTTTTAATAAACGGCGAATTCTCTCTTCGTCATCTACTATAAGAATCTTTGCTTCTTGTTCCATCATCAAACGACCAATTGAAGAAATACTGTTCGGCTTTAGCTATTCCGTTCTCTGCAGCTGCGCCGAATGCCCCTTTGTTTTGTGTACTTCTTCACAGTGGTCTGCACCTCCTTTTAAAGATCATCATGTATGGCGATTTTCATAAGAATGTATAAAAATTGTCACTGCTTCTTACTAGAATTGACCATTTTTTAAACGTACTCTTTCCCCTCGACAATATTTTACATAATCGAAATTTGTTTTGCTATCTTTTTTTCATGGATTGGACAATTATGAACACATATTATAAAAAGACGGAAGAGATTGTGTTAAGACATCTCTTCCGCCTTTACTAGTATAAAAACATTTATGGTACTTTATGCATAAGAATGCAATCCAGCAATTACCAAGTTGACAGCAACAAGGTTAAACATGATGATGGCAAAGCCAATTACTGCCAACCAGGCGGATTTCTCGCCATGCCATCCCTTCGAAAGCCGAAGATGCAAGAAGGCCGCATAGAAAAGCCAAGTAATAAGGGCCCATACTTCTTTCGGGTCCCAACCCCAAAATCTTGTCCATGCTATTTGCGCCCAAATCATTGCAAATATAAGCGCTCCCAAAGTGAACACCGGAAAACCGATAGCAACGGAACGATACCCGATTTCATCAAGCAAATCATTATTTACTTTTTGTACAAGCGGCTGCATGGCTGCGGCGATGCGTTTGCGCAACATAAGCCTCATAACTGCATACAGTCCTGTTCCTGCAATGAAAGACCACAACACGGTATTTAATTTTTTTGCATTAATAAGGGCTGGAGTTTCCAATACCGGATCCAGTTTACCATCTGTCAGCAATTTCCCTTCATTCGGTTTCACAAGAGCAGGTAAATTGTACACCACTTTTTCTTTTTGATCGTTCTTATTGATCCACTCAAATTCCGCTTCATATTCGGCTGCCCCAAACGCGCTCGTAGCCCCAACAAAACCAAGAGTACAAATAAGGCTGAACAATACTGCTTCTAACCAAAATGTTTGCTTGCTTCGTTTGCTTTGATCCACATTTTTAATTAAGTAAATAAGTCCTGTAACAAAGCTGATAGCCAAAATGGATTCCCCAGCGGCAGCCGTTGTTACGTGAATATGCAGCCAGTTGCTTTTCAAAGAAGGGATTAACGGTTGAATATCGCGCGGGAACATGCTTGCATACGCGATAACCAAAATGGCAATCGGCAATGCAAACAGCCCCAATATACTTGTCCGATAAATAAAGTAAATGATGATAAAAGAAAAAACCAACATCATTCCAAAAAAGGTTGTAAATTCAAACAGATTGCTTACCGGCGCATGACCTGCCGCAATCCAGCGCGTAATGAAGTATACGAGCTGTGAAAGAAAGCCTATTATACTGATTCCAATCCCGATGTTCGCCCATTTCTTCCCTTTTTCTCTTATGGCACCACCGAAAAAGATGGTCGCAACAAGATATAAAATGAACGCGGCAAATAAAAAGTTACTGCTGAGTTGAGCCATGTTTCCCCCACCTTATTACTCTTATTTTTTCTCCAATAACACTTTGTCTTGCGGCTCAGGAATCGTCGTTCCTTGCAAAATGCTTTTTATCTCATTGCGAAGTCCGTACCAGTTTTTGTTGGTAAAACCTGCAATCCACCATTCATCTTGCACTTTCTGAATCCACACTCGGCGATGGTTCCAATACATTCCTTGAATGACGCCGATCATAAAGATAGCGCCCCCGACTCCCAGAATCCATAATGTGAAATCTCTTCGGACCGTCAATGCTGTTACATTGCGCGTATCAATGCCTGCAAACGACATTTTAAATTTATTGGTTCCCAATGGTTCAATATTTTGTCTGATTGCTACAAAGTTAACTTCTCCGTCTTTTGTTTGCGGCGTGAAAATTTTAAATACAAATGCCGGGTTATTCGGAACTTTTGATTTTGTGTTCGGATTTCCGTCTTCATCGAAATAAAAATCAGGGAAATAGCTTAATAGCTTTACAGAATACCCGTTGCCAAGATCATAGCTGTCTTGCGGATTCGTCAAATCTACCTTAAGCGGACCTACTTTTTGTCCGGTAGCTTTTTCCTCGATATTAAAATACATTTTAGAAAGCTCATTTAACTTATAATCAACCTGGTATAATGCATAATGGTCATGCTTTAACGGTTCATTTACACGAATCTCTGCATCTTTTACTTTTTTCAGCTTTGGCTCCTGTCCGGGAACTGGTTTGCCAACAGCTTCGTACAATGTGACATTAGACTGAAAGTTTTTTGGAATGGATTTATCGCCGACACGGTCGATCGCATTCTCAAACACTTTATCTTCGTTTGATTTATCATAAACCTGCATGATAAACTTATTGTTTTTTAGGTAGTATTTGCCGTTCGTTCCGGGAATTTCTTTTGTTTCCCCTTCACGAATCCATACAGACTCATCTACGTACATGCCCGGAACGAAACGAAGCATGGCTCCAATTAAAAAGATGATCAGGCCTACATGGTTGACATATGGACCCCAACGTGAAAAACGGCCTTTTTCCGCTAAAATATTTCCGTCTTCTGTACGAATGTTGTATCGTCTTTTTCGCAAATTCGCTTTTACGATTTCAATCTCTTCATCCGTTGCTTTGGACGCCCCGAAAAGGCGCTGACGTTTTAAAAAGCTTTGGTGACGTGTCACCCCTTGCTTTTTTAGCGCTTTGTATAACGGAACGACACGGTCCAGACTGCAAATTACAAGGGAAATACCCAAAGAAGCAATCAGAAGCATGTACCACCAAGAACCATATAAGTCCTGGAATCCTAATTGATAGTATAACTTCCCAAATGTACCGTATTGATCCGCGTAGTATTCACTTGGCTCCACATTTGGAGGAATATACATTTCTTGCGGATAAATCGTTCCTATAGCAGAAGCCACCAATGTAATGATAATAATCCAAACCCCTACTTTTACAGATGAAAAGAAGCTCCAGATTTTATCAATAATGGTCGTTTTGTACGTTATGGAGCGTCTGGCGCTTCCTTCATATCTCATATCTAACAAACTATCAGAATCTTCATCTTGAAACGGCTTGCCGCATGCCTCGCAAAATACGGTTCCGACCGGATTTGCGTGACCGCATTCACATTTCACCTGCTCCATTCTCTCACCTCTCCCCTCTTGTTTGATGTAAAGGCTTACTTTATGGAGCAATTTCCTTTAAGTATCCTTCAATTTGTTCCTTTGTTTGTGTTCCTGTAATTTGTTTTATTACTTGTCCATCTTTATTTATTAAAAATGTAGTAGGGAGCGGTCCAACACCGTATGTGTTTAAAATTTGCTGTCCCTTATCGATAGCCACAGGAAATTTCAACTGATACTGATTGATGAAGGTTTTTACTGCAAGGTTTGTTTCATCAGCATTAAGCGCGACAATTTCCACCCCTTTTGCTTTATATTCATCATACAATTCATTCATATACGGCATTTCCTTCTCACACGGCTTGCACCAAGTTCCCCAGAAATTTAAAAATACGCCTTTTCCTCGATAATCTTCCAGCGAAATTTTGTTTCCTTCCATATCTGTTATAACAAAGTTAGGTGCTTCCTTTCCGATTTGCACCTTTTCCTTATCGACAATAAAGTTTTGATACAATGTATAGCCTACCGCTCCAACTAAAATAAGCAAGATGATGGTTCGAAACCATAATCGATTTTTCTTCATCCTCTTTCCCCCAAATACGGTTCAGCATATATGCCGAACCGATTATTTTTTTGCACTTGAAGCTAAATGGCGCAATTGCTTTACCTCATGAGGCGACAGCATGCGCGATTCTCCAGGCCGAAGTCCTTGCAGTCCTAAAAATCCGTAGCTCTCACGCTTCAATTTCAGCACCTGGCAGCCGACTGCTTCAAACATCCTTCTTACTTGGCGATTTCGTCCTTCATGAATGGTAATTTGAACGATACCGATTCCTTTTTTGCGGTCAGCAGATAAAATTTTCACACGGGCCGGAGCTGTTTTTCCGTCCTCAAGCATTACTCCTTTTTCCAGCGTGCGAATCTTCTCCTTATCTAACTGCCCTTTTACTTTCGCTACGTATACTTTTTCTACTTCATACTTTGGATGCATCAACAAATTTGCAAATTCTCCGTCATTTGTTAATAAAAGCAAACCTGACGTATCGTAATCAAGACGGCCGATTGGAAAAATACGTTTATTCAAATGAGGAAAAAAGTCAGTGACCACCTTTCTTCCCTTATCATCGCTTACACTTGAAATAACGCCCGTTGGTTTATAAAGCAAAAGGTAAACAGGCTCCTCCCGTTCAATTTGCACATTATTTACTTCTACTCGATCATTCTTGCTTACTTTTGTTCCAAGTTCAGTGACCACTTTTCCGTTTACTTTCACTTTTCCTTCTTGAATCAACTCTTCAGCTTTTCGTCTCGAGGCAACGCCAGCTTGCGCAATCACTTTCTGTAATCTTTCCATCTCGTTTTTCACCTCAAATCCATCTTACATTCATAGGGTGTGGAATACAAGTTAACAAACTTTATTCTTGTCTGATTTTGTAACAATTTGTTTACGAAATGTTCACTTTTTGTTCAAAAATTAGACATAATTTCAGTATGATATTTTCTTGCAAAAAAATACCACTATTAAGATTTTTCTTAATAGTGGAGATATGTGACAATATAATGAAAATCGAACATAGTACTCCTATCCTCATTGTATATTCTGCAGGGATATCAGTACAAGAAATAATTTTTTCCAAAGATTTTATTTATCAGCCAAACAGTAATGATACAAAGACGATTGAGCAAATAATTCCTATCAAATCGGCAAACAGCCCTACTTTTAAAGCATCGCCCATTTTCCGGATCCCGACAGCACCAAAATAAACAGTCAAAATATAAAATGTTGTATCTGTACTTCCTTGCATGGTGGAAGCCAGCCGTCCTATAAAGGAATCGGGTCCGTAAGTGGCGATCAAATCAGTCGTAATACTTAATCCTGCCGAGCCTGATATCGGACGAATTAAAGCAAGCGGAACAATTTCTGCAGGAACCTCTATAACATCCAGAACCGGCCTAAGTAAATGAATCATTGCATCCAATGCACCAGAAGCACGGAAAATAGTAATGGAAACGAGCATCCCTACCATAAAAGGCAAGATGGAAACAGCAATTTGAATCCCTTCTTTTCCTCCTTCTACAAACGTTTCGTATGTGGGTATTTTTTTAAACGTTCCATATAAAAGAATAAATCCAATCATACACGGGATAAGCCAAAGAGAGATTGTATTGACAATGCTCATCTTCTCTTCCCCCCTTTTTTCGTTCTTTTGTTATAAAAATACCGATCAATCCAAAGGGCTCCAATCATCGATAACACTTGTGCAATAAATGTCACCCCTACAATTTCCGTAGGGTTTGCAGAGTTATAGGTCATTCGAATAGAAATGACCGTCGTCGGAATCAGTGTTACAGCTGAAGTATTTAATGCTAAAAACGTGATCATGGAACGGCTTGCTGAATCCTTCCCTCCGTTTAAATCTTTCAAATGCTCCATTGCCTTTATACCGAGCGGTGTAGCTGCATTTCCGAGACCGAATATATTTGCCAGCATGTTAGACAAAATAAATCCCATGGCAGGATGGTCCTTCGGCACCTCCGGAAACAGCTTTTTCACAAGAGGCATGCAAAGCGCAACAAGCTTTTTCAATAATCCGGCCTCTTCCGCAATTTTCATCAGCCCTAACCAAAATACTAAAACGCTTAATAAGCCGATACAAATCGTTACGGCATTTTTGGCTCCGTCAAATACGGCTTTGTTAACCTCCTCCATCGTACCGTTTATCATCGCGAACACCAAGCCAATTATTGTCATTGCAACCCAAATAAGATTAACCATCGTATCTTACACCCAGCATAGAAGAAAATACTTCTCTAAAGTCATTCCAAAATAATCCTGTTGTGACAATAAGCTTGCGCTTACTATAAAAAATGTTGCGTTCCCCTATTACCTCTCCATCCATATAAATAATTGCTTTTCCGACTATAGCTCCGTCTCTTTGCTTTTTTCTCGGTTCCTGCACTTTTACATCTACTGTAATTTTATCTTTTTCATCCGCTTTTAACGGATAAATAAAATCGGTATTCAAATATACATGACTCCGATAAGGCCCTTCTTTGACTGCGGCGATAGGACCTTTGCTCATAATTTTTGCAGGTGTAAACTCTTCAAATGCCTCATCGAACAAATACATGTGGTCATTCCAATCGCTCGGAGCGTTTAAAGTAACGACTATTAAATCCATCCCATCTTTCGAAGCTGTTGAAACGAGCGTTCTTCCTGCTTTTTTTGTAAATCCTGTTTTCCCGCCTGTGCTGTACTTATAAAGGGATGTAAGCAATTTATTTTTGTTTTTCCACGGATAGTCCCAAAATTCGGATTGATACTTTTTTGTACCTGCTATTTTTCGGTATGTTTCATTATTCATCGCATAACGTGTTAACAAAGCCATGTCATAGGCAGAAGAATAATGATTTCCGTCTCCGTCAAGTCCATGCGGATTCAAAAAGTGGGTATCCTTCATTCCAATTTCTTCTGCCTTTTTGTTCATCAGATAAACAAAACCTTCCACGCTTCCGCCGACATTCTCGGCAATTGCTTTTGCTGCATCGTTTCCGGAACGCAGCATCAACCCATATACTAAATCCTTCAGCTTTACTTTTTGCCCTGGTTTTAAATAAATCGCAGACCCTTCTACACGTACAGCCTCATTGCTGATGGGAACCAGCTGATTCATTTTTCCCGATTCAATAGCCAATATAGCTGTCATAATTTTTGTGATGCTTGCTATTTTTCTAGGTTCATGTGAAAGTTTTTCATACAATACACGCCCGGACTGCTGCTCCATTAAGATGGCGTTTCTTGCACTTACTCCTTTAAAATCGGCATATGTATGAGATGGAAGAAAAATAGTCCATAAAAAAATAAAACAAATGATAAAAATGCTGATCTTGTTTGCACGCATATTTACATCCCACGTCCCTTATCACTTTGTTTTGTACAAGTGTATGGCTTTGTCCTAATAAATATGATTAGAAAAGAAGGAAAAAGGAGTAAGGTACCGCGAAACTAGTATTGGGAGCATATCAGAAAGGAGAAAGGCAATGAATTTAGATCGTCTCTATTTAATTGATAAGATAGATGGGTTTAGCGAGGAATTTTCCAAACTTGTTTCTATGATGAATTTCGCTCGTGCCACAACGTGGGAACAAGTTTGGAATTTAAGCACAGAAGAATTGGATTATTTATATGATGATACTGCCAATTCAATCGGTATGCTGTTGTATCATATGGCAGCGGTAGAATTTTTCTATCAGGTACATACCTTCGAAAATCGGGACTTAACAGAGGAAGAGTATGAAGAATGGAAGCCTGGTTTAGAGCTCGGAGACATTGGGAGAGCCGTAATCAAAGGTCACCCTATCAGCTTCTATAAGGAAAAAATGGACTCTGTTCGCAATGCAACCCTGCAGAGGTTTCAATCTCTTCCGGATACATGGTTGTACGAAGAAACTCCCTTTTGGAGAGGAAAGCAAGCAAATAATTACTTTAAATGGTTTCATGTGTTTGAAGACGAGTTGAATCATCGTGGCCAAATTCGTCTCATTAAAAAGATGATGAACCGTCTGTATACCAAATAAACAAGACGCACAATGTGCGTCTTGTTAAAACGGCTGCCATTCTAGCTTGCTTGCCTTCTTATAGCGCTCTTGTACATCCTGCCAGTTTACAACATTCCACCAATTTGTCACGTACTCTTCTTTCCTATTTTGATATTGTAAATAATAAGCATGCTCCCAAACATCCAGTACTAAAAGAGGAATAGTATCCCATTGCGTAAACAGCTGGTGCAAGGCGCTTTGTAATATTTCCAGCCGTCCGGATCGAGGAGACCAAACAAGGATAGCCCATCCTGCCCCTTCTACTTTATTAGCGGCTTCTGTGAAATGTGCTTTAAATTGTTCAAAGCTGCCGAAATCCTGATTGATTTGTCTCAATAACTCACCGCTCGGCTGTCCCCCACCGCCCCGTTTCATATTATTCCAAAAAATAGTGTGCAGATAATGGCCGGAACCGTGAAAAGCCGCTTCTCTCTCCCAATGCTTTATTAAATCGTAGTTATTCGTTTGTCTCGCTTTTTCCATCATTTTTTCTGCTTTATTGAGCCCCTCTACATAGCTCCGATGATGCTTATCGTGATGAAGCTGCATAATTTCTTTGGCAATGTATGGCTCCAAAGCATTGTATGAATACGGCAAAGGCGGAAGAACATGACCTCCAATCGGCACACTTCTGGCTTCATAGCTTCGTTCATAAGAAGCATGCTCTTCGTAATTTCCTGTTGTAAGCACTTCCTGCAAGCGATTTTGTATTGTTTCGACATCGTCGCTCACTTGATATACGAGCTCCACATCATAATCAAGCTGATTACCCTTAATACGATCCATCAATACTTGAATTCTATATTCAAGCATATGCACATCATAGATTTCTGCAGCTCGGCTGTCCAATACATGCAATACACTCTCGCACCAATTTTCCACTTCATGAAAATAATGGTCAAACACTTCTCGGCTACTCATCTTACACCTCCATATGGAAATGCATTCCGCAATCCTATCCTTTCTAAATGTATTCATTTCCTCGGAGAGTCATGATACTGAAATTCCATAAAAAAACAGCCGAAATATTGCCGGCTGTTTTTTATGGCTCATTGAGACTGTTGTATTTTTGTTTGGTAATCCGTTTCATAAAATTCAAGCTCTTCCCTTATAGTTTGAAACTTCCCTTCCAGTTCTTTCATCAGCTTTTGTATAGATGGAGGGGGAGTCATAGTAAACGTAATTGCATTTTTTCCTGTGTAGGCAGAACGGCTGTTTTCATACCAGTAGTCATTTTTCGGAGAGAAAAATTCAGCAATGACTTGATGATAAATCTTAAAAAGTGTGCGTTCAGCTCCATTTTTGCGGAAAGGTTCGCTCTGAAGCAGTACCCGGCAAGCATCTAATCCTTCTTCACAAAATACAAGCAATCTTCTGATACCGGAAAGCAACCCTTCATAATACGGCTTATTTGCATGTTCTGTTTCTTCCGTTAAAGAAGTAATGGTGTGGTTGTTTACATACTCTGTCATTACGGTTACCACTTCATGCAAAAAAGCTGCTACTTGTTTGGTTTGATTATAAACAATCGTGTTTGACATAATTTCCTCCTTCTATAGTTCTATTTTATCAGTTATCTCAATTCAGCGCTGCGGTCTGCCCCATACTCACTTTCGCTTCTCCTTGCTTCTCAAGTTCCGTCATGATGCGTTCTAGCTCATCAGCAGATACATTCTGAATGTATCTCACCATTTCCTTCTGCGTATTAATGTAAATCCGCTTTCGATTCATTAATTCAGGATGCTGCAATAAGCACGCAAGAGCAACAATATCTCGAAAGTACACTTCACGTTCCCCCGCCCGAAAAACGGGATTTTCAATAAAGCTGCTAACCTCTGATAAATTTTCTTCAAAATATCTAACATATAAAACATACAATGTTTTTTCTATATCATCATGAATGTATGTAACTTCAGAACGGTTAAAATAATCCTCGGAAGTGTTTGACTGCGCTTTTACTAGTTCGCATCCGGCACAACGTTTAATAATCATCATTCCACCCCATTTCTTTCTCTATTTCTATCTTATCATATTTTTTATTTTAACTATAAATAATTTTATAAAAATTCAAAATACACGATTGCCATTTTTTCAATATCAGCATGGCTCCTCTTTCAAACGTCGGCCTTTCTCCTCATTCCTTCCGATCTGAACAAGTAACCGCAGCTATTTTTAATACCATACGATACATGTACAGCTTCAGCGATCTGCGGCACTTTAAAGATAAATACAAACCGGAATGGAGCGAATAACATTTAGCATTTCAAAAAATATCCTCTTCCTGCGACGATGCTTGTCGTCACAAAATTAATCACGCCGAAAAAAATAAAAGCAGGTGCTCTTATCCTGCTTTTTTCTTGTCTGCAACTGTTACTACAAACTCTTTTTCATATTTTTTTCCGTTCACGTAAAAGTCAGCCCATATTTTATATAAGCCAGGTGCAGGGAAAGTAACCATGAAGTGCACTTCATCCTTTCTCTTAGATTTTTCGGGAGATGCAAATAACACTGTGCTGCTGTTTTCATCAACTATCAGCAGTCTTGGCTGCTTGCCTGAAGACGGTAAAAGAGTATAGGAATCTTGTTTCTTGCTCTGAAAATGAAAGGTGATTTTCTCTTTATTTTCTGGTTCAAGTAAATTAAAAATAACCGACATCTCAATCCCATCCACAGCTGTTGTCAGCATAGAATTGACTTTTAAAGGTTCACGTTCTTCCTGCTTTTCTCCAATCTGTATAGATTTGCGGGCAAACATCTTCTTTTTCTCTCCTTCTAGTACATATAAAAAAAGAGAGTATTGACCGTTCTTTTTGAACGTATACGGGAAGGAGAACAATCCGTTTCCTGAAAAGCTGGGCTGAATTTCATCATAACGCGCAAGATCTCCGTCAACGATAAGCACTCGTATTTTTCCTTGTTCTGTATCGTTTAATCCGCGAAGCTTTGCCCCCTTCTCATCCTTTAAAGCAAATTGAATCATCGTCTTTTTATTGACTTTGATGTTTGGAACATGAAAAGACACTCGTTTATTATCGAGCCCGGCCAGCTTGTCAGCTTGTCCGTTTGAAAATAAGGCTGTTTCTCTCTGAACATATAAAATAATGATAAATGCAGCAAATAAAAGAAGAACAATTCCCGTTATTTTTTTCATTAGCATTCACCCGACAATCTTATTTTCTTAAATTGTAACATAATTCAGTCTATTTATATAAGGCAACATAAAGAAAAGCATGAACTTTTCGCTCATGCTTTCTGATATACTTCTATAATCTTTTGAATTCGTTCCTTATCGTCGATGCGCGGACATGTATAACATGTTTTTCCTACCTTATAATTCATGCAGCACACCTTACGAAGCGATATGGTCTCATTGCGTTCAACCGGATGGTTAAATTGACAAAATTGTATTTGCAATGGATTACAATTAACTCTTCCAAACCATTCAACGGGAGCTTCATTTATTAAGTAGTTAAAGTCGTCCGTCAATCTTTTTCTTACTTCTTCATCTTCTTCCTGCCCCATCCACTTTTTATACATCACATGAATATAAAAAGCAACATGAGCCCACATGGTTGTTCGAGGAAGCCGTGTTTCTTCGGCTAACATCTCGATAAGGAGAGTAACATGCTCAGCAAACAACTGACGCATCGTTTCTTTTCTCCATTCTTCTCGTTCTTCTTGTTTAAAAACATGACTTGTAACGGATGGGATATAAGAAGCTATGTGTCTATGGGCGCATAAAAATGTAAGCCGAGATAACGGAAGTGCGATTTGCGTATTATACTTACTCATGATTTCTAACGCGGCAATATACACACTGTAACGCTTTATAAACAGGGAGGCTGTTACCTTATTATCGGGAGATCCAAATACATTTCCTATATGCATTAACAATTGCCGCATGTTCTTTTTTTGTAAGAATTGCTCTCCATAAATTACCGTATCATCTTCTGAATGTGGCACAGCATCCTGTATTTGTATTCCGTACATTTGTAATAATTGTATATGCCTTTCCATCATGATTCCCCCGTTACATCGATTGTTCTCGCTTTCAATTTATCAATAATGAGAATCATTGTCAATAAGTTGTTTTCATACTAAATTAAAAAGACGCGCATTTTTGCACGTCTTTTTGTCACTGTTTTTCATCCGCTTCATATGCAACTAAAGCAACAGGTTTCCCAAGCTTCTGTTCAAACTGTTCCTCTATCTGCTTTAAAGTAGAATTCATTTCTTCTGAAATATGCGCAATTGAAAAAGAGATTTGATCATCCCTCATTCTTTCACCCTCTTTCTTCTTTGTCTTCCCTATTCTTGCATCTCTCCTATTTTCTTATACACAAAAAAAGCCGATAAATATCATCAGCTTTATTTTTTATAGCTTTTTCTCCCTTGATTCTCTTCAAGCCAATCTCCGTTTCGCACAATTGCCGGCTCTTCCCCCGCTATCAAGTCTTCTCCTGTAATTTCGTCAAACGCCAATCCTCCAAGAGCACCAGGGGCCGTTTCTCCTACAATAGCAGTTGTGCTCGTTGGTCCTACATTTGCTTCTTCATGTTCAATGACAGGTTCTCGTTTCTTATAAGAACGGGGCGCGTCCATTTCATTTGGATTGTTATAAAAAGGATGGGGTTGCAGTGTTTCTTCTGTTGTATTATTTTGATTGATCATGTTCTTTCCCTGGTTATAAAATCGTATTCAACTATACCAAATCGCAAAGGAATCAGGTGAAACCTCCACTTCCATGACGATTCTCACGTCACTCCATCAGAGAAGGGATTCCCTTCGTCATATGCCTGCCGCATAAGACCGTCTGTGGCGACCTGTTAGGTCTGGCGGTTCCAAGCTGCCATTTCTTCTGTAGATCAGCAGCTCAGAAAGAAGGTTTACAAGATTTTTTGGGAAGCCTTTGAATCAATTTAGTAAAAATTGTATAAATATACGACTTACAACCAGGATTCACCTCCTTTTTTTATGAATGACTACCATAACCATGTTATTTTGATACGATATGACACGGTTTTAGATGGATTATAAAGAACTGGTTACACCTCCTCGTCTATATACGTATAGTAATGCTGACGTTGACGGCCATGATATAAATGAAGTGCCTCACATCAGCTTTTTATTCCTCCCTTTAACATTGCTGATAACAATGTTTCATCTTCTAACGTATGGAGCGATAAAAACAGCTCCTTCTTCACTTTCTTATCTTTATATTCTGTAACAATTTGATTTACATACAGTAAAATCGAATTGAGGACAAAGATTACATAAAAGAGGCACAATTTCTTTCCCTCTCTTATGCAGTCTCTTCAACTTAAAAAATTGGAAAATGAGGTGTGAATTTGACAACAATCGTGTAGAATAAAAGTGTTAGGAGGTAGAAATATGAGTATTCATATTGGAGCACAGCAAGGACAAATTGCGGAAACAATACTATTGCCAGGAGATCCTCTTCGTGCAAAGTATATTGCGGAAACATTTTTAGAAGGTGCCGAGTGCTATAACAATGTGCGCGGCATGCTTGGATTTACAGGTACATATAAAGGAAAACGAGTATCAGTTCAAGGGACAGGGATGGGCGTTCCGTCAATCTCCATTTATGTCAATGAGCTTATTCAAAGCTACGGAGTAAAGAACTTAATTCGTGTTGGAACATGCGGTGCAATTCAAAAGGATGTAAAGGTGCGCGACGTTATCATCGCGATGACTTCCTGCACAGATTCCAATATCAACCGTCTGACATTTCCTGGTTTTGACTTCGCGCCGTGTGCAAACTTTGATTTATTAAAACGTGCATACGATGCCGCCGTGGAAAAAGGATTGAGCGTTCGTGTAGGCAACATTCTGACTGCGGATGTATTTTATCGCGAAAGCATGGATATGGTTAAAAAATTAGGCGACTACGGTGTATTGGCAGTGGAAATGGAAACGACAGCATTATACACAATTGCAGCCAAATACGGAGTAAACGCTTTATCTGTTTTAACGGTAAGTGATCACATTTTTACTGGTGAAGAAACAACAGCTGAAGAACGTCAAACAACATTTAACGAAATGATTGAAATTGCACTGGAAGCTGCAATTAAAAATTAAACTTTAAAACAGGAACTTGTCATACATCCGACAAGTTCTTTTTTATTTACGAGGTGAAAAGTATGATTTCAATAAAAATACGAAAAGAAGAAAAGGAAAAAGTCATTCAAAATATCCGGCATTACTTTTTAACAGAAAGGGATGAAGAAATCGGGGAGCTCGCTGCTGACCTGCTGTTTCAATTCATGTGTCAACAAATCGGTACCATTTACTATAACCAAGGGGTAAATGACGCCACTAAATTAGTACAAGAAAAACTTTCTTCTATGGAAGAAGATTTATACTGCTTAATAAAACCTGTATTTACGAGAAAATGAGAGAAGATGGTATAATAGTTTACATCTTGTAGCTCGAGGTGTAACAGTGAAAAGGAACAGTATCGTTTTTAAATTGTTTTTATTAACGGCCAGTTTATTTACTCTAATATTTCTTCTCTTTTTTGCCGGTCAATCTTTATTTTTAGAGAAATTTTACATTAAGAAAAAAACAGAAAATGTCATGCATGCCTTTGAAACATTCGTAGATGACTATGCAAGAAGCGACCAAAGCTTTGGAACAGTTCAGAAGCTGAAGCAAAGGTTCTTTGCAAAAACGAACGCACAGCTTGTTTTATTGGATCGCAACGGTACGATCAAAAATGTTAACAGCTATTATATGATAATCGAAGACGTAAAGACAAAACATAAATATCATGTTCCTCTAAATAACATATTAGGGGGCGATGAATATACAGCATTCATGAAGCTGTCTCTTCATGAAAACGATACAATATTCATTCAGGGCATTCAAAAACAAGGGATTGTTATACCGCTTGAAATTACTTCCAACTTCGGATCTTGGAAAAATGACAATGTCATTGGCGACTTAAGTGTGTTTGAAGTAAAACAAAAAGATTTCAATAAGAAAAACCAAAGCAACCTGAATACGCTGTTCGTCGAAGGAACTGTACTCAAACTCAATCTTCCTTCTCCTCAAGAGGTAAATACGGCAAATGATACCGATACGCTGCTGCAAGCGATTGAGCATTGGGGGGTTTCTGTATCACTGGGAAAAGCAAATCTATCGGGCTTAGCTACCTACACCTATAACAGTGACAATGGCGTAAAAAATCAAATGTTCGTCAAGCCCATCATTAAAAACGGCAATATAGAGGAATTTGCTTTTGCAATGACATCCCTTCAGCCTGTCAACGAGGCTATGTTAGTCTTGAAAAACTATTATGTGTACGCCTTTATTATCATATTTGGGGTTATTATTTTAATGTCATTCTACTATTCTAAAATGATTGCGAAACCTCTTATCAAAATGAATGAAGTGACAAAAAAAATAGCTGCGTTTGATTTTTCCCAAAAGCTGGATGTTACATCAAACGATGAAATTGGAAGCTTGTCAAACAGCATCAATACATTGTCAACTAATCTAAAAGACCAAATTGATAAATTGCAAATTGCTAATCAACAGCTGTTGCAAGATGTAGAACGAGAGCGCCAGCTGGAGCGAACACGGAAGGAATTTATTTCGGGAGTCTCCCATGAGCTTAAAACTCCTTTGAGCGTCATCCGCAGTTTTGCTGAAGGAATTAAGGATGGAGTCAGCAAAAACACGGATTACTATACTGACGTAATTTTAGAAGAAGCCGATAAAATGAACACTCTCATTGTTGAAATGCTTGAGCTGGCAAAACTGGAATCCGGGACGTACAAACTGGAAATGAACTCTTTTTCAATCGATGAATTAATACGGCAAGTTGTAGCAAAACTGTCCTTTAGCATTGAAGAAAAGCAATTAAACCTTGTTATTAAAACGGCAAAAGACATTGCTGTCAAAGCTAACAGAAATCGCATCGAACAAGTCATTGTTAATCTGCTGAGCAACGCCATTCGATATACGCCAAAAAAAGAAGAAATTACAGTTTCTGTCCATGATTGCGGGGCACAAGTAATGGTGAGCATTCATAACAAAGGAACTGCTATCCCCGAAGAAAGCTTAGATAAAGTGTGGGACCGTTTCTACCGTACCGATTCTTCGCGCAGCCGCGTTACCGGAGGAACCGGTTTAGGTTTATCCATCGTAAAAAATATACTGGAACTGCATAAAGTAAAATACGGTGTACAAAATAAAAATGAAGGCGTTGAATTTTACTTTTATTTAAATAAAGCATAAAAACGTGCAGAAGCCATCTGTACGTTTTTATTTTTCACTCAAAATTCACACAAAATACACATGCAATCGTTATATTGAGGTTAATAAAACCTATGTATTAATATGGGAAGGAGAATAGAAATGAACAGTGGACAGCCAATCCAAAATAAAAGCAAATTGGAGCAAATGAAGAAAATCCTCGAGAGCTCTTCAAAGCGTGATGCATTATTATTTGCACTTTCCATTAACTCTGGTTTAAAAGTCAGTGAGATTCTTCAACTAAAAATAAAGGATATTTTAGATGATCAAAAAAACATTCGCCATTCCATTTCATTTTACAATGAGCAAACGAAAAAACAAAAATGGTTTGCTGTAAACAAGGAGTTGGAGCAAGCACTTTCAGCGTACTTACAAGAACGCAAATATGCAAAAGGAGACGAACCGCTTCTAAAATCGCAAAAAGGAAGCGGCCCCATCACTCGCCAGCACGCTTGGTATGTTTTGAATAAAGCTGCAAAAGAAGCAGGACTTGACGGCATTAGTTCTCATACACTGCGAAAAACATGGGGATATCAAGTATATCAATCGGGAGTGGATATTGCCTTTTTACAACACTTTTTTAGCCACTCAACTCCTTTCATTACTTTAAAATATATTGGAGTAGCTTAATGCACTCCCTGACTAACATTTTCCATACATTCCCTCTCTATTTTTTCTTCTCTTGCTTCAAATTGCGACACAATTCTACAAAACAAGCATGTTACTTTAATAATGAGGGGTGAGAGAAATGGAAACTATTACGCTAAACATTGAAGTAACAAAGGAAATTGCGGAAAAACTGCATATTTTGCAGCAGCAAACAAAAAAGAAGCACGGTATAACTCTTACAGAAAGCAGTTTGATTCAAAATCTCATCACGAAGGAATTTATTCGCCAAGTAACTCCTTTTGACTTAAAAAATTATCAAATAGTGCCTAAATAAGAAATGAGCAGCTAAAGTGCTGCTCATTTCTCTTTTTTGTTCAACGGACAAATATACAACCCTGCCGTCTCTCCATCAACCTTTACCTTTCTCATAATGGAAATGACCTGCTTCAAGTCTTCTCGTCCTTCTGAAATAATTTGACTTTCCAGTAATGCTTTATAAATGTACTGGAAGTTGATATTGCCTGAATGACTGCTTATGATTCGTTCTATTTGCTCTTCTATTTTTTCCTCTTTCATTCTATCACCCGTTGTTCATTTCTTTTATCATATTATGTTTTTATGAAAAGAGAAAGAAGCACATGCAAACAGTGCTTCTTATTCTATCGAGCGTACGTATTGAGCAATAGCTTGAATTTCTTGGGTGGATAATCCTTCTTTTTCTTTGTATTGATGCTTTTGAATGGCTTCTTCAATCGTTTTTGCGCTTCCATCATGCAAATAAGGCGCCGTAGCCCAAACTCCCCGTAAAGTCGGAGGATCAAACAAGCCTTTATCGCGAGTATTTTGGAACTCTCCCCTAGCATCCCCGCCATAGGCTTGATCGTAATTGTTAGCTGTACCGATATTATATAAGTAACTTGTATTGGCAGTGGTCAACTTACCGTTTGCATCCACGGCGTTTACACTGGCGGTAAAATATTCACCCCCGTGACAGCTTAAGCAATTTCCTTTTCCATTAAACAGCTGTTCTCCTTCTATTGCAAGAGAGGTTAAGCTGCCGTCTTTTTGTCTGTACGGGCTTTTCGGCACCGGAAACGAATTTGGATCATCTAAAAATGCAAGGAGCGCATCATACATATGCTGTGTATCTGCAGGCATCGGTTTTCCCGGATCAATATTCATCATCCCGCCCATTTCCCCTTGAACAGTATGAATGTAATCTGCAAAGTCGTCTCTTGAACCGTCCCACATAAATAGGCCTGTTTTTGTTGTAAGGACATTGCTTGGAATATTACGTTGCCCTCTTGGAGTCATTAACGTTAATCCGTTTATGTCACCGTCACTATGACAAGAAACACAGCTCATCCAATTGTTTCCCGTAATGTTGTTTGCAAACTCGTCACTGTTGCCGCTGAAAAAGATGGTTTTTCCTTCTCGCACTAACGGTGATAAGGAGTCTTTGTGAATAAGCTTTATCGATTTGCCGCTTGTTTTTACTTCGGCATATTCACTGCCCGCACCTGTATCTATAAGGGCCAGGTCATGACTCATTGCATTGTGGACATACAGCTTGTCTTCTTTAAGAGTCATAACAATTCCTCTTGGATTATCACCAGGAATTCTGCGTACAATTTGTGTTGCGTTTCCGCCGCGTCTTAGATCAAAAACAACTAAATCTTCACTTCCAGACATGACTGCATATGCTTTTGTTCCTTTTTTGTTAAACACAACATCATATGGATTAGAAACAATGATATTCTCGTTTTTGACATCTTTTACATTAATAGCTTCAAATAATTGCTTCCGCTCGTCTGTCAGCTCTTCATCTTTTGTTAAGTCAATAACTGAAATTGCCGGAAAAATAGTTTCCTCAAAATGAATCGGCGTATCTACATTTGTTAGTAAATGGGGGATCCATGCCGTCTTTCCATCAGGAGCAATGACAAACTGCTCCAGTGTATTTGGTAGCCCTTGACTTTTCTTATGATCTTCTTTATCAGGAGAAGGAGCAAGTGTAATGACTTTTTGTACAGTTTTTGTTTTTGTATCTACAACACTTATTTTTCCCTCTAAATAATGAGGAACGTATAATTTCTTTCCGTCTGCTGTTATCGCCAACGTACGCGGCCGATCGCCGATTTTAATAGATTCAATCTCTTTTTTACTGTTTGTGTCTATTACTGACACTGTTCCTGAACGAAAATTTGAAACATATAAAAGACTGCCGTCTTGATTGATAAGCACGCCGAATGGCTCAATTCCAACAGGTATTCTTTCTACTACTTTTCTTTCTTTAATGGACACTACATCTACTTTATTATCGTACATGCAAGATACATAAATAAGAGACTCGTCAGGACTTAAGGACAATTGACGAGGCTCTTTTCCAACAGGAATTTCAGCCACGACCTTATTTTGTTTCACATCAATGACAGACACCGTATGAACATCAATATTAGCGGTATACATCCATTTTCCGTCTTGGCTTATTGCAATATTATCGCTGTGAGCTGCATTTGTCCGTTTTATCGTCTCTGTTCCTGCTGATAATTTACCGCTGCAACCGGCAAACGCTCCTATACATAGGAGCGTAAGCAGGGCTATATATATTCTTCTCATATAGCACCCCTTCTCTGGATGTATTCTTGAACGTGATGCTTTTGTCATGACCTCTAAGGTATTTATTGATGCGGCGAAGCTTAATAACAAAAGCTGCACTAGAAAAATATCGATCTTTGAGCTGTGAAATAGAAATTATTTTTTTAGTTCTACATTTACCAGAATGGGAGCAATACCGTATTTTCCGTGTCCCGCTTGTACTTGAGGAACCGTATCTTTGTCCGTATTGCCTAATTTGCTTCCTTTTTTATAGAAATCGCCTGTATCCCAAAATTCGCTGACTTGCATTCCTTCTTTTAAGGAAGGTCCGTCGATGACTTGATCATAGAAGTCCACAAAACGAGAGATCACTACATCTTGCTCAAGAGACGGATATTTCTTTTTATCATTTTCAGTATTGCTTAAGTTTGTAAGAGCAAGGCGTAGCGTTGCTGATACACTTCCGGCTGTAAAAGGCGTATACTGCATTTTTCCTTTTACCGTTTCGTAAGCGCGCGCTTCTTTATTCCACATTTTTGTATCTACTAAATTGTACAATTCACGAGCGGCATCACGATACTTTTCATCTTTGGTTGCTAAAAATGCAGCCGTCAATCCGCGAATAGCTCCCAGTTGTGCTTCCGATTGTACCGGCTTCGTGTCTTGGCCTTTGCCAACCACGTATCCGTTTGCCATAAAACCGGCTTTTGTTTTCATTTCATTCAGCATAAAGTCTGCTTGTTTACGAATCATTTCAATTGCAAGCTTTCCTTCCGGAGTCTCTAATCCTTTTGCATCTTCTCCGCTTGCATAGCCGACCGGCAAACCATCAATGGCTCTTTGGAAAATACGCAGAGCTTCCATTGTATAACCGGCTTCAAATGTATCAATATATTCTCCCTGTTTTCTTCCGTCATTTTCACTGATAAAGGCTCCCAATTCTTTATTAAAATGCATTGCTTCTACATTTTTGAATACCTGCAGCAATACATCACGGTTTAATGAATATGGATCGTATGCTTGCACATCGTTCTCGCTTGCCGTATCAGTATTTTCTGCTGCAGCTTTGGCGAAAGGCTTTCCATCAAATACTGCTCGAAACGCAGGATTTACATTGCTGTTCTCAGGCCTTTGATCTGTCATGCCAAAAAATTCAGATGCAGGCCAAAGCATTAACCATTGGTCTCTCAGCATACTGCGTGGGTCTGTTACTTCCATGCTGCCCGCCTTTGCTGCAGCACTGCTTCCCTCTTCCGTTACTCGAATTTCGTGAGGCAAGTATACAAATCCTTGCGCTGGATTATATTTTGCACCCGTGCCGCTCGTTAAGATTTTTTTGTTAGGATCATAGAATAATCCATCACGAATGTAAGCAAGCTTATTCCAGATTTCTTCCGTAAGAATGACACCCTGCATGCCGTCTGCCGAGCTGACCCCTAAACGGATATTAGGGTCGCTGTCCTGAGTAGAAGAAGTTGCATCCAATTCCTCATCTGTATCCACTGTATGGAAACCGCCCAAAAAATCTCCCGCCCATAGCGTTTGTTTTAAAAATGTTGCTCCATATGCTGAAGGAGTAAGAATTTTACTCATCTTTTCTCTGTCCCATCTTAACGATTTAAAATCTGTTTGATATACAGGGACGTATGTTTTATCATCATTTTCCGCATATACCGATGTATCTACTTTTGTTGTATAATGCGGATCACCGCTCGCATACTCCATAAATGTGGGATACATATTAGCAAAGATTTCTTCTTTTGGATACCCGACACTGTCCGCCATTTCATAAAAGCGTTCTTCCAGAAACGTTGGAGCTTCCTTTCCAGTCTCTTTCGCCATTTTCTCAACTACCGGACCATGAATCAAATGCAAACCAAGTCCTGATTTTTCAACCACTTCATACATGGCTTCTTCAGAATACTCATACGACTCAATACCAGCCGTATAATCAAATTTCGTTGGCTTATTCACTTTTTTCGGATCCAGTAAATCTAAATCCAATCCCAATGATTCTGCCAGCGGCTCACCTGAAAGTTCAAATTCTGCGTAAGCAAACATATTTCCGGCTGTATCAAATTCATAATCTGTAACAGGCACCTTATATGTAGATTTTTTTTCCGATCCCGAAGCTTTTTTTTCCGTACATCCGCTTGCAATTAGCAAAGAAGAAGCTACTGCAATTGTCGTCATAACCTTCCATGGTTTCCCCATCATTCCATCCCCTTGCGAATCTATTAATGAAAGTGATAATTATTATCAATAAAAACATCATTATTATAGTATGAAACTATTTTCCTTGTAAACAGTTTCATAAAAAAATTACATTTTTTCGTGTGTAAAAATTTATTTTATAAAAAGTATTGACAAAGAAAATGATAATCATTATCATTTATTTATAACCAGCATCAAGCAATTTCACACTCGTGAAAGTATTACCCCTCTTTTTATATAAGAAAAGCACTGTGCATCCCCCCTGTTTGTACAGTGCTTTTTTTTTTTTGCTGTTAAAAAAGCTCCAATTGCTCCGGATGAGGCTCTCCATATGTAAGTCCCAGCATTTTCATTAATTGTTTCGCATTATCAGCCGCATCGCCGCCTGAATTGTTGTTAAATAAAATATAGATGTTCTTCGTATGCTGCTGCAGCTTGTGCAAGTAATCAACCCACTGCGCAAGCTCTTCTTTATTGTATCGATACAAACAGCGCACCGCCCGCCAATTTTCTCCATGGTGATTCCATCCGTGGACGTTTCGTCCATGAAAACGAATTAAGGTGGCATCCGGATGAGTAGGATGCAAGACTATGGGAACAGAACCTATTCCAGCTTGCGGCTCATCACAAATTGTATGAATCCAGCCTTCTTTTTCCATAAATTGCAGCGTCTTCTGACGAAACTCAGGCATAAACCATGTTTGATTCCGAAATTCTAACGCAGATGGTATATCTCCCATTTTCTGTTTTGTAAATCTTAATAACTCAACATTTTTCATCTGACAATCAAACCATGGCGGATATTGAAAGAGGACCATTTTCAGCTTCCCTGCTTCCTGCAACGGCTGAATGGATTGTTTAAAAACGTCAAACATTTCATCCAGGCTGCTGTAAGGATGGTCGCTGCGCATATGACCCGTCATTCCTTGATAGGCCTTCACAATAAACGAAAAATCTGAAGGCGTTTCTTCTATCCATTTTTTATAGTTTCGAATCGGCTGCATGGCATAAAAGGAACTATCCACTTCTACAATCGGAAAATGCGTACTATATATTTGCAATTTATGCTTGCTGGCTTGTTTATCAGGATACAGGGAATCATGATCACCCCAGCCTGTTAAACCTATTTGGATCATATATAAACATCCTTTTTCCAATTTTTCTTCATTTTATCAAACTTGAATTTTGTTGTCGAAGCTTCTATATTGCTATATAAATTCATTTTTTTCCATTCTAGAATTTTCTATCCTCCATTTTAAAAAAATTACTTATTAAGTATGATATACTAAATGAAAGAGTGGCTATTATTAAACGAGGAGAACGTGTTTATGATGCATACGGAAGAAAAAACGAACTTGCTTGATAGAATTGAAGAATTAGAGAAACAAGTTCAATTTTATCAAAACTTAATCCAAAAACTGCCGTATGGCTTAACCTATACTGATTCAAAATGCGGCTTGGCATTACATAAAAGGCAGGAAGATTCTTCTTTTGTATTGGAACAAATAAAATATGAGGAAAAAGCACCTGTACTGAAGACATATGTCAATCACCATTTTCCCGTTCCATTTGAGCAAATAGAGGAACTGCTTACCCCTATTTTCGATGCTATTTCTCATCATATTACATTCATTGATAAAAACGGAAACATTACTTTATGCAATCGCCGGGCAGCTGACGATTTCGGTTTTAACAGAGAAGAAGTTATCGGAAAACCAATTCAATATTTGCTTGATTTGCCTGAAGAAAAAATTAAGGCCTTGGAATCTCTTCGTACGGGAAGAGAACTCTTTAATGAAGAAGTGCTGGACCGCAACTACGGCATCTGTAACAATCGTATTATTCGGGACGCAGACGGCGAAATATTCCGAGTGATCAGCGTGTTTCATTATTTAAATACAGAACGGGAAGCTGAGAAGCTTGCACTGGCAGGCAGAATAGCTGCCGGTATTGCTCACGAAATTCGAAATCCACTTACAACTGTTCGGGGATACCTGCAATTTTTGCAGGATAATGTATCCGACTCTATTAAGGATTTGTTTCAACATCTTCTCATTCCGGAACTTGATCGTGCCAACAGCATTATCACTAAGTTTCTTTCCATAACAAAAGATCGTGAAGGAAAGACGGAAATGTTTCCTATTAATACATTCTTGCAGGAATACATCCAGCAGCTCCTTGCCAGCGAAGTATTTTTGCATAATATTTCAATTCATTACGACTTAGATAAAAACTTGGACGGGTGTCTTGTCAAAATGGACCGCCATGAGCTTGTTCAAGTCTTTTTAAATTTATTTCATAACGCATTAGATGCAAAGGGCGAAAATCCCCTTACCATCGTCATCAGCAGCAAACGTGTAGATGATGAGGTCCGCATCACCTTTGAAGATAACGGCATAGGAATACCATCTGCCATTATTGATTATGTGTTCGATCCATTTTTTTCCACAAAAGATGAGGGGACTGGTCTCGGATTGTCTGTCACTAAAAAAATTATCCAAAATCACAATGGCACCATTAAAGTAAAAAGCACGAATCAAGGTACATTGTTTACCATTACGCTGCCAATGTATAATGACGAAAACCAGGAGTAAATTCTCCTGGTTTTTCTTATGTATATTTTTACGTTAATTTACGACAGCTTAACCTATAATTTACGTCTGTCCTGTACTATAAAAAGTGAAAAGACCATCCAATGAAACGAGGGATTTATAATGAAATATACTAAATTATTTTTAGTGGTACTTGCATGTCTTTCGTTTAGTCTTGCAGCGTTTTATATTGGGGAATGGAATAAGCCGAAAGCCAGTTCAGAAGAGCAGCTTTCCTCTCAAGTTTCCTATAAAATTATTAATGCCCGCCAATCAAGCGTTTGGCTTTCCGATAAAAATAACCAAAAAAAGCGATTGCTAACCGGTATGATTGTCACCA
>JBHGXS010000006.1:0-10061 GCA_041920565.1 Bacillus sp. (in: firmicutes) | reverse complement strand
CCAACGCTTGAATTCGCTGCAGTTTCTCTTTTTCATTTTCCATCTTGAACCCCTCCCCTTACTATCACGCTATGTTTCTGACAAAACCTCTATACATAATCATTCTGTAAAAAAGTAAAAATTCCTTGTATTGTTTTTTAGATTTCTATTTTATTTGTCCCTAATAAATACAAGGTGGTGCATGCACATAGTAAGACTCCAAGCATGATAAGCAGCTCGGCTTTCGTAAACTTTCTTTTACGCTTTTCTTTCATTGCTGCCATATAAAACACAATTCCAATTCTATATAAAATGGACACTAACAGTGATTTTGCGTGCTTGTTATAAAAAAGAAAACCTCTATCTTTTCAACGATAGAGGCTTCATATTTTTATTTTTTTAATGATTCTACGTTTGGTTCCGTTTTAAACCATTTTTTATAGATTTCTGCATACGTACCGTTGTCAATTACTTCTCGTACTGCTTTATCAATTTTATCGCGAAGTTTGTTTCCTTTCTTGAACATCAAGCCGTAGTACTCAGGCTCAAAGCTCTCTTTATCTGTAATGGCAACAAGTTTATCGTTCGGATTGTTTTTCACGTACTCTTCCACTACCGTGTTATCCGCCACCACTGCTTCTACTTCTCCATTTTTCAAAGCCATGATGGCCAATACGTTGTTTTCATATTTAGAAATTTGCTCGCTGTTTTTTCCTAATACTTGCTCCGCTGCGGCTTGTCCTGTCGTACCTGTTTGCACCCCCACTTCTAGTCCTTTTAAATCATCCGCTTTTTTAACCGGCGATCCTTCTTTCACCATAATCATTTGTGTAGATTCAAAGTATGGAGAAGTAAAATCATAGGTTTTCTTGCGATCGTCATTGATGGTGATCGCAGAAATCCCCATGTCCACTTCTCCTGTTTTCAAGGAAGCAAACAACGGCTCCCAACCGGTGTTTTTCAGCTCATACTTTAATCCTGCTTCTTTCATGACAGCCGCTAAAAAGTCAACATCGAATCCGACAACTTTTCCTTTTTCCAAATACTCAAACGGGGCATATGCGGCATCTGTGCCGACCTTGATTACTTTATTCTCGTCTGTGCTCGCTGTACTGCTGCAGCCTGCAGCCGACATGACAAAAAATAGTGCAAATACGATAGAAATAATGCTGAATTTCGACCTCATCTTCTTTTTCTCCCCTTTGTTATGTAATAAAAGAGCGCCTTGTAGTAAAAATAAACTAATTATTAGAAAAATTCAATCTGTTTTTGTTGGATTACAAGTTTTTCTTATATAAAAAAGCACAAAGAATCGCCCTTTGTGCTTCATACATTATTTTAATAACCCTTTTTCTTTTAAGAATTCTTTTGCAACCTCTTCAGTCGACATTCCTTTTACGTTGACCTTGTAGTTCATGTCCCGCATTTCATCGTCAGTTATTTTCCCGGCCAGCTTGTTTAAAAGCTTCAGCTCCGGATATTTCTTCAGTGTTTCCTTTCGCAATAAAGGTGCGCCTTGATACGGGGGAAACAGTCCTTTGTCATCTTTGAGTACCGTTAAGTCATACTGTGCAAGCTCACTGTCGGTAGAATACGCATCAATGAGATTTACGTCTCCCGATTGAATGGCGCTGTATCGAAGCTTCGGCTCCATCGTTTTCACGTTCGGAAGCTGAAAACCGTACAGTTTTTGTATGCCGACATATCCATCTTCCCGGTCGGAAAATTCCAAAGTAAATCCCGCTTTTATGTTAGGTGCCACTTTCTTTAAATCCGAAATCGTTTTTAAGTCATATTGCTCCGCAGTCTGTTTCGGTACTGCAAGAGCATATGTATTGTTATATTGCATCGGCGGCAAAAGCATCATATCATATTTTTCCATTAAACCTTGTTTTGCTTGTTCATATACTTTCTGTCTGTCCGTGCTTTCGGCTTTTTCTTTTAAAAAGGTCGAAATAGCCGTTCCCGTAAATTCCGGATAAATGTCAATATCTCCTGACTGTAACGCGTTAAATACAAACGATGTTTTTCCTAAGCTCGGTTTGAGCTCGACATTTAAATTTGTATCTTGTTCAATCAGCAGCTTATACATATTGATGAGTATTTCCGGCTCTGATCCCAGCTTGCCTCCAATGACAATATCCTTCTTTGCAGGACCGGAAAACAGAGGCATGGCAAGCAGCAAAACAGCGGCAATTACGGCAATTCCTATCGCTTTTCTGGAACGCTTCGTTGACACACGCTCCACAACACGGAGGCTAAAATCAAAAAATAGAGCTAAAATCGCCGCCGGAACAGCTCCTAAAACAATTAACGCATGATTATTGCGGTCGATTCCCAGCAAAATTAGCTTTCCCAACCCTCCTGCTCCGATTAATGCGGCCAAGGTTGCCGTTCCCACAATCAATACCATTGCCGTCCGAATGCCCGCCATGATGACAGGCAAGGCAAGCGGCAATTCTACCTTCAGCAAGCGTTGTCTGCTGTTCATTCCCATTGCTCGAGCAGCTTCCAATAAAGAAGAATCCACCTCTCGAATCCCTGTATATGTATTTCGTAAAATGGGCAGCAATGCGTAAATCACAAGGGCGATAATGGCCGGCACTTTTCCGATGCCGACAAGCGGAATCAAAAGCCCCAGCAATGCCAGCGACGGAATGGTTTGCATGACCGCAGAAGTTCCGATTACCCACTCCGCCGCACGCTTTTGTCTCGTTAAATAAATCGCTAACGGGACAGCAATCATAACCGCAAACAGCAATGCGGTAAATGAAATTTGAACGTGTTCAACTAATGCACTGAACAATTCACCTTTTCTTGCTTGTACAACTTCCGTAAAACCTTGCATGCTTTCTTACCCCCTTTCCTTTCCTTGCGCTGCTAAATAGGCAACGATGGATTGATTTGTCAGAACACCGACAATGCTGCCATTCTTTTCAACAGGGATCTTTTCTTCATGCAGCAATCTCTCTATCGCTTCTTCAAACGTCGCACGAATCGAGATAGGAACTGTCAAAGAATCGCCTTCTGTTACAGAAGAAGTATGTATAAGATCTTCTACTCTGACTGTTTGTGCCGCTCCATTACGAGTCCCGATAAATTCTTGGACAAATTCATCCGCCGGGTTTTCTAAAATCGCTTGCGGCGTATCGATCTGCACTACTTTTCCGTCTCTCATGACACAAATGCGATCTCCAAGTGCCAACGCTTCCTGCATATCATGCGTAACAAAGACAATTGTTTTTTTGATGCGCTGCTGCAAATCCACAATATCCTTTTGCAGCTGCTCCCGGCTAATCGGATCTAAAGCGCTGAACGGCTCATCCATTAATACGACTTCCGGGTCTGCCGCTAACGCTCGAATAACTCCTACCCGTTGCTGTTGGCCGCCTGACAGCTCAGATGGTTTTCGGTTTCGATATGTATCCGGATCAAGACCGACCATGTCCAACAACTCATCCACACGCTTGCGGATCTGTTCTTTCTTCCAGCCTCGCAGTTCCGGCACAATGGCCACATTTTCTTCAATCGTCATATACGGAAACAACGCGATTTGCTGCAAAACGTAACCGATCTCATAGCGCAACTGATGGACATCATACTCCCTTATGTTCTTTTCGTTTATCCAGATGTCGCCTTCCGTTGCTTCGATCAGACGATTGATCATTTTCATCGTCGTTGTTTTTCCGCATCCGCTTGGACCGATTAAAACGAAAAATTCCCCTTTCTGGATTTCTAGACTTAAATCGTCCACAGCTTTCGTACCGTCCGGATAAACCTTTGACACGTTTTCAAACCGGATCATAGCACCGCCCCTTTCTATCAGCTTTCTTCTTATTCTCTTGAAACTCATCATGAATTTCAACTACAATCCTTCCATCTTGAAAATTGTAACCAATCTGCAACAATTGTAAAACGAATGTCTTCATAATGTTTACAAAAAAAAGACCAGTATAACTGGCCTTTTCCTCTGCTTATTCACCGTGGCGCTGCCCTGCATTTTTCGCATTTCGGGATTTTCCGGAAGAAGTTTGATCCTGCGTCTGGTTCCCTTTATGCTTGGCGGAGCCTTGTGCTTTTGTTTTCCCCATATTGCCACCCCTTCACACATTTACTTACAAATAGGGTGCGTAGTTTATAGAGTTATATACCTGCTTCTTGCTTCATCATCGTATACATTTTCATGTATACATTCAGTTCATTCATTAAATCGTGAACGATTGGTCTGGCGTCTTCTAGCAATTGTCCGTTTTGAAAACAAATACCATCTAAAACAACTTGTTTTGGAATCACATTTGCATAAACGCCTCTTCCGACAGTTCGCATGTTGTTTAAAGCGTTAATTCCCCCTTTGCCTCCTCCTGCTACTGCCAATAAAGCAACCGGCTTATGCGCAAATTCTCCGCTTCCTAAAAAATCAAGGGCATTTTTTAGCGCTCCGCTCATCGCATTATGATATTCCGGTGTACATAGCACAATTCCGTCCGCTTCGGATACAAGCTGTCTAAGCGCTTGTACAGCGGAAAGTTCATTTTGATTTTCCTCTCCGTTATAAAGAGGCAGCGCCTCTGTGCTTAGGTCAAATAATGTACCCCCATATGCTTCTGCAATGTATTGGGCGGCTATTCTTGTTCGTCCATGTTTTCGCGGCGTTCCGTTAATAATTGCTAATTTCACTGTAAGTCCACTCCTTTTCTACTATGTTTCTATAATTTATTGTAGACAATTGTCAGTTTTTCGAAATCACGAAAAAGCAGGATAATGTGCTCTGAAATTAGTATGATAGAATCTAATACTAAAGTATGAGGTTCATACCAGCCCATGCTTCACCGCATATAAAGCAGCCTGAGTCCGATCATCCAGTTCAAGCTTTGCCAATATGTTCGACACATGTGTTTTTACGGTTTGCTCTGTAATATGCAAATGAGCTGCGATTTCTTTATTACTTTTTCCACTTGCGATTTCTTTCAACACTTCCGTTTCT
Organism: Bacillus sp. (in: firmicutes); assembly: GCA_041920565.1. Lineage (GTDB taxonomy): Bacteria > Bacillota > Bacilli > Bacillales > Bacillaceae_G > JAGHKQ01. The sequence continues at coordinate 5,098 of JBHGXS010000006.1, read as the reverse complement.
CGACGCGTCAGTGCATGAAGTCCGTTTTGCTTGGGCTTCTGCTGATTGGCAAGGTGCTGAAACACTGCCGGCGTTACTTTTGGATGCAAATTGGTGCTTCCTTGATACACGGCGACAATGGAAGCCACCAGCTGATCCGGTTCCACTTCTTTTAATTGATAGCCGTCTGCTCCTGCTTCTAATGCTGGAATAACATAGTCCTGCTCTGAAAAACTTGTTAAAATCAGTACTTTAATAGAGGGATCGAATTGCTTAATTTGCTTCGTTGCTTCAATTCCATCCATCACAGGCATGGATACATCCATAATGACGACATCCGGTCTTGCTTCTTGAATCAATTTTACCGCTTCTTGCCCATTGCTCGCTTCCCCGATAATTTCAAATTGAGATTGCGTTTCTAAAAAGAAAAGCAATCCTCTCCGTACGATGTGATGATCGTCTGCCAACAACAGCTTTATTTTCATTTCTGTTCCCTCTCTTTCTGCAATGGCAGCGTAACTGCAATTGTTGTTCCTTTCCCTTGTACACTTTGAATGCAAAATGTTCCTCCGGTCAGCTCAGCACGTTCTTTCATGCTTTTCAGTCCTAAGGACGCTTGTGTTTCTTTCACAGAAAATCCTGCCCCTTGATCTGAAATCGTCATGGTTACACTGCTTTTTTCTTTGTCCACAGTGATAGTAACAAAAGCTTCGTCACACCCTGCATGTTTTTTACAATTGTTAAACGCTTCTTGTCCGATGCGCCACAACGTTTCTTCTTGAGATTGAGTTAAACAAAGCACCCCTTTGATTGTTACGTGTATCTGTATCCCCAACATACTGCCGTATGCTTGTAACGCATGTGCTAGCCCGTTTTCCAATCCTTCCGGCCGCAGCTGCCAAATTAACGTTTTCATTTCTTGCATGGCTTCCTGTGATAATTCTCCAATATAAGAAAGCATCCCCTTCATTTCCTCATCTGTTGTTCGACCTTGCAATCCCCTTGCAGTCAACGTGATAGAAAATAACAACTGCTTCACAGAATCATGTAAATCTCTCGCCAAACGATTGCGCTCAGCAGCTAAAATATATTGCCGCTCTTGTTCCACAAGCTTAATCCGTTTGATCGTCGTTCCAATTTGAAACGCGATGGCTTCCAAAAACGCCAGCTCTTCTTTCGTAAAGTGCATTTTACGCGGAGAGGCCACATTTAAAAGACCGAACCTCTCTTCCCCTGCCCTGAGTGGAATCGTCGCATGATGAGTAATATCCTTCGTATCTCCCCATTGCTGATCGATTGCATCCTCCAACCTCTTGCATTCCATAATATTCGAAGCTTTTTGCAGACGGCCGTCCACAAACTTATCAACGCACCAGCATCTTCCTTCGCACATCGGTTTTTTATTTTCAATCAATAATGCCGGAGGGAGCGCCGCTTCTGCCGCCAATTCATGCTGCCCGTTTCGGTCAATGAAAAAAATCCACCCTGTTTCCAAATTCATGGCTTGCAATAATTTATGCAATACATGCTGAAGCATGCCTTCCAACTCTGTCGCTTCATTCAAGCTTTCTGCAATGTCTTTTAATGCTTGCAGCTCATGAACGCGTTTTTCCTCTTCTCTCATGCCATTCCCTCCTTGTACCGCTATTATAGCAAGTTCGTTTCCGACAAGAGAATATATTTCAGAAAATACGAACAATTAAATTCCTTTTTCATGAGAATAAAATAAAAATCGGCCCTAAAGGACCGATTACACCTCTTGAAAAGAGGGAGGATAGACAACTTCTCCCTTCATCTTGTCCGCGGCTCCCTCTTTCAATTCACATACCATAAATACTTCGTCCGGTACCGGAAACGGCGGAACAATGCCTTTGTCGCTTGCTTTTTCAAACCCGAAACGCGGATAAAACTCCGGATGACCAAGGACAATGACAAGAGGATATCCTAATTGCTTGCACTTTACCAAACCTTCCTTTACTAATGCGGAACCGACTCCTTTTCCTTGAAACTCCGGCTGTACCGCCATCGGAGCCAGCGCGATGGCTTCCGTTAATTCTCCGTCCTGTTTTATGAATATTTTGCTAAATAAAATATGGCCGATAACCTCTCCGTTTTCTTCTGCCACAAGGGATAATTCAGGAATAAAGTGTTCCGATTCCCGTATTGCATTCACTAACTTTCCTTCATTTTCCCGGCTAAATGCCGCTTTATTGACTTTGTATATAGATTGGATATCGTCCGGCATTTCTCTTCGAATCATCATCTTTACCGCACCTCCGCATGCAAGGAAGAATGGAAATGCTCCAATGCCCAATGATGCCCTGTTTCATTAAACGAAGCCACCATTTGAGAATGAACTACAATTTTGAAACCTTTGTTATAAGCATCCACCGCTGTATGAAGTACGCAAATGTCGGTGCAAACGCCCACTAAATGCACTTCTTGAATGCCCCGTTCTCGCAGTTTGATTTCCAAATCTGTTCCTGCAAACGCGCTGTATCTTGTTTTATCCATGTAGTAGACATTGGATTGTTCCTTATACTTTTCATACACATCCTGCAGTTTGCCATATAAGTCTCTTCCTTTCGTTCCTGCAATGTTATGAGGCGGATATAAGGCAGACTCGGGATGATAGGAATCATGTAAATCATGCCGGTCAATCGCAAACACAACGTACTCTCCTTGCAAAATAAAATCTTCTGTCAATCGGACGATGTTATCTTCAATCTTTTGCGCAGGCTCCCCGCACGTTAACGCCCCGTCTTCCGCTACAAAGTCGTATGTATAGTCGATATTAATTAATGCTCGTTTCATACTTAATCTCCTTTCTTTCGCAGCACAATAGCTTGGAAATCAAACTGTCCTCCAATTATCTCATGGGAAACAACAGAAAACGATTCAATGGAAAAAACCTCCGAAACCGCTTCTTTTATCCTTTCATGAGAGAAAAAAGAGAAAAAACGTTTCGGTTGATAGAAATCTCCTTCCCACACACCTTCAGAATCTGTTCCCCCATACACACCTATAAAAAATAGACCGTCTTTCTGCAACACTCTATGTATTTCTTTTAAGACATTTGGCAAATTAGCTTTCGGGACATGAAGAAGGCAGTTTAAAGCCCACACCGCATCAAAGGATTCTGATGGAAACTGCAGGTTGTCAAAACTCATTTCATATGCTTCAATTCCCTTCTCCTTACAAAGCTTTACCATTTCCGGTGATAAATCGGTTGCCGTTACTTGCAGCCCTCGATCTTGAAAATACTTCGCATCACGCCCCGGACCCGCGCCTATTTCCAGCACCCTTCGTTTTTGCTCGTTCAATAGAAGTGTCAAAAATGTTTCCCGCTCCTTCTCTTTCCATTCTTGCGATTCGAGGTTGTCCCGGTCTGCCGCTTTTTCATTATATGCCATTTTTAGTGATTCTTTCATTCTATTTTCAATCATCCTCTCACTCCTTCATAAATGTCATTCGCCAAGAATTTACAAATCCCTATCATCTATAGAAGAAATATTGTTATTTGCACTATATCTACACCTATATTAAAATTTATGTACATCTTATAGTGTATTGCGGAAGGAGACAGGCTTGTGCAACTGCCAAAGGATTTTATTGACAAATATACCACTTTGTTAGGGAAGGAAGCAGAAGCATTTTTTTCTACATACGAAGAACCGAAAACATCAGGATTACGAGTAAACCCTTTGAAAGATTCAGAGGATGCTTCTCTTGCTGAACTCTTTCATTTAAGCAAAGTTCCGTTTTGCAAAACGGGGTTTTATTATGAAGAGCACGTACAGCCTGGAAAACATCCATACCACCAGGCAGGTGTGTATTACATACAAGAACCGAGCGCCATGTTCGTCGGTGAAGTGCTCTCTCCAAAACCGGGGGAAACAGTGTTAGATTTATGTGCAGCTCCCGGCGGAAAATCCACTCACTTAGCAGGGATGATGAACAATGAAGGGTTGCTTATTTCAAATGAAATTCATCCGGTACGTATAAAGGCACTGGCGGAAAACATTGAAAGGCTGGGAGTCACAAACTGTGTTGTGACAAACGAAACACCGGAAAAACTGGCGAAAAAATTCCCCGGCTTTTTTGACAAAATATTAGTGGATGCTCCATGCTCGGGCGAAGGAATGTTTCGGAAGGACCAAGAAGCTATTGAGTTTTGGAGTCTGGACCATGTGGAACATTGCGCGCGCCAGCAAAAAGACATTTTACATCACGCATACGAAATGCTGAAAGAAGACGGCATTCTCGTCTATTCTACTTGCACGTTTGCGCCGGAAGAAAACGAACAAATGATAGAATGGCTGTTAGAACAGTATCCTGACTTAGTCGTTTTACCAATTGAAAAAGAACACGGCATTTCAGATGGACGAGTGGATTGGACAAAGCATAACTTGGAAAAAATCCAAAATACGGCACGTTTATGGCCGCATTACGTCAGAGGCGAAGGACATTTTGTGGCAAAGCTTCAGAAAAAAGCAGCCACGGCGCCTTGGCGCGGAAAAACAATAAAAAGCAACGTGACGAAACAAGAATTAAAAGATTATGTACAATTTGAAAAAGATGTGCTGCAAGCATCTATGAAAGGCACGTTTATCACGTTTAAATCTCAATTATATGCAGTTCCTGAACAATGCCCGGACTTGGATAAAATAAAGGTTGTCAGAAGCGGCCTTCATTTAGGCGAGTTTAAGAAAAACCGCTTTGAACCGAATCATGCGCTGGCGCTTGCCTTGGCAAAGGATGAAGTGCGCCATACCATTTCCTTAACGACAGACAGCGACGAATGGAAGAAATATATCCGGGGGGAAACTCTCCAAACAGGCGGAGACAACGGCTGGTCGTTAGTTACAATTGACGGCTACTCTCTTGGCTGGGGAAAGGAAACGAAAGGCACGCTGAAAAATTTCTACCCTAAAGGGCTTCGGAAGCACGTTTGGTAATTTCTGAGTTTATATTATTTTGCGGGAGTAACAAAGGTTTTTGGCATATACTCAATGACTATTTCTTGTCTTTTTCAAGTACTTTCTAACAAGTTTGTTAAAAAACTTGTTAGAAAATCATATTTTATGTTAGAAAGTTGAAGTGACGGCATTTGTCGTCG
>JBHGXS010000003.1:0-3128 GCA_041920565.1 Bacillus sp. (in: firmicutes) | reverse complement strand
CCTGATTATATCAATATTTCTTTTCCTCAAACATTTCAATTTTCCTCCTCTGCACGTATAAAAACTGCATAAAATATGAACTTTAACTACCGTACTATTTAAAAGTGCATTTACAAAAAATTGGTATATTATTTCATCTCCTATCCATACTACTACTGTACTTTTAAAAAGGAGGGGAGAATATGCAAAAGAATGCGAGAGAACATGTGCAAGATTCTTACAATGCTTTAAGCCAAGCAAAGAGCTGCTTGGAAAATGCACTGCAAACAGTTGAAAAACAGCATAACGCCAAGCAGATTCAACAATCCTTGCAAGCGGTCGAAAACGCATTGCAGCAATGTGACAGCGCGGTTCAATCCTTATCTCAAGAGTAAAACACCCTTTAAAAGGGTGTTTTTCATACAGAAAGAACAATTTGCCATCCGATATATAATGCCACTGCCCAAATAATGACCGCAGATACCTTATTCAGCCGCTGAATCCATCTGCCTCTTGTATCCATTTTTCCAATCTTCCGCCCCGCAATGCCAAGGCCGAAAAACCACGTCCACGATACAATGATACAAGCAAGAGTAAACCCTATTTTTTCAGACCTTTCGTAGCTAAGGGAATTTGTCCCGATTACGCCGATTGTATCTAAAATCGCATGAGGATTTAGCAAGGATACCGACAAAGCAAATAGAATTTGTTGTTTTGCAGACAACGATGTTTGTTTATTCCCCTCTGTTTTTGTATCGCTGTTCCATACGTTCCATCCCATGTACAGCAAAAAGAAAAATCCAACAACGAATAATACGAGCTTTATCCAATTCAATGTTAACACAATAACCGATACTCCAAGCACCGCAAGCACAATCAGCAATGTGTCACAAACAGAAGCTGTAATAATAACCGGAAGCGCCTTAGAAAACTGTTTCTGCGCCGCTCCTTGGTTAAATACAAATACATTCTGTGCTCCTAAAGGTAATATCAACCCAAATGCCAACGTAATACCATGAATGATTGCTTCTAACAATTTTCTCTCCTCTCCAACAAAAAAGGCACTTCATAATGAAGTGCAATGGAGGCAAACACTATGTAGACGTGACCTACTCTACAACGATATGCCTCTTTTACACTGATTATTCCTCATAGATCATCTTTTTTGTCATGCCGCCGTCAATCGTAATGTTTTCCCCATTTATAAAATCGTTGCTTTCTTCTGTTAGAAATAAACATGCTCGTGCAATGTCTTCCGGCTTCCCTACTCGACGTGAAGGATGTTGTTCATGATCGATGTCACGCAGTTCATCATAATCGGATGTTTGAATCCATCCCGGACTGATGCAATTGACTGTTATGTTTTCTTTACTCAAAGATAAAGCCAACGCATGAGTAAGAGCAACAATTCCTCCCTTGGAAGCCCCATACGCTTCGGAGTGAGGTTCCGACATAAACGCCCTTGTAGAAGAGATATTGATGATTCTTCCATACGAAGTACCTTTGTTTAGCTTATAAAATTCTTTTGCGGCAAATACAAAGCTTCGTAAGTTTACGTTTAATATTTCATCCCATGCTTCTACAGTTAACTCTTCCAGCGGACAAAATTTACTTACGCCGGCATTGTTGATTAAAATGTTGATTTTGCCATGATGATAATGCAAATAATGAAACATCTGCACAATTTCTTCGACATCCTGCAGATTTATTAAGTAGAAAAACGCTTTGTCGCCAAGCTCCCTCGCTGTTTCGCTTCCGCGTTCATGGTCTTTGTCAGCAAGAACGACAGTAGCACCCTTTTCGATGTATGCTTTAGCAATTGTCCGTCCTATCCCGTTTGCCGCTCCTGTTACAAGTACAGTTTTATCTTGATAGTCCATAATATCCTCCTTACTCATGAGCTGTGCCCTTCCCATTCCTTGAGGATGGGGTCTTCTCGTCTAAAAAATAAATATCCAATGTCAGAAAGCAAATTTAAATTTTCTTGTTTCCCATATTATAGCAAACACGACCGTAAAAACAGAAAAGAGAAGCTGCTCTTCTACTCGTTCTGTTCTACTTCACTTTCTCCGAGCAACCGGTCGGCAACGATAATTCCATCTTCATCCACATAAACGTAATGATTCGGGTTCCATTCTACCCCTGCAAATTGAAGCGGAATGTTTTCCTCACCGAGTCCTCCTTTGTTGCTTTTCTTCGGAACGGTAGCTAAGGCGCAAATGCCAATATTCATTTGCTTTAACTCCGCGCTATCTCGAACACAGCCGTTAATAATGATTCCTGCCAAACCACGTCTTTCAGCAATGGAAGCCAGATTATCTCCTAATAAAGCACATCGGATGGAACCCTGCCCATCCACAACAAGGACCGTCCCTGCAGGCAACGTTTCCAGGGCATTGCGGACAAGCACATTATCATCCAATACCTTCAATGTGGCGATAGGTCCGTAAAAAGAGGATTTTTTGCCGAATGAACGAAAAATTGGTTCACATACTTGTATGTACTCGCTGTACGCATCACACAAATCTGTTGTTTTTACACTCATTCTCTTCATTCCTTTCCGGATTCTTTTGTTTATATATTCGATTCCAAATGGGAATTCCCCTTTTTCCGATAAAAAGAACACGATATACTAAAACATAATAGGAAGAAAAGGAGTTGCAGCAAAATGGCAGCAAAAACAATCGCATGTCGGATATTGGATACGAAAAAAATTCCATATTCTTTGCATGAATACGAAGTGGATGAAAATAATTTAGATGCAGTGCATGCAGCGGAACAAGTCGGACTGCCTCCGCAACAAGTGTTTAAAACATTGGTGTTAAGAGGAGATAAAACTGGCGTCATCATGGCTTCCATTCCCGCTGATAAAGAATTGGATTTAAAAGCATTGGCAGCGGCAAGCAAAAATAAAAAGGTAGAAATGGTGCCAGTAAAAGAGATTCAAGGATTAACGGGATACATACGAGGCGGTGTTTCTCCCCTTGGAGTAAAGAAAAGATACCCGTTTTTCTTACATGAAACAGCAGTAGGACTGAATCCTATTAGCATCAGTGCAGGGAAGCGTGGACTGCAAATCTTTTTAGCTGGTGCGGACCTAGCTAAGGTAACTGAAGCTCAGCTTGTATCTATTGCCCATTAAAGATAAA
>JBHGXS010000143.1:0-27660 GCA_041920565.1 Bacillus sp. (in: firmicutes) | reverse complement strand
ACAACGTGAAGAAGTCGTTTGCCAATTGGCAAACGACTTCTTCACGTTGTTGAAAAACTCCTTTGTCCAGATTTAAAAGCAAAATTCTCCCTCTAAATACTTCCTTGATTTATCAAGGGAAATGGTAAAGGAGAAGATTGGACAGGAAAATATCCGTTACACAGGAAATATTTTTATGGACACCTTCTTTGCTTAACAACGTTTTGTATAAGTTCGTTCAGCGAATTCGCTATGATATTCCGTTAAGCTGTGATGAAATGTTCGAGAAATACTCAATGACAAATTGACGAAACTGCTGGGCTGTCGCCGATAAGTAACGTCTTTTTGACCAACCTAAGCCTATGGTTCTTTGGCATCTTGGCTCAATAATGCGCAGTCGTTTTGACAAAGCATCGGAATTTCGCAGCGAAGTCAGGGCAGGGACAAACGCGATTCCCAAACCTTGTCTAACCAATTCTCCTATGACCCCTGGTTCGTCACCCTCGAAGGCAATGTGGGGGATAAAACCAGCCTCTTTGCAAAATTCGTCCGTTAAGTTTCGAAACCCATATCCCGTATTCATACTGATGAATGATTCATCTTTTACTTCATGAAGATAGATGCTGTCACGCCCTGCCAGCCGATGTCCGGGAGGGACAATTAAGAAAATTTCTTCCGTCATGAGCGGCTCCCAGACAATCTCAGGACCTTCGATAGGAACAGAAGAAATACAAAATTCGATTTCTGCATCTTCAAGTTGACGTTTCATCGAAGAAGTGGACTCTAGAAATTGTTGAAATCGGACATGAGGATATTGATTTAGAAATGAACCAAGTAAATCTGGAAGTATTCTGGGAATGGAAACCGCTAATGTGATGGATTCTTGGCTAAGCCCTGCTAAATCCTTGATTTCGCGTTTTCCTTCACTTAGTTCATGAAAAGCTCGTTCCACACGCTTAAGAAACACTTTGCCAAATGCATTCAGTTGTATCTTTCGTCCTTGTCGATCGAACAAAGGAACTCCTAAATCTTCTTCTAAACGAGCAATGGTTTTACTGAGAGAGGGTTGGGCAATTCGAAGTTCTTCTGCCGCTTTTGTCATGTGCTCCAATCGAGCAACGGTTTGAAAGTATTTAAGTTGAAGAAATTCCATACTTATCCCCTTTTTTATTTTTATAGACTGAAAGGAATCAATTAATAATTAAATATATATTATACGGTATAAAAGGTAAAGTGTATAATAGTTAAGCTGTCAAGTGGTTCAGTTGTGATGGCCGATGAAGATTACACAGAATTTAAATTTTAAATTTAAGGAGAGGGAATTCAAACATGAAAGGGATTCAATTAATATTTAAAGATTGGAAGGCGATGTGGACCCATAAACATGGACGGATCGCCTTAATTTTTCTTCTCATTGTTCCTTTAATTTATGCAGGATTTTTCTTAGCAGGATATTGGAATCCATATGGACGATTAGATCAACTTCCTGTCGCTGTCGTGAATTTGGATCAAGGTTCTGTGATGGATGGGAAGCAAATCCATGCGGGCGATGACTTTGTTGAAAAATTAAAGGAAAACAAGGATTTGAATTTTCAATTTGTTTCTTCAGCGGATGCGGATCAGGGGTTAAAAGAAGGTAGATACTACATGACCGTCACCATTCCTAAAGATTTTTCCCAAAAAGTCAGTACGTTGATGGATGACCATCCCAAACCTGCACAGCTTCGTTATAAAATTAATCCAGGTAAAAACTACGTAGCATCTCAAATTAGTACGACAGCCATGGAAGAAATGAAAACAAAAATCGCCAATAGCATCACGAAATCCTATACCGAAGGCGTATTTTCAAAATTCCAAGAATTGGCGAAGGGGTTAGGCGATGCTGGCGCTGGTGCTGGGAAGTTAAACCAGGGGACTGCCGATGCTAAAAATGGAATGGTTCAACTGTCTGATGGAATTCATCGTCTAAATGATGGTACTGAACAACTCAAGGAAGGAAGCGAACAGCTTTCTATCGGTCAGCAAAAATTAAGTCAGGGAATGCAAGAGGTTAAAAACGGAACACTAACGTTATATAATGGCATGGAACAGCTATCCGAGGGACATCAAACATTGGAAGCAGGAATGGATCAATTAACTCAAGGAACAAAGGAATGGTCCGATGGAAATGAGAAATTGGTTCAAGGACAAGCCCGTGTGAACGACACAGCGAATGCTTTAAAGAAACAATTGGAACAGTATATGCAAAATCACCCAGAAGCTCAGCAAGATCCTAGCTTCCAGCAAATCGTTGCAATTTCCAACGGATTGGCCAATGCGACAAACACATTGAACAGCGGTCAAATGCAACTTGCACAAGGTGCAAAGAGATTAGCTGAAGGACAAGCTAAAATCGAAGAAGGTATGAAACAATTTGGCGATAAAATGAACCAGGCCACCATGGGAGCCAGCCAATTATCCAATGGAGCGACCAAATTGGCTGATGGGTTCAATCAATGGAGCCAAGGATTTTCATCCTTGCATGATGGCATTACCCGTCTGGAAAACGGTGGAAAACAATTGGATAACGGAGCTGATAAATTGACCGATGGACTCGTTCAATTGACAGATGGTTCGAACGAGTTGTCTACAAAATTAAATGAAGCAGCGCAGAAAACATCCAGTGTTCATAATAATGATGCATTGACCTCCATGTTTGCAGAACCTGTTAAACTTGTTAAATCAACTGTCTCAGATGTACCGAATTACGGTACTGGAATTGCTCCTTATTTTCTGTCTTTAGCATTTTATGTTGGCGGGATTATGGCATCTAATATACTTCCGCTTGGACGAAGACAAGATCTCAAGGTCAATGGAACCGTTCATTTTATCAATAAATTAGGCTTAGTTTACTCGATTGGATTGATTCAATCAATCATCGTAGATATGGTCGTTCTTTTCGGATTTAAATTACATGTGGCGAGTACGCCTATGTTTATCTTATCCAGTGTGATTATTTCCTTTACCTTCATGACCTTTATTCTCATGTTGGTAACTGTGTTTGGTATTGTCGGGAAATTTGCAGCAGTGACCCTTTTGGTTCTCCAATTGGCTACATGCGGCGGAACGTTCCCGGGCGAATTGAGTATACCTCTACTAAGGGAGATCGGACAAATTCTTCCAATGGCTCATTCTCTTCGCGGACTTCAGGACGTCATCTCTTTAGGGGATTGGTCTCAATTACAAGAACAAACCTTGATTTTAATATGCTATCTCATTGTTGCTGCTGGAATTGCTTGGATTACAAGCCATATCCAACATAAAAAAACTCCCGCAGAACATACCCATTAATGATAATTAAGGTAGGTTAAACTAAAATGGATGAGGTAAAGGGAAAGGTCCCTGAGTTGCAATTCAGGAAAGTCAACATCACGATATCCGATAAGCCCATTTCAAAAGAAGAGTTTTATGATTTCCTGGCAAGACTCCTCATTAAGAATGGAGAATACAAAAGCACCGCTCACAATCTTGAAGTGAGCGGTGTTTTTTCTGCTTCCCATTTCACTAGTTGATATATACAGACACTTTTGAGACTGGTTAATGATCTCGGGTAGATGACTGATGAAAGACGTTCAAACACAAAAACAGGCTGTGGAGAGACTTTCTCCGTAGCCTGAAAAAGGAGACTTCGATTGAAGCCTCCTTTTTCCTATATTAAAAACATCACTACAATTGTGGTGACGATCAGCCCGATTGTAACCGGAAGCAAGTTCCGCCTTGCGAGTTCAAACGGGTCAACTTTACAAATGGCCGCAGCCGGAATAAGCGCCCATGGAATCAATGTTCCACCGCCGACCCAGATTGCTGCAATTTGACCGAGTGCGGTCAACGTTGCAGCGCCATGACCGATTCCGGTTGCGAATAAATTGGCAATGGAGCCGGCAAGAGAAATACCTGAAAATCCAGAGCCGTCCAGTCCTGTAATGACTCCGACAACTGTCAATGTAATTGCCGCCACGTTTTCATTTACCGTTACTACGTTTGATAATGCTACCCCAAGATCATTGATGATGCCGTGGGATCCTTTTGGTAAATAGTCTCCGACAATTTTGGTAAACCCGCTGTCTCCCAAATAGAAAAGAGCGGCAATCGGAATAACGGGACCGAAGATTTTAAAGCCGAACTGCAGACCTTGGATCAAATAGTTTGTTGTTTCTTCCAACGCTTGTTTCCGATAGGCCAAAACCATGATGATAAGCAAGATGAAGACCGTAGTGCTCCCGATTAAAGCAGTCGCATCTCCCCCTTGTAAATTGAAGTGAACCATGAGGTAAATATTGACGGCATATAATGCAGGGATGAGAAACGCCAGCCATCTTTTGTTAGCTAATGACAGAAGAGAAGGGGAAGTTGAATTTTCTTCGGAAGCTTCTTCGATTACTTCTGTTGTAATATTCCCTTTTTTCATATCTCTGCGAAGCAGAAAGAAGGCGATGATCGTTGTGACTGCACCCATAACAATAACAAGAGGAACACTGGCGGATATAACATCGGAAACTGGTATACCTGCAGCATCAGCGGTAAGCTTTGGAGCCTCTTGAATGATAAAATCACTCGAAAGAGCGATGCCGTGGCCAAACAGGTTCATTGCAACCGCAACTCCAATGGACGGAAGACCTGCACGCACAGCAACAGGAAGCAATACTGCTCCCATTAAAGCAACTGCAGGAGACGGCCAGAAAAACCAAGAAATGGCCATCATTAGCAAACCGATAATCCAATATGCCAATGCCGCATTGCGAATGAGCTTGGAGAACGGAGAAATCATGACGTCATTAATTCCTGTTTTAATTAACAGATTGCTCATGGAAATGATAATGGAAATAATTAAAATGGTCGAAAGCAGTTCGGTAATGGCATATATAAAACTTGTAAAAATACTGCTTACTGCCATCGTAATCGAGCCAGTTGCAGTCAAGGTAAGAATACAAATAGATAAAATACAAACAAGCGTTGTGTCCTTGCGAAAGACAAAGCAGCCGATGATTACAAAAATGAAAAGTACGTATAGCCAATGCAGAGCAGTTAATTCAATCCCCATACAATCCCTCCAGCGCCGTAATAGGCAGTTTTACTATAGAATATGGAGAGAGGGAGGGTGTGAGCAGGAGAAAAATATAATTTATAATTTCATTCACTGAATTTGATAAAATAAAACCCCCCCAATCCATTTTAACGGGGGGAGGCATTTTTATTTTTTCAGTTTTATTACTAAATCTTCATTTGGAGTCACATAGATTGTTTGCTGATTGTCATACGTCACAAAGCCAAGCTTTGCGCCGCTCGGTTTTTTTACATGGCGAATTTTTGTATAGTCGACCGGAACGGAGCTCGATTCTTTTGCTTTACTATAATAAGCCGCCAGCATGGCTGCTTCCAAAAGTGTTTGTTCACTCGGATTTGCGGAACGAATGACAACGTGCGAACCTGGAATATCCTTTGTGTGGAGCCATATTTCATCCCGTTTTGCGAGCTTTGTCGTTAAATAGTCATTTTGTTTATTATTCTTTCCTACTAAAATTTCCGTTCCATCTGTTGATATATAAGCATCAAGAACCGGTTTTGAAGGTTTTTGCCTTTTTTGCGCTTTCATACGATTTCGTAAGTATCCTTCTTCTATGAGTTCTTCACGAATTTCTTCAATATCTTTTTGAGACGCAGACTCCATTTGCTGCAGTAATCCTTCAAAATAAACGATTTCCTCTTTTGTTTTTTCAATTTGCTCATGCACGATAGAAACAGAGTTTTTTGCCTTTTGATATTTTTGAAAATAACTTTGTGCATTTTCGGAAGGAGATTTTAAAGGATTCAATGGAATAACGATGGTGCCGTTATTTTCATCATAATAGTTGATCACTTCAATTTCCTTTTGTCCCCGTTTCATCGCATACATATTGGCTGTTAAAAGTTCCCCATATAGCTGATATCGGTCTGCTTTTTCGGCATCTTGCAACGTTTGTTCCAGTTTTATGAGTTTTTTCTCATTTTTCGCCAGTTCGTTTTGAATGAATTTTTCTAAATCATGAGCCTGCTGCTTGACCCTGTCTCGTTCTGCTTTGCCAAAAAAGAACCGGTCCAGCATTTCGCTGATCGTCGAAAATACTCTTGACTCTCCCTTTAAATGGGTCAGCGACAACATATAAAAGTATTCTTTGCCTTCTTTTGCGATGATGACGGGCGTATAGTTTCGTTCCTTCACAAGAGATACCATTTCAAAGAAAGCTGCAGGCAGCGTATGTTCATTTATAAGACCGGCTCTCGCAGTCACTTCTTTTGCAAATAAAGGAGAAATGCCTGCAAAAGTATCAACCAGCTGTTTATCCATTTTCCCTGCCAGAAAATCCAGTTTCATTAAGAACGCTTCTTTCGTTTCAATCTTCAGCGGATTTTCCTTGTTTTGCGGCGGAGGAGAAATATATTGATAGCCCGGAAACACCGTACGGTGACGGTTCATAGTCGGTGATAGATGCTTTATGCTATCTAAAATAGTTTGGGTGCTTGAATCAACCAGCATTATGTTGCTGTGACGTCCCATGATTTCTATGATTAATGTTTTATATGATTCATCACCGATTTCATTGCGGCTGCGAATCGTAAAATGAATGATGCGCTCCAATTCAATTTGCTCGATTCTTTCAATAATTCCCCCTTCCAAATGTTTGCGAAGAAGCATGCAAAACATTGGCGGCAAAGATGGAGAATCGTAGCTCTGCTCGGTTATATGAACGCGTGCATAGCTCGGGTGGGAAGATAGAAGCAGCTTTTGGTTTTTTCCCTTTGCTCGTATATGTAAAAGAATCTCATATTTTGATGGCTGATATATTTTGGAAATGCGCCCCGTTTCCAACTTTTTTATTTCTTCCGTAATTGCTCGTGTAAATAATCCGTCGAAGGACATATTTTACACCCCTTTCTGCTACAATCATTGTTTAATTATAGCATTTTTTAGGACGAGTCTGAATAAGCTTTCACTAGAGACACACTAGAGAGATTAGAGGTGAAAGGATGAATTGGTATGAGCTGCGTACCCATGAAGTCGAAGAGAGGACGAACACAAATGTAAAAGCAGGATTAATGGAGCAGGAGGTACATGCGCGACTGAAACAATTCGGGCCGAATGAACTTCAGGAAGCAAAACGTCCATCTGCTCTTCTTGTATTCTTATCACAGTTTAAAGATTTTATGGTTCTTGTATTATTAGGAGCAACTGTCATTTCGGCGTTGCTTGGGGAAATCGTTGATGCGATTGCCATCGTAGCCATCGTCGTTATTAACGGGATCCTCGGATTCGTTCAAGAGCGCAGGGCTGAAAAGTCGCTTGAAGCGTTAAAAGAGCTTGCAGCGCCGCAAGTCGTTGTATTGCGCAATGGTAAATGGATAAAAATTCCATCTAAAGGTCTTGTAATCGGAGATATTATCAAGTTTGGCAGCGGAGACCGTATCGGAGCAGATGTACGTATCATAGATGCATCAAGTTTGTACATAGAAGAATCTGCTCTTACAGGGGAATCGGTACCCGTTCAAAAGAAAGTAGAAGCTATTAAGAGTGGAAACGTTGGTATTGGAGATCAATCGAATATGGCGTTTATGGGAACGATGGTTACTCGGGGATCAGGAGTCGGAGTGGTTGTCGGTACAGGAATGAATACCGCAATGGGGCAAATTGCAAGCATGCTTCAAAACGCTGAAGAAACAGAAACGCCGCTTCAGCGCCGGCTGGAGCAGCTTGGTAAAATGTTGATTGTTATTGCGCTATTTTTAACGGCTTTGGTTGTTTTAATAGGCGTATATCAAGGAAACAACATCTATCATATGTTCTTGGCAGGGGTATCTTTGGCGGTAGCAGCAATTCCGGAGGGACTGCCCGCTATTGTAACTGTGGCATTATCTCTTGGTGTTACACGAATGATTAAAAAGAAAGCTATTGTCCGAAAGCTTCCTGCTGTTGAAACATTAGGATGTGCGTCGGTTATATGTTCAGATAAAACAGGGACATTAACCCAAAACAAAATGATGGTGACGCATCTTTGGTTAGGGGGAGACACTTGGATGGTAAACGGGCAAGGATATGCGCCAAACGGGGAGTTTTCCCGGGATGGGAACAAAGTGAATCCTGCTGCTGTTCGTTCAGTCTATCAGTTGTTGACGTTTGGTTGCTTATGCAATAACACCAACATCATCCGAAAGAAAAAAGAATACGTATTAGACGGTGATCCTACAGAAGGAGCGCTTGTTGTCGCTGCGATGAAAGCAGGTTTAACAAGGGAAATGCTTAAAGAACAATTTGAAGTTATTAAAGAATTTCCGTTTGATTCTGCTCGCAAAATGATGAGCGTGATTGTAAAGGACCGTCGCGGAAAACAGTTTGTGGTGACAAAAGGCGCTCCGGACGTCCTGCTTCAAATAAGCAAAACGATTTTGTGGAGCGATAAGCAACAGCCGCTTTCCATGGCTTATAAAAATGAGGTGCAAGCCGCTATCGATAAACTGGGCAGCCAAGCACTTAGGACGATTGCGATAGCGTATAAACCGCTTCTAGAATCAGATCGGATTATATCCGAGCAAGATGCGGAAAGCAACCTTATGTTTATCGGCTTACAAGGAATGATCGATCCGCCTCGTCCTGAAGTGAAGCAGGCAGTGAAAGAATGCAGAGAAGCTGGCATTAAAACTATTATGATTACAGGAGATCATAAGGTGACGGCTGCAGCTATAGCGGCGCAGCTAGACATTTTGCCTGCGGGAGGCAGAGTTATTGAAGGAGCGCAGCTGGCCCAAATGTCAGTGGAAGATTTAGAGGAAGTGGTGGAAGAAACTTATGTGTTTGCGCGTGTATCACCGGAACATAAATTAAAGATTGTAAAAGCCTTCCAAAACAAAGGACACATTGTAGCAATGACGGGGGATGGAGTCAATGATGCACCGGCCATTAAAGCGTCGGACATTGGAGTAGCAATGGGGATTACAGGAACGGACGTTGCCAAAGAAGCGTCTTCTCTTGTGCTTTTGGATGATAACTTTGCCACAATAAAAGCGGCAATTCAAGAAGGACGGAACATTTATGAAAATATTCGAAAGTTCATTAGATATTTATTAGCTTCTAACGTCGGAGAAATATTAGTGATGCTGTTTGCTATGCTGCTCGCGTTGCCGTTGCCGCTTGTACCGATTCAAATTTTATGGGTCAACCTCGTAACTGATGGACTTCCGGCCATGGCGCTCGGATTGGATTCTCCAGAAGACGATGTGATGAGGAGAAAACCGCGTCATCCGAAAGAAGGAGTGTTTGCAAGAGGGCTGGGATGGAAGGTCATCAGCCGAGGCTTTATGATCGGCTTCGTCACATTACTTGCTTTCATCATTGCCTACAATCAACATCCGAATGAACTGAAATATGCCCAAACAGTGGCATTTGCGACTCTGGTGCTTTCACAGTTAATTCTTGTATTCGATTGCCGAAGCGAGCACTCTGTTTTTCATCGGAATCCATTTGGCAATATGTATTTGATCGGGGCTGTATTGATTTCCTTGCTTCTTATGCTGGTGGTCATTTATTATCCGCCGCTGCAGCCGATTTTTGATACGCTGCCGATTAAACCGAGAGATTGGCTGCTGATTGTTGCGTTATCCTGTATACCAACCTTCTTGCTTGTAGGGGCGCTTTTAACGAAAAAGAAAGAAAAACCTGTTATTTACAAAAAAGAAGTCGACTTAAAATAGTCAACAAGAAAAAAATATGATATAATTCAAAAAGGTAGTAGGGGGGTGTCTCTATTACCTTTTTCATTGCAAACTACCATTTGGAAGTGATAACTATGATTACGAGCATGACGGGTTTTGGACGAACAAAAGCAGAAAGAGAACAATTTCAAATCACGGTCGAGATGAGATCGGTCAATCACCGTTTTTTAGAAATGAATATCCGCCTTCCAAAGCAAATGATGGTATTTGAAGATAAAATTCGAAAACTCATTCAAGCAGAAGTAAAACGAGGACGATTGGAAGTTTCAATTCTTGTTGAAGGAGAAGGGCTCGTCAAACGTAAACTGCGTGTGGATTGGAACTTGCTTGAAGAATATAACCGGATTTTGCGAGAAACAAATGACAAATTTCATTTACAGAATTCCATCGATGCAAAAGACTTGGTTATGATGCCGGAAGTTACTTCTATAGAAGAAGTGGAAGACATAGATGAACAATTCGAATATTGCTTATATGAGGCAGTAAAAAGTGCTGTTGCATCGTTAAAGCAAATGCGTCAGCGTGAAGGAAAACAATTACATACTGATTTGCTGCATCGATTAAACGAAATAGAGGAATGTGTGGATGATATCATTCTTTATGCTCCAACTGTAGTGGAAAAATATCGGGAGCGGCTTGAAAATAAATTGAAGGAACTGCAAGTCAATCAATTTGATGAACAGCGTCTCCTTACAGAAGTAACGCTATTTGCAGATCGTTGTGATATAAATGAAGAAACGGTTCGTTTGAAAAGCCATTTAGAGCAGTTTAAAGAAACATTAAACTGCAGCGAACCAATCGGCCGCAAGCTGGATTTTATCGTGCAGGAGATGCACCGCGAAATTAACACGATCGGCTCTAAAGCAAATGATTTAACGATTTCAAAATATGTCGTAGAAATGAAAAATAGCCTTGAAAAAATTCGAGAACAAGTTCAAAATATTGAATAGCTGTTAAAAGTACGATAAGTTATATTGTACAGTGAATTCGGTTAGACTTACTAGGAGGCACGGAGAATGAGCATACGGTTACTTAATATCGGGTACGGAAATATTGTATCGGCTCATCGTATTATTGCGATTGTAAGTCCGGAATCGGCACCGATTAAACGTGTAGTGCAAGAAGCGCGTGATCAAAACACGCTGCTCGATGCGACTTACGGTCGAAAAACGAGAGCAGTTATTATTATGGATGATGGACATGTTGTTTTAAGTCCGATCCAGCCGGAAACAATTGCTCATCGATTAAACGGCAGCAATAAAGAAGATTCAACTGATGAAGGGTAGGGTTTACATATACATGAGAAGTGAAAGAGGATTGCTCATCGTTCTTTCCGGACCATCCGGTGTAGGGAAAGGAACCGTTCGAAAAGCATTATTTAACCAAGAAGATATTGAACTTGAATATTCTATTTCCGTCACGACGCGCAAGCCGCGTGAAGGAGAGGTGCATGGAGTAGATTATTTCTTCCATACGAGAGAAGAATTTGAACAGATGATTCAAAACAACAAGCTGCTTGAATGGGCAGAGTTTGTAGGGAATTACTACGGAACCCCTATCGATTATGTAGAAGAAACGTTGCAAAAGGGGAAAGACGTGTTTTTAGAAATTGAAGTGCAAGGTGCTCTCCAAGTGAAAAAGGTGTTTCCGGAAGGTGTATTCATTTTCCTGGCACCGCCGAGTCTGTCCGAATTAAAGAGCCGTATCGTTGGCCGTGGCACTGAAACGGAGGAAGTTATTCAAAATCGTTTAGTTGTAGCGAAAGAAGAAATCGAAATGATGGATGCATATGACTATGTGGTGGAGAACGACGAAGTCCAGCTTGCTTGCGAACGAATTAAGGCCATCGTAGTTGCGGAGCATTGCCGCCGCGACCGAGTATCTAAGTATTATAAACAAATGACGGAGGTAGAATGATGTTATATCCATCCATTGATTCTTTAATGAAAAAGCTAGATTCCAAATACACTCTTGTAACGGTAGCGGCAAAACGCGCACGCGAATTGCAGGAGCATAACGATTCCTACATCCATCAGCCGGTTTCTCACAAGTTTGTGGGAAGAGCATTAGAAGAAATCGAAAGCGGTCTTTTGTATTACAAACCACAAGACTACCCTGGTCAAAAGTAAGCCAATACACTAGCAGAACAACCTATTTACAAGTAGGTTGTTATTTTTTTAAAGGATAAGAAGATATAGTATATTGGAAAAGGCACTATGAAAATACTGCCTCCTGCGCAGAAAAGTCCGATTGTTCGGCCGGGACCAATTGTGTCGGAGTTACGACAGCAGTAAGGCACACTTCATTTAAAAAAAGGGGTTAAGAAACATGAAGAAAAATATTTTGTTGTGTGTAACAGGCGGCATTGCTGTTTTTAAAGCTGCAGCGTTAACAAGCAAGCTAACACAAGCGGGAGCAACCGTAAAAGTGATCATGAGTGAATCCGCTACAAAATTTGTCGCTCCTCTCACCTTTCAAGCATTATCCCGCAACGAAGTATATACGGATACGTTTGACGAAAAGGAACCTTCAGTTATTTCGCATATCGATTTAGCAGATTGGGCGGATCTTATTTTAGTGGCTCCAGCTACAGCCAATGTAATCGGGAAGCTGGCGAACGGCATTGCGGACGATATGGTGACAACCACTCTATTGGCAGCAACTGCACCGGTATGGATTGCTCCGGCCATGAATGTACATATGTATGAGCATCCTGCAGTACAAAAAAATATGGAAACCCTCAAAAGCTTCGGCTTTCGCTTTATCGAGCCGCAAGAAGGCTTTTTGGCATGCGGATATGTGGCAAAAGGCCGTTTGGAAGAACCAGAAACAATTATTGAAATGTTAAAGCAAGCCTACGAAACAAAGCCTATCTTAAAAGGAAAGAAAATACTCGTAACAGCGGGGCCGACACGAGAAAAAATTGATCCCGTTCGTTTTATGACCAATCGTTCTACAGGAAAGATGGGATATGCCATTGCTGCAGAAGCAGCACGGCTTGGCGCTGATGTTATTCTTGTATCTGGACCGACAAACTTGCAGCCTCCGAGCAACGTGCAAACCATCCATATTCAGTCTGCCCAAGAAATGTATGAGGCTGTCATAAAGCATTTTCATTCGATGGATGTCGTAATTAAAACAGCAGCTGTTGCGGATTACCGTCCAAAAGTGGTTCATCAAGAAAAAATGAAGAAAAAAGATGGTGATCTTGTACTGGAACTAGAGAGAACGACTGATATTTTAAAAACCCTCGGCCAGCAAAAAGAACGGCAGCTGTTGGTTGGATTTGCCGCTGAAACAAATCAAGTTGCTGAATATGCCAAGAAAAAGCTGGAAACGAAAAATCTTGATATGATTGTAGCAAACAATGTAGCTGTGGAAGGAGCCGGCTTTGGCGGAGATACCAATATTGTTACGATATATAAGCGAACAGGTGAAGCCATCCCTCTTCCAATTATGTCTAAAACCGATGTGGCTCAAGCTATTTTAAAAGAAATTCACAGCATGCTAGAAGAGGTTCAATCATGAAGATAGCAAGCGTCATTGTAGACGTTCCGACAAGACAGACGGACCGTCCCTTTGATTATCTTATCCCGAGCCGCTGGGAAGATCTTGTACAGCCGGGAATTCGAGTGGTTGTACCGTTCGGTCCCCGCAAGCTGCAAGGTTTTGTTATCGCGATAAAAGAGGAAGGGGGAGTCGCATCCGACAAGCTTAAAGAGTTGGACGAACTTTTGGATGTTACTCCCGCCTTAAATGAAGAACTTCTTCAAATTGGCTTTTGGCTTACGGAAGAAACTCTTTGCTTTACCATTTCCGCTTTTCAAGCGATGCTTCCTACAGCCATTAAAGCGACGTACAATAAGCAGCTTCACCTTCAAAATAAAGAAGAACTACCCGAAGAAATTCAGTCCCTGTTTGCTGAAAAAGATATCTTGGACTGGAAAGAGATTAAGCAAAGTCCGCAGCTGTATCGATTCATTAAAAAGGCAATTGCAAATCAAGCACTGGAGGTTGTGTATGAAGTAAAGGACCGCGTCCAAAAAAAGAGGCAACGGGTCATCATTCCTGCCATCCCGTTTGAGGAGCTGGAAGAAGCGGCACATGCGCAAAAAAGTGCGAAGCAGCAGGATGTCCTTTATTATTTTTTAGAAAACTACGGAAAAGTTCCGTTGAAGGAAATAACGGAAGCATTACGAATAACAGAAGCACCCGTGAAAGCATTAATAAAAAAGGGATACTTAGAAGAAAAGCATGAGGAAGTGTACCGTGATCCATATGAAGAAGGTCGTTTTCAACCGACGCAGCCGTTCCCTTTGACTGCCGAGCAAGAACAAGCCATTGCGCCCATTTTATCATCCGTTCATGAAGGTAGACATGAAGTATTTCTGATGTATGGCGTGACGGGAAGCGGAAAAACAGAAGTCTATTTACAATCCATCGATGCTGTGTTAAAAGCAGGAAAAGAAGCCATTGTGCTGGTTCCTGAAATTTCGTTAACGCCACAGATGGTAGAACGTTTTAAAGGCCGTTTCGGATCTAAGGTTGCTGTTCTTCACAGTGCATTATCAGTTGGAGAAAAATATGATGAATGGCGAAAAATTCTTCGTAAAGAAGTGAGCGTCGTAGTAGGGGCGCGCTCTGCTATTTTTGCGCCGTTTGAAAATTTGGGAATCATCATTATTGATGAAGAACATGAATCCAGCTATAAGCAGGAGGACAATCCTCGTTACCATGCCAGGGACGTAGCTATTCATCGTGCGCAATTCCATAATTGTCCAGTCGTGCTCGGTAGTGCGACGCCAACGCTTGAATCATTTGCGCGAGCCAAAAAGGGAGTTTACCATCTCCTCACCATGACAAAACGAATGAACGAGCAAACGCTGCCGGCCGTAGAAATTGTAGATATGAGGGAAGAATTGCGAGGGGGAAACCGGTCTATGTTTTCCCGGTTGTTGCATGAAAAAATAGAGGATCGTCTTCAAAAAGGGGAGCAAACGGTTTTATTTTTAAATCGCAGAGGGCATTCCACGTTTGTTATGTGCCGTGACTGCGGCTATGTTATGCAATGTCCGCATTGTGACATTTCGCTCACGTATCATCGGCATCAGCAGCGGTTAAAATGCCACTATTGCAATCATGAAGAGCCGCTTCCAACAGCTTGTCCAGCTTGCAACAGTTCTTACATTCGTTTTTTCGGTACAGGTACGCAAAAAGTGGAAGAAGAATTAACGAAGTTGTTTCCGAGCGCCCGAGTGATTCGGATGGATGTAGATACGACAAGCCGTAAAGGGGCGCATGAAAAGCTTCTTACGAAATTCGGAGAAGGAAAAGCGGATATTTTGCTTGGCACGCAAATGATTGCGAAAGGGCTGGATTTTCCAAACGTAACGCTGGTTGGGGTTTTGACGGCAGATACCATGCTTCATTTACCTGACTTCCGAGCCAGTGAAAAAACATATCAGCTGCTGACGCAAGTAAGCGGGCGGGCCGGAAGACATGAATTGCCGGGAGAAGTAGTCATCCAAACATATACGCCCGAGCATTACAGCGTGGAACTGGCAAGCCATCAGCAATATGAATTGTTTTTTGAAAGAGAAATGCACGTGAGAAAATTGCGCCAATATCCGCCGTATTATTACTTGGCGCTTGTAACGGTTTCACATCCGGAGCTGTTGAAGGCGGTGCATGTTACAGAAAGAATCGTATCCTTTTTGCGCCAAAAGTGCTCACCGCAGACCATCATCCTTGGTCCGGTCGCATCACCGATTGCGCGGATAAAAAATAGATATCGATACCAATGCATGATAAAATACAAGCAGGAACCGCAGCTGAAATCTGTATTGCGTACAATAAATGAGCATTATCAAGCAGAAATGACGAAAGATCAGCTGCAGATTGCGATTGATTTTAACCCAACAATGTTGATGTAACGGAGGAAAGAATGGCTGTTTTAGAAATTGTAAAGTATCCGAATGAAGTATTAGAAACACCGTGCGAACGAGTGTTGGACTTTGATAAAAAGCTGACGAAGCTGTTAAATGATATGTATGAGACTATGCTGCTTGCAGATGGAGTCGGTTTGGCGGCTCCTCAAGTCGGCATCAGCAAGCAAATCGCCATTGTTGATGTAGATGATGAGCACGGCAGAATCGATTTAATTAACCCTGTTATTTTAGAGCAAAGAGGAGAACAGGTTGGTCCTGAAGGCTGCTTAAGTTTTCCGGACCTTTTTGGTGAAGTGAAGCGGGCGGATTATGTGAAGGTTCGAGCTCAAAATCGCCGCGGAAAAGTATTCATTTTAGAAGCAAGAGGATTCTTGGCTCGGGCAATCCAGCATGAAATTGATCATTTGCATGGTGTATTGTTTACTTCAAAAGTAACGAGATATTATGAGCCGGAAGAACTGGAATAGAAAGAAGGGGATTGTATGGTAAAAGTTGTTTTTATGGGTACGCCTGATTTTTCAGTACCGGTGCTGCAGCGTCTCATTGAAGATGGATATGAGGTAGCCGCTGTAGTAACACAGCCGGATCGTCCGGTTGGCCGGAAAAAAGTCATGACTCCGCCGCCGGTGAAGGTGGAGGCAGAAAAACATGGTATTCCGGTGCTGCAGCCGCTGAAAATCAGAGAGCCGGAAGAGTATAAAAAAGTGTTGGAATTTGCGCCTGATTTAATTGTGACAGCAGCATTCGGGCAAATTTTGCCAAAGGAGCTTCTGGATGCTCCGAAGTACGGATGCATTAATGTTCATGCATCGTTATTGCCGGAGCTGCGCGGCGGCGCACCGATCCATTACGCTATCATCCAAGGAAAAGAAAAGACGGGCGTAACCATCATGTACATGGTCGAAAAATTGGATGCCGGAGATATTTTAACGCAAGTTGAAGTCCCGATTACAGAACGGGATAATGTGGGTACGCTTCATGACAAATTGAGTGAAGCGGGCGCCAAGCTGTTGTCAGAAACAATTCCATTGTTATTGGAAGGGAAAATTACACCAATTCAGCAGGATGAAGAAAAAGCAACATTTGCTTACAATATAAAACGAGAACAAGAAAAAATTGATTGGACAAAACCTGGCGAGGAGATATACAATCACATCCGCGGCTTGCATCCATGGCCGGTTGCATATACAACGCTTGGAGAACAAGTAATGAAAGTTTGGTGGGGAGAGAAAGTACACCTCTTGACGCCGAATGAACCAGGAAAAATCATTGCAGTGGAACCAGATGGCTTTGTCGTCGGAACAGGAAATCATGTAGCCATCAAGATTACCGATTTACAGCCGTCAGGCAAAAAACGTATGACTGGTGCTCAATTCTTGCGCGGAGCGGGATTAAAACCAGGTATAAAGCTAGGAGAATAACATGAAAGTACGAGAGATAGCATTAGAAGGATTGCTGCAAGTCGAAAAAAGCGGTGCTTACAGCAATCTTTTGCTCAATAATTTAATTGAGAAATATAAGGTGAACGGGAAAGATGCGGGGTTGTTAACAGAAATCGTGTATGGCACGATTCAACGAAAAGATTTGCTTGATTATTATTTAGCTCCTTTTTTGAAACAAAGTAAAAAGCTGGAATCTTGGGTATTGCCGTTGTTGCGCCTTTCCTTGTATCAGATGGAGTTTCTCGATCGGATCCCTGCTCACGCCGTTATTTTTGAAGCAGTGGAGATTGCGAAAAAGAGAGGCCACAAAGGGATTGCGTCCATGGTAAACGGGGTGCTTCGTTCCATCCAAAGACAAGGTGTTCCTTCGCTTGAAGCCATAAAAGACCCGGCTGAACGGCTCGCTGTTGAAACAAGCCATCCGTTATGGCTTGTGGAAGAATGGATCGAGGAGTTCGGGTTGGAGGCGGCTAAAAAAATGTGTGAAGTGAATTTACTGCCCCCTGTTCCCGCTGCGCGGGTAAATGTGGACAAACTAACAGTGAAACAGGCTTTGCAAATGCTGAAGGAAGAAGGAATAGAAGCGGAAGCGGGCGATTTATCAGAAGATGCTGTAAAGCTTAAAAAAGGGAATATTGCACATACAAAAGCATTTCAGCAAGGATTTGTCTCCATACAAGATGAAAGCTCCATGCTTGTAGCGCGCGCGCTTGGGCCGGAAGAGAACGATGTAATCTTGGACAGCTGCGCAGCTCCGGGCGGAAAAACAAGCCATATTGCCGAAAGATTGCATGGGACGGGTAAGGTCATTTCGTTGGATTTACACCCGCATAAAGTGCGTCTCATTCAAGAACAAGTGCACCGTCTCCAATTGAAGAATGTGGAAGCGAAAGCGCTGGATGCCCGCAAAGCAGGAGAGCATTTTGAAAAAGAGAGCTTTGATAAAATTCTTGTCGATGCTCCATGCTCCGGGTTTGGTGTAATCAGAAGAAAGCCTGATATCAAGCTGAATAAAACAAAAGAAGACAGCAAGCATTTATCCCGTATTCAGCTTGCCATACTGGAGGAAGTAGCTCCTTTATTAAAAAAAGGGGGCAGACTTGTTTATAGCACTTGTACGATAGAACGCATAGAAAATGAAGGGGTTGTACAGACATTCTTGAACAATCATCCTGAGTTTGAATGGGATGAAAGTGTACGTGAACGTTTGCCGAATAAGCTGAAACATTATGTGCAGGATGGGCAAGTGCAGATTTTGCCTCATTACTTTTTGACAGATGGATTTTATATTGCTTGCTTACGAAAGAAGGTATAACAACATGGAAACGAAACTGAACGAACAAAAGCAGGTAAAGCCGTCTATATATTCGTTCGAGCTGCAAGATTTACAAGCGTGGCTGAAGGAACAAGGAGAACCAGCCTTTCGTGCAGCACAAATTTATGATTGGCTTTATGTAAAACGAGTAAAAACATTTGAAGAAATGACAAATTTACCAAAAGGATTGCGCGAAAAATTGTCGAATTCCTTTGACATTACGACATTGCAAACGATTGTGAAGCAGGTTTCTTCTGACGGCACAATGAAGTTTCTATTTGGCTTGCAAGATGGTTATTCTATTGAAACAGTATTGATGAAACACGATTACGGAAATTCTGTTTGCGTCACTACGCAAGTGGGGTGCCGCATTGGGTGTACGTTCTGTGCCTCCACATTAGGCGGACTGAAGAGAAATCTAGAGGCTGGAGAAATTGTGGCGCAGGTGTTGGAAGTACAGCGTGCAGCAGATGAATTAAACGAGCGTGTAAGCTCTATTGTTGTCATGGGAATCGGAGAGCCGTTCGATAACTATGACAACCTGATGGCATTTTTACGTATTGTAAATCATGACAAGGGGTTAAATATCGGTGCTCGGCATATTACGGTTTCTACAAGCGGCATTATCCCGAAAATTTATAAGTTTGCAGAGGAAAATATGCAAATCAACTTTGCTATTTCCTTGCATGCTCCTAATACAGAACTCCGTACAAAACTCATGCCGATTAACCGTGCATACAAATTGCCTGATTTAATGGAAGCCGTCAAGTACTATACGGAGAAAACGGGACGCCGTGTAACCTTTGAATACGGATTGTTCGGGGGGGAAAACGACACCGTTGAGCATGCGGAAGAACTGGCACGGCTTGTAAAAGGATTAAAATGCCATATTAACTTAATACCGGTCAACTATGTTCCAGAGCGCAACTATGTAAGAACACCTAGAAATCAAATCTTTGAATTTGAACGAACGTTAAAGAAGCACGGAATTAATGTGACAATCCGACGTGAGCATGGACATGATATTGATGCGGCATGCGGTCAGCTTCGTGCAAAGGAGCGTCAAGAAGAGACGAGGTGAAAGCGTGAGAACCTTTTTTCTAACCGATAAGGGAAAAGTCCGTCAGCATAATGAAGACAGCGGCGGAGTGTTTCGCAATATGGATGGAGACATTCTCGCAGTTGTGGCAGACGGAATGGGAGGTCATCGAGCAGGCGACGTAGCCAGCTCGATGACAATTCAATTATTCAATAGTTACTGGGAACAAACGTATAACATTGATACGCCAAAAAAGGCGGAACAATGGCTAAAAGAACGTGTAGAAATGATAAATGAACGTTTATTCAAATATGCAGCGGAACATTCAGAATGCGAAGGAATGGGAACGACTATCGTTGTTGCAATTTGTGCCAAAAGCTTTGTGACGGTCGGCCATATCGGGGACAGCCGCTGTTATATTTTATCAGACCAGGATTTTTCGCTTGTAACGGAGGATCATTCTCTAGTTAACGAGCTTGTTCGCTATGGGGAAATCTCAAAAGAAGATGCTGAATTTCATCCGCGTAAGAATGTGTTGTTGCGGGCATTGGGAACGGAAAAACAAGTGGACTTAGATGTGAAAACGCTTGTAACAGAAGAAAATGACAAAATTATTTTATGCTCTGATGGATTGTCCAATAAGGTGTCTACAGAAGAAATGAAGCGTATTTTAACATCAGAACAGGACATCAGACATAAAGGAGAAACGCTTGTAAATCGTGCCAATGAGCTTGGCGGAGAAGATAACATCACTCTTGTTATCATTGATTACGGCGAATCTGCTAACAAAGGTGGGTGAGGTGCAACGTGATGATCGGAAAGCGCCTGAATGACCGTTATAAGCTGATAAAGATGATTGGCGGCGGAGGAATGGCGAACGTCTATTTAGCTCGCGATGTAATTTTGGAAAGAGATGTGGCTGTAAAAATTCTTCGTTTGGATTATTCGAATAACGAGGAATTTATAAAACGTTTTCATCGCGAAGCTCAATCTGTTACCACGTTGTCGCATCCGAATATCGTGAATATTTATGATGTTGGGGAAGAAGATGGAATCTATTACCTGGTAATGGAATATGTAGACGGTCAAACATTAAAGCAATACATACAACAAAAGGGAATGCTGCCGGTAAATGAAGCTCTTGATATTATGGAACAGTTGACTTCAGCCATGGAACATGCCCATCATTTTGAAATTGTGCACCGTGATATTAAGCCGCAAAATATATTGATTGATCATGACGGAAATGTGAAAGTAACGGATTTTGGGATTGCGACAGCTACTAGCGCAACAACAATTACTCATACTAATTCTGTCCTCGGTTCTGTTCATTATTTATCTCCTGAACAAGCAAGAGGCGGTGTGGCAAATAAAAAATCTGATATTTATTCTCTTGGGATTGTCATGTTTGAATTGTTGACAGGAAGACCTCCGTTTTCCGGGGAATCGGCGGTATCGATTGCCCTGAAACATTTACAAAACGAGACACCTTCTCCGAAAAGGTGGAATCCGGATATTCCCCAAAGTGTAGAAAATATAGTTTTAAAGGCTACGGCAAAAGATCCGTTTCATCGTTACGAATCTGCAGACGAAATGAGACAGGATATTGAAACTGCCTTGTATCCGGAACGAATAAACGAGCGAAAGTTTATGATTCCTGAGGATAATGAAGCAACAAAAGCAATTCCGATTATTCGACAAGAGAATTTTAAGGATCGTGACAGCGAAGAAACGATTGTTCTTCCGAGGTCAATAGATAAAAAAGAAACGGAACAAGTTAAAGAAGAACCGAAAAAGAAAAAGAGATTGTCTCTTACAAAGCTGCTGCTGACTATTTTTCTATTATTAGTAGGCGGAGGAGTGCTGGCTGTTACCGTTCTTCCGGGATTTTTTATGCCCAAAGATGTTACGATTCCAGATGTAACGGGCCTAACCTATGAAAAAGCGGTAAACGTTCTTGCAGATAAAGGGTTTCAAATTGCCTCTCCTAAAAGTGTTTATGACGACGAAGTAAAGGAAGGAAGAGTCATCAAGACCGAACCGGCAGCAGGTCGTGTAGTAAAAGAAAATTCACGGATTACCATTTATAAATCCGCAGGAAAGAAAAAGAAAAAGATGAAAAATCTCATCGGGTTGAATTATAACGAAGTGAGAGAAGAGCTCCTTAGCCGTTACGGAAGTGTGCAATTGTACTATGAGGAGAGCAAAAAACCAAAAGGAGAAATCATCAAGCAAATTCCAGCGCCCGGTGAGTATGTAGTGGAAAAAGAACAGGAAGTATTGGTCTGGATTAGCGAAGGACCGAAGGAAGTGGCCCTGACAGACTTTACGGGCTGGACACAGAGCAGTGTCAATACTTATGCGACAGGAAAAAAATTGTTTGTAGAATTTAAACAAGAATATTCAGATACAGTAGAAAAAGGTCTTGTCATTTCGCAGAATCCGAAACCGGGAACAATGTTGAAAGAAGGGGCTCAATTTTCAGTAGTAGTATCCTTGGGGCCAAAAGAAAAACCGCCTAAAACGGTAACGATTAATGTATCAGTGCCGTATGAGCCGAATCCTTCTGAACCGAATAAACCTCAAACAATAGAAATTTATAAAGAAGACATGGAGCATACTATGGCAGAGCCTGTAGAAACACGATCCATTACTTCTGATATAAATCTTTCTATTGAACTGATTATCCCGTACGGTAAAAAAGCAAAGTATAAGATTGTGCGAGATGGAACGACCATAGCGGAAAAGGAAGTTCCATATCCAGTTGAGTAAGAAAAGTCAAGGAGTGAGTCTATGCCAGAAGGCAAAATCATAAAAGCTTTAAGCGGCTTTTACTACGTGGCACATGAAGATGGAGTTACGCAATGTCGCGGCAGGGGTGTATTTCGAAAACATAAAATTACACCGTTAGTTGGGGATCGAGTCGTTTTTCAAGCTGATAATAACGAAGAAGGATATATATTAGAAATTTTGGAGCGCAAAAATGAGTTGGTTCGTCCTCCGATTGCCAACGTGGACCAAGCCATTCTCGTATTTTCTGCAGTTGAACCGGAATTTAATCCGTTGTTATTGGACAGATTTCTTACGTTAATTGAATTTAACCATATTACGCCTGTCATTTGTATCAGTAAGATTGATTTGGCCGATGAAGATACGCTTCAAAAGATGGAAATGTATGCAGCTGACTATCGAAACATTGGATATGATGTATTATTTACGTCTACCTCTATTACCGACAGCGTAAATCATTTGCGCCCATACTTGCAAAATTGTATTTCGGTTGTTGCCGGGCAGTCGGGCGTCGGAAAATCTTCGTTATTAAACATGCTGCGCCCGGATTTAGAATTAAAAACAAGCGGCATTTCTGCTCACTTAGGACGCGGAAAGCATACAACTCGCCATGTGGAATTGATTGAAGTTGGTTCTGGTCTTGTTGCTGATACGCCGGGATTCAGCTCGCTGGATTTTATTGATATGGAAGTTGAAGATGTAACAAATTGTTTTCCGGAATTAAGAGAGCATAGCCAATATTGTAAGTTTAGGGGTTGTACACATCTTTCCGAACCGAAATGTGCAGTGAAAGAAGCTGTAGAAGAAGGGGAAATTCCTCAGTATCGCTATGATCATTATGTAGAGTTCGTGAATGAAATAAAAGAAAGAAAGCCGAGGTACTAATCATGATTAAAATCGCACCATCTATTCTTTCAGCGGATTTTGCAAAATTAGGAGAAGAAATTAAGGATGTGGAGAAAGGGGGAGCGGATTACATACATGTAGATGTTATGGATGGTCATTTTGTACCGAATATTACAATCGGACCGTTAATCGTCGAAGCTATCCGTCCCATTACTTCCTTGCCGCTGGATGTACATTTAATGATTGAAAATCCGGATCAATATATTCCGGCATTTGCAAAAGTGGGTGCAGATATTATCACGGTGCATGTAGAAGCGTGCCCGCATTTACATCGCACAATTCAGCTGATTAAGTCGCATGGCATTAAGGCCGGAGTAGTGCTAAATCCGCATACCCCTGTTTCTATGATTGAGCATCTTATTGAAGATATTGATATGGTGTTATTGATGACGGTCAATCCTGGGTTTGGCGGTCAAAGATTCATTCACTCTGTATTGCCGAAAATTAAGCAAGTGGCAGATATGGTTCGTGAGCGTAACTTGAATGTGGAAATTGAGGTAGACGGGGGCGTGAATGCTGAAACAGCTCGACTTTGTATCGAAGCAGGGGCAAATGTTCTTGTAGCCGGGTCTGCCGTATACAATCAAAAAGATCGTGCACAAGCGATTCGTGAAATTCGCGGTGAACAATAAAGAACACGTGGCTGGCATCTCCGGTGTGCAGGTGGCGGTGAAAAAGCGTGCTTTTTCTGCGTGCAATGTGATGCTCCGAAGAGTTCCTTATGCAATTAAGGGGACAAGAAAGTATGATACAATTGTTATTTCAATACTTTCTTACCTTTAGAAAAGGCAATCCGACATGGATTGCCTTTTCTAAAAAACAGGAGGGAATATACATGATAATTCATATTCTTGCCGGAGGTCCTGCAGAATACATACCTAATCTGCAGGCTTATAAGGAAAAAGATATTATTTGGACAGCTGTAGATCGCGGAGTATTCCGCCTATTAAAACAAGGAATTGTGCCGGATGCCGCGTTCGGAGATTATGATTCTGTTACAGAAGAAGAATTAAGGTGGATGCAAGAACAGAAAAGAGAATTGCACATTGTTCCGAAAGAAAAAGATGAAACCGATTTGGAGCTGGCGATCAATTGGGCGCTTTTGCAGCATCCGAAGCTGATTCGCATTTTCGGAGCGACGGGAGGGCGTCTTGATCACGCATTGGCAAATATCCAAATGCTGATTAAAGGCTTGCAAGTGAACATAGACATGGAACTTATAGATTATAAAAACGAAATTTTTCTGAAAAATCCTGGAACATATGAAGTATATCGCAAGAAAAGTTTCCCCTATATTTCTTTTTTACCAGTCACTGATACAGTAACCGGCATAAATTTAATTGGTTTTAAATATCCTTTAACAGACAAAGCCATTCAATGGGGATCCACTCTTTGTATAAGTAATGAATTGAACGAGGAAAAAGGTACTTTTTCGTTTGAAACCGGCATATTAATGGTGGTAAGAAGTACTGATTAAAATGCAACAGTGACTCTTTTAGTTGATGTGCATATAGTAAGTTTTGACAGGGATTAGGAGGGAAACTATGAGATTTTATACCATTAAATTACCGAAATTTTTAGGCGGAATCGTACGGGCTATGTTAAATACATTTAAAAAAGGCTAAAAAAGCACCATACACGGTGCTTTTTTAGCCTTTTTAAACAAATGCTGCCATTATAATTAAGATGCTTATAAAAATACAAAAAATAAAAAAGAGCCAATACGGGCTCTTTTTATTATTAAACGCGCTCAATCTTGCCAGATTTTAATGCTCTAGCAGAAACGTATACACGCTTCACTTTTCCGTTCACTACGATACGAACCTTTTGAAGGTTAGCACCCCATTTGCGCTTAGTAGCGTTCATTGCATGAGAACGAGAGTTACCAGAGCGAGCTTTGCGACCAGTAATTGCACAAACACGAGCCATCTATATTTCCCTCCTAACTACCTTTACATAACTCAAATGTCATATTTCATTGTTTTCGATATGCTGAAAAACACTACTATAATTTAACACAACTAATTTCAGAATGCAACACTGTTGCAAAAAGAAATCAAGAAAATTCCCTTGACATAACATAGGTATTCATGTTGTATAATAACAAATGGATTGTTTTGTGAAACATATAGTGCAAACAAGAAACATTTCGACTTAGTATGGAAATTTTGCCAAAACAGTACTGTGTACGCTATACTACTGAAACGCAGAAGGAACATGGAATTTTTACTGAAAAAAGTATATGATAGTAGTAAGGCGTGTTCTATTTATCAGCTCACTTTGACTATTTCCGAAGGGGGAAAAAGTAATGTCAATCGAAATTAAAACGCAATATGGGCAAATTGATATCAGCACAGAAGTCATTGCTACAATTGCAGGTGGTGCCGCGGTGGATTGCTACGGTATTGTAGGCATGGCTTCTAAAAATCAAATTAAAGACGGCTTAACAGAAATCTTGAGAAAAGAAAACTTTACCCGCGGGGTAGTGGTTCGTAAAGAAAACGATGAAGTACATATCGATATGTATATTATTGTGAGCTATGGCACAAAAATTTCCGAAGTGGCGCATAACGTGCAAACGAAAGTAAAGTACACATTAGATCAAACAGTAGGACTTGCAGTGGATTCAGTAAATATCTATGTTCAAGGGGTTAAAGTAACGAACCTGTGATTTGCAGTAAGGAGGAAGGTCTGTGTCAATTAAGCAAATTGATGGAAAGCGTTTTGCGCAGATGGTGCTTCAAGGCGCGAACAATTTAACAAACAATGTAAAGGTAGTAGATGCACTGAACGTCTTTCCGGTTCCAGATGGTGATACTGGTACAAATATGAACCTGTCGCTTACTTCCGGTGCGAAGGAAGTAAGAAACAATGTAAACGATCATGTTGGGAAAGTAGCGGGCAGCTTAGCAAGAGGATTGTTGATGGGCGCGCGTGGAAACTCCGGCGTAATCTTATCGCAGTTATTTAGAGGATTTGCAAAATCCGTTGAGAATAAAGCGGTGATCACTACCGCTGATTTTGCCCAGGCTTTAGAAGCGGGAGTCGAAACAGCTTATAAAGCGGTCATGAAACCGATTGAAGGTACAATTTTAACTGTAGCTAAGGATACAGCAAAACAGGCAACAGCTATTGCTAAAAAATATGATGATTTCCTTCCGTTTATGGAAGAAGTGGTAAAAGAAGCAAACCTATCGTTAAACCGTACGCCGGACCTATTGCCGGTGTTAAAGCAAGTAGGAGTAGTGGACAGCGGAGGAAAAGGTCTTGTTGTGATCTATGAAGGATTCTTGGCAGATTTAAAAGGAGAAAAAATTGCTTCTAATGAACAGATGCCTTCAATGACGCAAATGGTGAAAGCCGAACATCATAAAAACGTACAAAGCCAACTTAGCACAGAAGACATCAAGTACGGTTATTGTACGGAATTTATGGTGAAACTTGATCCGGAAAAGCTGAAGAAGAACCCGTTTTCTGAACAGAAATTCCGTGAAGACATCAGTGTGCACGGAGACTCTTTATTAGTTGTTTCTGATGATGAAATTGTAAAAGTTCATATTCATGCGGAATATCCGGGTGAAGCCATGAACTACGGACAACGATACGGCAGCTTAATTAACATTAAGATTGAAAATATGCGGGAGCAGCACAGTAACTTACTGTTTGAAGATGAAGAGTATGTACAAGCGGCAACTCCTTCAGAAAAAGAAAAACAGGAATACGGTATCGTGACGGTAGCAATGGGTTCCGGAATTAAGAAGTTGTTTGAAAGCATCGGCGCAACGAGAGTGATTGAAGGCGGACAAACAATGAACCCTAGCACGGAAGATATCGTAAAAGCGATTGAAGAAGCAAATGCAGAAAAAATTATCATTTTGCCGAATAACAGCAATATCGTAATGGCGGCGCAGCAAGCAGCTACCGTAGTAGAGCAAGAAGTAATTGTGGTCCCTTCTAAAACAGTACCACAGGGAATGGCTGCCATTTTAGCGTTCAATCCGAGTGTAAGCCTTGCGGAAAACGAAGCGAACATGAAAGAAGCATTAGCCCATGTGAAAACGGGACAAATAACATATGCAGTTCGCGATACAGAAATTGACGGCATTGAAATTAAGAAAAACGACTTTATGGGTATTGCAGAAGGCAAAATTGTGACAACGGATTCCGATAAGCTGGAAGCAGCGAAAAAGCTGCTGGCTGCCATGATAGATGAAGATGATGAAATTTTGACTGTATTACAAGGGGAAGATGTATCCGACGAGGATATTGAACAGCTGACAGCGTTCATAGAAGATGCATTTGAAGACCTTGAAGTAGAAGTGCATAAAGGAAATCAACCGTTGTATTCTTATATTTTCTCCATTGAATAAGGTAAAATCCCATTCGCTGAGGTGAATGGGATTTTTATATAAAGAAAGCAGAAGTTTGAAAAATAGAATTTGCACATGTGGTTGATTTATT
>JBHGXS010000141.1:0-112309 GCA_041920565.1 Bacillus sp. (in: firmicutes) | reverse complement strand
TTCCGAAGAAGTCCGCTCGACTTGCATGTATTAGGCACGCCGCCAGCGTTCGTCCTGAGCCAGGATCAAACTCTCCATAAAAGTGTTTGACTTGCTCATAAAAACATTGACGTTGTTTCATGTTTTGTTCAGTTTTCAAAGTTCATCCGTCGCCCATTGGCGACTTTTATAATATAACATGTTTAATCAGTATGCGTCAACATTTTTTTGCAGTAATTTAACATTTTTGTTGTCCGCCTTACTGACTTAGTTAGTATATATTCATTTATCCTAAAAGGCAAGTATTTTCTTAAAAAAATAAGAAAGAGGCTTTAAGACCTCTTTCTTACTCTTCTTCCGTTTCTTCTTCTCTTTGAGCTTTTGCTACAGTAGCAACTTCCTGCTCGCCTTCTAAACGAATGAGACGTACTCCTTGGGTGTTACGGCCCATTCTCGAGATTTGATCGACCGGAATACGAATTAGTACACCTGAAGCGGTAATCAACATAATATCTTCTTCACCGCTTACTGATTTTACAGAGATTAATTTTCCGTTTTTATCAGTAATGTTACACGTCTTTAATCCTTTTCCGCCCCTGCTTTGAATACGGTACTCTTCCACAGGTGTGCGCTTACCGTAACCGTTCTTTGTAACGATTAGAACGTCCATGTTTTCTTCTACTATTTCCATTCCTACGACTTGGTCATCATCATCTAAAGAGATTGCTTTCACTCCCGTTGCCGTACGGCCCATAGAACGAACATCCTGTTCATGGAAACGGATAAGCATCCCGTTGCTTGTTCCGATGATAATATCCTTTTCTCCCGTTGTAAGACGGACAGAGATAACCTCGTCTTCATCTCGCAGCGTCAAGGCAATCAGACCATTATTGCGAATATTTGAGAAAGAGGATAATGGACAACGCTTCGCAATACCGTGTTTAGTAGCAAAGAACAAATACGAATCATTAGAGAACTCACGGATTGGAATGATGGCATTAATCCATTCACCTTTATCAATCTCTAACAGATTAATAATCGGGATTCCTTTTGCAGTGCGGCTGTACTCCGGAATCTCATAACCTTTCGCCTTATATACTTTACCTTTATTTGAAAAGAAAAGAATTGTATCATGGGTCGATGTTGTCAAAAGATGTTCTACAAAATCATCTTCATTCGTTCCCATCCCCTGTACACCGCGTCCTCCGCGATTTTGACTCTTATACGTGGAAGCAGGAAGACGTTTGATATATCCGTTATGAGTAAGCGTAATAACGATATTTTGCTCCGGAATTAAATCTTCATCTTCAATAAATTCTGCTCCGCCCGGCACAATTTCTGTTCTGCGCTTATCGTTAAAACGTTCCTTAATTTCAAGAAGCTCAGTTCGAATAATCTCTAATACTTTCTCTTCATCTGCCAAAATAGCGCGAAGCTCTGCAATTAAACTCAGCAGTTCTTGATATTCCTCTTCAATTTTCTCGCGTTCTAACCCTGTTAAACGCTGCAAACGCATATCAAGGATAGCTTGTGCTTGTTTCTCACTTAAATTAAAGCGCTCCATTAATCCTTGACGCGCAATTTCTGTTGTTTGCGAGCTGCGAATTAAATTAATAATTTCATCAATATGATCTAATGCTATACGAAGACCTTCTAATATATGAGCCCGAGCTTCTGCTTTTTCAAGTTCATATGCTGTTCTTCTGCGGATTACTACTTTTTGATGCTCCAAGTAGTGATGCAAGCATTGCTTTAAGTTTAACACTTTCGGCTCCCCATCCACTAAAGAAAGCATGTTGATGCCGAAGCTGGTTTGCAATGCTGTATGTTTATATAAATTGTTCAATAACACATTAGCGTTTGCATCCCGACGCACTTCCATAACAATCCGCATTCCATTGCGATCTGATTCATCACGAAGATCCGTGATGCCTTCAATTTTCTTATCACGCACAAGCTCAGCAATTTTCTCAATAAGCTTAGCTTTGTTCACCTGATAAGGAAGCTCGGTTACGATAATAGCCTGTTTCCCATTAGCTTTTTCTTCAATTTCGACTTTAGCACGAATAATAACAGTACCGCGGCCTGTTTCATAAGCTCGTCTAATTCCGCTTTTCCCTAGAATTTGACCAGCAGTCGGGAAATCCGGTCCCGGAATGTACTCCATTAATTCTTCAACAGAAAGATCCGGATTTTTACTTAAAGCAAGCACTCCATCAATCACTTCTCCCAATTGATGAGGGGGGATGTTTGTCGCCATCCCTACCGCAATTCCTGTAGCTCCGTTTACTAAAAGGTTAGGGAACCGGGCAGGAAGAACAACAGGCTCTCGTTCAGAGCCGTCATAGTTATCTTGATAGTCAATCGTATCCTTGTTGATATCACGAATTAATTCCATTGAAATTTTGGACATTCTAGCTTCCGTATAACGCATAGCAGCCGCCGCATCTCCATCAACTGACCCGAAGTTACCGTGACCATCTACCAGCATATAGCGCTGGTTAAAATTTTGTGCCATGCGCACCATTGTGTCATATACGGCGGAGTCTCCGTGAGGGTGATATTTCCCGATAACTTCTCCAACGATACGAGCTGATTTTTTATACGGCTTATCTGCTGTAATACCGAGATCGTTCATGGCGAACAATATTCTTCGGTGCACTGGTTTTAAACCGTCACGCACATCCGGTAAAGCGCGGGATACAATAACACTCATTGCATAATCCAAGAAGGATGTTCTCATCTCTTGGCTAATATTTACTTCTTTAATTTGAGCTTTTTGGTTGTCTGACATTACGCAGCACCTCCTCTTACATTTCCGAAAGAACAGGAAATCCCCGTTCCCGATATGCAGAAGACAGGAATTAAAAAATTCCTGTCACAATCAAATATCTAAGTTCTTTACATATCTTGCATTTTCTTGGATAAAGTTGCGGCGCGGCTCTACTTTATCTCCCATTAATGTTTCAAATGTTTCATCCGCTTCGATTGCATCTTGCAACGTTACTTGAAGAAGAGTGCGGACCTCGGGATTCATTGTTGTTTCCCACAGCTGCTCCGGGTTCATCTCTCCAAGACCTTTATAACGCTGAATGCCAGGCTTTGGCTGAGACGGCAGTTCAGCTAACACTCTTTCTAATTCCTTATCGTTATAAACATAGCTTACCTTTTTGCCTTGCTGCACTTTATAAAGCGGCGGCTGTGCAATATAAACAAAGCCATGTTCAATAATTTGACGCATATAACGATAGAAGAATGTTAATAATAGGGTACGAATATGTGCACCGTCAACATCCGCATCTGTCATAATAACAATCTTATGATAACGTGCCTTTTCAATATCAAAATCATCGCCAATGCCTGTTCCAATCGCCGTTACCATAGCACGCACTTCATTATTGGACAAAATCTTATCCAATCTTGCTTTTTCTACGTTGATGATTTTTCCTCTTAGAGGCAGAATCGCTTGGAAATGACGATCTCTTCCTTGTTTTGCCGATCCGCCTGCTGAATCACCTTCTACTATATATAGCTCGCTGATAGAAGGATCTTTAGAAGAACAATCCGCTAATTTCCCAGGCAAGCTTGATACTTCCAGGGCATTCTTTCGTCTGGTCAATTCGCGCGCTTTTTTAGCAGCAACGCGCGCACGTGCTGCCATCATTCCCTTTTCTACAATTTTCCGAGCAACTGAAGGATTCTCTAACAGGAATTTTTCAAATGCCTCTGAAAAAACTGATTCAGTAATAGTTCTTGCTTCACTATTTCCAAGCTTCGTTTTTGTTTGTCCTTCAAATTGAGGATCAGGATGTTTGACAGATACAATAGCCGTTAAGCCCTCACGTACGTCTTCCCCAATTAAATTGCTGTCACTTTCTTTGATGATGTTATTCTTTCTTGCATAATCATTAATAACGCGCGTCAAAGCTGTTTTAAAACCAACCTCATGCGTACCGCCTTCATACGTATGAATGTTATTAGCAAAAGAATATATGTTGCTTGTATATCCCTCGTTATATTGAAGCGCTACTTCTACGTAAATGCCGTCACGAGCTCCTTCTACATAAACCGGCTCTTCATGAATTACTTCTTTCGTACGATTTAAGTGCTCGACGTAGGATTTAATTCCGCCTTCATAAAGAAACTCTTTCTTACGTTTATTTTCACGCTTATCTTCAATAGTCAATTTAATTCCGCGATTTAAAAAAGCGAGTTCGCGCAAACGATTTGCCAATATATCAAAGTCATATTCTGTTGTTTCAGTAAAAATTTCTGCATCAGGTTTAAAATGAGTTATCGTACCTGTACGATCTGTATCCCCAATCACTTTTAAATCCGCAGTAGGAACTCCTCGTTTATATTTTTGGTAGTGAATTTTTCCATCCCTGTGCACAAATACTTCTAATTCTGAAGACAGAGCATTTACAACCGATGCACCTACTCCATGCAAACCGCCTGATACTTTATAACCGCCTCCGCCAAATTTCCCGCCGGCATGGAGGACTGTCATAATAACCTCAACTGCCGGACGTCCCATTTTCTCATGAATTCCAACAGGGATTCCTCGGCCATTATCCTTTACAGTAATACTGTTATCCTCTTCAATTACCACGTTCACTTCATCACAATATCCGGCAAGAGCTTCATCGATACTGTTATCTACAATTTCCCAAACAAGATGGTGAAGACCTTTCGCATTAGTTGAACCGATATACATGCCCGGGCGCTTTCGAACAGCTTCTAAGCCTTCTAGCACCTGAATCTGGCTCTCATCATATGTTTGCTCTTGTAATTGCTTTTGTTCCATTGTCACACCAATCACCTACTCTTCCTTTTACCAAAACACCTTGTACCATCTTTTATATTTCGTCAACTTCGGACTTTCCCGTTTTCCACACAAATCGTTTTTGCCTGCTTTAAAGTCTCGTGCTCAATTCCCTCTACACTTGTTGTAGTCACAAAGGTTTGCACTTTTCCTTGAATCGTGTTCAGCAAGTGAGATTGGCGGTAATCATCCAATTCTGATAACACATCATCGAGTAAAAGAATAGGATATTCGCTCACTTCAGACTTAATCAGTTCAATCTCAGCCAGTTTGAGGGAAAGTGCAGTTGTTCGTTGTTGTCCCTGTGAACCAAAGACTTGAACATTTTTATCATTTACGAAGAATTGCAGATCATCTCGATGAGGACCAATTAGTGTAGTGCCACGGAAGAATTCACGTTGCTTAATAGATTGGAAATTTTCATAGTATACTTCTTTCATTTTCGACAAATCCATTGATTCTGATACATCAGCACTTGGTTTATATACAATTTTAAGCTCCTCAAGCCCTCTGCTTATCCCGCGATGAATGGGTGCTGCCCATTCTTGAAGCAGATGCAGAAATTCAAATCGTTTTTGCAGAATCTTTACGCCGTGCTCAATCAGCTGGATAGTAAAAATATCAAGCATAGCTTCATTTTTTTTTGCATCGCCCTGCATGGTTTTCAATAAGTGATTGCGCTGAGTCAGTACTTTTTGGTATTGACTTAATTCGTATAAATAAACTGGGGCAATTTGTCCGAGCTCCATATCAATAAATCGTCTCCGCACTTGAGGACTTCCCTTTACCAGATTTAAATCCTCGGGAGCAAACATGACAACATTCATCTCTCCAATATATTGACTGAGCCTTTGTTGTTCAAGCTGATTCAACTTTGCTTTTTTTCCTTTTTTAGAAACTAACAGCTGTAACGAGACGGAGGTATTCTTCTTTTGCAGTCTCCCCTCTATTTTACCATAATCACAGTCCCAGCGTATAAGTTCACGGTCATTCGAAGTACGATGGGATTTCGCCATCGCCAACACGTAAATGGACTCCATTAAATTTGTCTTTCCCTGAGCGTTTTCTCCTATAATCACGTTCACCTTATCTTCAAAGGAGAGCTGTAAAGCTTCATAATTGCGATAATTCTTTAATGCCAATTCTTGAATGTACAAAGGGACTCCCCCATTTTATGCTTCTACAATATAGGTACCGATATTTTTAATTTCAACTGCATCACCAGGAAACAGTTTTCTTCCTCTTCTATCTTCAAGATCGCCGTTTACAAACACTTCATGCTCTTGTAAAAACCATTTTGCTGCTCCGCCCGTATCAATGACAGCTGCCAGCTTTAAAAATTGTCCTAATGTAATGTATTCTGTCGAAATTTGAACTTTTTCCATAAAAATTCGCTCTCTTTCCAAATGTTCATTCTTTCATTGTACTAAAAAATGGGTATTAAGAAAAGTATGACGACTATTACCGCAAAAAGGAAAAGCTGCTAGCTTAGAAATACTAGCAGCTCTATTTTTAATATGTTCGTACCGGTAAAATAAGCTGCACAATTGTATCATCCTCAACCGTACGAATTAAGAATGGTCTCATTGCGCCTGTAAAACTGATTTTTATTTCAGTGCTGTCCAACGCTTTTAAAGCGTCCATCATATATTTTGCACTAAAAGAAATTTTCAACTCTTCCCCTTCAATCAATTCACATTGTACTTCTTCAACTACTTTTCCGATTTCTGGCGAGTTAGAAGAAATTTCAAGCATTTTCCCTTCCAATGTTGAAAGTTTTACAACGTTATTTCTTCCATCTCTCGCAAGAAGAGAAGCACGGTCAATCGCTTGAAGAAATTCTTTTGTGTTGACAAAAATATCTGTTTTGCTTTCTGTAGGAATTAATCTTGATGTATCCGGATAGTTCCCCTCTAATAATCGAGAGAAGAATAATAAATGTTTTGTTCGGAACAATACTTGATAATCTGTAATAACGATATCTACCATCTCTTCAGAATCATCCAGAATCTTGCTCAATTCATTTAAGCTCTTGCCAGGAATAACTACATTTGCCTTAAATTCTTTTGGAATGTTTCTTCCTTCCACTTTTGCTTTCCGTAATGCCAAGCGATGGCTATCTGTAGCAATACAAACAAGCTCGCTGTTGTATACGTTCCAGTTTACACCTGTCAAGATCGGACGTGTTTCAGAAGTCGATACCGCAAACACTGTTTGACGTATCATGTGCTTTAACAAGTCTGTAGGAAGTCTGAATACATGATGCTCTTCAATTTGAGGCAAATGCGGATATTCCTCTGGATCTAACCCATTGAGATTAAACTCAGATTTTCCAGATTTTATTTTTGTCATAAAATGATTTTCAACTTCAATTTCTACAGTATCTTTTGGGAGCTTTTTGACGATCTCGCTGAAATATTTAGCTTGCAACACAATGCTTCCCGTACGTTTTATTTCTGCAATTTCTTTTCCATCTTCTTCGACTGGAATATAAGACTCAATAGAAATATCAGAATCGCTGCCTGTCAACGTAACACCATCTTCAGTTGCCACAATTTTAATTCCTGTCAAAATAGGAATTGTTGTTCGTGAAGATACGGCTTTCATTACATCTTGTACACTTCGTACAAGATAATCTTTTTGAATAGTGAATAACATAGTTAAAAAACCTCCTGTTAGAGAGTATAAGTAAAATCTATTATCTTTATTAAAAAATAAAAAAAATAGTAGTAATAGTAATAGGGCTTGTGGAATTGTGGATAACTTGATTTTGTTAAGGAAAAACAGTCTATCAACATGTGGATAGACTGTGCACAAAATAAAAAGAGTTATTCACATTGTTCTATTAAATCTTCAATAGTTCATGAATTTCTTCTATCTGTCTCTGGAGCTGAG
Source organism: Bacillus sp. (in: firmicutes) (assembly GCA_041920565.1). Classification (GTDB taxonomy): domain Bacteria; phylum Bacillota; class Bacilli; order Bacillales; family Bacillaceae_G; genus JAGHKQ01. The sequence continues at coordinate 104,610 of JBHGXS010000141.1, read as the reverse complement.
CATCTGTTTTTAATAGATTTGAAATTTTTTCATGGGCGTGAATTACAGTTGTATGATCTCGTCCTCCAAATTCTTCCCCTATTTTCGGAAGAGACGAATCCGTCAGCTCACGAGACAAATACATAGCAATTTGGCGAGGGAAAGCCACTGATTTCGTTCGTTTTTTTGCTTTAAAATCTTCAAGCTTAACTTGGTATACTTGCCCAACAGCCTTTTGAATATCATGAATGGAAATAATGCGCGGCTTTGAACTTGGAATAATATCCTTTAACGCTTCTGCTGCCAAATCTGCGTTGATATCTTTATTAATCAAAGATGAATAGGCAACAACGCGAATAAGAGCTCCCTCCAGCTCGCGAATGTTGGAATCAATTTGGTTGGCGATGTACAACATTACTTCGTTAGGAATATCTAAGCCTTCAGCTTTTGCTTTTTTCCGTAAGATAGCTATTCTCGTCTCTAAATCTGGCGGAGTAATATCCGTAATTAATCCCCATTCAAAGCGAGAGCGTAAACGATCCTCAAGCGTTGGAATTTCCTTCGGCGGACGATCACTGGAAATGACAATTTGCTTACTTTCTTCGTGTAAAGCGTTAAATGTATGGAAAAACTCCTCTTGAGTTTGCTCTTTTCCTGCTAAAAATTGAATATCGTCAATAAGAAGGACATCCACATTTCGGTATTTATTGCGAAAATCGACAGCTTTATTATCGCGAATGGAGTTAATAAATTCGTTTGTAAACTTTTCAGAAGACAGGTATACAACCTTTGCGTTTGGATTATGCTCAATGACATAATGGCCGATTGCATGCATAAGGTGAGTCTTCCCTAATCCTACGCCTCCATAAATAAACAACGGATTGTAAGCTTTGGCCGGAGCTTCAGCTACCGCTAAAGATGCTGCATGAGCAAATCTATTTCCAGAACCGATGACGAACGTATCAAATGTGTATTTTGGGTTTAGCATACTTTGCGGAAAATGGTTCGGTTCATCGTTCATCATTTTTGTTTTCTTTGCCGGCATATAGTCATATTCTTCTTCAGATTGACTTTGCGGTATGATAAAACGTATTTCAAGTTCTGCCCCTGTAAGGTGATACAGAGTTTCTGCAATTAGATTAGAATAATGAGATTCCAGCCAATCTCTTGCAAATTCATTAGGAGCAGTAATCGTCAGCACATCCTTTTTTAAGGAATGTGCTTTTGTTGATTTAAGCCATGTTTCATAGCTGGGTTTGCTTACTTTTTTTTCAAGTTCTTTTAAGGCCCCGTTCCATAAATCTGTGATGTTTTCCAAAGGTGTCCCTCCTTTTTCTGAAGATGAGTCTATATTTCTAAAACATAACGCTGTTCAACCTTTGTATAACCTTGAAAAGAGTTCTTGCATATTCATACAAAAACCTTCAAAATACATTTTTATTATATCAAAAGTGATAGATGGTTTTCGACAAAAACTGAACTTGTGGATAATTGGTTATGCACAAATGTGAAAAAGTGTCCACAAGTTATACACAAATTGTGGATAAAATTAATAAGAATAATACTTGTCCAAAGGGTGAAAACAAAAATATAATATCAAAAAAAGTCATTAATAGCAATGAGTTTTAAATAGTTATCCACAAAATCAATACGTTGTGGAATAAGTTTGTCCACAACACGATATACTGTGTAAAAGCGAGAAGGTGGATTGTGGATATTGATTTTTGATTTTTTTTGTTGTCCACAACTCAGCCTATGTCATGTTAAAAATGATGTGGATTAAAAAAATGAATGATTTTTGAATATAAACGTTTAATTTAGGAAGAAGCATTGACATTTTAATAAAAAATTAACTATAATTTATAGGACTGTCTTTAACAGTTATTCCTCAGGGAGGTGTCATAAATGAAAAGAACTTATCAACCAAATAAACGTAAGCGCAGCAAGGTACATGGTTTCCGCAGCCGTATGAGCACAAAGAACGGACGCAAAGTTCTGGCTGCTCGTCGTCGCAAAGGAAGAAAAGTATTATCTGCGTAGGCCACTGATCGTTCAGTGGTCTTTTTTCTAGCAGTGCGAATGTTTCCAAGCGAAATACAGGAGTGTCAAAAGGATGAAAAAAAAGAATCGTGTAAAAAAGAATGAAGAGTTTCAAACTGTGTTTCAAAAAGGAAAATCAAACGCGAACCGCCAATTTGTTCTGTATCAGCTTGATAAACCGGGGCAAGCTTACTTTCGTATCGGACTTTCGGTCAGCAAAAAAATCGGGAATGCTGTGACAAGAAATCGAATTAAAAGAATGATTCGTCAAGTTTTTACAGAATTAAAAGATAAGATAGATTCTGAAAAGGATTTTGTTATAATAGCAAGGAAGCCATGTGCAGAAATGACATATGAGGACTTCAAAAAAAGCTTAATCCATGTACTGAAACGGTCGGGAATAAGAGTTGATTAGAATGGAGCAAAAGAAATACAGTTAGATACATACAAAAAGGAGGAAATGGCTGTGAAAAAGAGAATAGGTCTACTAGTCATGATAATTGCTCTGGCAGCAATTATCAGTGGCTGCTCTCAAGTCAATCAGCCGATTACACCAGAAAGTAAAGGGATTTGGAATCAATATTTCGTATATCCGCTTTCTTGGTTAATTACATTTTTCGCTGATCTCTTCAAGCAAGATTATGGATTGGCTATCATTGTTGTAACGCTGATTATCCGTACTGCTTTATTGCCGTTGATGATAAAGCAAACAAAGAGTACGAAAGCAATGCAGGCACTTCAGCCGGAAATGATGAAGCTAAGAGAAAAATACAGTTCAAAAGATCAAGCGACTCAGCAAAAGCTGCAGCAGGAAATGATGCAGCTGTATCAAAAGCATGGCGTAAATCCGCTGGCAGGATGTTTGCCAATCTTTATTCAAATGCCGATTTTGATCGCATTTTATCACGCAATTATGCGTACAACAGAAATTGCGCAACATAGCTTTTTATGGTTTGATCTAGGAGAAAAAGATCCGTTTTATATTTTGCCGATTGTGGCAGGTATTACGACATTCATTCAGCAAAAAATTGCTATGACCGGAACAGCGGGACAGAATCCGCAAATGGCTATGATGCTTTGGCTTATGCCAATTATGATCGTGATTTTCGCGATTAACTTCCCGGCTGCTTTATCATTGTATTGGGTAGTAGGTAATATTTTCAGTATTGCACAAACATATTTCATTAAAGGTCCTGAGTTAAAAGAAGCTGCAGGAAAAGTAGGAGGAGCAAACAAGTGAACGGAATCACTGCTAAAGGACAAACGGTCGAAGAAGCAGTAAAGTCAGCGTTAGCTCAATTACAGAAATCAAAAGAAGAAGTCGAAATCCGGGTGTTGGAGGAAGGAAAGAAAGGATTTTTAGGTTTAATTGGGAATCGTCCGGCTGTAGTAGAGGTTATAGTAAGAAAAAATCCCGTTCAAGAAGTGGAAGCGTATTTAAAAAGTATTTTTAAAGAGATGCAAGTAGATATCACAGTTGAAACAATTGATAAAGGACGAGATGTAACTTTTATTCTTTCCGGTGATAAGGTGGCCCTTTTAATTGGAAAAAGAGGAAGTACATTGAATTCTCTTCAGTATTTAGCTCAACTTGTGGCAAATAAGCATACAAAACAATACATTAACGTTGTAATAGATGCAGAAAATTATCGTGAAAAACGAAAGGGAACATTAGAAATTTTAGCCCAGAAATTGGCCAAACAAGTAGGGCGGACAAAAGAGAAGATTGCGCTGGAACCTATGCCTTCATTTGAAAGAAAAATTATTCATCAAGCCCTTTCTGGTCATCCTTCCATTACTACAACTTCAGAGGGTGCTGAACCTTATCGTCATGTTGTGATTGCACCTAAATAAACGAAAGCCGATAATTCACTTTTAGTGATTATCGGTTTTTTTAATTTAAAATCCTGCCATTATGGAAAAAATAAATCATTTAGTTATCCACAGTGGATAAGTTTATGGTGTTTATACTGGGGATATAATAAAATAAGTTATTATTCTTTTTAAGATTGTACGGTTGTGGTATCCTAATAGTTTGATGGCAGAACATTAAAATGCGTTTTAGATAAAGAGCTTGAGTATTCAAGTGAGGTGAACAGAAATGGAATTTGATACAATTGCAGCTATTTCCACTCCTTTAGGGGAGGGAGCCATCGCTATTGTAAGAGTGAGCGGTGATAATGCAATTCAAATAGTCAATCGTATTTTTAAGGGGAAAGATTTGACACAGGTACCTACTCATACTATTCATTACGGTCATATTGTAGAGCCGGATACAAATCGTGTAATAGAAGAAGTAATGGTGTCCGTTATGAAGGCACCAAAAACCTTTACGCGTGAAGATATAGTAGAAGTGAATTGTCATGGAGGATTAGTTTCCGTAAATAAAGTCTTACAGTTAATTTTGTCTGAAGGTGCCAGACTTGCCGAGCCTGGAGAATTTACAAAACGCGCGTTTTTGAATGGGCGGATTGATTTATCACAGGCTGAAGCTGTTATGGATTTAATACGCGCAAAAACGGATCGGGCAATGAATGTGGCTATCAATCAAATGGAAGGGCGTTTATCCAAACTGATTCAACGTCTTCGCCAAGAGCTGTTAGAAACATTGGCTCATGTAGAGGTAAACATTGATTACCCGGAATATGATGACGTAGAAGAAATGACACACTCTATTTTAATTGAAAAAGCGACAAAAGTGCGTGATGAAATTCGTAAGTTGTTAGAAACGGCAAAGCAAGGAAAAATCCTTCGGGAAGGTATTGCGACTGCTATTATTGGACGTCCGAATGTTGGAAAGTCTTCTCTGTTAAACAGTCTTGCTCAAGAAAAGAAAGCAATTGTTACAGACATTGCGGGCACAACACGTGATGTAATAGAAGAGTATGTGAATGTAAGAGGGGTTCCTCTCCGTTTAATCGATACAGCAGGTATTCGAGAAACAGAAGATATCGTAGAACGGATTGGTGTAGAGCGTTCTAAAGAAATGCTGCAGCAAGCGGATTTAGTATTATTAGTGCTTAATTACAATGAACCGTTAACCGAAGGAGACGAGAAGCTGTTTGAAGCAGTGGAAGGAAAAGATTTTATCGTCATTGTAAATAAAACAGACTTACCGCAAAATATCGATTTGAATCGAGTAAAAGAGCTGGCGGGCAATGCTAAAATTATTACTACTGCTCTTATTGAAGAAAAAGGAGTAGATGAACTCGAAGCCGCCATTGCAGATTTATTTTTTGAAGGAGCAATTGAATCAACAGATATGACTTATATATCAAATGCTCGTCATATAGGATTGCTTGCTCAAGCAGAAAAAACGATTCATGACGCTATTGAAGCGGTTCAAAGCGGAATGCCGATTGATATGGTACAAATTGACTTAACAAGAACATGGGAAATACTTGGGGAAATCACTGGAGATACTGTACATGAAAGCTTAATTGATCAGTTATTTTCTCAGTTTTGTCTTGGAAAATAAAAAAAGGAGGAACTGCTATGGGATATGATGCAGGTTCTTATGATGTAATTGTGGTCGGTGCGGGACATGCAGGATGTGAAGCAGGCCTTGCAGCTGCGCGTATGGGAGCAAAAACCTTAATGCTGACCATCAATCTTGATATGGTGGCATTTATGCCTTGTAATCCTTCTGTGGGAGGTCCTGCAAAAGGAATTGTCGTTCGTGAAATAGATGCTTTAGGCGGGGAAATGGGCCGTAATATTGATAAAACCCATATTCAAATGCGCATGTTGAATACAGGAAAAGGTCCTGCTGTCCGAGCCCTTCGTGCACAAGCTGATAAATTTGCATATCAGCACGAAATGAAAAAGACCATTGAAAACACTGAAAACTTAACATTGATGCAAGGAATGGTTGAACGCCTTGTTATTGAAGATGGCATATGTAAAGGGGTTGTTACACAGACAGGTGCAGTATATAGTGCAAAAACAGTAGTAATTACAACTGGTACCTTTTTACGCGGAGAAATTATTATCGGAAATTTAAAATACTCAAGCGGTCCTAACAATCAACAGCCGTCTGTGAAGCTTTCTGAACATTTAGAAGAGCTTGGCTTCGAGCTTGTGCGTTTTAAAACAGGAACTCCTCCTCGTGTTAACAGTCATTCTATTGATTACAGCAAAACAGAAATTCAGCCGGGGGATGATACTCCGCGGGCTTTCTCTTTTGAAACAACAGAGTTTATTATGGATCAAATTCCATGCTGGCTGACATACACAAGCGAAGAGACACACCGAATTATTGATGCGAATTTACATCGCTCTGCCATGTACTCAGGGATGATTAAAGGAACAGGTCCAAGATACTGCCCGTCCATTGAAGACAAGGTGGTACGTTTCCATGATAAACCGAGACATCAAATCTTCTTAGAGCCGGAAGGAAGAAACACACAAGAAGTGTATGTACAAGGTTTATCTACAAGCTTGCCGGAGGATGTGCAGCGTGAAATATTAAAAACAATTCCTGGATTGGAAAATGTACAAATGATGCGGACCGGATATGCTATTGAATACGATGCCATCGTACCGACTCAGTTATGGCCGACATTGGAAACGAAAAAAATCAAAAACCTATATACAGCAGGGCAAATTAACGGAACATCGGGTTACGAAGAAGCAGCAGGTCAAGGGTTGATGGCAGGAATAAATGCAGCATGCCGCGCTTTAAATAAAAAAGAAGTCATCCTGGATCGTTCGCAAGCTTATATCGGCGTATTAATAGATGATCTTGTTACGAAAGGAACAAATGAACCGTATCGTTTGTTAACTTCTCGGGCTGAATATCGCTTGCTTCTTCGTCATGATAATGCAGATTTGCGTCTGACAGATATCGGATATGAAATTGGTCTTATAAAAGAAGAGCGTTATCAAAAATTTCAAGAAAAGAAGCAGCAAATTGAGAAGGAAAAAGAGCGTTTATCGAGTATTATTATTAAACCGAAACAAGAAGTACAGGAGCTTATTCGAAGTGTGGGCGGAAGCGAGTTAAAGGATGGCATTCGCGCAAGCGATTTATTGAGAAGACCTGAAATGACCTATGAACATATTCGCATGCTTGCTCCAAGTGATGAAGCTGTGGCTGATGATGTGGCGGAACAAGTAGAGATTCAAATCAAATATGAAGGCTATATTGAGAAGTCCTTACAGCAAGTAGAGCGCATGAAGAAGATGGAAAGCAAAAAGATTCCGGCAGATATCGATTATGATGCAATTAACGGGTTAGCTACAGAAGCAAAACAAAAGCTGAAAGAAGTGCGTCCTCTTTCTGTGGGGCAAGCATCGCGTATTTCCGGAGTTAACCCCGCCGATATTTCTATTTTACTTGTTTATATTGAACAAGGAAAAATTGCAAAAGTATCGAACCAATAGAGATAGGGGAATTTTTTATGAACGTACAAACATTTCAAACTATGCTGGAGGAGAAGGGAATTTCTCTCTCCTCTCAGCAATTGCAGCAATTTGAACGCTATTTTGAGCTTCTTGTTGAATGGAATGAGAAGATGAACTTAACAGCGATTACAGAAAAGGAAGAGGTCTATTTAAAACACTTTTTCGACTCTGTAACCGCAGCATTCTATTTTGATTTTTCAAAACCGCTGTCCATCTGTGATGTGGGAGCAGGAGCAGGCTTTCCAAGCATTCCATTAAAAATTTGTTTTCCAAATTTAAAAGTTACGATTGTAGATTCTCTTCAGAAGCGCATTACATTTTTAAATCATTTGGCTTCTGAATTAGGGTTAGAGAACGTAGCGTTCTATCATGATCGTGCTGAAACATTCGGGAAACGAGAAGGCATTCGTGAGTCTTTTGACATTGTAATGGCAAGAGCGGTTGCGCGTTTATCGGTATTAAGCGAATTGTGCATTCCGCTTGTAAAAACAGGTGGCACTTTTATTGCGATGAAAGGTGCAGCTGCAGAAGAAGAGTTAGAAAACGGAACCCATGCTATACAGGTACTAGGAGGAGAAGTGCAAAGCATCTCTACCTTCAAATTACCGATTGAAGAAAGTGAACGAAATATTATTTTTGTTGCAAAAAAGAGAAAAACACCTAAGAAGTATCCGCGTAAGCCTGGAACTCCCAATAAATTGCCTATTGAAAAATAATTCTTACCGGAATTATCATGGGATTATGTGATTGTTTACCAATAAAATGTTTCATGTGAAACATTTGGATAGAGCATTCGATAGGAAAAAAAGGTGGTGGAATGCAATGAAAAATACGTTTACTCGCTTTTTTAGCTTTGGAGAGAAAGAAACAAGTATAGCTGTACAGGACGAAAGCCGTGAAGAAATAAAACATATTCCGATTGCCGATATTATTCCCAATCGTTATCAGCCAAGAACAGTGTTCGATGAAAAGCGCATTGAAGAATTGGCGCTGACGATTCATACTCACGGAATTATTCAACCCATTGTGGTAAGAAAATATGGCGAAAACCGATATGAAATTATTGCCGGGGAAAGAAGATTTCGAGCTGTCAGCTCATTAGGCTGGGATACAATTCCGGCCATAGTAAAAGATCTCGATGACACAGAGACTGCTTCTGTTGCTTTGATTGAGAATTTACAGAGAGAAGAGCTTACTGCAATTGAAGAAGCTATTGCTTATCAAAAATTATTAGAATTACATAATTTAACGCAAGAAGCATTGGCTCAACGATTAGGAAAAGGACAATCCACTGTAGCCAACAAGCTGCGTCTTTTAAAGTTGCCGGAAGAAATAAAACAAGCTCTTTTAGATAAACAAGTAACAGAAAGACATGCTCGCGCTCTTATCCCCTTGAAAGATCGAGAGCTGCAAATAAAATTACTTCAGGATATCATTGATCGCCAGTTAAATGTTAAACAAACGGAAGAGCGCGTTGTTAAACTTTTGGAGCAGCAAGCAGTGAAGCCGAAAGCAAAACGAAAAGCCGTAAGCCGGGATATGCGTATAGCGATGAATACCATTCGTCAATCATTGCAGATGGTATCAGAAAGCGGACTTGCTGTAGATTCGCATGAAGAAGAATTTGACGATTATTATCAAATTACAATTAAGATTCCAAAAAAGTAATGATGCCGCCCTATTGATAGAAAGACCTTATCCTGCTGGAAAGGTCTTTTTACATGGCGGGAGAAGATTTTAATCTTTTTAACTTATATAAGCAGGATATTGTGAGAGAAATTTTGAAGTTTACTACAGAAAAAATCAAATATGTGTGTTTCATGTTACAATAAAGACAACTTACAATAACAGATAGAGTGAAGTTCCTATTATTAAGGGGATTCTTTACTGACAGTTATTCAAAAAATAAAGTTCTAACTTCGGTTCATTTTTTTAGCGAATCGAAAATCAGAATAGGAGAAAAGGCAGAAAGTTTAAAGGTAGGTGACAACATGGCAAAAATCATTTCAATTGCAAACCAAAAAGGCGGGGTAGGAAAAACCACTACTGCTGTAAACTTAGGTGCAGGCTTAGCCTATTTGGGCAAAAAAGTATTGCTGGTGGATATTGATGCACAAGGGAATGCAACAACGGGCGTTGGTATTGAAAAATCTGATTTAGATCAATGTGTTTATAATGTATTGGTAGAAGATGAAGATATTGCATCTATTATCAGACCGACTACGACAGAAAATTTATATTTATTACCGGCTACAATTCAATTGGCGGGAGCTGAAATCGAACTTGTACCGACGATTTCACGCGAAATACGACTAAAGAGAGCATTACAATCTATACGAGATGATTATGATTATATTCTCATCGACTGTCCGCCTTCTCTTGGATTGCTTACAATTAATGCTCTTACAGCTTCAGATTCCGTGATTATCCCTGTTCAATGTGAATATTATGCGTTAGAAGGACTAAGTCAGCTTTTAAATACAGTACGTCTTGTACAAAAGCATTTAAATAAAAATTTAAGTATCCAAGGTGTTCTTTTAACGATGTTAGACGCTCGTACAAACTTAGGATTGCAAGTAATTGATGAAGTAAAAAAATATTTCAAGGATAAAGTATATGGAACCATTATCCCTCGAAATGTAAGATTAAGCGAAGCACCGAGTCATGGAAAACCTATTATTATGTATGATGCTAAGTCAAGGGGGGCAGAAGTATATTTAGATTTAGCAAAGGAAGTGATTGCTGGTGGCTAAAGGACTTGGAAGAGGAATTCAAGCGTTCTTCCCAGATCTGGAAGTGAAAGAAGAGGAAACGATCAAAGAGATTAAGATAAGTCAGCTTCGTCCCAACCCGTATCAGCCGCGCAAGTATTTTCAGCCGGAAGCGATTCAAGAATTGAAAGAATCTATTCTGGAGCACGGTATTTTACAACCGCTTATTGTCAGAAAGAGCATTAAAGGTTATGAAATTGTAGTAGGTGAACGAAGATTTCGAGCTGCAAAAGAAGCGAAATTAGAAACGGTGCCTGCGGTGGTGCGGGAGCTTACTGAACAACAAATGATGGAGCTTGCATTATTGGAAAATCTGCAGCGGGAAGACTTAAACCCAATAGAAGAAGCTTCAGCATATCAATCATTAATGGATGAATTGAAACTTACGCAAGAGCAATTAGCAAAGCGATTAGGGAAAAGCCGACCGCATATTGCGAATCATGTTCGTTTATTATCCCTCCCTCCTTTCATTCAAGAATTAATTTCTAAAGGAACCATTTCAATGGGGCATGGCCGAACGCTGTTAGCTCTTAAAGACAAATCCAAACTGCAGGCAGTTGTAGAACGGGTAAAAAAAGAAGGTCTCAATGTAAGGCAGCTTGAAGAACTTGTAAATCAGTTAAATAAAAATGTTTCACGTGAAACAAAAGAAAAGAAAAAAGAGAAGAACATCTTCTTTGAAGAGTATGAAGCTATACTGAGGGAGCGTTTTGGCACTTCAGTGAAAATTAAAGAATCAAACAACAAAGGGAAAATTGAAATTCAATTTTTTAACCAAGATGATTTGCAGCGTATTTTAGATATTTTAGGAAGTCAAGAAAAATAAACCATCATTCGATGGTTTATTTTTTTTACAACATTCTTCATAATGACCTAGCAAATATACTATTTTACAGGGATTTAGCAGAAAAAACAGAGATTTAATTCACTATGGATTTTTATAAAATGGACGAATGGTGATTGTTTTGTTTATATGTGAGATATCGGTCTGTTTTTATAATGCTGTCTGCAATCAAATTAGCCATCTTCATCACTAGATTAAGTCTTGTATTTTGCAAAACGAAAAATTCCATGAAGCCATGAATATTTACTACGCCATGAATATGCATATTGCCTACTGAAGGAAGCTTTTTATCCATGGCTGCTCCTGGTTTGCTTGGCCCTTTTCCTATAGAAACGGATCCTACACTCTGCATTTTCCCAAGGCATGCATCAACTGCGATAACAAACGGATCTTCATACTTCTTATAAATTTGTGTAACAGTTTCTTCTAGATTTAAGGCATGAACAGGCTCATCAAGCGTACCATATAACTGAAAGTTATGAAGACCTGTCTCTTCTACTTTTGAACCCACAAGAGGGCCCAAAGCATCGCCGGTGGAACGATCGGTGCCAATGCAAACAAGGACAAGTGGTGTTACAGCCTTTTCCGGTAAAAAAGAAAACAATAGATGGCTCAGCCTTTCAGAGGCGTCTTCTTCATAATGAAAGATTGGCTCTTCTCTTTTTTCAAACATGGATTTTAAACGGAAGTTACCGAGGCTCACAAACATCCATCCTTTAACATAATAGTAAGAGTATATAAAAAAATCAGAAAATTATTCCCTATTCATAAAATGTTTCCAATTCCAAAAAGTTTTAAACATATCTCTTATAAGAACAGGAGAAATTCTGTTAAAATAGGGAATGAATTTTTTATCATTAAAAGGGGAAGGTAGGTTGCGATGAGTTGGTTTACCAATATATATAACAAGTTTACCGACTATCTCTTGAACGAGAAACTGTGGCAAAATGTAGGAATCGGGATTTTAAAAATTATTTTTATCATTGCAATAGCAAGCCTTGTAGTTCGTGCGGGAAAAGCAATTATTCAAAATGCGTTTAAAATAAATACAAAATCACCAATTCAATTATCAGAACGGCGTACAGCTACGGTTGCAAAACTTTTGCAAAACGTATTAGTATACGTAGTCGTCTTCGTCGTTATTATAATGATATTAGGGGTACTAGGAATTGAAACAAAAGGTCTGATTGCCGGAGCGGGAGTTATCGGATTAGCTGTCGGTTTTGGCGCTCAAAACTTAGTGCGTGATGTTATTACGGGCTTCTTCATTCTGCTAGAGGATCAATTTTCTGTAGGGGATTATGTGCGTCTGGGGCAATTTGAAGGAGTTATTCAAGAAATCGGTTTACGTACAACAAAAATTAAAAGTTGGACCGGGGAGTTACATATCCTTCCAAATGGCAATATTAAAGAGGTGACAAACTTTTCTTTAAACAACAGCGTGGCATTTGTGGATGTAGGCATTTCGTATGAATCTGATATTGATTATGCGGAGCGAGTAATTGAAGACTTACTGGATGAACTTCCGATGAAGTATGAACAAATGGTAAAACGACCAGAATTACTAGGGATTCAAACTTTAGGAGCATCAGAAGTGGTGTTGCGCGTTGTTTCTGAAGTACAGCCAATGCAGCATTTTGCTATTGCAAGAGCTCTTCGAAAAGAAATTAAGCTTCGTTTAGATGAGCATGGCATCGAAATTCCATATCCTCGCATGGTGTTTTATAATAGAACAGATATGCAGGATGTGACGCGTGAACATGCAAAGTATACTAAATAGGAAGAGGAGTTTAGCAATGGAACCAAAAGAATACGGTTTACATGATATTGTAGAAATGAAAAAACCGCATCCTTGCGGGGCAAATCAATGGAAGATTATCCGTATGGGAATGGATATTCGTATTAAATGTGAAGGTTGCTCCCACTCTGTTTTAATTCCTCGAAGAGAATTTGAGCGTAAGATGAAAAAAGTGTTGATTAAACATGAGGAAACAACAGAATCTTAATAAGCCGTATGTGATGTACGGCTTATTGTTATGAAACAGCTTATCTTGTCATTTCCGTTATTACTATCTATAATGGGAAAAGATTGAGACTATAGGAGTGAATAATATATGTCATTAACGGCTGGTATTGTTGGTTTACCGAACGTAGGGAAATCAACATTATTTAATGCAATTACACAAGCGGGCGCCGAGTCTGCAAACTATCCGTTCTGTACTATTGATCCAAACGTGGGGATTGTAGAAGTTCCGGATCCTCGCTTAAATAAATTAACAGAGCTTATAGTACCGAAGAAAACGGTACCGACTACTTTTGAATTTACTGATATCGCCGGGATTGTAAAAGGTGCAAGCAAGGGTGAAGGGTTAGGAAATAAGTTCTTGTCTCACATTCGTCAAGTAGACGCAATTTGTCAGGTTGTTCGCTGCTTTGAAGATGAAAATATTACCCATGTTGCCGGAAAAGTAGATCCGATTGCTGATATTGAAACAATCAATCTTGAATTAATTTTGGCCGATTTAGAATCTGTTGACAAACGAATCGAACGTGTGGCAAAGCTGGCAAAACAAAAAGATAAGGACGCTTCTTACGAACATGAAATTTTAGTAAAGCTAAAAGAAGCATTTGAAGCTGGGAAACCAGCACGCACAGTAGAATTTACAGAAGAGCAGATGAAAGTTGTAAAAGGTCTTCATCTTCTTACAACTAAACCGATGCTTTATGTTGCCAATGTAGGTGAAGAGGATATTATCGATCCATCTGGAAATGAATATGTACAGCTTGTGCGTGAGTTCGCCGCAAAAGATAATGCGGAAGTCATTGTTGTTTGTGCAAAAATTGAAGAAGAAATTTCTGAATTAGATGAAGAGGAAAAGAAGGCATTCTTACAAGAACTTGGAATTGAAGAGTCTGGTTTAGACCAGCTGATTCGCGCTGCATACAGCTTATTAGGGTTAGCTACGTACTTCACTGCCGGTGTACAAGAAGTGCGCGCATGGACATTCCGTAAAGGGATGAAAGCTCCTCAGTGTGCCGGTATTATTCACTCTGATTTTGAACGCGGCTTTATTCGTGCGGAAACAGTATCTTATGATGATCTTGTTCATTATGGTTCAATGACAGCAGCTAAGGAAGCCGGAAAAGTTCGTCTAGAAGGAAAAGAGTACATTGTACAAGACGGGGATATTATGCACTTCCGCTTTAATGTATAATATTTTGTTTTCATGAAGAAATAAGAAAAGAATGAGCTTGGCATTGCTTTATGCATTTGCCAAGTTTTTTCTTTTTGATGAGTTGATTCCTCTAACATACTATGATATAATCTAAACTCGTGAGTAATTACAAATAATTGCTCCTTGCCCATTATGGGCCGTTTAGTCCAAAAGGAGGTGACAGTGTGATGAGAAAATACGAGATTATGTACATCATCCGCCCAAACATGGAGGAAGAGGCTCAAAAAGCATTAGTTGAGCGCTTCAATAACGTGTTAACTGAAAAGGGTGCGGAGATCACAAACGTAAAAGAGTGGGGTAAGCGTCGTTTAGCTTACGAAATCAACGACTTCCGTGATGGTATCTACATGGTTGTAAACGTAAATTCTAACCCAGAAGCGGTACAAGAATTCGATCGTTTAGCGAAAATCAGCGAAGATATCATTCGCCACATCGTAGTTAAAGAAGAAGAATAAGAATTAAGATATATTTTGAGGGAGAGTGATTCGGTTGATGAATCGCGTGTTACTCGTAGGGCGTCTCACAAAAGACCCAGAATTGCGTTATACACCCAGCGGCGTAGCAGTTGCTACTTTTACGTTAGCTGTGAACCGCACATTTACGAATCAGCAAGGCGAACGCGAAGCTGATTTCATTAATTGCGTCGTATGGCGCAAACCGGCTGAAAACGTAGCAAACTATCTGAAAAAAGGCAGCTTGGCAGGCGTAGATGGCCGTCTTCAAACTCGTAGTTATGAGGGACAAGATGGAAAGCGTGTATATGTAACAGAAGTAGTTGCTGATAGCGTACAATTCTTGGAGTCAAGAGGAAGCAACAACGAGCAGCGCGGCTCTTTCAACCCTCAACCTCAAGGGTTTGGTTATGGTGACCAATCTCAGCAAAACCCGTTTGGCTCGTCAAACAAACAAGGGTTCACTCGGAACGATGATCCATTTGCAAATGTTGGTCAGCCGATTGACATTTCAGATGATGATTTGCCGTTTTAATTGATAGATCGGATAATTTAAAACAGAATGGAGGGAATTTACAATGGCTGGTGGACGCAAAGGCGGACGTGCAAAACGTCGTAAAGTATGTTACTTTACTGCTAACGGTATCACTCACATCGACTACAAAGACGTAGATCTTCTAAAGCGTTTCGTTTCTGAGCGCGGTAAGATTTTACCTCGTCGTGTAACTGGTACAAGCGCAAAATACCAACGTAAACTTACAATTGCAATCAAACGTGCTCGTCAAATGGCACTTTTACCATACGTTGCAGAATAATAACTTTTTAAATGCACAGTAGGCATCTACTGTGCATTTTACTATTTGTTTTTCTTTTTTATATATTCTCTCGGTATTACTGATTAAAATGCGGCAACAATAAATAATGAAAGAAAAACGTGAGGTACTGAAATGAAAAAGACAAGAATGATTACTGAGGGTGCCGTGTTACTGGCCATATTTGTTCTCTTTCTATTAATCACACTGTATATACCGTTTTTAGGAATGGCAGTTCTTTTTGCGTTACCTCTCCCGTTCATTGTGTTTACACTGCGGTACGAAATGAAACATGCTCTTGTTTTAGTGTTGACTGCTTGCCTTGTGACAATAGCTGTAAGCTCCATTATGTCAGTCATTACTACTCTTACGTTTGCAAGCAGCGGTGTTTTATTGGGGGGGTTGTATAAGAAAAAACGCAGCAATGTAGAAATTCTTCTGGCAGGTACTCTTGCATATATCGTGAATTTTGTAGCTATCTACATAATCAGCGTTCAATTTTTTGAGTATAATTTTATAAAAGAAATGCAAAACCTTCTCGATCAATCTATAAAGCAAGCTGAAGCCTTTATTAGACAAACTGGTGCACAAATAGAGGAAAACAGCTTAAAACAACTAAAGGAAATGCCGCAGCTTTTAGGATACCTCGTTCCGAGTATGTTGGTGCTTGCTTCATTTATTATGTCGCTCTTTACGCAGCTGATTGCTATTCCTGTATTGAGAAGACTAGGATATCAAATTCAATCATGGCCGCCCTTTCGATCCATTCAGCTGCCAAAAAGCATTTTAGTGTATTATGTAATTTTTTTGGCAGTTGGTTTCTTTATTCATGCGGAGAAAGGTTCTTATTTATACACTGTTATGCTGAATGTAAACTCTGTCTTTCCGCTTCTTATGGCTGTTCAAGGGTTTTCTTTCATATCCCTTTTTATTAACGACAAGGGGTACTCAAAAGCGATTCCCGTCATTGTCTTTGTATTTTCGATGTTTATACCAATTTTATTTTCTCTTATCAGTTTCTTAGGTATAATTGATTTAGGATTTTCGTTACGTCAAAAAATAAAAGAACATAAATAACAAATAAAATGTCTTATTATAAGACATTTTTTTGCAAGTAAGCCTTCCGCAGCTAGGTTGTCGTTGGAGCACCGGCCGAGTTTCTTTATAGGAGTTGACTGTATGCCTGATTTTTATAAGAAACAAAAGTTTCTTTACCCTGTCTATTCGTTAGTTTTCTTGACTCTTGTGCTCATAACGATTTTAAGTTATTATCATTGGCTTACAGGGATAGCAGCATTTTGTATGTTTTCCATCATTTTATTTTTTATCATCAAACTGGAGCTTGCTTTTCGAAGAAACTTAGAAGAGTACACTTCAGATATGATTACGAGAGTCAAGAAAGTAAGCAATGAAGCATTAAATCAAATGCCCATAGGTATTTTGCTGTATAATAAGGATTTCGGAATAGACTGGGCCAATCCTTATTTAGCTTCGTGTGTAGGGTACCCTGCACTCTCAGGCTGGCATTTATATGATTTATCCGAAACGCTGTTATTGTTTGTCAAGCAAGAAATCGATGTTGATGTAATCACTTTAAACAAACGGAAATTTAAAGTTGTGATTCGGCGAGAAGAAAAGCTTATTTACTTTTTTGATGTAACGGAACAAACGCAAATTGAAAAAATGTATGAAGACCAGCGAACAGTGCTTGCAATCATCTATCTGGACAATTACGATGAAGTGACGCAAGGGTTAGATGATCAGCCGCGCACGAATCTTACCAG
Organism: Bacillus sp. (in: firmicutes); assembly: GCA_041920565.1. Classification (GTDB taxonomy): domain Bacteria; phylum Bacillota; class Bacilli; order Bacillales; family Bacillaceae_G; genus JAGHKQ01. The sequence continues at coordinate 87,286 of JBHGXS010000141.1, read as the reverse complement.
TCTTGTCACTTCAATTTTAAATGATTGGGCTGTGAAGCATGGGGTGTACCTGAAGCGTGCGTCTTCGGAGCGATTTATTGCGGTACTGAATGAAAGTATTTTGGCACACCTCGAAAAAGGGAAATTTGATATCTTGGATCAGGTCCGTGAAGAAACGGCCAAACGAAACATTCCGCTTACTCTTAGTATCGGTGTAGGATCTGGCTCGCTTTCACTACCGGAGCTTGGAGCTATGGCGCAATCCGGATTAGATTTGGCGCTAGGACGCGGTGGTGATCAAGTAGCTATCAAACAAGCAACAGGAAAAGTAAAATTCTATGGAGGGAAAACAAATCCTGTAGAAAAACGTACAAGAGTGCGCGCAAGGGTCATTTCTCATGCATTAAAAGATCTTGTGCTTGAGAGCAGCAATGTCATTATCATGGGGCATAAGCTGCCTGATATGGATGCTATTGGAGCGGCAATCGGAATTTTAAAAGTAGCTGAATTAAATCAAAAGGAAGGCTACATTGTGTTAAATGAACATGAATTGGATAAAGGGGTTAAGCGGTTAATCGAAGAAATAAAACATTACCCGGACCTTTGGGCACGCTTTATCAGTTCAGAACAAGCTCTCGAATTTGCTACAGAGGAATCATTGCTTGTTATTGTAGATACTCACAAGCCTTCTATGGTAATTGAAGAGCGCTTGCTTCATAAGATAGAAAATGTTGTGGTCATCGATCACCATCGCCGCGGCGAAGAGTTTATCGAAGATCCTCTTCTAGTTTATATGGAGCCGTATGCGTCTTCTACAGCGGAACTCGTGACGGAATTGTTAGAGTATCAGCCGAAGCGTTTAAAAATGAATATGCTTGAATCTACAGCTTTGCTAGCAGGGATTATCGTAGATACGAAGAGCTTCACGTTCCGCACCGGTGCCCGAACATTTGATGCAGCATCTTATTTACGTTCTCATGGTGCAGATACAATTCTTGTGCAAAAGCTGTTAAAAGAAGATATCAATCATTATTTAACGATTGCAAAAATCATTGAAAATGCGTACATTTATAAAAATGGAATTGCTATTGCCAAGGCACAAGAAGAGCAAGCATATGATCAAGTGTTAATTGCCCAAGCAGCCGATACTCTTCTTACAATGACAGGCGTAACTGCTTCATTTGTGATAGCTAAGCGAAATGAAAATATGCTTGGCATGAGCGGGCGATCTCTCGGTGAAATTAATGTACAAGTCATTATGGAGAATTTAGGCGGCGGCGGGCATTTGACAAATGCTGCTACTCAGCTTTCTGACATATCAATGGAAGAAGCGGAAGAAAAACTCAAATTAGTATTAGATGAGTATTTAGAAGGGGGTTCTAAATCATGAAAGTGATTTTTCTAAAAGATGTAAAAGGTAAAGGAAAAAAAGGTGAAGTAAAAAATGTAGCAGACGGTTATGCACATAACTTTTTATTAAAGCAAGGATTGGCGATTGAAGCAACAAATGCCAATCTTAAAACGTTAGAAGCAAAAAAACGAAAAGAAGAAAAAGATGCGGCTGAAGAATTAGCTAATATGAAAAAATTGAAAGAAACGTTAGAAGCATTGACGGTGGAACTGCATGCGAAAGCTGGAGAGGGCGGACGTCTTTTCGGTTCTATTACAAGCAAACAAATTGCCGATGAACTGCAAACAAAGCATAATATTAAAATTGATAAACGCAAATTTGAAATGGCTGATGCCATTCGCGCATTAGGCTACACGAATGTATCTATTAAGCTGCACCCAGAGGTAACAGCTACTTTAAAAGTGCACGTAACAGAGAAGTAGAATTGCTTGCGAAAGAGGAGGAATGGGAACATGAGTGACATATTCGCTGACCGCACCCCTCCGCACAATATAGAGGCTGAGCAAGCAGTTTTAGGAGCAGTGTTTCTTGAACAAGAAGCTTTAACGGTTGCTTCCGAATTGCTTATGCCGGAAGATTTTTATCGGGCAGCACACCAAAAGATTTTTCAAGTTATGCTGTCGCTCTCTGACAAAGGAGAGCCATTGGACCTGATTACTGTGACCTCAGAGCTTGCTGATCAAAACTTATTAGAAGAAGTTGGCGGCGTGTCCTACTTAAATGATCTAGCAAGCTCTGTCCCTACTGCTGCAAACGTGGAGTATTACGCGAAAATAGTAGAAGAAAAATCAATTCTGCGCCGATTGATTCGCACTGCAACTTCTATCGCTTCAGATGGATATGCTCGTGAAGATGATGTAGCCGGGCTTTTAAATGAAGCAGAAAAGAAAGTGCTTGAAGTCTCGCAACGTAAAAATGCAGGTGCTTTTCAAAACATTAAAGATGTGCTTGTAGTCACATATGATAAGATTGAAATGCTCCACAACCGCAAAGGAGACATTACAGGAATTCCAACGGGGTTTACGGAGCTTGACCGTATGACAGCCGGTTTTCAGCGGAACGATTTAATTATTGTGGCAGCTCGCCCTTCAGTAGGAAAAACTGCTTTTGCTCTCAATATTGCTCAAAACGTAGCGACAAAAACAGATGAGAATGTTGCGATTTTCAGTTTGGAAATGGGAGCCGACCAGCTGGTCATGCGTATGCTATGTGCAGAAGGAAACATAGATGCTCAACGTCTTCGTACCGGGTCTTTAACTTCTGAAGACTGGGGAAAGCTGACGATGGCAATGGGAAGCTTATCAAATGCCGGAATTTATATTGATGATACACCCGGTATCCGGGTTAGTGAGATACGGGCAAAATGCCGACGCTTAAAGCAAGAAAGCGGCTTAGGCATGATTTTAATTGATTATTTGCAGCTGATTCAGGGAAATGGAAAACCGGGAGAAAATCGACAGCAAGAAGTATCAGAAATTTCTCGTTCCTTGAAAGCTTTGGCCCGTGAACTTCAGGTGCCGGTAATTGCTCTTTCTCAGTTATCACGCGGAGTAGAATCAAGACAAGACAAGCGTCCAATGATGTCCGATATTCGTGAATCAGGCAGTATTGAGCAAGATGCTGATATTGTTGCATTCTTATATCGTGACGACTACTATGACCGTGAAACAGAAAATAAAAACATCATTGAAATCATTATTGCAAAGCAACGTAATGGTCCGGTCGGAACAGTTGAACTGGCTTTTGTAAAAGAATATAACAAGTTCGTCAATCTGGAGCGGCGCTTTGATGAAACAAACGCCCCTCCGGGAGCATAAAGAAGGGGAACACACCTCACACTAAGGGTGTGTTCCCTTTTTTGATACATATATTACAAAAAGGAACAAAGATATAAAAATTTATTTGTTTTTTCTTGTGAAACTGTTCAATGTAACGAACAAAAAAGGGGTTGTAATTATTAAATGTTCGCTTTTTCATTGACTTTTTACAACAGTTTGATACACTTATAGTGTTTGGATTCGTTGCAGATAATCAATTATGGAGGTGCTGTGTAATGTCTTCGGTAGTAGTAGTAGGAACACAGTGGGGAGATGAAGGAAAAGGAAAAATTACAGACTTCCTTTCTCAGCATGCTGAAGTAGTCGCAAGATATCAAGGTGGAAATAACGCTGGGCACACAATTGTGTTTAACGGAAAAAAATATAAGCTTCATTTAATTCCATCCGGAATCTTTTATAAAGAAAAAATCTGCGTAATCGGGAACGGGATGGTTGTAGACCCGAAAGCTCTAGTGCAGGAGCTTGCTTATTTACATGATAACGAAGTAAGCACGGATAACCTTCGGATCAGCAATCGCGCTCATGTGATTTTACCATATCATTTAAAACAAGACGAGCTTGAAGAAGAAAGAAAAGGTGCGAACAAAATCGGAACGACTAAAAAAGGAATCGGGCCTGCTTACATGGATAAAGCTGCTCGTATCGGTATCCGTATCGCAGACTTATTGGATCGTGAAGTATTTTATGAGAAGCTGGAACGCAACTTAGCAGAAAAAAATCGTTTATTTGAAAGAATGTACGATGCAAAAGGCTTCACAATTGAAGAAATTTTTGAAGAGTACTATGAATACGGACAACAAATTAAACAATATGTGTGCGATACTTCTGTTGTATTGAACGATGCGTTTGATGAAGGAAGACGTGTATTATTTGAAGGCGCACAAGGTGTTATGTTAGATATTGATCAAGGTACATACCCATTTGTTACCTCTTCTAACCCAATTGCCGGGGGAGTTACCATCGGTTCCGGCGTAGGTCCTTCTAAAATTAATCGAGTAGTTGGCGTATGTAAAGCTTACACAAGCCGTGTTGGGGACGGTCCATTCCCTACTGAGCTTCATGATGAAATCGGAAATCAAATTCGTGAAGTAGGACGTGAATATGGTACAACGACAGGCCGTCCTCGCCGTGTTGGCTGGTTTGACAGCGTAGTTGTAAGACATGCCCGTCGTGTAAGCGGTCTGACAGACTTATCACTAAACTCTATCGACGTATTAACGGGGATTCCTACACTAAAAATTTGTGTAGCTTACAAATATAAAGGCGAAGTTATTCACGAGTTTCCGGCAAGCTTAAAAGTTCTGTCTGAGTGTGAGCCCGTATACGAAGAGCTTCCTGGCTGGACGGAAGATATCACAGGTGTAAGAACACTTGATGAACTTCCTGAAAATGCAAGACATTACGTGGAACGTGTATCCCAACTGACAGGTATTCCTTTATCTATGTTCTCTGTAGGTCCTGACCGTAATCAAACTAATGTAATCCGTAACGTTTATGGTGTGTAAAATATATTGCTTCTTCTTATCAAAAGCAGTATAGTAAAAAGCGGGAGAACCCATTTCCATGGGTTCTTTCTTATGTAGAAAAAAATAAAAAAATATATTGCATAAATCTATGGAAATATGATATTATCAATTTTGTCGTCATCAGAAGATGATTAGTAATATGAGCCATTAGCTACGAGCAATGCTTCAGCGAATAAGCTACGAGTTGTACTCGCCGAGACGCTACTTGCGAAATCATTCTGAGGCGAGGGACACAACAACGGTTAAGTTCAAAACAAGTATATTATCTTGATCTTGTATTACATTTAATATGAGCCATTAGCTCAGTCGGTAGAGCACGCCCGAATAGGCTGCGAAGCGACACATCAGCGTACTTGCCGAGCTGCTGCTTGCATAAGCTTTCTGAGGCAAGGACGTCAACACGTGTGAGTAGTTAAGTAATAGTTTAGCATTCATGCGAGCCATTAGCTCAGTCGGTAGAGCATCTGACTTTTAATCAGAGGGTCGAAGGTTCGAGTCCTTCATGGCTCACCATTTTCTAATGGCCCGTTGGTCAAGCGGTTAAGACACCGCCCTTTCACGGCGGTAACACGGGTTCGAATCCCGTACGGGTCACTTTCCTTAATTTAAATAACAGCTTTCTCATGGTCCCGTGGTGTAGCGGTTAACATGCCTGCCTGTCACGCAGGAGATCGCCGGTTCGATCCCGGTCGGGACCGCCATTTTTGTTTACACCACATTTGTGGTTTTACATATATATTTGGCTCGGTAGCTCAGTCGGTAGAGCAGAGGACTGAAAATCCTCGTGTCGGCGGTTCGATTCCGTCCCGAGCCACTTCTGAAGATATTAAGGGGCCCCTTAATATCTTTTTGCGTTTTTGACATATTTTCATTATCAAATTTTACAAATCACTTCCTTTTATTTTAGAATAGAATGAGAGAAGCCTCTAGCTCTTCCTGCTAGAGGCTTCTGTTTCAAATAAGCTGTAATATTCATGTAAAGTATATTTAAAAGAAAGCATCACATTTTCTAATTATAATAATATCAATAGGATTTTATTTGAAAGGAGCGAAAAAGATGAAAAAGAAGATATTAGTCGTAGACGATGAAAAGCCGATTGCAGATATTTTAAAGTTTAACTTAGAAAAAGAAGGTTTTGACATTGTTGTTGCTCATGACGGAGAAGAAGCTCTTGAGAAAGTTCAAGAAGAGCAGCCGGATATGATTCTTTTAGATATTATGCTTCCGGGAAAAGATGGACTGGAAGTGTGCCGCGAAGTAAGAAAGAGCTTGGAAATTCCAATCATTATGTTAACGGCAAAGGATTCTGAAATCGATAAGGTTTTAGGACTGGAATTAGGGGCAGACGATTATGTAACAAAGCCGTTCAGCACTCGTGAATTGCTTGCGCGCGTAAAGGCAAATTTACGCCGTCATCAACAAGCAGGGACAAGTGAAAAAGAGGAAACATCTGAAATTGTTATTGGACCTATTGTTATTAATCCAAATGCATACAGTGTATCTAAACGTGAAGAAAACATTGAGTTAACGCATCGCGAGTTCGAACTTCTGCATTATTTAGCCAAACATCTTGGACAAGTTATGACTCGTGAACATTTGCTGCAAACAGTATGGGGCTACGATTATTTTGGAGATGTAAGGACAGTTGATGTAACCGTGCGTCGTTTACGTGAGAAAATTGAAGATAATCCAAGCCATCCTACGTTAATCGTTACAAGAAGAGGAGTCGGCTATTACCTGCGTGATCCGGAGCAAGAATAATCTATGAAAAAAGTCGGATTTTTTCAATCTATCCATTTAAAATTTGTTTTAATTTATATGCTCCTCATCTTGCTTGCTATGCAAATTATTGGTGTATACTTTGTGCGTGAATTAGAGGATAAATTAGTTCAAAACTTTAAGGATTCTTTAACACAGCGCACCAATTTACTTGCATATAACTTAAAACAAGAATTTACGAAGCGGGAAAAGGGTGAAAATCTAGAGGAAAATATTGAAAATCTAATAAAAAAATTCGCCGATGACCCGAAAGATGTTGTAAAAGAAGTGCGCGTTATTGATCAAAATAGCCGCGTACTTGCTACATCTGATCCTTATAATCAAACAATCGTAGGTAAGAAAACAACCGAAATTCTTGTAAAACAAGCTCTTGTATTAGGGTCCCCTTCTGAGAAAGTGCAAGTTCAACAAAGAACAGGAGAACGTATGCTTGTGACCGCTGTTCCGATCGGAATCAATGGGAAAACCGAAGGCGTTATTTATACCATTGCTTCGATGGAAGATGTGTACAGCCAAATGAGGCAAATCAATCAAATTTTTGCTACAGGTACAGTAATTGCTTTGGCTGTAACCGCAGTGCTTGGAATATTGCTTGCACAGACAATAACCCGTCCTATTTCCGATATGCGAAGACAAGCATTAGAAATGGCCAAGGGGAACTACTCAAGAAAAGTAAAAGTATACGGCTATGATGAAATTGGGCAGCTCTCTCTCGCGTTTAATAACTTAGCAAAAAAATTGCAGCAAGCACGTGCTTCTACAGAAAGCGAACGAAGAAAGTTAACCTCTGTACTATCACATATGACAGATGGTGTAATAGCAACTGATCGGAAAGGAAGAATTATTTTACTAAATGACCCTGCAGAAGAAATGCTGAATGTTTCACGTGAAACAGCGCTTGATCAATCTATTCTAGAAATACTGGGAATTCAAGAAGATTATACGCTTGAACATCTATTTGAAGAACCGGATTCTGTTCTGCTTGATTTCAGTACGCGCGATGAGCCGTATATTCTGCGTGCCAGCTTCTCTGTTATTCAAAAAGAGACAGGGAAAGTAAATGGTTTGATTGCAGTATTATATGACGTAACTGAGCAGGAGCGAATTGATAGAGAGAGAAGAGAGTTTGTGGCGAATGTTTCTCACGAACTTCGAACACCTTTGACGACTATGCGCAGTTATTTAGAAGCATTAAGTGAAGGCGTATGGAAAGACCCGGATATTGCACCGCGGTTCTTGACGGTAACACAAGAAGAAACTGAGCGCATGATTCGTCTGGTAAATGATCTGTTACAGCTATCTAAGATGGATAGTACAGAATACCGCCTTATGAAAGATTGGGTAGACTTTACTGAGTTCTTTAATCACATTATTGATCGCTTTGAAATGTCAAAAGAGCAAAATGTAACTTTCAAGCGAGCATTTTCGAAGAAAGAACGTTTTGTTAAGATTGATGAAGATAAGATCACGCAAGTTCTTTATAACATTATTTCAAATGCTTTGAAGTATTCTCCGGAAGGTGGCACGATTACCTACCGTATTCGTGAACGCGGAGATGAGATGCTGGAAATAAGCATTAGCGACCAAGGTATGGGAATTCCAAAAGAAAATGTTAATAAAATCTTCGACCGCTTCTATCGTGTGGACAAAGCGAGGTCCAGACAGATGGGGGGTACCGGTTTAGGACTTGCAATTGCTAAGGAAATGATACAAGCGCATGGCGGTTCTATTTGGGCGAAGAGCGAGGAAGGGAAAGGAACGACGATTTACTTTACACTCCCGATGGAAAGTGAACAAGAGGATGAATGGGAATGAACATAGAGAGCTTTAAAACAATTTTATTAACGAATTTGGTAGCTGTTAGTTTGTTTTTGACATACACTTTGTGGACCTATCAGCCTCAGTATGAGGATGTACAGAATACAAAATATATTCAAGATGTAGCTATTGCAAATAAAAAAGAAATCAGTAATCTTGTTCTGCCATCGCGAGCTATTTTTCATAAAGAAGATAAGCATTTTGTTAGCGAACAGCTTTCCGGCATTAGTCTTATGTATAAGATAATAGAAAAGGGAGAGTTTCATGGGTTTCGGGATTTATCATATGATATTCCGAAAAACCAGTTTCTCTCCTTTGTGCATGGAAAGGGCAGGTTTGAGATTGTTTTTCCTGGAGAAGTGCCCTTCCAAACGATTAAGAGTGCATTATCGATAAAAGAAAAGCACTTAGAATCTTACAGCTTTGATCGTATCGTTTTAGATATTGAAAAAAGCCAGGATGATAATATTTATGCTTATTTTGTGTCTTATGAAAATCGAAAAATCTACGAAATGTTTTTAAAAGGGATTACAGTAAAAGAAATACAAAACACAGTAAACCAATTTACAAAAAGTGATTTTACTGCTAACTATTTTATGTATGAAGTAGATAGCACAAGAGCGATTTTTTTACCTGAAGAAAAAGTAACTTTGCAAAGAATGTTATATGTTACAAGTGAACTCCAATCGGAAATGTTTAAAAATGCGCTTTTTACAGACCCGAGATATGTTAAAAAGGACATAACAGAGTTTGGAGAAGAGTATACCGACGGGACAAGATTGTTGCGCATTACAAATTACACACAAATGATGCAATATATTAACTCTTCAATCACCAAACAAGACCAGTTAAATGGAGCTTCTCTTTTACAACGCAGCATTGATTTTGTCAACAGCCATGGAGGTTGGACGGATTCTTATCGTTTTTACAAGATAAATTCCAGTACAGGAGAGGTGTCTTATCGATTGTTCGTAGATGATCTTCCTGTATTTAATAATAATGGTATGGCTGCATTGAAGCAGAAATGGGGAGCAGAAGAACTGATTAATTATGATCGTCCGCTCTTTAAGCTATTATTGAAAAAAGAAGGAGATGAGGTAGAACTTCCTTCCGGGCATAACCTGCTTCAGTTTTTACAAAAAAATCCGCAATTTAATAAGAAATCTGTAAAGGACATAAGAGTTGGTTATGAGTTACAAAGAGAGCCTACACCGAACAGTGAGAGATTAATTGCTGTGAAGTTAGAGCCTGTATGGATCATCTCGTACGGAGATCATTATAAGAAAATTCAATTTGATGAAGTAAAGAGAACAGGAGGAGATATCGTTGGATTGGAGTAAAATTAAAACCATATTTATTATCACTTTCTTCATCCTCGATATTTTCCTTGTCTTTCAGTTTATACAAAAGCAAAATCGAAATGAACTGGATTTGATGATAGAGACAACCGTGGAAGATCAGCTGGCAGCCGATGATATTAAATATGTCGATTTACCAAAAGAGCCAAAGAAAGAAGCATATATCACAGGGAAAAATAAAGAGTTCACTAAAAGCGAATTGGTAACGCTAAAAAATCAGGATGTATCTCTTATCAATCCTACTACTATTGAAAGTCAGCTGAAGAATCCCATTGAAATTCCAAATAGTGATAAAATCTCTTTTTTTGAAGAGTTCTTGCGTTTATATGTACTTGGAGGCTCTAAATATAAATACTGGAAAACAGACGAAAAAACAAAATCCGTATACTTTTTTCAACAATATAATGGGAAAAACATTTTTGTAAATCCATTGATTGTAAAATTGAATGATAAAAACGAAATTGTTTCTTATCGACAAACCATGTTGGTAGATGTAGAAAAAATGGGCGGAAAAAACGAAAAGCAAGAAATTATCACAGCTATTAAAGCATTAGGAACATTATATCTGAAGAATGAAGTAAAACCAGGTAGTCAAGTTACGAAAGCAGAGCTTGGATACTATACGGTTGTTCCTTTATCTTCGGGAGCACAGGTAATTGCTCCAACATGGCATTTTGAAGTAAATAATAAAGAAGATTACTTTGTAAATGCGGTAGAAGGACAGATTATAAAAGTGGAAAACATACAATGGAGTGAAGTCAAATGAGTTTGCATTTTAGTGTACTTGCAAGCGGAAGTACAGGAAATGCGGTCTATGTAGGCACAGACAATCAAAAATTGTTAATAGATGCGGGGCTGAGTGGAAAAAACACTGAAGCCCTTTTTAAGCGAATAGAGGTCAATATACAAGATCTTGCAGGGATTTTAGTTACTCATGAGCACAGTGATCATATAAAAGGAATTGGAATTCTTGCTCGGAAGTATAACTTACCAGTTTATGCGAACGAAAAAACATGGAAAGCCATGGAGCCGCTAATCGGTGAAATTTCTACCGATCAGAAATTTATTTTTCCTACAGGTACAGTTAAAACATTTGGAGATATTGAGGTCGAATCATTTGGTGTCTCCCATGATGCAGCTGAGCCCATGTTTTTTGTATTTCATCATAATGGGAGAAAGTTAACGTTGATAACGGATACGGGTTATGTAAGCGACCGTATGAAAGGTGTCATTAAAGGATCTGACACTTTTATTTTTGAGAGCAATCATGATGTTGAGATGCTGCGTATGGGGCGCTATCCATGGAGTGTAAAACGCAGAATTTTAAGCGATGTAGGTCATGTATCAAACGAAGATGCGGCGTTAGCCATGGCGGATGTCATCACAGATAACACGAAACATATTTACTTGGCCCATCTTAGTCTTGATAATAATATGAAAGAGCTGGCGCAGATGTCTGTAACACAGATATTAGAAAGTAAAGGCTTTGCTGTGGGGCAGCAGCTTTATATTCATGATACCGATCCGAAAACACCGACAAAAATTGCGTATGTATAATTTCTTTTTTTAGTGAACAATAAAAGAGAATGATACATACTCATAGATGTTTTCGGAAGGATAGGTGAAATAGCTATGGAATTCTATGATGAACAGGATGAGGCAAAAAGAGAAAAAAGAATAGAAAAGAAACGGCATGTTCTAAAGAATATTGTATTTTCAGGATTTGCCGGGGCGATAATTGGAGCAACGCTATTTGCTTTTGCAATTCCAACCTTCTCTAAAATGGGATTAATTGATCAAGAATCACAAACAGAAGCAAGCGAAGCTCGAAATTACGGAGCATCATCTTTACAAGATAAAATTGTGAATGTCAGTGTAAAATCCGATTTTATTGATGCTGTTGATAAAGCTTCTGAAGCTGTTGTAGGTGTCATCAATATCCAAACAGACAGCTTTTCCGAAGCAGATGCTGAAGCTGGAACAGGATCCGGGGTTATTTACAAAATAGAAAACGGAAAAGCCTTCATCGTGACAAATCATCATGTAGTGGAGGGAGCAAAGCGAATCGAGGTAAGTTTGAGCGATGGAAAAAAAGTGCCGGCCACTATTTTGGGAAGCGATGTTGTAACAGATTTGGCTGTTTTGCAAATGGATGAAAAATATGCCAAAAAGGTAATTGAAATCGGCAACTCGGATCAATTGCGGCGCGGAGAACCCGTTATTGCTATCGGAAACCCGCTGGGACTTGAGTTTTCAGGTACTGTTACACAAGGAATTATCTCGGCTAATGAACGGGTCCTCCCTGTTGATTTAGACAATGATGGTCATTATGATTGGCAAGTGGAAGTGCTGCAAACAGATGCAGCCATCAATCCGGGGAATAGCGGAGGGGCTCTTGTCAATGTAGCGGGTCAGCTTATTGGAATTAACTCCATGAAGATTTCTGCAAAGGAAGTAGAGGGAATCGGATTGGCCATTCCGATGAAAAGAGCGATTCCTATTATTCAAGAGCTAGAAGCAACAGGTAAAGTGAAACGTCCTTATTTTGGAGTGGAAGTTCGTTCCTTAAATGAAATTCCTGCATACTATTGGAAGGAAACGCTGCAACTGCCGCGTGATGTAACAGAAGGAGTATGTATTTTAGATGTCCGCAGCCCTTCTCCAGCAGCGCAAGCAGGCCTTAGAGAATATGATGTGATTGTAGAAGCAGATGGCAAACTGGTTCGAAACATCATTGAATTCCGCACCATTTTGTACAACAAAAAAATTAATGATAAAATGAAAATAGTGTTTTATCGTGGAGCTAATAAAGAAAAGGCAACGGTCAAGTTAGGCAGTGAAAATTATTAGTGACTGACAGGAGGGGCTTCTCTCCTGTTTTCTTTTGGTTTATACAATAATGCAATTACAGTTGATCAAGTTTTTGAATGAAAGAGGAAAAATAAAAGAAAGACGAGCACACTAAGAAAAAGAGTACAAATAAAGTGGGGTAAAAAAATGGATATAAAATGTTGCAAAGAGCATGTAGATTTGGCATTAGACATGATTGTAGATGAATTTGAAACAGCACCGTTTATTCGGAATGTGGATAACGAAAGTAAGTTATCAACAACCTGTGAATTTTGTCAAAATAAGGCGATATATGTTGTATCGAACACAAATTCTCATACAACATGTGGATAATGATTGTGGATATGTTGATAACTTTTGTGGATAATGTGTTTGTAAGGTGGGGATACATGTGAATATCTCAATTATTTCGATTGGGAAATTAAAAGAGAAATATTTAAAACAAGGAATCGATGAATACTTAAAACGTTTATCTGCTTATGCAAAGGTAGAAATTATTGAATTACCTGATGAAAAAGCGCCTGAAAACCTAAGTGAAACAGATATGGAAATAGTGAAAAATAAAGAAGGAAGCCGTATTTTAGAAAAAATGTCTGATGACACATATGTAATTGCTCTTGCTATACAAGGAAAGGCAAAATCTTCAGAAGAATTGGCAAAAGATATGGACCGATTGGCGACATATGGTAAGAGTAAGATCGCCTTCGTCATTGGAGGCTCCCTTGGACTTAGTAAAGAGGTCATGCAGCGTGCTAACGATACCCTTTCTTTTTCTAAAATGACGTTCCCTCATCAGCTTATGCGGTTAATTTTATTGGAGCAAATTTATCGTGCATTTAAGATTAATCGGGGGGAACCTTATCACAAATGACGGCGAATTTTTTTGAGGGATATGATGCAGAAGTAATGGAAAGAGGCTAAACTAAGGCAGGTGGGATGCCTTCTCAAGGCTTCATCCTATCCTTATCCTGCAGCTGAACTAGACGTCAAGACAATTCCCGCGATTTTTCCGCTTCCCTTGTTATAAATTGGTAAATAATTCAATTGTAAGGGATATATTTTTTGATATTTTAACAATAAAACTATTGTAATAAATTGGATAAAAGTAACGGATTTATAGCATTATGAACAAAGGGAGAACACGCGAATGAAATCTATAATGAAAATGCACTGGACTCTCATTTTTGGTTTTGTCATCTTAACAGAGTTAGTAATTGAAATAGGACATATCTTGTTTTTTTCGATAAGATGGTAGATGTCTTGGATATAACTATTCATTTAATAATCCTGTTCATGTTTTTCTTCATGCAAAGAGAAATGCATAAGACAACAGAAGAACTAAGGAAAAGTAAACAAAGATTAAAAAATATCTTTGATACACTGGATGTAGCCATTTGGTCCCACGATTTAACGTCCGATACTCTATTAATTACTCCAGGGATCGAGAAACTCTATGGATATTCATTAGAAGAGTTTTATAAAGATAAGATCCTTTGGAAAAAAGTAATTCTTCCGGAGGATTTACACATTATTTCCGAAAGAGAACAGAAATTTTTATTAGGGGAAGCCGTTACGAGTATATACCGGATTATACGCCCTGATGGAGAAGTGCGTTGGATACAAGACCGAGGAATTCCAACGCTTGATGATAAAGGTAATTTTGTGGATTTTAACAGTGTGTTGTTTGATATAACGGATCGTAAAGAAAGTGAAGGCCGCTATCGGAGTTTGGTAGAAATGTCACCGGATATTATTGCTGTTATCAGTAAAGGAAAAATCGATTATATCAATAAAGCAGGTTGCAATCTTATTGGAGCAGCGAGTCCAGAAGAGTTGGTTGGTCAACCGATCGGGAAATTCTTTCCCCCGCAAGTTCTTGAGGATATGAAAATTGGAGAAGAGACTATTGTTAACGACGAAGAAGAGAGAATGAGATTTGAATTTCAGGTTATAAGGCTTGATGGAACGAGCATTGATGTGGAAATGTCAGCCATGCCTATCCTGTATGAAGGAAGGCTTGCAAGACAGGTGGTCGGCAGAGATATTACTCAACGTAAGAAAGCAGAGAAAACGATCCAATTTATGGCCTATTATGATGCGTTAACAGGGCTTTCAAATCGCTATAGGTTTAGGCAGCATCTGAACGAAGTATTGGCTCAAAAAAGAAATCAAATGTTAGCTGTTTTGTTTTTGGATCTGGATCGATTTAAGATCATTAATGATACAAAGGGACATACTATTGGTGATATTTTATTACAAAAAGTGGCCCAACGGTTGGAGGGAGCCGTTCAAAACGATGGGATGGTTTCGCGTCAGGGCGGAGACGAATTTATTATATTGCTGGAAGATATTGATAAAGAAAAAGTGGCCCAAGTGGCCCAACGATTACTTGATGAATTTTCTAATCCAATCGCAATCAATCAACAAGAGTATTTTGTCACTCCGAGTATTGGCATAAGCATCTATCCAACCGATGGGAATGATGAGGAAACCTTGATTAAACATGCGGATACTGCGATGTATCTGGCAAAAGAACGTGGAAAAAATAACTTTCAATTCTATACTTCTCATCTTATAGGACTTTCTTCGCGTAAGATGGAATTAGAGAATGGATTAAGAAAAGCATTGGAACAGAATGAATTGATGATTTACTATCAGCCTCAAGTAGAGTTAACGACAGGAAAGATTGTTGGAACAGAAGCCTTACTCCGTTGGCAGCATCCGAAATATGGATTCATTTCTCCTTCAGAATTTATTCCGCTGGCAGAGGAAACAGGACTTATCGTTCCGCTGGGAAAATGGGTTTTGAGGAATGCTTGCGAGCAAAATAAAGCCTGGCAAGATGCTGGATTTCAAGCTATTCCTATAGCAATTAATATTTCCGTCCGTCAGATTCAAGATGAACATTTCGTCGATTCGGTCAAAGAGGTGCTGGATCAGGTCGGACTGGATCCTCGGTATCTGGAATTGGAAATTACTGAAAGTATTATGCAAAACATAGAGAAATCGACGATAATTTTGAATCAATTGAAAGATCTTGGAGTCAACTTGTCGATAGATGATTTCGGAACGGGATATTCTTCCTTGAGCTATTTAACACATCTTCCGATTGACAAAATCAAAATTGATAAATCTTTTGTTGATGATATTATTTATCATTCCAATCAAGGTGCGATGGTGAAGACAATCATTGATATGGGAAATAATCTGAAGTTTACTGTCATAGCAGAAGGGATAGAACAAGAAGAGCAAATGAATTTCTTAATACAAAATGCATGTAAAATTGGACAAGGTTATCTCTTTAGCCCTCCTTTATCGGTGGAAAACATGGAGGAATTTCTTATAAAAGGTGTTGTCTAAAACGGTATTTCTATTCAATAGGGATACTACTTTTTTTGAAATTTGTAAGATGTATGAAAAAAGATAGGTTACTATTGTTGGCAATGATGAAGAGAAAAAGTCCCTGCTATCATATGTGGTTCACACAATCTCATTGGAACGACCCCACTAAGATGTGTTCATAGAACCATACTAACTCCAGTTTTTGCATAGAAGTTTTCCATGCCCATTTTGCTGACCAATAAGTTGCCAACTAATGAAATGGCAGTATTCTTTAAAATAATTCTTACAATATAGTAATGAATGAGCAGCCCTTCTCTCTGCTCATTTTTTTATGAAGTGCTGACGTCATTCGTAGTTTTAGATGAGAAAATGCATAAAAAAGAATATTTGTAATAATTATTTCCCGTCACGTTATTTAAAATTAAGGACAATATGTTTCTTTTCCAGTCTGGTTCCCTCCTTTTTGTTGTTATTTCAGAATAGAATTAAGTGATTATATTACTTATGTACTCACATCTTACGTTACATTCATTTCTTATATTAATATAAAAATCCCACTTCAACTTAGTATATTAAATATAAATTCTTTAGGTTAAGTATGCTTCTGGATAAAATATCATGTGGTGTTTTAACGAGAAGATAAGGAGATACCGAAAAAAAGGTGGTAAAATGGTAATCAGTATATTAGGTAAATAAATCATTTTTATTAATTCGTATAAGAGGGAGATTCATGGTGAATATAAATAAACATCATCCAGCAGATCATTCTGTTATAACACAGGATAATTTGATCTTGGAGCATTATGGTTTAAATGAATTAAACTTTGAATCTATTAAAAGTTATCGTCAAAGATTTGAAGCGGTTAAGCCAAATCACCCATGGAACGGACTTGAAATAAAAGAGTTTTTATACAAGATTGGTGCATGGGGAAAGCTTCGTAATACAAGCAAAGAAGGATTAACGCTGGCCGGTTTATTGATGTTTAGTGAAGAGAGAATTATTACAGAAGTTTTACCTCAATACTTTCTTGAGTATAGAGAAAATCTTGATGGTATACCAAATGGGAATTGGATTAACCGATTTACTTCGCAGGACGGAACGTGGTCAGGCAATGTGTATGATTTTTATTTTAAGGCTATGACGGATGTAGCAGCTGATTTAACACATTTACCTGAAACTGATGAGATGCTTATTCATTCTTGTTTGCATGAAGCGTTGGTTAATGCATTGGTACATGCCGATTATTATGGTGAAGGCGGTATTGTTATTGAAAAAGAAAGAACTTTATTTCGTTTCTCAAACCCAGGTCTAATGAGGGCACCTACTGAACAAGCTATGGAAGGCAGAATCAGTAATCTTCGTAATCCAAACCTATTCAAAATGTTTATTCTTATTGATTTTTGCAAAAGAGCCGGATCTGGATTAAAGAAAATTGAATCTGCCTGGTCGAACTATAATTGGGCTAATCCTGAGCTAGTGCAGGATACTCATTTAAAGCGTACAATTTTAACATTGAGTGTACAATCTACATCAATCGACAACAGTAATACCTTTAAACAAAAATATGAGGGAAATAGTGCATTCATGAACGAGGAGTATAGCTATTTTGATATAAGAATGGATAAAGAAACGGACTCCGCGAATAAAAAAGAGAACTTCATAAATAAAGAAACGGACTCCAGTAATAACGAAGTTAGGTTCGTTAACAATCGTAAAAACTCCATAAATAACGAGTATAACTCCGTGAATAATAATGTCGACTCCTTAAATAAGGAGCTTAACTCCATAAATAAAGGTGCGGACTCCTTGAATAACGAGGATAACTCCATCAATAGCGAAGAAGCCTTTTTTGACATGACATATGAATCAGACGATAATGAAGATATGGATCTAATACCTAATGATTTGGAACTTGGAATGCAAGAAACAGCAGCAAATATCGAGGCTGATGAAGATGTTGATAATGAATTATGGAGAATATCAGAAGTGGCAAGAAAGAAAAGACGCTTAAGTCCAAGTGTACTAGAAGGGGTTATTTTAGAGCTTTTGGAAAAAAAACCGTTAATGTTAAAAGAATTGGCTCATTTGTTAAAAAGGACTCCTGATGGATTACGTAATAATTATTTAGCAAAGCTTTTAAGTGAAGGGAAAATTAGGTTAAAATATCCAAATCAGATCAATCATCCGAAGCAGGCTTACATCATTAGCAGGTAAGATAGGAGCATCAAATAAAAATCATGATTGGATAATTTGCTTTGCTTGTCATTTTAACCATAAAAGAGTAGACTTTGAAATGAACAGAATAGATTTCGGGAGTTTGCGGAAGCAGACTGAGAGTACGGCTAATCTGCCGTTGACCGTTAGAACCTGTTGGGTAATGCCAGCGTAGGGAGAGTGTAGAGCACAATTACAAGCACTTTTGCGTACGCAAAGTGCTTTTTTGCTTTTCATATATCTCCCTAAGTAAAGAAAGGGGATAAAGGAAGATGAGAAAGCAAGATGTGATGGAAGTATTAAATACAGTTCGAGAAAAAAATCCGCTTGTACATAATATTACGAATGTGGTTGTCACGAATTTTACTGCAAACGGATTGTTAGCACTTGGGGCTTCACCTGTGATGGCGTATGCTAAAGAGGAAATTGCGGATATGGCGAAGCTTGCAGGAGCCTTAGTGTTAAATATTGGTACGCTGCGAGAGGAAGAAATAGAGGCCATGTTACTGGCCGGGGCTTCTGCCAATCAACACGGAGTGCCTGTTATTTTCGATCCTGTGGGAGCGGGAGCAACGCCTTACCGCACAGAAACTGCCAGAAAAGTTATGAAAGAAGTTAAGGTTGCTGTTCTAAGAGGGAACGCAGCAGAAATCGCAAATGTTATTGGCGAGGAGTGGACAATTAAAGGGGTAGATGCAGACTCAGGAAATGGTGACAGCATTACGATTGCCAAAAAAGCTGCCCAACAGCTTGGTACAGTTGTAGTTGTAACAGGGAAAGATGATGTGGTTACAGATGGTGAAACAACATATGTCATCCATAATGGCCATCCTATTTTAACGAAAGTAACCGGAACCGGCTGCCTTTTAACGTCTGTAATCGGTGCATTTGCAGCAGTAGAAGAAAATAAAGTAAACGCTGCTGTTTCTGCATTGATTTACTATGGAATAGCCGCTGAATTGGCAGCAAGCAAAACAGAAGGAAAAGGACCGGGAAGCTTTCAAATCGAGCTTCTGAATCAATTATCGCTTGTTGCGCCTCAACACATTGAAGAATATGCTTCTTTTACGAAAGCAGAGGTGTAAAAGCGTGGCACGAATAAAAAATGAACGAATGAAAGAACTATTGAAAGTATACTTCATTATGGGCAGTATCAACTGCCAAAAAGAACCGCTCGGTGTCATGAAAGAAGCAATAGAGGGCGGTATCACCCTTTTTCAATATCGTGAAAAAGGACGCGGTGCTTTAGCGGGCGAAGAATATTATAAACTGGCGAAGCAGCTTCAATCTCTTTGTAAAAACCATAATATCCCTTTCATTGTGAATGATGATGTGGAACTGGCATTAGCAATTGATGCTGACGGTGTTCATATTGGACAAGACGATGAAGCGGTTGAGACAGTAAGAAAGAAAATTGGCGATAAGATATTGGGAGTTTCTGCCCATACAATAGAAGAAGCACGTTTTGCGATTGAAAAAGGGGCAGATTATTTAGGGATAGGCCCGATCTTCCCTACTTCCTCAAAAGAAGATGCTAAGGCAGTGCAAGGAACTGTGCTGATTGAGAGCTTGCGTAAACTTGGGATCGATATTCCTATAGTGGGAATCGGTGGTATTAATGCTTCAAATGCATCTTCCGTAGTAGAAGCGGGCGCAGACGGAGTATCGGTTATTTCCGCTATCAGCCTTGCTTCGTCTCCATATGAAAATACGAAACAGTTAGCAGAAGCGGTGAACAATGGCTTGAGAAAATAATGTTGATTTTAGTCGGATAAAGGAATTTATCCGGCTTCATTTTTTGTAATATTTTTTGAATTTTCTGTTATAATCAAGATGGGAACCTGTTTTTCATCTCTAATACATATAGATGGAGGAAAAAACATGAATCAATTCGAACAAAATCTTGAGAAATATGCAGAGCTTGCTGTTCATGTAGGGGTTAAGGTAGAAAAAGGACAAACTCTTGTTATTAATGCCCCGCTGCCGGCTGCTGAATTCGTTCGTAGGATTGCAGAAAAAGCATACGAAGCCGGGGCAAAAAATGTTCATGTTGAATGGCAGGATGAGAAGCTTACACGCATTAAATACGAAAAAGCACCGGATGAAGCTTTTGCTGAATTTCCTATGTGGAAAGCTAAAGGATATGAAGAAATGGCTGAGAACGGAGCTGCGTTCTTAAGTATTTACTCGCCAAACCCGGATCTTTTAAAAGGAATTGACCCTAAACGTATTGCAACAGCTAATAAAACAGGTGCAACAGCGATGAAAAATTACCGAAGCTATCTCATGGCAGATAAGGCACGCTGGTCCATCATCTCCGTTCCGACTGTAGAATGGGCAAAGAAAATCTTCCCTGATGCAACAGAAGAGCAAGCGGTAGAACAGTTATGGGAGGCAATTTTCAAAGTTACCCGCGTTGATCAAGAGGATCCGATTGCCGCATGGCAACAGCACAATGAAACTTTAAAACAAAAGGTAGAATATTTAAACAGCAAGCAATATAAGCAGCTTGTTTACGAAGCGCCGGGTACAAATTTAACTGTTGAATTACCGGAAAACCATGTATGGCAGGGCGGAGGATCCATAAGCCAGAGCGGAATCCCGTTCAATCCGAACATGCCAACAGAAGAAGTGTATACAATGCCACATAAGGATGGAGTAAATGGTACTGTCCGCAGCACAAAACCATTAAACTATGCAGGCAATGTAATTGATAACTTCACTTTAACGTTTGAAAACGGAAAAGTAGTAGATTTCACGGCTGAAGAAGGCTACGATACATTGAAACATTTATTGGATACAGATGAGGGTGCGCGCCGTTTAGGCGAAGTTGCGCTTGTTCCTCATCATTCGCCAATCTCAGATTCAGGTTTAATTTTCTACAACACATTATTTGATGAAAATGCCTCTAACCATCTTGCGCTTGGTGAAGCGTATCCGGTTAACTTAGAAGGCGGCACAAGCATGTCTCCTGAAGAGCTTGCGGAACGCGGTGCAAATAAGAGCCTTGTTCATGAAGACTTTATGATTGGTTCTGCCGAGATGAATATTGATGGTGTAACAAAAGACGGTGTACGTGAACCGATCTTTAGAAACGGAAATTGGGCTTTTTAATATAAGGAAAGCTGCATTCTCTTATAGGGATGCGGCTTTTCTTAAGAGGAGGAAAAAAGATGCTTGAGATTCGGAAATTGACAGAGCAAGAGTATGATGAGTGTTTGGCTTTATCTGAATATGCCTTTCAATATCAATTGTCAGATGAAGATAAAGAGAAGCGGAAATTATTGCTGAAAAAGCAAGAAATTTGGGGGGAATTCGAAGATGGAACATTGCTTTCCAAATTGCAATTGATTCCATTGCAAATATTTATTGAGGGAAAAGAGTATGAAATGGGCGGTATAGCCAGCGTGGCAACATGGCCGGAGCATCGAAGAAAGGGCAGCGTAGCAAGACTGCTGAAGCAAGCTCTTCTGTCTATGAAAGAACAATCTCAAACTATCAGCTTTTTGCATCCTTTTAATGTTGGGTTTTATCGAAAATTTGGATGGGAGCTTTCTGTTTCGTTAAAGAAGTATTTCATTGAGGCAAAAGATTTATATTTTTATCCTAATGTAGCTGGTAAAGTAATACGGGTGGATAAGAAAGAAAGCTGGGAATTGTTAAATACTATTTATGAATCCTATGCGGGACAATATAACGGCATGCTGAAGAGACAGGAATATTGGTGGGAGCATCGCGTATATCCGGAGGGCTTCCGAACTGCTGTGTATCTTGATGAACATAATACTGCCAAAGGATACATGTTTTATAAAATAAGCGAACGAATGATGGATATTCAAGAATTGGTTTATTTGGATGAAGAGGTGCGAAGGGGATTATGGAATTATATTTCTCAACATGATTCGATGATTGAAAAAGTAAAAATCGTTGCTCCTTCAGATGACCAATTGCCGTTTTTATTAAAAAATCCTAAAATGCAACAAGAAATGGTATCTTATTTTATGGCTCGTATTGTTGACTTACAAAAGTTTTTAGCTGAGCACCCTATTTCAAAAGTAAAAGAACCTCTTCTTCTTCACATAACAGATGAGTTCGCAGACTGGAACACAGGGACATATACGATTGAAGAGGGAACGGTTACATTCCAAGCTGAAGCTGAGCCAAAAGAAAAGGGAATAACAGCTGATATTCAAACGCTTACTGCCCTCCTTTTAGGTGCTCAACAGCCCCGATTTTTGTATCAATGCGGGAAGCTGCAAGGAGAAAAAGAAGAGATAGAAAAATTAGAGCAAGCTATTTCATTAAAAACATCTTGTTTCTTTGATTTCTTTTAATGAAAGTGCGGAGCATCTGCTAAGCTGGCAGATGCTCTTTGTTTATAAGCTTGTTTTCTTTATTAACCGAGCAATCTGTCCCGCTGTAACTTCCACTTGTTTACATGCAATGTCGTAAGTTAAGGCATCTTCAAGAGTGCGGCACTCTGTTTGAATAGAGAAAACAGCATCTAAATATTCATTTAAGGCGTCCAGTTCAAGATCAATGCGCCCGGCAATACCGATGACCAGCTTCCCATGTTTTTTGGCCAATTTAGCTACTCCAACCGGAACCTTTCCCATTACGGATTGTCCGTCAAGGCTTCCTTCCCCTGTAATGATAACGTCTGCCTTTTCAATGCGTTCTTCTAAACGAATATGTTCCATAATAATATCTGCACCCGAGGCCATATGAGCATGCAGGCAAGCAACTAATGTGCCGCCCAGACCGCCGGCTGCTCCTGCCCCTGGAATTGTTTGTACAGAAATACCGTAGCGTTCGTTTAGAAGCTGTTCAAAGCGTTGCATTGCTTTATCGAGAATAGCAATTTCTTTATCATTTGCCCCCTTTTGACGCGCAAAGATATAAGCCGCTCCTTGAGGGCCGTAAAATGGATTTGTAACATCGCTTCCTACAGTAAAAGCGCATTCAGCTAATTCTGGTAACGCATGAACATCAGAGAAGCTATGGACATGCAGCAATGGATTCCCGGTATTTTCAATCAATTCCCCATTCTTATTGAAGAATTGCCACCCGAGGGCTTGCAGCATGCCAATTCCTGCATCGTTTGTCGCACTTCCCCCAAGAGAAAGAATAAAGTGGCGATAGCCTCGGGCAAGGGCATCCTTAATTTGTTCGCCAAGTCCATATGTATTGGTATTCATAGGATTGCGCAATTCTTTTGGAACAAGCGGCAGGCCGCTGCTTTGGGCACATTCAATAAACACAATGTCTTTTCCGTTTTGATGAAAGACAGCATACTTTGCTGTAACGGGTTGCATCAACGGATTATGAACTTGTATTTCTATTTCACGTCCTTCATTTGCATGAAGCAATGCTTCAACCGTCCCTTCTCCTCCATCAGCCATTGCTATAATCTCAACATCTGCCTCAGGATGTGCATGGAGGATGCCTTGTTTTACAGCTTGACCGACCTGGAGCGAAGATAAGGAATCTTTAAATGAATCAGCAGCAACAATATATTTCATTTCTCATCACCATCCCCTTGCTAAAGAAAAATTACTCTTACGGTCAGTGTATCTGCAAGAGAAGCAGGCGTAAAGGTCTTTTAGGAAAAGCCTCTATTTTGTATATAATCTTCTCCTGCATATTTCCAAGGGAATAAGTAAGAAATGAAAAGGAAAAATAGAACAGAGGGATGTGAAAAATATCATCCTCCTAAATGTTTTTTTTGGTAAAATATTCTGGGTAAGCTAACCAAGAAATAAAGGGGATTCGAGATGAAGAAAGATACAATAATTTCAAAGCGGAAACTGCTCGGTATTGCCGGTCTGGGATGGATGTTTGATGCCATGGATGTCGGCATACTGTCCTTTATTATTACAGCCTTGCAAAAGGACTGGAATTTAACAGCCAAACAGATGGGATGGATTGGCAGCATAAACTCAATTGGAATGGCGGCTGGTGCTTTACTATTTGGTATAATGGCTGACCGAATCGGCCGTAAAGCAGTCTTTATCATTACATTATTGATGTTTTCGATCGGCAGCGGATTATCAGCATTGGCGCCAACTCTGGCTGTTTTTCTTATTTTGCGCTTTTTCATTGGAATGGGATTGGGAGGAGAGCTTCCGGTTGCTTCTACGCTTGTATCAGAGAGTGTTTCGGCGGCAGAGAGAGGAAGAGTCGTTGTTTTGCTTGAAAGCTTTTGGGCCGGGGGCTGGCTGATTGCCGCTCTCATCTCTTACTTTATAATTCCAAGCTACGGCTGGCAGATTGCGTTGCTGTTGAGTGCAGTTCCTGCCTTCTATGCTTTATACCTGCGTTTGAATTTACCAGATTCACCGCAATTTCAAGCTGCGTCACAAAAACAATCAGCATGGGAGAAAATTGCAGGAGTTTGGTCCAAGACGTATGCTCGTTCGACCATTATGCTGTGGGTTCTTTGGTTTTGTGTGGTCTTCTCCTATTACGGCATGTTTTTATGGCTGCCAAGCGTTATGGTTATGAAAGGCTTCAGTCTTATTAAAAGCTTTGAATACGTATTAATCATGACACTGGCACAATTACCAGGGTACTTTACTGCAGCTTGGTTAATCGAAAGAGCTGGAAGAAAATTTGTTCTTGTTGCATATTTAATCGGTACAGCCGTAAGTGCATATTTCTTCGGAAGTGCGGAATCATTGCCTTTACTAATTACATCAGGGGTATTTCTCTCTTTCTTTAATTTGGGAGCTTGGGGAGCCTTATATGCTTATACACCTGAGCAGTACCCGACCATCATTCGCGGAACCGGAGCGGGAATGGCTGCGTCATTCGGAAGAATCGGCGGAATTTTGGGACCGCTATTGGTCGGTTACCTTGTAGCTCAAAAAACATCGATTACAACGGTTTTTACAATCTTTTGTGTTGCCATTTTAGTGGGGGTACTGGCAGTCCTTTTATTAGGAAAAGAAACAAAGCAGCAAGAGCTTGCATAAGCTCTCGAAGGAAGTTCGGCATGCAATCCGCATGCCGTTTCCTAATTTTTAAGAAGGATAATCCGGTTTATGGTCGAATTCATGTCATATGATGCAGGGTCTCTAGTACCGATACTAAGTAAGGCGGTGGAAGCAGAAGTGAAAGTACTCATTATCAGTAACGAAGCAAATGAACGAAAAAAGCTGAGACAGATGGTACAGGAAGAGGTCGAAACAGCAAAGATTTGGGAAGAACAGAGGGGAACGGAAGCCATCAAACTTGTTAAAAAATTCGAACCGGATGTTTTATTCATAGATGTAAACTTACCGGATATAAGCGGATTGCAGGCAGCTGAAATTATCCGAGAGTTAGGAACGCAAACACACCTTATTATAATGGGAGAAGAGCATAAATACGCAATCGATTCCTTTCGCCTTCGGGCTTTTTATTATTTATTGAAGCCATTTCAAACAGATGAGCTGTTCTTTCTATTAGATTTATTGCAAAAAGAAGCACGAAACAGCGATCTTATGCTGCGATACAAGCTCCCTATTGAATATGAGGAAGGAATTTTGTATGTGGCGCCGGAAGAGATTGCATACATCAATAAAAATAAAGAGTGCAAAACGGTATCCATTCATACGGCTGACACTTGTTTTGTTTGCTCCTATAAACTGCAGGAACTGGAAGATAAATTAAGCCAATACTCATTTTTACGAGTACATAAAAGTTATTTAATTAATCTGGAGTACGTTCGAGAATTAAAGCCTTATTACAATGGGACATATAACTTATATTTAGACGGACAGATGGAAGAACCGATACCGGTCAGCCGAAATTATGTAAAGCAATTACGCAATAAGATTGAAATATAACATGTTATCCCTATTCTCTTACACGTTAGTATTGAAAGCTGTCATGATAGAGAAATCTTTATTTTTATAATTCTGAAAATTTAGTATAATTCCTTTTAAGAAACTCTTAGGGGGAATATAACTTGAAGGGATTAAAATCTATCTTGCTTTGGGGACTCATTTCCGCAGCAGGAGCAGCGGGATTTGCAGTGCTTGCCTTAAATCGCGGCGAAACCATCAATGCGATTTGGCTGCTTGTGGCTGCCGTCTCTGTTTACGCAGTAGCGTATCGTTTTTATAGTAAATTTATCGCAAGAAAAGTATTTCAACTAGATGATAATCGAAAAACACCGGCTGAATTATTAAATGACGGAAAAGATTATGTACCGACGAACAAATGGGTGCTTTTTGGCCACCATTTTGCAGCTATCGCGGGAGCGGGTCCTCTCGTAGGCCCTATTCTGGCAGCGCAAATGGGATATTTGCCGGGCACGCTTTGGATCGTTGTAGGTGTAGTGCTTGCAGGGGCTGTCCAAGATTTTGTTATTTTGTTTGCTTCAATGCGCCGTAACGGAAAGTCTCTCGGAGAAATGATCAAAGAAGAACTCGGTCCTATTACGGGCTTTATTTCCATGGTCGGTATTTTAGGTATTATGATTATTTTATTAGCAGTATTGGCGCTCGTTGTTGTGAAAGCGCTTGTAGGAAGTCCGTGGGGCATGTTTACCATTGCAGCTACAATTCCAATCGCCCTTTTCATGGGTATTTACATGCGGTATATTCGTCCTGGGCGCGTGGGAGAAGGATCGGCTATTGGTGTTGTTCTCTTGCTGCTTTCCATCATGGCTGGTCAGTATGTAGCTGAGAGCCCGGAGCTGGCGAAAATGTTCACATTTAAGGGCGAAACGATTGCGATTATGATGATTGCATACGGCTTTATCGCATCAGCATTACCGGTTTGGCTGTTGCTTGCACCTCGTGATTATTTAAGTACATTCTTAAAAATCGGCACCATTGTCGGTTTAGCATTGGGAATTTTAATTGTAGCTCCGGATTTACAAATGCCGGCTCTGACAAAGTTCGTTGATGGAACCGGTCCTGTATTTGCGGGGAATCTGTTTCCGTTCTTATTTATTACTATTGCCTGCGGGGCTGTATCCGGTTTCCATTCTTTAGTTTCTTCCGGTACTACTCCTAAAATGATAGAGCGTGAAACTCATGCTCGTCCTATAGGGTATGGCGCAATGTTAATGGAATCTTTTGTAGCTGTAATGGCTTTGATTGCAGCATGTGTATTAACACCGGGGACGTATTTTGCGATCAACAGCCCTCCTGCGGTTATTGGTGCAGATGCTGCACAAGCAGCTACAACAATTTCATCTTGGGGGTTCACAATTACTCCTGACGATTTAAATCAGTTGGCAAAAGATGTAGGGGAACAAACAGTTCTATCCCGGACTGGAGGAGCACCGACTTTGGCAATCGGGATGGCATTTATTTTTGCGAAAGTGATTGGCGGAAAAGCGCTGATGGCCTTCTGGTATCATTTTGCTATTCTGTTTGAAGCACTGTTTATTTTAACGACGATTGATGCAGGTACGCGTGTCGGACGTTTTATGATTCAAGACCTTCTTGGTCATGTTTACAAGCCTTTAGGCAAGACAGAATATCTTCCGGCTAACATTCTTGCCACTACACTATGTGTATTAGGATGGGGTTATTTCTTATATCAAGGTGTAATTGACCCGTTAGGCGGCATCAATACGTTATGGCCACTGTTCGGTATCGCCAATCAAATGCTTGCCGGAATTGCGCTTTTACTCGGAACGACATTACTATTTAAAATGGGGAAAAAAGCATATGTATGGGTTACCCTTATTCCGACTACATGGATTTTAGTTGTTACGATGACAGCGGGATATCAAAAGCTGTTCCACGAAAATCCGAAAATCGGGTTCTTGGCACATGCAAAAGTATTTAAAGATAATTTAGATGCAGGAAAGGTCCTCCCGCCTGCTGCGAATCAAGAACAAATGAAGCAAATTATTATGAATGATTATATTGATGCAACGCTGTGCGCGGTCTTCATGCTTGTTGTACTCGCAGTTCTTGTCTCATCCCTCCGCCTATGGATAAAAGCGCTGAAGAATGAGAAACTGGAGCTGCATGAAGAGCCTTACGTACCGCGTGATGATGAAGAGGTACGCAACTATGCGTAGCGTGGTTTCAGAAATTCTTAAGCATCGGAAACAGTTTTTAAGCTTGCTGTGCGGCGTGCCCAGTTATGAGAAATATGTCGAGCATATGAAAATACATCATCCGAATGAACCGATAAAATCCGAGAAAGAGTTTTTTGCCCAAGCGCAAGAAGCACGATTTAATGCGAAAGGCGGAAAGGTTTCTCGTTGCTGCTGATTTGGAATAAACCCGTTAAAGCATGTTTCTGCTTTGGCGGGTTTTTATTTTTATAACTTTCATGAAAATGTTCAAGATACAGCTGTTACAGCCGCTTTTTATATCCATAAATAAAGAAAGCCAAGAGAATAATTCTCCTGGCTTTATGGATTTGATTTCTATTAAATTGCCCAGTTGCCGTTGCGGAATAAAGGTTCGCGTGTACCGTCCGCTGCAATGCCGTCGATATTCAGTTTCTCGGAGCCAATCATAAAATCAACATGTGTAATGCTGGAGTTTGCACCATGTTGTCCTAATTCTTCTTTTGACATTGTTTTTCCGCCTTCTAAACAGAAGGAATATGCATTTCCGATAGCAAAATGGCAGGATGCATTTTCATCAAATAAAGTATTATAGAAAATAATATTGGTATTAGAGATAGGAGAGTTATGAGGAACTAACGCCACTTCTCCTAAGTAATGCGAACCTTCATCTGTTTCTATCAGATGCTTTAATGTCTCGAATCCTGTTTCTGTTTTGTAATCGACAATACGGCCGTTTTCAAATGTTAAGGTAAAGTTTTCGATTACATTTCCGCTGTAGTTTAATGGCTTTGTGCTTGTTACATGTCCGTTTACGCCTGATTTTGCAGGCAATGTGAATACTTCTTCTGTAGGAATGTTTGCCGTAAAGGCAACGCCTCTTTCGCTTGTGCTGCCTCCTCCTATCCAAACGTGCTTCTCTGGAAGTTCTACTGTTAAGTCTGTACCAGGAGCTGTATAATGCAGCGCCTTATAACGTTTGCTATTTAAGTAATCCACTTTACTTAACAGGTTGGCGCCATGTTCTTTCCATGCTTGTACAGGGTCTTCTAAATCAGCGCGTGTCGCTTGGAAAATTGCATCCCAAAGCTTCTGCACTTGCTCTTCTTGAGGTGCATCAGGGAATACTTTGGCTGCCCATTCTTTTGACGGTACTGCTGATACATTCCAGCTTACTTTATCAGATTGGATGTAGTGACGGAATGTATCCAGCGCTTTTCCGGCTGCTTTGTTTGCATTAGAAATGCGCTCAGGATCTACTCCTTTCAATAAATCAGGGTTAGAAGATGTAATAGATAAGAATGCTGCGCCGCTTTGTGCAAGCTCCTCACGTTCCTTTACCACCCAAGAAGGGAATTCAAGAAAAGCTTCATCCGGAGCCAAATCATATTTAAGGCGTGTTAATACTTCATCATTCCAATTCACATATACGTGCTTAGCTCCTGCTTCGTAAGCTTTTTTCGCAGCAACACGAACGAATTCAACGGCAGCGAGCGGAGCATTGATATGAAGGGTTTGTCCTTTTTGAATGTTAACCCCGACTTTCACCACTAATTCGGCATATTTTTCTAAATTACGATCGAATGTCGACATTGACATCCTCCTCTATGTAAGAATTTACTAAATACATTGTACCAAGGGATGAAAAAATAATAAACGAACATTTAACAGAAGATATAGTATGTTTTTTATTTTCTGTAAAAAATAATCCATTATTTTCCTTTTCTGGAACAAGGAATAGCTTGCAGGAAATCCTACAGCTGATAGTATAATGGGAAAACGGGAGTATATAATTTAGAAAATTAAACCATTCCAATAGGCTTATAGCATTATGTTATTCACGAAAAAATTCTGACATATTAAAAAGAATGGATGTTGCCTTATGTTTCATGCTGTATGGAATGCGCTGTCAGGTTTTGTTTTCTGGTATCCTGTTGTAATGAGCTTGTTTTGGATTTCCGGCTCTCTTTTATTTTATTATCGACGTGAACGGAAAGAGCCTTTACCTCTAACGGAGACGCCTTTCGTGTCTCTTTTAATTCCATGTTATAACGAAGAAGATACGATAGAAGAAACGGTAGAACATTTGCTGACGCTCAATTATCCTCACTATGAAATTATTATTATAAACGACGGCAGCAGTGATAACACAAGTAAGGTCGCAAGGGATTTGGTTGCTAAACACAATTGTGTTCGATTTATCGATTTAAAGAAAAATTCTGGAAAGGCAAATGCGTTACATTTAGGACTGCTGGCTTCAAAAGGAGAGTTTCTTGTTTGCATTGATTCAGATGCTTTACTGGATCCAGATGCTTTACGTTATATGATTCCTCATTTTACAACAGAACATAATGGGGAAAGAGTGGGTGCTGTTACCGGGAACCCTCGTGTAAGAAACCGAACTTCTCTTCTCTCGCGCATGCAGCTGGTAGAATACGCAAGCATTATAGGAGCCATCAAACGTACACAGCGTATCCTTGGGAAAGTTATGACTGTATCGGGAGTAGTAGTTGCATTTCGAAAACGTGCTTTGCTTGATTGCGGGTTATGGGACCGTGATGTGATTACAGAAGACATTGCAGTTACTTGGAAGCTGCAAAAAAGATTTTGGGACGTACGTTATGAGCCGAATGCAATTTGCTGGATGCTTGTTCCAGAAACAATCCGCGGCTTATGGAAACAGCGTGTTCGTTGGGCTCAAGGTGGTATTGAAGTATTGATGCGCCATTGGGATATCTTTTTAGATATACGGCAAAGAAGATTATATATTGTTTATATTGAGGAATTATGCAGTATTGTTTGGTCTCTTCTTTGGATCTTTTTTACCGTTGTCCTGTTGTTGGGCATGGCGGCTATACAGGATTTAATCAGTATTTTTGCATTAGCGGCTTGTATTTTATCTGTTACTTGCATCATTCAGTTTATATTTGCTATTACTATTGACTCACACTATGATAAGTCATTACGGAAGTATTACCTATGGGCTGTTTGGTATCCGATAGCCTATTGGTATTTAAATACGCTAGTAGTTGCAAGAGCTATTCCAAAAGCATTATCAACGAAGAAAGGAACATTTGCTGTATGGGAAAGTCCGGATCGGGGAATCGAAATCAAGCTATGATTATAGACGGAAGTAAGCTCTCAGTAAGAAAGGCAATAGAGTTGATTATCACATTGCTCGCTTGGATTTATATGATTGCGACAGTATTATTACTTTTTACTTGTCTCTTTCACATACAAGCAGAATGGAAATTGATGGTTCTCCTTCTTTTTCATATGGAAGAAAGGCAAATAACAGCTATTTTGTGTGATATTGGCATTATTGGAGCGCTTTGTTTTCTTTTTCAATATCTCTGGGGGCGATATAATTATTTTACTTATGGAAAATTACGAAGACGAAGCTTTCCAAAGCCGGTAGAGATGAAAGAAATGGCGGAGTATTTTTCTCTGACCGAAGAGGAAATCCTATATTTACAGGAAACAAATATTATTAAGCTAAAAGAAACAGTAGTGTAAAAAGCAATGGAAGAGCCCATTGCTTTTTATTATTTTTGAGCAGCCCATTTTGCAATGGCCGGCCAAGATTGTTTATCGATGAGAATCCGCTTAATAAAGAAGCTGGGGTCACCCTGTTTTACGATTCCGGGCTCCAGTGAAAAAATTAACTCATATCCTTGGTTCAATAGGACTTCATCTGTTTTGGGAATACCAAATCCATATGGATAAGCGAAATAACGAGGGGTGAAACCAAGTTTCTCAATCATGGTTTGTTTGGACTTTTCAGTATCTTTTATAAAAGCGTCTACATTTTTTTTCTTTAAAAAAGGAGGTTTTTCATCGCCTTCTATATAATGCATTTTATGAGTATGTGTTCCAATCGTAGCGAGACCCGAATCTTTCATATTTTTAAGCTGTTTCCACGAAGCAAGCTTTAAATATTGAAAATTCGGATTCCCTACTTCTCCCGTTATTACGAATAAAGTAAAAGGTACTTTTTCTTTCTGTAAAATGGGATAGGCATGTTTATAGACGCTTGTGTCTATATCATCAAATGTGACTAGTGCGCATTTTTTAGAGAAGGAAGTTTTTTTGGTGATGTATGCTTTTAAATCGCTTGGTGTAATGAATTGTACGTCATGTTTTTTTAAGTATTGTATTTGCTTTTCGAATGCATCACTATTAACGGAATAAACGGAAAGCTCCAAATTATTGGTGAGTTTGCCCAATGTTTCTAAAAAAATGTTTGGAGAACGAACTCGATGATAGTTAAGAACGACACAGCCATCTCCTGATAATGAAACAGCATCAGCAACGGGATCTTGAAACTTTGGCTGAAAGAAAAAATAATATCCGGTTGCAATAGCGATAAGAGATATAAGGATAAAAACGATTTTTTTCAATAATATCCCTCTTTTATTTTAAACATGGATTATCTTTATTTAGCAGTTTCTTATATAAACCTAAAATAAAATTTGGAAGGAGGACAGGGACAATCATGCTGGTAAAAAAACAACAGTTTTATCTGGAAAGCTATACATTAGAATGTGGTACATCCATTCCCATTACATTAGGATATGAAACATATGGAAAGTTAAATAAAGAAAAAAGCAATGTTATTCTTATATGCCATTACTTCAATGCAACAAGTCATGCAGCAGGGAAGTATACAGATGCCGATCCATCCCCCGGTTGGTGGGACGGATTGATCGGACAGGGGAAAGCAATTGATACAAATCGATACTTTGTCATTTGCATGGACAACCTTTGTAACGTGCAAGCAAAAAATCCGATGGTTATCACGACAGGACCCATGTCTATCAATCCTAAGACAGGGAAGCAGTATGGAATGTCATTTCCGCCTTTTACCTTTCGCGACATGGCAGGCATTCAACATGAATTTATTCAATCGTTGGGCATTCAGCGTCTTGCGGCTGTAATCGGCCCTTCTGCAGGAGGAATGATTGCACTGCATTGGGCGGTTCATTATCCGCATATGCTGGATGCGTGCATTGGAGTTATTACCAATGCACAAAATCCCATCATAACGTCATTTAACGTGCTCCAGCATGGCATTCGAGCTATTCAATTAGACCCTCATTGGAACAATGGAAATTATTATGACAAACAAGAGCCGACAGAAGGACTGCATTTAGCATCTCAAATGATGTTTACCAACGCATTTCAAGGGGATTGGTATGAAACAAAATTCCGGCGGGACAGCCGCGAACAGCTTCCTTATCTATCCTTATATAATCAAACTTCATTTGAAGAAAGTATGTACAGAGCTGTGATGAATAACATTGCTTATTATGATCCCAATCATTGGATTTATACATGTCGTGCCACAATGATGCACGATATAGCTCACGGTTTTTCTTCATTAGAAGAAGCTTTGGAGCAAATTCAGGCAAGAGTGCTTCTTATTTCTTGTAATCAAGATTTGCTTCAACCGCCGCAATACAGCGAACGAGCCGTGAAACTATTACAAAAACAAGGAAAGTCAGCAAAGTTTTTTGCTTTTGACAGCCCAAATGGACATATAGCAGGAGTGCTGGATCCGCATTTATTTGCTGCTGCAGTGAAAAGTTGGCTGGTTGGATAAAAGTTTAAAGGGGGAGCAATTATGGATGCTAACAAACTGGAGCATTTCATGGAACGATATGAAGAAGTCATGATTTATACAAATCGCAAACTGATCGCGCTTCTTGCGGAGCAGCTGGCAGGTAATATTACGGCAGAACAATACTTCGCGCTGCGTTCCATAAAGAAACATGGTCCGTGTACATCCAGTATGTTATGTGATTGGAACAATGAAAATCGCAATGCAGCGACGATATTGATTGATCGTCTTGTAAGCAAAGGATACGTTATCCGAAGCTATGACCCGCAAGATCAGCGTGTTATGCTGCTGGAAACAACAGAAAAAGCAGAAAACATCCTCGCTGCCGGAGAAGCGAAGATACGCCAATTTGTTTCTTCCTATTTGGAAGAGCTTGAGGAGGAAGAGTTGAACACCTTTATCCGCATCTATGAGAAAATTGGGGAGATTGTTAAAAAGAAAGAACTTCATTTTGCGTCATCATAGGGAAATTAAAAAACGACCATCATCTGATGGCCGTTTTTTATATTATTGTACAGTCTCTCTGCCCGCACCGTATCTGCGATAAGCACCATGATGAGTCGGACCTACATATTCGTTTAATTTAAAGGAATGACGAATAGCGTCTGTAATGAATGCTTTTGCTGTTCGAATCGCTTCTTTTACCGGTTTGCCCTTCGCCAATTCAGCTGTAATAGCTGCAGAATACGTGCAGCCTGCACCATGAGTGTAAGTTGTATCAATTTTTTCGGATTCTAAAATATCAAAATCTTCGCCATCGAATAATAAGTCGATCGCTTTTTCTTGTCCTTCCAGCTTGCTGCCGCCTTTAATTAATACATATTTCGCGCCTAATGCATGGATTTTTCGAGCAGCTTCCTTCATATCCTGTAACGTTGTAATTTTCACACCGCTTAATTGGTAAGCTTCAAATAAGTTTGGCGTCACTACTAAAGCTTTGGGAACAAGCACATCACGTAAACATTCGTTTGTTTCCGGATGAAGAGCTTCATCTGCTCCTTTACATACCATAACAGGGTCCACTACTACGTTTGTAATGTTATGTTGTTCGATTGTTTTTGCTGCCAGTTCAATGATTTCGATGGAACCAAGCATCCCTGTTTTTAATGCGTCTACTCCTACACCCTCAATAACCGTTTCCAGTTGCGGTTTTAATGTGTCAACAGAGATTGGAAACACATTGTGAGCCCAGTTATTGTGCGGGTCCATTGTTACGATTGTAGTAAGAGCGGTCATACCGTACACGCCAAGCTCCTGGAATGTTTTTAAGTCCGCTTGAATACCGGCGCCTCCGCTTGTATCAGAGCCTGCAATTGTTAGTGCTTTACGAAGTGTCATCATGAAAAACCCCCTTTTATGTGTACAAACCCTATCATTACGAATCGCTGCTTTTTACGTGAATATGAAGGCATGTAATGAAGAAGTATGCAGAAAAAAGATGAGACATCTTTTCTTTGATTATATAGCTTTCATATATACCGTCAATCTTTTTGCTGATATGAACTTGTATAGGGAAATAGTAAATAATATATGTATTTCCATATAACAAGAAAGCATCCTCCAGTAAACACCTTAATTTTCCAATAGAAAATGGAATATTCCTATTTTTCCCTCTATTAGTAAAATGTTTATCACCCGTATATGAATGTTTTCTACTATAATGAATAGTGACAAATGTGTTGGATTACTGTTGTTTTTGGAATGATCTGTTAGATAACAAAGTCATCCACAGGCAGCGGGGAAATGCACCATTTTATTGGTGATTTTTTCTGAGAAATATATAACGTTTTCAGATTGAAAGATTACTAGCTTATTTTAAAACGTTACATACGCTGTACTGGGAAATAAACAACGCAACAAGATTATTGGAGGAGAGGAAATGAGATTCAGGACAATTGCAGCCAGCGTAACATTAATAGGAGGATTAGCGTTAGCAAGCAACCCATTGTCAGCAAAAGCTGCCGGGGAGAAAACCGGTAAAGTTACTGCTTCTGCTTTAAATGTCAGGCAAGCCCCGACTACTTCCAGCCGTGTGATTGCCCAAGTAAAGAATGGGCAACAGGTTGTTATTAAAGATACAAAAGAAAACTGGTATTATATCGAAAATGGAACAAAAGACGGTTGGGTATATTCTAAATATGTATCAACGCAGCCATCTGTACAACCGCCTGCCCCTTCAGCAACTATAGGTACAGGAAAAACGACAGCAAATTTAAATGTACGTGAGACGCCTTCTGTATCAGGAACACGTATTACAACGTTAGCAAAAGGGACAACCTTATCCATTCATGAAACGAAGAATGGTTGGCATCGCATTACGGCAGGAAACGTAAGCGGCTGGGTATCCGCAAACTATGTATCTGCTCAATCAAATGGGTTTGCCCCTGCACCAACTCCATCACCAACTAGTGAGACAAGCCCGATAAAAACAGCATCTTCCTATGCTGAGATTGATTTGCGTACACCATCTAATGTAACAGCAGCAGAAATTAATAACTATATTAGAAAGTATCATCCTGATAGCCCTATTGTAAATATGGGTGATAAGTTTGTTGCTGCTGGACAAAAATATGGTGTAAATGCATTATACCTAGCGGCTCATGCTTTCCTGGAAACAGGCTATGGCAAATCTGAAGTTGCCTATCGAAAAAATAACCTGTACGGCTTAAAAGCGTATGATCGCTCGCCGTTTGACAGCGCTAAATATCTAGCAAGCTATGAAGATAGCATTAACTATAACGCAGACTATGTAAGAAAAAATTATTTGACTCCGGGCGGCGTATACTATAATGGTCCTACATTAAAAGGGATGAACGTAAAATATGCATCGGACAAGACATGGTCTGCAAAAATTGCAGATATCATGCAGCGCATTAAGCCATTCCAAGCGTCACAATACAAACCGGTTGTTCTGCCTAACAAAGGCCCATCATTGAACGCAGATGCGTTAAGCAACCAAGTTCCATATCAAGTATTTGCCAAGGGAACAAAAGCGGTTATCACGAGAACTGTTGAATATCGTGTTGTGCCATTCCCATTTGCAGATTCTAAGATTAAGAGTACGACTATAAGACCGAATGTACAAGGTACATTTAACGCTAATACAGAGGTTACTGCGGTTAAGAAAGACCCTAAAGGATGGGTAGAAGTAGTTCATCCTGGCAACTCTAAAACATATTGGGTTCCGGGTGACAGCATCACAATTCGATAAAACCAAAAAAGGTGCCTTACGGAAGGGCACCTTTTTTGTTATGTCAGGAAAGGAATTTCAAGGTATTTTTTAGTTTAGATAGGTTGTTTACATAAATGTATACATGTACACATATTGTATACATTTGTATTCAAAAAAGTGTACATGTATACAATAGCGTACACAACTACTGTTCACGCTATGTTTACGGTTTTGTGTACAAGTTTACGAAAAGATGTATAACATTACAATTTAGTTATAGGTATGGAATTTATGATGATCAACTTATAGAATCTAAGTAGCTTTTATAAAAATTGAATAATTTACTGCAAAATTCTAAATGGAAGGAATGATTTGGTTGACAAATGCGCGCATCGCAGCAGTTGACGTAGGTAATGACTCATTAAAAGCTATCTTTGGCAAAATGGAAAAGCAAATGAATATTCCCAATGTCATTGCCAGAGATATAAAGGATCGTCCGGTTATCGGAATAGAAGAGCTCGATCATCAAGATCCTATTGAAGGCATTCATATTCGTGTGCACTCCCCTACTTTAAAAGATAACAATGCTATTTATCGTGTCGGTCATCTCGCAACTAAAAGTGATAACCCCTCAGAATTAGATCCAGGCAGCAACAAATCTGAAGAAGATCAAACCCTCATCTTGTTATTTGCTTCCCTAGCGTTAGATGCAGTTCAAGAAGAAAATAAGCAGATTTTCAAACGTTCTAATAATGTAATTGATGCTACGTATATATTAGGAACGGGGCTTCCCCTTCGAGAAGTGAAGGAAGGAAAAGATGTCGGATATCGTTCTAAATTATTGAGTTCTGTTCACCAAGTGGAGTTTTTAGTAACCCCTAGATATCAAGGACTAAAAGTAAATATTAAATTTGACGAAGTGAAAGTGTATCCGGAGGGCTTCGCTGCTTATATTAACCTTGTGATGGATAATGATTTAAACATTATTAATAAAGATCTCATAGATAAAAGAATCTTAATTCAAGATATTGGCGGCTTATCGACGGATATAGCCGTAATTAAAAACGGCAAGGTTGACGATGATAAGGCTCAAGGGTTCAATCTGGGAGTTTCAGGAGCGCTTGAAGCCATTCGAGAGGAAATTCGCTCTAAGCATGGTGTGGAGTTAGACAGCCGCAGGGACGTTGTAGAAATCATTACAAAGAAAAACGATAGAAATCATATTATGGTAAAAGGAAGCCGAACAAGCGTCCATGATATTACAGACCGAATTCTTCTGGAATTGGCCAAGAAACAGTATCGCCATTTACGAAACGTTTGGCAAAAAAACTCCCAGACAGAAATTTGTTATTTTGTCGGCGGAGGTTCCATAATTTTAAAAGATTATTTGAAAACATTAAACAATAACTTAGACGGCTATAATATCGATTTCTTTGAGGATGAACAGGAAAGCATCTGGATGATGGCAAACGCTTATTATAAATTAATTACCGATTTTTTAAGAAGAAATAAAAAAGAGAAGCAGAGCGAAGAACAAAAAATAGTAAAGACTAAGTAGGATGATCATTATGAAGGAAGCGGAAATTAAGAGAGGACGGCCCATTACCTTCCGAATCCCCTCTGATACACCTGATCATGTAATAAAGCATTTACAACGATTAAAGGAAACCGAAAAACGGAATTTTTCCAGTAAAGTGGCAGAATTTGTAGTGAACGGAATAAACAGTTCTTTATCAAAAGAGAAAGAAACCCTTACTATCCCCCTTCCGAAAGGATTAAGCAAAGAGCAGCGGGATTGGTTAAAGTATGAACATTCTGAAGCCTTGCTGGGCAGTATTGTCTATCAATTATTGTCAAATCCTGTTCGGACAGCTTCCCTGTTTGCAGCCCTTAATAGTAATGCACTGGAAATCGATGATGCACTTTATCTTCAAGAAGAACAATATGCTGATGCTTTCCAATCAGAAATACAGCAGAAGACGGAGCATGCAGCAGCTATTGCCAAAGATGATGATGTAGATCATTTTGATTGGGAAAGTGCAAAACAAACCCAAACTTTTTATGCGGGGGAAGAGAAGGAAGAGGAAAAGATAGAAGATCTTCTTGGCGATTTTCTTGCCCAGATGAATAGGTGAAAAATATAAATCATTTCCCATCGGGAGTATAAATGATTTTGTGTAAATAGTTTTGCAGCTTTGCTATGATAAACGGCTTTACATGGAGTGGCGGGTGCTTGCAAAAGAAAAAGAAGTCATCATCTCATGCGGTCAGCTTGTAGAAATCGGCGGTTCGTTTCGAGGGTCTTCCATCATCGCCTGCGTTCAGAATAACCAAGTATTGCTTGATTTCCGTACGATTACAGAAGAGGAAATTTTGCTAGTAGTAAAATGTGTAAGTGATGTTAATTATATTTAAAAATTCAGAAAATATATTGACAGTTATATCAAATTCTTTTACAATGACGCTAATTGAATGAATTCTTATCAAGAAAGGCGGAGGGACTGGCCCTGTGAAGCCTTGGCAACAGCCGTTATCGGAATTGTGCTAAATCCAGCAGGTTTACCTGAAAGATAAGAGAAGTCATGAATATGATTCCGAGTATGCGCAGCCGCTTCTTTTACTTTCAGAAAGAAGCGGCTTTTTATTTTATTAAGAAAGAAGGGTGTAAATATGGGTGAAGCTTGGAATCAAGGAACGATTTGTGTACAAGGAGGATACACTCCGAAAAATGGAGAACCAAGAGTGCTGCCATTATATCAAAGCACCACCTACAAGTACGATGCTCCGGAAGATTTAGCGGCATTGTTCAATTTGGAGGCGGAAGGGTACATTTATACCCGAATCGGCAACCCGACCTTGACAGCATTTGAGCAAAAGGTCAGTCAATTGGAAGGAGGAGTCGGTGCAGTTGCGACATCCTCAGGGCAAGCGGCTATTATGCTGGCAGTCCTCAATATTTGTGAAGCGGGAGACCATATTTTATGTTCTTCTGCCGTGTATGGAGGCACATATAACTTGTTTGCGGTAAGCCTGCGCAAACTCGGTATTTCTGTCACGTTCTTTGATCCGAACCTTGAGGCAGAGCTCATCGCGAAGCTGGCAAGGGATAATACGAAGCTGATTTTTGCAGAAACACTGGCGAATCCCGGAATGAATGTGCTGAACTTTGAGGAATTTTCAAAAGCAGCAAACAGCATCGGAGTTCCGCTTATTGTTGATAATACATTAGCAACTCCTTACTTATGTAAGCCTTTTGAGCATGGTGCCCATATCGTTGTGCATTCCACAACGAAGTATATCGATGGTCATGCCAGCTCGTTGGGAGGAATCGTGGTAGACGGCGGGAATTTTGATTGGACGAATGGCAAATATCCGGAGTTGGTTAACCCTGATCCGAGTTATAAGGGCGTGAAGTACGTAGATACTTTCGGACCGGCTGCTTATATTGTGAAAGCTCGTGTCCAACTATTGCGTGATTATGGGAATTGCATGAGTCCGTTCAATGCTTACATAAGCAATATCGGATTAGAAACGTTACACTTGCGTATGGAACGGCACAGCAAAAACGCTCTTGAAATCGCCAAATGGCTGGAGAAGAACGCGAATGTAAGCTGGGTAAATTATCCGGGTTTAGAAAGCAGCGACCAATATGGGTTAGCGCAACGCTATCTGCCTAAAGGAGCAAGCGGTGTTCTTACATTTGGGGTGAAAGGCGGCTTTGAAGAAGCGAAGCGGTTTATTAAAAGCTTAAAACTGGCTGCATTAGTAACGCATGTGGCAGATGCGAGAACATGTGTCATTCACCCAGCAAGTACAACTCACAGCCAGCTGACAGAAGAACAACAGCAGCAAGCTGGAGTAACACAAGACTTAATCCGCCTGTCTGTCGGTATTGAAGATGTAGAAGATCTACTGGCGGACCTTGATCAAGCGTTGACTGGAGGAAAAGTGGATGCCCATCATCATCGATAAAGACTTACCGGCACGGAAGGTATTGCAAAATGAAAATATCTTTGTGATGACAAAAGAGCGTGCAGAAACGCAAGACATCCGTGCGTTAAAGATTGCGATTTTAAATTTGATGCCGACAAAGATAGAAACGGAAACGCAGCTGTTGCGTCTTATTGGAAACACTCCTTTGCAGGTAGATGTAGAGCTTCTTCATATGGAGTCTCATACATCCAAAAATGTTGCACAAGAGCATTTAACAAGCTTTTATAAAACTTTCAGCGATATACGTGATAAGAAATTTGACGGATTTATCATTACGGGCGCACCTGTAGAAACATTGCCGTTTGAAGAAGTGGATTACTGGGATGAGCTAAAGGAAATCATGGAGTTTACCAACTCCAATGTTACTTCCACCCTGCATATTTGCTGGGGCGCGCAGGCCGGTCTTTATCACCATTATGGCGTCCCAAAGTATCCGTTGGACCAAAAAATGTTTGGAGTTTTTGAACATGAAGTAAAAGAAGCAAATATAAAATTGCTGCGCGGATTTGATGACGTCTTTTTAGCTCCTCATTCCCGCCATACAGAAGTGAGACGGGAGGATATCGAACCGATTAAAGAGTTAAAGATTTTAGGAGAATCAAAGGAAGCGGGCGTGCACCTTGTCATGGGCCAGGAAGGCAAGCATATTTTCGTGCTCGGACATAGTGAGTATGGGAGAGACACTCTGAAAAATGAATACGTACGGGATATAAATCGAGGTCTGCCGATTGAAATTCCAAAAGCGTATTTTGAGGGAGATAATCCTAACAATAGACCGATCGTAAAATGGAAAGGCCACGGCAATCTTTTATTTTCTAACTGGCTCAACTACTATGTGTATCAAGAAACACCGTATATTTTATAAGAAAAGGAACTGTCTCGCTGTTTCAAATGTGAGACAGTATCTTTTTGTGTACATTTTGTTAAATTTATTCAGAATATTAATAATATATTGTTTTTTGTTTTTGGCGCTTATATAATGACATTTAAATACATTTTTGGGGGGACCATTTCATGAAGGAGATTCAAGTAGGGTTATTAGGGCTTGGCACTGTCGGCTGCGGTGTCGTCAAAATCATTGAAAACCATCAAGACAGGCTCATGCATCAAATTGGATGCCCCGTCAAAATCTCAAAAGTATTAGTTCGAGATATTGATAAGGAAAGAGCCGTTCAGCTTCCTTCGAGCTTGTTGACAACACATGCAGAGGATATTATCAGCAATCCTGAAATTGACGTAGTTATCGAAGTCATGGGCGGGCTGAATGAAGCCAGGGAATACATACTGACAGCCCTTCAAAATAGAAAGCATGTGGTAACGGCAAACAAAGAGTTAATGGCAGCTTACGGAACAGAGCTTTTATCAGTTGCGAAAGAAAACAGCTGCGATTTATTTTATGAGGCAAGCGTGGCGGGCGGTATCCCGATTCTTCGCAGCATCGTCGATGGATTATCTTCTGACCGCATTACAAAAATGATGGGAATCGTGAACGGTACAACTAACTTCATTTTAACGAAGATGAGCAATGAAGGAAGCTCGTATGAGGCTGTTCTGAAAGAAGCGCAAGCGCTTGGGTATGCGGAAGCTGACCCGACTTCTGATGTAGAGGGATTGGATGCAGCAAGAAAAATGACTATCCTGGCGACGCTTGGATTTTCTACTAATGTAGAGCTGGAAGATGTAAAAGTAAAAGGTATTACACGTATTACAGAGGAAGATTTAAATTACAGCAAGAGCCTCGGATACACAATGAAGCTGATTGGTCTTGCCAAACGGGACGGAGAAAAGCTCGAGGTAAGTGTGGAGCCGACATTGCTCGCTAATACGCATCCTCTTGCTTCTGTTAAGAATGAATACAATGCTATTTATGTATACGGAGAAGCAGTAGGAGAAACGATGTTTTACGGTCCGGGTGCAGGCAGTCTTCCAACCGCAACAGCAGTCGTTTCCGACTTAGTGGCTGTCATGAAGAATATGAGACTTGGCGTAAACGGAAACAGTGCAGTATCTCCCCAATATCCAAAAGTATTAAAAGAAGATCATGAAATTTTTGTAAAGCACTTTTTGCGCATTCATGTAAAAGATGAAATCGGCGTATTTGCGCAAATTACATCCTTGTTCTCCCAATATGGGGTAAGCTTTGAAAAAATCATTCAAGTTCCTCTGCAAGAAACAGACGCAGCTGAGGTGGTTATCGTGACACATCGAGCATCCTTAGCGGACTATAATG
Source organism: Bacillus sp. (in: firmicutes) (assembly GCA_041920565.1). Classification (GTDB taxonomy): domain Bacteria; phylum Bacillota; class Bacilli; order Bacillales; family Bacillaceae_G; genus JAGHKQ01. The sequence goes on along the minus strand of JBHGXS010000141.1, from coordinate 44,130 downwards.
CAATTCTGCAAAAATTAGAAGAGCTCGAAAGCATTGTTGCTATTAAAGCGAGCTACCGAATCGAGGGAGATAGAAAATGATGTGGAAGGGACTTCTTGCCCAGTATAAAGAGTATTTGCCAGTTACGGATCAAACGCCGCTTTTGTCACTGCAAGAAGGAAACACGCCTCTTATTCCGCTACAGCGGCTGTCTGAAGAACTTGGTATTGAAATTTACGTGAAAACGGAAGGAGCCAACCCGACGGGATCCTTCAAGGACCGCGGAATGGTTATGGCAGTAGCGAAGGCAAAAGAAGAAGGAAGCCGTACTGTGATTTGCGCATCTACTGGCAATACTTCTGCTTCTGCTGCAGCGTATGCCGCACGTGCCGGCATGAATTGTATCGTAATGATACCAAATGGAAAAATTGCCTATGGAAAGCTGGCGCAGGCAGTTATGTACGGCGCCGAAATTGTCAGCATTGACGGCAACTTCGATCATGCATTGCAAATGGTGCGCAAATTAAGTGAAACAGCGCCTATCACTCTAGTAAACTCGGTTAACCCGTATCGCATTGAAGGACAAAAGACGGCTGCTTTTGAAATTTGCGATGCGTTAGGGGAAGCCCCGGATATTTTAGCCATTCCGGTAGGGAATGCCGGCAATATTACCGCATACTGGAAAGGATTCCAAGAATATAACAACAAGAAAGGTACAGGGCTGCCGCAAATGCGCGGATTTGAAGCGGAAGGCTCTGCAGCGATTGTAAGAGGATATAAAATCGAAAATCCGGAAACAATCGCAACAGCTATTCGTATCGGAAATCCGGCAAGCTGGGATAAGGCTGTAGCAGCTGCCCGAGAATCCCGTGGAAAAATCGATGAAGTAAGCGATGCCGAGATTTTACAAGCCTATGATCTTCTTGCACGAAAAGAAGGAATTTTCGCGGAGCCGGGTTCTTGCGCATCGATTGCAGGTGTTATCAAGAAGGTGAAAAATGGCGAAATTCCAAAAGGAAGCCGTATAGTTGCTGTGCTGACAGGAAACGGCTTAAAGGATCCGGATATTGCAATTAAAACAAAGAATATCCAGCCTGTTGTTCTTCCAAATGATGAAAAAATCGTATTTGAACATATTGAAGGGGTTGTATTGCGATGACAGTACCCATGTGTACAATACGAGTGCCTGGAAGTACAGCAAACCTTGGACCCGGCTTTGATTCCATCGGGCTTGCAGTCAATAAATACTTGACGGTTGAGGTATACCTCCATCATGAATGGAGCTGTAAAGTGAAATCGGAGCTGCTGTATGGAATGCCGGAAAACGAAGAAAATTTCCTCATTCAAACAGCTCGCAAAGCAGCACAACAATATAATGCAACGTTGCCATACTGTCGATTGGAAGTGGAAAGTGAGATCCCTCTTGCGCGCGGACTCGGAAGCAGCGCCTCTGCTATTGTTGCCGGAATTGAATTAGCAAATATACTTTGTGAACTGAATTTGACTCAACAGGAAAAGCTGGAACTTGCTTGCAGCTTTGAAGGACACATTGATAATGTAGGAGCCTCCCTTTACGGCGGAGTCACTATCGGCACATACCAAGAAGAGTACACATCCTTGATTTCTCACCCTATTCAACAAGTCGAGATGGTAGCCATCATCCCTTTTTACGAGCTAAAGACAAGTCAGGCAAGACAGGTGCTTCCAAAGCATCTTCCATATAAAAAAGCTGTAAGGGGCAGCGGTATGAGCAACTTGCTTGTTGCAGCCATTCTTACAGGCAATTGGAAGGTTGCCGGGGAGGCGATGCAGCGGGACTTGTTCCATGAGCCACATCGATTATCCCTTGTTCCGGAGCTGCGGTTGCTTCGGGAATTATCAAGGCATAAGCATATATACGGCTGTTCATTAAGCGGAGCCGGGCCGACGGTAATATGTTATGTTCCAAAGGGTGCGGGCCAAGAGGTCCAATCTTATTTGCAGCCATTTTTCCCGAATTGTTCAGTCGAAGTACTTCAAGCGGAAAATGAAGGAGTACAGATCAGTTATAGTAAGGAAGAGAAACACCTTGAAAGCATTTAGCTTTTAAGGTGTTTTTTCTATGAAGGGTAAGAAAGTATAAATTTTAAAAATTTTATTATACTTTCTTACCCTCTTAAGTGCAACTTGGCAATCGTCTGTGCCTAACGGCTTGACGCTAGCCAAGTTTTCTTTGCAAGCCTAGCTTTTTTGTTTCTCTTTTTATTTTGGTATAATATGGTCAATTATCAGAAAACGATGGAGACGATGCGAATGAGGTCAATGCTGGTAAAAGGAATATTAGTATTAACTGTTGCTTCACTTGGATTATTTGCATACGGTTTTGCAATCGGTGTCAAAGACGTGCTTTGGCCTGAAGCTTCCAATTTGCCGCAATTAAATGAACAAAAAGCAGAAGCAAAAAAGAAACGATTAAGCATTGTCAGCTTAGGGGACTCCCTTACACGCGGCGTAGGTGATAAGGAGGGAGTTGGATATATCGGAAGAGTAAGAGCAGCGTTAGAAACAGAATATGGACAAAAAACATCGCTGACAAACCTGGCTGTGAGCGGGGCAAAAACGAAAGATTTAGTTGCTCAGTTATCCAATAAAGGAGCACAATATTCGATTCGGCAAGCCGATGTCATCATTTTAACAATTGGCGGAAATGACCTGTTTCCGGGTTGGGAGACACTAGGGAATATTGACTTAACAAAATATAGACCAGATGTCGATACATTTGCAGCCGATGCAAATCAAATCTTAGCGGAGCTTCGAAAGCTGAATCCGGAAAGCCCGATTTTTTGGGTGGGCTTATACAATCCGTTTGAAGATGTACAAGAGCTGAATGGTTCGTCAGAGGCGGTCGTGAATTGGAATGGAGTGCTTGAGAAAACTGCATTGAGTTATCCAAATGTATATATTGTTCCGATGTTTGATTTATTCCAAAGCAGAGGAAGTGAATTGTTGTATACGGATCACTTTCATCCGAATGAAAAAGGGTATGCACTTATGGCAAGCCGTCTTATGCAAAACATAGCCAGTCAATTGAGCATAAGCGTGAAAGAGGGTGAAACGAAATGAACGCAGATAAGGAAGTAGTGTTGTCAGTTCAAGGCTTAAAAAAAATAATCGGAAAGAAGACTCTGGTGGAAAATATATCATTTGATGTATATAGAGGCGAAGTATTTGGCTTTTTAGGTCCGAACGGTGCCGGTAAGACGACGACAATTCGGATGCTTGTCGGTCTCATCAAGCCGACTGAAGGGAAAATAGCGATTGGCGGTTATGACGTAAAAACACAATTCCGTCAAGCGATGCGGCAAGTCGGCAGCATCGTGGAAAATCCTGAGCTTTACACGTATCTGACGGGATGGGAAAACTTAAAGCAATTTGCTCGCATGCTCGGAGACGTATCGGACGAACGCATTGAAGAAATCGCGCGAATGGTCCATCTAGACAAACGTATTCATGATCGTGTAAAAACATATTCTCTCGGGATGAAGCAGCGCCTGGGCATTGCTCAAGCGCTGCTTGGAAACCCGAAGCTGCTTATTTTGGATGAGCCGACAAACGGGCTGGACCCTGCCGGCATTCGTGAGCTGCGTGAATTTGTTCATGAGCTTGTACAAAAGGAAAATATCAGCGTGTTCATCTCAAGTCACCTTTTAAGCGAAGTACAAATGCTGTGTGACCGAGTGGCCATTATTAATCATGGCAAAATGATTACGGTTTCGACCATTGAGGAATTGGTAAAAACCGCAACGGATAAAGTGGAATGGAAGGTTACGCCGTTAGAGAGAGCGCAAGAAATTTTAAAAAAATCTCCGGTTATTAGGGAGTTGAATGAGGATGATGACAAGCTCATTTGCCGTATGCCGTTGGATCAAATCAGTACATATAATAAAGCTCTGATAGAAGAAGGAATACAAGTACACGGTGTGCGTGAAATTGTTGTTACATTGGAAGACTTATTCATGGAGCTTACAAGGGGTGAAGAGATTGCGTGAATTTTCCAATCTGGTCTATAACGAGGCGGAAAAGATTTACCGAAAGAAGCGGATTGCTGTTGTCATTCTTATCTTAACGGTGCTGATTCCGATTTTTGTGTACGCTCAATATAAGCAGGTGCAAACAACAATTAAACGATTGGGGACGGATGATTGGCGAGTCGCATTGCAGCAGCAAATTGTAGATACGCAAAACCGATTAAACAACTCGAGGCTACCGGAGGAATGGCGCCAATGGCTGAAGGTGCAGGTTGATCAGCAGCAATACTATCTCGAACATGATATTAATCCGAATGCACCAGGTGCTCCTACCTTTGTAAGGGGATTTATTGAACAAGGTATTACGTTATTTGTTCCGTTGCTTGTAATGATAGTAGCAATCGATATTGTTTCAGGAGAACGAAGCGACGGGACGATAAAAATGTTGCTGACGAGGCCGATCCGAAGATGGAAGATTTTATTAAGCAAGTATGTGGCCATGGTATTGTTTATCTCGTTAATTTTGCTTATTGTCGGGATATTGTCCTATATCATTTCCGGAGTTGTGTTTGGCTACAGCGGCTGGACCATGCCGATTCTGACGGGATTTGTTATTGAAAATGACAGCCTGAACACAAACTTTGTCCATCTTATCCCGCAATGGAAATATATTATGATGGCTTATGGATTAGCTTGGTTTGTGGCGGTTGTGGTCGGAACCATTTCTTTTATGGTATCAGTATTAATCCGCAATACTCCGGCAGGAATGGGAGTCATGCTTGCGGCATTGATTGCAGGAGGAATTTTGAGCAGCTTTGCCACTGCATGGGAAGGAGCAAAGTACATTTTTAGCGTAAATCTGACGCTGACGGATTATTTGTCTGGGAAGCTTCCCGCATTGAAAGGATTATCCATGAGCTTTTCACTTATGAACTTAACAGTTTGGGCTGTCGTTTCCTTATTCATTGCGTTCTTTGTGTTTACAAAGCAAGATATGACCAGCTAAAAATGAGAAGAGGGTGTCTTAAAAGGTTAGTGTTAACCTTTTGAGACACCCTTTTGTTTAAATTGCATAAATTCAATAATAAGTGAGGTATTCTCCTTGTATGAAAAGAGGTTCTAAAGCAAAGCTATACAGGGAATGGGAGGAGAGAGGGGAATTAAAGCTGCTTTTTTATCCAATACAAAAACAAGCAGAAATTTAGAAGCGATCAATATTCAATTTTATCTTGTTTTTCTGTCCAATGTGTAAACGGGTTTTGCCCTTCGTCAAGAGGAAGTGAGAGTCTGTTTGTAGGAATGGCCCGTTCTTCGATAGGTAAAGGAATCTGGTCGTAAATAAAGGCATCATCAAATCCAATGTCAGCAGCCTCTTCACGGGTGAAGCAATAATACACTTCTTTAGGGCGAGCCCAGTAAATGGCGCCGAGACACATCGGACAAGGCTCACAGCTTGTATATAAAATGCAGTCTTTTAATTGAAAATCACCAAGTGCTCGGCATGCTTTTCGAATGGCTTGCACTTCTGCATGCGCGGTTGGATCATTCGCGGATGTTACTTCATTTGTCCCTACAGCAACAACCGCCCCGTCTTTTACGATAACAGCTCCAAACGGACCGCCTCGTCCTTGTTTTACATTTTCAAACGCCGCTTCAACAGCCAGCTTCATAAAGTGTGCATGATTCATTCCTATGCCTCCTCTTCCTTTTCCCGATAGGAAAAAATGTGTACTATTATGTGTATGAGCAAAAGATAAAAGTAAGACTGAGAGATAGGATGTGAAGCAAATGGCACAGCAGATTTTGAAAAATGATTGGTGGCCGCTGTTGAAAGACGAATTTGAAAAGCCGTATTACAAAGAGCTTCGGGAATTTCTAAAGCATGAATATGCCACGCAAATAGTGTACCCGCATATGAATGACATCTTTAATGCGCTGCATTATACAAGCTATGCTGATACGAAGGTTGTTATTTTGGGACAAGACCCATATCATGGTCCGAAGCAAGCACACGGTCTTAGCTTTTCGGTAAATCCGGGTGTACGCATTCCTCCGTCACTGCAAAATATCTTTAAGGAGCTGCATGACGATATCGGCTGCCGTATTCCAAACCATGGTTCTTTAGTAAAATGGGCGGAACAAGGCGTGCTTTTGTTAAACACTGTTTTAACGGTACGACAAGGAGAGGCAAATTCTCATAAAGGAAAAGGATGGGAGATTTTTACCGACCGTGTGATCGAGCTGTTGAATGAACGAGAGAAGCCGGTTGTGTTTGTGCTGTGGGGCAATCCTGCACAAAAAAAGATGCGCTTAATTACAAATAAGCAGCATTACTTCATTAAATCTGTACATCCAAGTCCGCTTTCAGCCAATCGCGGATTCTTTGGAAGCAAACCGTTCTCCAAAATTAATGATTTTCTTAGCAGCATTGGTGAAGAGCCAATTGATTGGGAGATTCCGGATATATAAAAATAGAGTACATAATTTAAAACGGAGTGCTTGTAATATTTACAAGTGCTTCGTTTTTTGTTCTGTTATGATTTTTGTCGAACATAATGCAAGGAATATTGCAGGATAAGGAAGGAGTGGAGTCTATTGCGCAGAAGTAAACAAATTATCGTGCTGGCTCATTGCTTGAAACTCAAAATACAGCGATTGAAGAAGGAATGGGTACGATTCCGGTCAAAAAATGTCTTTTTGCTGCTTGAGGAGCCGCAAATGAAAAAACAGAAAGCCAAAACGGAGATCGTGTGGGACGGGAGCATGTTTTGAAGAAAGGAACTCTCCTGTATATAAAGAAAAAACCTCCCAAAAGGAGGTTCTTCGCTATATAAGTGCAGCTTGCTTAAGCACAAATTCTTCTACTGCTTTCGCTACACCGTCATTCATATTTGTGTCTGTTACGTAATCTGCCTTTTCTTTAATATCATCAGGCGCATTACCCATTGCCACTCCTAAGCCCGCAAATTCAATCATAGCCAGGTCGTTGTAGCTGTCGCCCATGGCAATGACTTCTTCCCGCTTAATTCCAAGCTTTTGAATTAAGTAATTTAAACTTGTTCCTTTCGTGACACCGGCTTCCGTAAATTCGAGGAAGAACGGTTTGGAGCGCATTACGCTTAATTCACCTGCAAGCTCTTGCTGGAGCTTCTTTTCTACCTCAGCCAAGCGTTCAGGCTCTTCAAGCATCAATACTTTCACGACAGGCTCGGTTACCGCTTCTATAAAGCTATCAACTTCAACAACAGGCAATCCTGTAATGTTACTTTCAATCGTTGTAAACGGATTGGCTGCTTCTGTTACAATAACGTCACCCACGTACGTATGAATCCAAACATCTTCTTGACGGCTGAGATCATATAAGCGATGAGCCGTTTCAGGTGACAATGTGCTGCTGAACAGCTCTTCGTTTGTTTTGCAGTTAATGATTTTTGCGCCGTTAAAGGATAAAATAAAGCTTCCGTATTCTTCCAGGCGGAGTTCCTCGGCAATTTTACGCATCGCATATGTCGGGCGCCCGGATGCCAAGACGACCTTTACTCCCATTTCTTGTGCATCCATCAACGCTTGCTTTGTACGTGCAGAAATTGTATTGTCATCACGTAATAATGTATCATCCAAATCTAGTACAATCATTTTATACGCCATTGCTGCTGGTCCTTTCTTAGTTGAAATACACTACTATCCTAGCAACAATGCTTTATAGAAGCAATGGACAGATTGTTTCCAAATCATGCATTTTGTTGGCTCATCGTTTGTTGTCTGCTAGTGAATGCAACTTCCATTACAATACAAATGACAGATCCCAGTACCAATTCGTTGCTGAAAAAGGATGCAAGGCTGAAAAAGATTGGGCAAGAACAAACATGATGCCGATTCCGATAAATAACGAAACACCTGCAACACGCATGAGTCGTTCCTTATTTGAAACGCTGTCAAACTCTTCAAGTGCTAAGCCAATCATGTTTGCAAACACGGGGAAAATAGCAGAGTAGCCGACTGCAGGCGGAATGGCTGCAAAAAACGACATAAGAGCTGGTAAACAGCTTATGAATATAACGAAAAGCGAACCAAGTATGAACTTCTACCTGTTACTTTAGAGCTGGCGATAAATCCGGCTGCGCATGAAAGAGGAGCAGGTCCAATCGCAGAAAAGAGGCCGCCGAGCAGCTGGTTTATACCGGAGACGATGCCTGCACTTTTAAAGCTGTTTTTTGCATAGCTTATTTGTTCCCGCTCCATGGCTTGCTGGACAACGCGAATACTGGTAGCATATTCGGTAACAACAATAACGTAAATAACATGAGGTTTTATTGATCAAGGTCAGGAGATATTAAAGGAAAATGATATTATAATAGTGTTTGGACAAACGGAAAAGCTAAAACAATTTGAAAAAGAACTGCAAAGCTAAAAGAAGAGGTGAGGAAAATGCACGTTTCCATCGATAAAGTATTAAATAAAATGTCTCATGAAATTTCTGCGGCTTCCAGGCAGAAGCATAATGAACAAAAGGTGAGAGAGCACCTGACAGCTATTCGTGCTTTATGTGAGCTGCTTTTGGAAGAACCGGATGCAGCTGCTTCTAACATTTCTGAACGTGAAATGGCCGTGATGATGGGAGAATGGAAGGAACCAAAAGCAGCGGCTTCTTCAGGAATAAACATGGCCGCATCTGCTCGGTATGAGAAAGAAGATGATGCAAACGGTCCGTCGCTTTTTGAATTTTAGAATCAAAACAGTTGGCGTATCCTTTTCATTTTCTTTATGATTAAAGTAAAAAAGAAAATAGGTGACATTCATGAAGATCTTTTTCTTGCTAGGTTGTATTAGCGCTTTTTTATCCGTTGCGTTAGGTGCATTCGGAGCGCATGGTTTGGAAGGGAAAATTTCTGCAAAGGCGCTGGAAACTTGGAAGACCGGCGTTACTTACCAAATGTTCCAAACGGGCGGATTGTTTGTGGTCGCTTTCTTAGGGTACAAGCTTTCCAATTCTGCGCTTGTGTCTTGGTCCGGCTGGCTCATGGTAGCAGGAATCATCCTGTTCTCCGGCAGTTTATATGTTCTTAGTACATCCGGTATTAAAATATTAGGAGCCATCACTCCGTTTGGCGGTGTTGCATTTTTAACTGCATGGGTGTTATTGGGCATTGCCGTTATAAAAGGATTATAAAAATGGAAAAGCTGACAGTCGAGCGACTGCCAGCTTTTTTTAATATGGACGGGAGGTATAATTTGCCATTTGAGTAGGATACAAGTAGTTAATTGGCCCGCTGAATTCTACATAATCTAAGTAAACCATCAATAATAAGTAACGTTTTTCGGTATTAGGGTCGCTAAGGATAATATGGTCTCGTCCGGCAGCTTCAATGATGCCTTTGTATGCTTGGGTGCCCAGTGTACTGCTGCGTTCGTATGTCATATACACCGTTGCTTCTTTTCCTTTGTTTAAGCGCAGGATATTTTCGATGTAAGACTGCTCAAGCGGGAGCTGGCCTGTAGCAGCTGCAAATTGTGCTTGTTGTTGAGCTTGTTGCTGCGCAGGATTTACATAAGCTTGCTGCATCGGAGCTTGCTGAGGAACTTGTTGTCCTGGAGGCAAATAGGCTCCGGATGGCTGATAAAAGCCTGCTCCATTATACGGATTTTTAGGCGGTTGACTTTGACTCACAGAAAAACCCTCCTTTTAAAGATGAAATATAGAAACGTTGAGATTAAAACGTGTTGTAAACACTTGGACAATCGCTTCCTGATGGCTGGAAGAAGCAATGGTTCTTATATCTTCCGGTATTTTGCTGATTGTACCAAGTTGCAGGACAATCCCCTTCCGGCCGAAAGAACCAAAGGGCATATGTGGCGGGCCAGAAACGATCTCCATTAATCACTCTTCGTGCCAGGGCCATTTCACTTTCTCGTGCCCGTTGATAAAAGTAACCTTTCTGTGTGGCTTCAAATCCCCCCGGCCTTTGGAATACCATTTGACGCATATTCCTAATGTTTTTAAAGTCCAGGCAGTTCGCGCGTACACGGTTAACACCTACATTTCCTACCAGAAGCATCCCTTGCTGACCTTCGCCTTCAGCTTCTGCCCTTATTAGTCTAGCGAGAAGTTTTACATCTTCTTCGGTTACCTTAATAACAGCCATTTGCTCACCTCGCTTTTGTCCCTTTCAAACTGTCGGTAGGGAGGGAAGCCCCGTTGATGAAGGTTTCACTTTACAGAATCGAAGAGACATCCCAGGCGGTTCTATTTATTACGATTTATATATAGGATGAATTCATTGACTTATGAACCACTAATTCATAGGTATGAGGGACAACGAAGAGATATGACAAACAAATAAGACAAATTGCACTGTGTTAAGGGGGATTTGAACGAAAGGCAATAAGAAAGCTCCATGCATATGCACGGAGCTTTTCGATTATACGTATAAGAATTTTGCAACGCGGTCTTCTGTCAGGATGTTGCCGACAAAGAAGGATCCAAATTCGCCGTAACGCGCGCTCACTTCATCGAAGCGCATTTCATATACAAGTTTTTTGAACTGAAGTACATCGTCCGCGAAAAGGGTTACGCCCCACTCATAATCGTCAAAACCAACGGAGCCTGTAATGATTTGCTTCACCTTGCCCGCATATTGACGGCCGATTTTTCCATGGCTGTACATCAGTTTCTTGCGCTCTTCCATCGGAAGCATGTACCAGTTATCGTTTCCTTGGCGGCGCTTGTTCATCGGATAGAAGCAAACGTGGTTCGTTTTTGGTAAAATTGGGTATAAACGAGCCACTACCTGAGGATTTTGATATGGATCTTCGTCAGATGGCAAGTAGTTGCTTAACTCTACTACCGATACGTAAGAATAAGCAGGGATTGTATACTGTGCCAATTTCGATTTATTAAATTCATTTTCAATTTCATTAAGCTCTTCCATCGTCGGGCGCAAAATCATCATCATAAAATCTGCTTTTTGGCCGACAATAGTATAAAGAGCATGACTGCCTTTATTTTCAGCTTCTGTTTTATTCCATTTTTCAACCATGTTTAAAAACTCAAAAATAGCACGTTGACGCTCATCGCTTGTCAGCTCTTTCCAAGCAGCCCAGTCAATGGTGCGGAAGTCGTGTAAACAATACCAGCCATCTAATGTTTTTGCAGCTTCATTCATCTTAATTCAACTCCTGCTACTGAATTTAATCTCAATTTCTAATATAACATAAATGGGCAAAAACATACGAATTCTATGCAAGCCTTTACATGTTATGTAAAAATTTTGGGAATATTATCAATATATAATTATTTTATATTTGCCCATTTTTTAGGCCCTAAAAGTTTAAATTATAGAAAAAAAGTTTTATCCTAGAAAAGGAATCCATTTCAGATGTAGGAGGATACATATCGTGAGCGATTTATTTACAACATTAAAAGAAAAAGTAAAAGGAAAAGGCGTTACTATCGTTTTTCCTGAAGGTACAGACGAAAGAATTTTAGGTGCAGTTGAGCGCTTGGCAAAAGAAGAATTGGTAAAACCAATCTTAGTCGGAAATAAAGACGAAATCACTGCAAAGGCAGCGAACCTGAACCTTACACTAGCTGGAATCGATATCTATGATCCGGCAACGTATGAAGGAATGGATGAGCTTGTAGCTTCTTTCGTAGAACGCCGTAAAGGAAAAGCTACAGAAGAAAGTGCTCGTGAAATTTTAAAAGATGAAAATTACTTCGGTACAATGCTTGTGCACACTGGCAAAGCACAAGGTCTTGTGAGCGGAGCAGCGCATTCTACAGCAGACACAGTACGTCCGGCATTGCAAATCATCAAAACAAAACCGGGCGTTTCTAAAACATCCGGCGTGTTCATCATGGTACGTGAAGATGAAAAGTATGTATTTGCAGACTGCGCAATCAACATTTCTCCATCCAGCCAGGATTTAGCTGAAATCGCGATTGAAAGTGCAAAAACAGGGGAACTTTTCGGAATCGAGCCGCGTGTAGCTATGTTAAGCTTCTCTACAAAAGGTTCTGCAAAATCTCCAGAAACAGAAAAAGTGGTAGAAGCAGTGAAGATTGCAAAAGAAATGGCACCGGACTTAACATTAGATGGAGAATTCCAATTTGACGCAGCGTTCGTTCCATCTGTTGCTGAGAAGAAAGCTCCTGGATCAGTTATTAAGGGAGATGCGAACGTATTTGTATTCCCAAGCTTAGAAGCAGGAAACATCGGCTACAAAATTGCACAGCGTTTAGGCAAATTTGAAGCAATCGGTCCGATCCTTCAAGGATTGAACAAGCCAGTAAATGATCTATCTCGCGGATGTAATGAAGAAGATGTATACAAGCTTGCGTTAATTACTGCAGCACAAGCTCTATAATAAGCAAAAAACCCAATTCGTTAAAAACGAGTTGGGTTTTTTATATCAAAAGTTTTGTATATTTCTCGGGAAATGTGTCGGTTAAGAGAAAAGAAAAACGAAAAGATGCCTATCCAAGCGCCTTTTCGTTTCGATCTGTTACTCTTTGTAGGTTATGTTCATATAATGGCAGTTCATCCATTGTAAGCCCGGACGGCGTCAATGTTTCAGAAAGCTGCTGCAGAGTTTGCAATAAGCGCAGCATTAAATCGGAAACGGTAATAGTTTCTCCAAGCAGTTCAGTAAGAGAAGCCATCGTGTCAGGAATAATGGCAGGATAGGTGAACTTTGTTTGCTCCCCTTTTAAAGCGATGTTATAGAAATCGCGGACTAAAGCTGCTCGTTCTGATCCGCTTCCTGTGGCACATAAATAAATTTGTACAGCCACACCGCCGCGGATGCGCCGCTGCGAGATGCCCGCAAATTTCTTATCATTGATGCTTAAATCGTAGCTTCCTGGACAGTAGGAGCCGACGATTTCTTTTGCTTCAATGGAAATCGTGTAGTCTGCAAGCATGGTACGAATTAAACTCCACATGGCATCATAGCCGACATTAATATCAATGCCTCTTTCCGTTTCGCGCAAAATAAGAGAAATATTTAGTACCCCTTCATCTAACACAACAGCCAGTCCGCCGGAATTGCGTACGATGACGTTATAGCCTTGTTCTTGTAAAAAGTCAATGCCTTCTTGAAGAAAAGGAAGCTTCGTGTCTTGAATACCGAGCACAATGGTATTGTGATGCACCCAAGATCTTGCAGTAGAAGGAGAAGTTCCTCTGCCTACTGTCGTGCATAATGTATCGTCAATCGCAAAGGATTGCAGCGCTTGAAACTGCGGACCGAGGCTCGACTGGTCAATCAAGCGCCATTCCTTTTGATATAAAATAGGATGAATATCATTCAACATACGAGCAGGACTCCTTGTTTCATTTTGTTAAAGGTGTAGCACTAACCAAGTTTTCTGTACAACAAGTATTATAGCAAAAAAAAGATAGCTATCCTAATAGCTATCTTTTTGGCAGGTTCTTGCTAGACAACTAGAACGTTATTCGGCAATTTTTTCTAAATTGCCGTTACGGTCCATGCGGAACGTTGTAGGCGTGCGGTCTTCATCTTCGATAAGTGCAAGCTTGCGCGCACGGTTCATGATTTTCATAATTGTTTCGTAATCTTCTTGAATCGTGCTGGATTCGTGTTCTAATTTCTCGAGTTTCTTTTCTAATTCCTGATTGCGTTTTATATACTCTTCGTTTTCCCTTTTTAATCTTTCATTTTCTGTTTGCAGCGCAGATGCTCTTATGTTAGAGCTGCTAATGGATTGTAAAAAGCTGATTACATCTGCCATTGTAATAGAGTTTGGTGCTGCTGGTGCAGTTGGCAAACTGCTTGATAAAGAGAGTCCTTCAAGCTCATCATACTCCCCGCTATCTAAGTCTAGTGGAGGCATAGGAATATTGGATGCAGGAGGATTGTATAACAGCTTTTTCTTTGCCTGCTCACCAGTTGCTGCCCTCATTTTTTCTTTTCGATGTTTCTTTGCTAATTGTAACGCTTTATCGTAATTATATCTTACTACTGCATTCCAGCGGAAACCGCATGCTGCGGATGTACGATTTAATTTATCCCCTACTTCTTCAAATGCATTCAGCTGCGTACTTCCTTCGCGAACGTGACGAAGCACGGTTTCGGCCAACAATAAATCATCTTCTTCTGTCCAAGCATCTTGTCTTACTTTCATAGATTCATCTCCTTTTTTAAAATGTAAAAAAGTATAGAATTTTGGGGTGTGTCTAGCTTTACCGGCTAGGTGCTGCTTTTCTTGTGCATTTCCTATTTTTAGAATGGACAACTCTTTCCGCTTTTATACCAACCTTTCAAAAATATAGTAGATTGGAAATTAGGAAGAATAATGGAGCCGAGTGGAAAACTTGCATAGTCAAAAAAGAAAATGTAAAATACCTTTTAGCTGTTTTAGAACTTGTAAATACTATACTTGTGAAAAGTTAAACATAGAGAAAGGGTTGTAAACCATGGGAAACGAATTTCGAATATGTGACGATTGTCAGGCAACGAACATTAAGACATTGCTTCCTCGCTTGAAAAAGATAGATCCAAATGCAGATATAAAAATCGGTTGCCAGTCATATTGCGGTCCAGGACGCAAAAAATCATTCGCGTTTGTTAATAACCGTCCGGTATCTGCACCAAACGAAGATGAATTGATTAAGAAAATTGAAGATAAGCTAAAATAAAGGAAAGCACTTCTTGACGAGAGAAGTGCTTTTTTCATCCTAAAATGTAAATTGCAGGTTAATATAATGAAAATCTAAAAAGTCTTTAATTTCAATGAAGTATAAATTTGGCTATAATAAAAGTACCATAGTAACGGAAGGGGGTATTTGCTTGGTGTATTCCAATGTCAAATTAGATGAAAAAAAGGTATTTAAAGACCCCGTACATAGATATATCCATGTTCACGACAAAATCATTTGGGATTTGATCGGCACAGCGGAATTTCAAAGGCTGCGCCGCATCCGCCAGCTTGGCACGACATTTTTTACGTTTCATGGAGCTGAACATAGTCGTTTTAATCATTCCTTGGGCGTATATGAGATTATTCGAAGGGTGATTGATGATGTCTTTGATGGAAGACCGCATTGGAATGCAGAAGACCGTTTGCTCTGTTTATGTGCTGCTCTTTTACATGATGTCGGGCATGGACCGTTTTCTCATTCCTTTGAAAAAGTATTCGGTCTGGACCATGAGACATTTACGCAACGGATTATCATGGGAGATACGGAAATCAATAAGGTGCTGCGCCGTGTAGATCCTCAATTTCCGCAAAAGGTAGCAGAGGTCATTGCAAAAACGTCGGACAACAAGCTTGTCATCAGCATGATTTCGAGCCAAATCGATGCGGATAGAATGGACTATTTGCTTCGAGACGCGTATTTTACGGGTGTAAGCTACGGCAATTTTGATATGGAGCGCATTTTACGAGTCATGCGTCCGTATGGAGATCAAGTTGTGATTAAGTACAGCGGCATGCATGCAGTCGAGCATTATATCATGAGTCGGTATCAAATGTATTGGCAAGTATATTTTCATCCGGTTACGCGCAGCGCAGAAGTGATTTTAACGAAAATATTGCATCGAGCAAAAGCGCTTCATCAGCAATATTACACATTTAAACATTATCCGGTCCATTTCTACTCTCTGTTTCAGGAAGAAGTGACGCTTGAAGACTATCTGAAATTAGATGAAAATATTATGTATTATTATTTTCAAGTTTGGCAGGATGAAGAAGATGCGATTTTAAGCGATTTATGCCGCCGCTTTATGAATCGGGATTTATTCAAATATGTTGATTTTACGGAGAAGCATGGTTTAAATAATTGGGTCGAATTAAATAACCTGTTTAAAAAAGCAGGAATTGACCCGGAATACTATTTAGTAGTAGACAGCACTTCAGATTTGCCGTATGACTTTTATCGGGCAGGAGAAGAAGAAGAGCGTCTCCCGATTTTGCTTCTGATGCCAAATGGAGAATTAAGAGAATTGTCTCGGGAATCTGACATTGTAGAAGCCATAACGGGCAAGAAACGCACGGACCAAAAGCTGTTTTATCCGCATGATTTCATATATGAGGATGGAAGAAAAGGAAAAGTGAAGGAAAAAATCATCAGCCTATTGGAAGGAAAGTAAAAGAAGCAGCGTGCATGCTGCTTCTTCCGTGGATTACTCGATGTCGCTCAAACGCTTGCCGGCGATCGCATAATGATTTTTAGACATTTCTTCGATGAAGACAACGATTTTTTCAGCCGGTGCGCCTGTAGTCTCGCTTACGGCAGCTGTTACTTTTTCGGCAAGAGCTTTTTTCTGCTCTTCTGTGCGCCCTTCTAACATTTTCACTGTTACGTATGGCATTGTAATCGCTCCTTTATATGTATTATGCACAATCTTATTATAGCTGAAGATGTTGGCAAAAATCCTAACAAAAATCGAAAAAAGCAGGGTTAAGGAGAAACTGATAAAAAGGAGTTTAAAAATGGCAGGTTTTTTAGCTTATCCCTTAAGGGAAATTCCGCTTGTTGTTATTTCATTAATGCTGGCATTTTCGCTGCACGAATTTGCCCATGCCTATGTAGCGTATAAATTCGGAGATCCGACCGCAAAAAATCAAGGAAGGTTGACATTGTCTCCGTTATCTCATTTAGATCCAATCGGAACTGTTGCCATTTTCCTTGTGGGATTCGGGTGGGCTCGCCCTGTACCGGTCAATCGCTATCATTTTAAAAATCCGCGTTTAGCCGGAATTCTTGTTTCAATCGCGGGGCCGCTGAGCAACTTGTTTTTGGCGATTGTCGGATTGATCATATGGTATAGCAGTGTCCGCTTTGGTGTCCTTGATATGGTCCCTCCGGCGGTCTCTCAAACATTACAAGATTTCTTCCAAGTATTTCTTGGACTGAACATCGTTCTATTTGTTTTTAACTTGCTGCCATTTCCGCCGCTTGACGGCTATCGTATCATCGAAGACCTATCACCGCCAAGTGTACGGGCGACTTTGACTCAATATGAAAACTACGGGGCGTTAATTTTTCTTATTTTAGTCATTACACCGCTCGATCGATATACCATTCAGCCTATTTTTAACGTGGTCATTCCGCGTGTATGGGGCTTTCTTCAGGGGCTGGTTGGTCCGTTGTTTGGAATGTAATAACATGCTGGTGTAAAATGAGGGGTAGAAAATGTAAGAACAGGAGGTAATTATATGGAAGAACAACCAAAAAAGAAAACGGTCGGTTTTAATATATTGAAAAATGATTCTACAAGCGGTCACGGCGGCTTCGGCGTCGGAGCATTGAGTTTAGAGAATATCTCTCCGGTTTTCGTCGATGTTACGGAAGGAGAAGCATTCGTCGATATGGGCGCGATGCACGCCCGTAGTGCGGTGGAAAAGGGCATTAAGTTTTTACCGAACAAAGAAGAAGTGCCAAATGGAAAGCCGTATTGGCTTGTTTGGGTGACGGTAGAACGTGCGGAGAACGGTCCTTACTATGCGGGTGTAACAGCTTGCGAGATGACGGTGGATCGTGAAATACGACGTGGATATAAATCATTGCCGGAACATGTGAACAAAATGGATAAATCCTTGAAACGTCACATTATGGTCGATCATATGGATGAGAAGTCTAAGCATGTATTAGCCGAGTTTTTGAAGAAGCATGATGAAGGTATGTGGAACCGTTCCAGTGAAAAGTTAAAAACTGATCTTTTAAGCAAGGATTAATCTTGTGCAATTGTTGGAATTGGAGTAAACTATAACCGATACCTATCTACATTAAAAACTAGGACAACGAAAAGTCCCCGGGAAACTGGGGACTTTTCGCATTTACCAAGGAAAATATTTTTTGTACCACTTTTCTTGCTGCTTTGCTTTTATTTTCATATCATTAAAATCATCTTTTTCATCCAAATGTTCCATACAATATTCCGTAGGCTCTGTTCCTTTTACAAAATACATTTTTACAGAAACTGGACAGCCTTTTGTAGCGATTTTTCCGTTTTTGGGATTGATATTCAACCCGACTACACCCTCAGGTTTTGCAAATTTCTTTTTCGGCTCATCTTTTAAAGATTCCTCCATGACATTTGCCCAAATCATCTTTGCGTAGCGCTGTTCACTAGGATTTGTAATAGCTCTTCCTTTATCGTAGCCAACCCATACTCCTGTTACGAGCTGCGGAGTAAAGCCGATCATCCAACTATCCGTTTTTGTAGAGCCGGATTTTCCTGCATAGGTTCGAGTTAATTTGTTCATAATCGTTTGTCCGGTCACGGAAGTATAGCCGCTTAGCTTCGCATTGAACATACCCGTCATCATTTGTTCCATCACGAATGTTACATCTTTATCCAACGTTTGTTCTCGTTCAAGGTGAGAGTCATACAGAATGTTTCCATCTTGGTCAATTACTCTTCGAATAAATACGGGCTTAATTTTCTTGCCGCCGTTGGCAAGCATTCCGTAGGCATTCACCATTTCAATCGGTTTCACAGGGGAAGTACCTAACGCTAAAGCAGGGATAGCTTCCAGCTTGCTTGTAATCCCGAATTCTTTTGCCGTTTTCACCAGAACTTGTTCTCCTAAGAATAAATGTGTTTTCACAGCATAGATGTTATCGGAAACTGCCAAGGCTTGCGCCATTGTAATGAAATCGTCAGCATAATAGTTATTGTAGTTTGCCGGTTTATAAGTAGATACTCCGTCATTCATTTTAAATGTTGTATACTCGCTTTTTAAGCGCGTCACAGGTGTAAATCCTTTTTTCAAGGCTGCATAATACAAAAAGGGTTTAAACGCAGAACCTGGCTGACGATAGGCTTGCGTTGCCCTATTAAACTGGCTTTTCTTATAATCTCGTCCTCCGACGAGAGCCTTCACCTCTCCTGTCCGAGGGTCCATCGACACAACGGCTGCTTCAATTTCTGATGAAGCCGGAATCGTGTTTTTTACCTGCTTTTCTACTATCTCCTGTACATTCCGATCTAAAGTTGTGTACACCCGTAAGCCGCCCTGTTGTACGGTTTGTTCATCCATGTTCAGCTCTTTCACCAGCACGGATTGAACCATATCTTGAAAATAGGGGGCAAGCTTCGAGGTTTTTCCTTGTTCAAGAGGCTGATAGGAAAGCTTTTCCCGCTTTGCTTCTTCAGCTTGCTTTTGTGTAATAAAGCCTTGCCTTTGCATCTCTTTGAGAATTAACGCTTGCCGC
This sequence comes from Bacillus sp. (in: firmicutes), assembly GCA_041920565.1. Lineage (GTDB taxonomy): Bacteria > Bacillota > Bacilli > Bacillales > Bacillaceae_G > JAGHKQ01. Next base: position 24,959 of record JBHGXS010000141.1, on the reverse strand, counting down.
TCTTTCGCTCTTGCTTCGTTAATGTAGGGAGAAAAATAGCTTGGCCCCTTTGGAATGCCGGCAAGCATGCTGGCTTCTGCCAGCGTTAAGCTCTTCGCTGATTTGCCGAAGTACAGCCGGGACGCCGCTTCAATTCCGTATGCGCCATGACCGTAGTAAATAGTATTAAGATAGCCTTCTAAAATTCTTATTTTGCTGTAGTTGACTTCTAAGCGAATGGTGTATAATGCTTCGACCAGTTTTCGCTTCCATGTTTTATCATGGTTCAAATATAGATTTCGCGCGTATTGCTGGGTAATGGTGCTGGCGCCTTGCACTTTAGCCATTGCCCGTAAATCCGCAATGGCGGCTCCGGCTATTCGCTTTGCGTCAAAACCGTGATGGTCATAAAAGCGCTGGTCTTCGACTGCTAGAGTGGCGTACTTTACGTAAGGCGAGATATGCTCCATGTCGACCCAGTATCGATTTTGTCCAGTATGACTTTGCCCGATGATAGAATCGTCGTTTGCGTAAAAGACGGTTGTTTGCGGCACTGCTATAGGTGGCGGACCTGCAATTTTGGCTGCTAAAAATAGTAAGGAAACAATGGCAGCAAGTATAAATGAAACGAGCGAACCAATAATAAGAACAGCCCGCACGTATTTAATGGTTCTTTTATTTACGGTAAGTTCCATATGCATCCCCCTTATACAAAATACTTTTACTAGTATTGAGGGATTTTGCTTTTTTTAAACGAATGTAATGAAAAAAGAGCTTCTTATTAGAAGCTCCTTGTTTTTCAGAAGCGTAAAAGCGCGCTCCGGCCAATCCGTAATAATTGCATCTACTCCATACTCAATCATTCGTTCCCAATCCTCAGATTCGTTAATCGTATAAGGCTGCACTATATACCCTGCTTCTTGCGCCTTGTGAACGAAATCCTTTGTTAACAAAACAAAATTTGGATGCAGTCCGCTTGCTTTTCTCATTTTTGCTTCTGCTATCTGAGCTCAGGGGCTTTATTTATTGAACTTAGATGGGAAACAGGCTTCCTTTTAGGAGAATCTTCTTAAGAGAATGTCGAACATTGTAAAATCTTTATCTTTTTTTATATTTTTAACTATACATTTTTTATGATTTGTTTTATTTTGTATAGGGAACATTAAGTTTGTCCTAAATATGAAATGAAAGGCGTGATAACCCAATGGGATTATGGTTTACTGAAAAGCAAACAGAAAACTTTGGTATTACGATGAAAATTAACCGTACTTTACATACAGAGCAAACGGAATTTCAAAAGCTGGATATGGTAGAAACAGAAGAGTTCGGCAACATGCTTCTGTTAGACGGCATGGTCATGACGTCTCAAAAGGATGAATTCGTATATCATGAAATGGTAGCTCATGTACCTTTATTTACGCACCCAAACCCTGAAAACGTTCTTGTAGTAGGCGGTGGAGACGGCGGCGTAATCCGTGAAGTATTAAAGCACCCAAGCGTGAAGAAAGCAACGCTTGTAGAAATCGATGGCAAAGTAATCGAGTACTCTAAAAAATACTTGCCCGAAATCGCTGGCGAATTAGAAAACCCTCGTGTAGAAGTAAAAATCGATGACGGTTTCATGCACATCGCACAAAGCGAAAATGAGTATGATGTAATCATGGTTGACTCTACAGAGCCGGTAGGACCTGCAGTAAACCTGTTTACAAAAGGCTTCTATGCAGGTATCTCTAAAGCATTAAAAGAAGATGGCATTTTCGTAGCACAAACGGACAACCCTTGGTTTACACCGGAGCTAATTTCTAAAGTGTTCAGAGATGTAAAAGAAATCTTCCCAATCACTCGTCTGTATACAGCGAACATCCCAACATATCCGAGCGGTCTTTGGACGTTCACAATGGGATCTAAAAAGTATGATCCGCTTGCAGTAAGCGAAGATCGTTTCCATGACATCGAAACAAAATACTATACAAAAGAGCTTCACAAAGCTGCTTTCGTGCTGCCTAAATTTGTAGGCGATTTAATTAAGTAATTATATATTATTTGACGAAGATCGCCTTCAAAAAGGCGTTCTTCATACATAAAGGAGGATTATGCAATGCGTTTTGATGAAGCATATTCTGGCAATGTCTTTATTAAAAGTCATCCAAGCTATGAAGAAGCAGAAGCAGTTATTTACGGCATGCCAATGGACTGGACTGTAAGTTTCCGTCCCGGTTCCCGTTTCGGTCCGGCTCGCATTCGCGAGGTGTCTATCGGTCTTGAAGAGTACAGCCCGTATATGGATCGCGAGTTGGAAGAAGTAAAATACTTCGATGCGGGGGATATTCCGCTTCCATTCGGAAATGCGCAGCGCAGCCTTGATATGATTGAAGAATACATTGATGGATTATTGGCGGATGGTAAGTTTCCATTAGGAATGGGCGGCGAGCACTTAGTGTCTTGGCCGGTAATTAAAGCAATGTACAAAAAATATCCAGACCTTGCGATTATCCATATGGATGCGCACACAGACCTTCGCGACTTTTACGAAGGCGAGCCATTATCTCACTCTACGCCAATCAAAAAAGCATGTGACTTAATCGGTCCGCAAAACGTATATTCTTTCGGAATCCGTTCTGGTATGAAAGAAGAGTTCCAATGGGCGAAGGAAGTGGGCATGAACCTTTTTAAATTTGATGTGCACGCTCCTCTTAAAGAGGTATTGCCTAAGCTGGCAGGACGTCCTGTATACGTAACGATTGATATTGACGTATTAGATCCGGCTCATGCACCTGGTACAGGTACATTGGAAGCAGGCGGCATTACATCAAAAGAGTTGCTGGCTTCCATTGTGGAGATTGCAAACTCCGATGTGAAAGTAGTCGGAGCGGACGTAGTGGAAGTGGCACCGGTATATGACCACAGCGAACAAACTCCGATTGTAGCAAGCAAACTGATCCGCGAAATTATTCTTGGATGGGTACAAAAGCGCTAAATTGGCATACAAAACGCTTGGATTTTACTTTATCCAAGCGTTTTTATATTGGAGATATAATCTGTTTTGTTGATATATGGTCCGATTTCGTCGATAAATGGTTCGTTTCTGTCGATATATTGCCTGAATCACGTCACTTATTGTCCACTTTGCGTGAAACCCGATTTTTCAAAGACAACACGCCTCATTTTTTGGTATGATAATAAAAGTGCGTTTATAAACATATCAATTATGTTCATGTTAATTCTATTTATAGATGTACAAGACTGAAAGGTGTGCAGAAAGTGGAAAAGCAATCCGCAGGCTTACCTGTGAAACTGAAATTCACTACACAAATCCGAGAAGGAACACGCAAGGAAACAGTTGCTTTTGAAACAGTTGGTCTATACTATGTAAAGGGTCAAAGTATATATTTAAAGTTTCAAGAGCCGAATGAGCATGGGGAAATTAATACAATTATAAAGATACAGGGTGACGATGTGCTCATTATGCGTTCCGGTGTCGTTTCCATGAGACAAACCCATAGAAAAGGGGAATGGACGAAGGGAACGTACAGAAGCGAGCTTGGTGACTTTTCATTGGATACAAAAACAGACAATGTTCTTTTTAATTGGTCGGATAAAACGAAAAAAGGACAGCTGTTTGTCACGTATACCTTGCTTTTAAACGAAACGGAAGCAGGACGATATACCATTACGATTCACTTTAAGGAGGAAGCAAAATGAATACTTTGGAGCAGGTAAAAGATTTATTGAAAGCAGAAATTAAAGAGGCTGTATTAAAAGCAGGCTTAGCTGCAGAAGAGCAAATTCCTGATGTTGTGTTAGAAGTGCCGAAGGAAAAAGCACATGGTGACTTCTCTACAAATATGGCGATGCAGTTGGCGCGTGTTGCTAAAAAAGCACCTCGCATGATTGCGGAAGAATTAGTAAACAACTTTGATAAAGCGAAAGCATCCATTGATAAAATTGAAATCGCAGGACCGGGTTTCATCAACTTTTATATGGATAACAGCTATTTAACAGACTTGATCCCTGCGATTGTACAAGCAGGAGAATCGTACGGAGAAAGCGATACAGGAAAAGGCCAAAAGGTACAAGTGGAGTTCGTATCCGCAAACCCTACGGGTGACCTTCACTTAGGGCATGCGAGAGGTGCGGCTGTCGGCGATACATTATGTAACGTGCTTGCAAAAGCAGGTTACGATGTAAGCCGAGAATATTACATTAACGATGCGGGTAACCAAATCCATAACTTGGCGCTTTCTGTAGAAGCTCGTTACATGCAGGCGCTGGGAATCGAAAAAGAAATGCCTGCAGATGGATATTACGGGGAAGATATTGTTGGAATCGGTAAGCGTTTAGCAGAAGAATTTGGCGATCGTTATGTAAATGCAGATGAAAAGGAACGTTATGACTTTTTCCGCGAGTACGGATTAAAATACGAATTAGAAAAGCTAAAAAAGGACTTGGAAAACTTCCGCGTCAGCTTTGATGTTTGGTATTCTGAGACATCTTTATACCGTAACGGTAAGATTGACGAAGCGTTAGCAGTATTAAAAGAGCGCAATGAAATCTATGAACAAGACGGCGCGACTTGGTTCCGTTCTACAGCATATGGTGATGATAAAGACCGTGTATTAATTAAACAGGATGGCTCTTACACGTATTTAACGCCTGATATCGCATATCACCGCGATAAAATCGAGCGCGGCTTTGAAAAGTTGATCAATATCTGGGGAGCGGATCATCATGGCTACATTCCTCGTATGAAAGCAGCAATTCAAGCGCTTGGCTATGACAAAGATATGCTGGAAGTCGAAATCATCCAAATGGTGCAGTTATATCAAAACGGCGAAAAAGTGAAAATGAGTAAGCGTACAGGTAAAGCCGTTACGCTTCGTGAATTGATGGAAGAGGTAGGAGTAGACGCGATGCGTTACTTCTTCGCAATGCGCAGCGCTGATTCTCACTTGGACTTTGATATGGATTTAGCAGTGTCAAAATCTAATGAAAACCCTGTGTACTATTGTCAATACGCTCATGCGCGCGTATGCAGCATTTTACGTCAAGGTGAAGAGCTTGGTTTAGCTGCAGGCGGGGAAGTGAACTATAAGCTAATTGATTCCGAAAAAGAATTCGACTTATTGAAAAAGCTTGGAGAATTTCCGGCAGCAGTAGCGGAAGCGGCACAAAAACGCTTGCCTCACCGCATGACAAACTATGTGTTTGAGTTAGCGTCTGCGCTTCACAGTTTCTACAATGCAGAAAAAGTATTAGATCACGACAATATGGAGAAGAGCAAAGCGCGTTACGAGCTGATGAAGGCCGTACAAATTACAATTCAAAATGCATTGAAGTTAATCGGTGTAGCAGCACCTGAGAAAATGTAACACAAAAACGACCTGGTTGCCGAAACCAGGTCGTTTTTATTATACATTCCACCCCGCCACAGCGCGCTGTGGCGGTTTTTACATAGAGACAACTATTCTCAAGCGTATCTTGGCTGGCGCAATTATTGTGAGTTTGGTGCAATTATGTAATGTTTCGATGCAATTATTGTGAATTTGGTGCAATTTAGTGAAGGTTTGATGCAATTAAGAGTAGGTTTGGCACAATTATGTACCGTTTTGATGAAATTATTATCAGTTTTGTACAATGCATGCTAAAATTTGGGTGTGCCAGAGCTAAAAAGGACTGAGCACGGGTGTTTTTTCCCGTGCCCAGTTTTTAGTCTTCTAAAGCCGTTAAAATAATCGGTGCTCCTTTTGTGATGACAATCGTGTGCTCACATTGTGCAACAAGGCTCTTATCCGGCGTTATAAATGTCCAGCCGTCGCCTCCTTCAACAATGTAGTCCGCTCCTGTGGACACGAACGGTTCTACTGCAAGAACGAGGCCTTCTTTTAATAGACCGCTGTCCATTGGATCGAAGTAGTTTAAAATATGATCCGGTTTTTCATGAAGGCTGCGGCCGATGCCATGACCTGTCAGGTTTTTGATGACCGTAAAGCCGTTTTTCTTGGCTTCATTCCAAACAGCTCTCCCGATTTGATTTTTCTTGGCTCCCGCTCGCGCTTTCTTCATTGCTTCCCAAAAAGCGCTTTCTGCAGTTCGGCACAGCTTTTCTTTTAGTTCATCGCTTTGTCCGATGACAAAAGAAATACCGGTATCCGCATAATATCCGTCCAGTGCAGCAGAAATATCAATATTAATCAAGTCGCCGTCCTTTAAGACACGGTCTCCCGGGATGCCGTGAGCGACTTCCTCGTTCACGCTGATACATGTAGTGCCTGGAAAGTCATATTCTTTTTCCGGGGCGGATTCCGCGCCATGCTCATCCAATATTTTCTTTCCGATTAAATCCAGCTCTTTTGTTGTCATGCCAGGCTTTGCTTGGCGCTTCATTTCCTCACGAGCCAGCGCTACGATTCTCCCGATTTTCCGTAAGCCTTCTAATTCTTGTTCGTTTGTAATAATCATAGAAAACCCGCTTTCTTACATAAAGTATTTCATTTCATATTAGCATGTTTGCGCAGTTCATTCAAAATAATCCATATGACAAATGTCTATTTCAGTTTATGACGGTTTTCCTGTTTTGTTTGCTTGTTAAACAGACTGATCTATGTCTCTACGGCTCCTATTTATCCCACCTTCACAGTTTGCCGATGCAGCAGCTTACAAATCTGGTCTGCTTCTAGAGGTTTGCTGAAGTAAAAGCCTTGAATTTGATCGCATTGTTTTTTTTGCAGAAAGGCAGCTTGCGCTTTTGTTTCCACACCTTCTGCTATCACTGTCAGTTTTAAATTTTTAGCCATCATTATGATGGAGGAAATAATAGCTTCTTGCTGCTTGTCGTTTTCAATTTCTTGAATAAACTCCCGGGCAATTTTCAGCGTATTAATGGGGTATTTTGTTAAATATGAAAGTGAAGAGTATCCCGTTCCAAAATCATCAATGGAAATTTGGACGCCAAGAGCCTGCAATTTTTCCAGTTTCCGAATCACCTGTTCTTCTTTCTTCATGGCAATGCCTTCTGTAATTTCTAAATCAAGACAATGAGGAGATAGTTTTGTCTCGTGTAAGATGTTTGACACCATTTCTATAAAATGAACGTAATCGAATTGTACAGGAGACAAATTAACGGCTACTTTTAAATAAGGAAACCCCTGCTTATGCCATTCTTTCGCTTGCTGACAAGCCGTGCGAAGAACCCACTCTCCAATTTGGATAATTTGTCCGGTTTCTTCCAGAAGCGGAATAAATTCTGCCGGAGAAACCATTCCGAGCTTCGGATGCTGCCAGCGAAGCAGTGCTTCAAACCCTATAATTTTATTGGTTTGAATATCAATCTGAGGTTGGTAGTGCAAAACAAATTCGTTCCGCTCCAACGCTTTTGTTAACTCTTCCTCGAGTAGCAGCTTCTGTTCTTCCTTTTCACTCATTTCTTTGGAATATATGACATATTTGTTCTTGCCTGTTGTTTTTGCTTGATACATAGCCCTATCAGCGTTTTTCATTAATTTTGTCACATTTGTTCCATGTGTCGGATATAGCGCAATGCCGATGCTTGGGGTAATTTTTAAATCATGACCGTCGATGGAAAAAGGTTGATTCAGTGTTTCCAGCAATCGTTCCGCTACAAGCGTAGCATTTTGCGGAGAAAACACATCCTGCAAGAATAAAGTAAATTCATCTCCTCCTTGCCGTGCAATTAAGTCTTTTGTGCGCAAGCATCCTGTAAGTCGCTTAGCGACTTCAATTAAAAGTAAATCTCCTGCATCATGACCTAATCTGTCATTAATTTTTTTAAAGCGGTCTAAGTCGATATAAAAGACGGCGACCATATTGTTTCGTTCATTTGCTTTTTTCAATGCATTTTGCAAACTGTCTTCAAATTTTCTTCTGTTCGGAAGCCCCGTTAATACATCATGAAAGGCTAGGCGTTCAATTTTTTCTTGATTCCGTTTGAGCTCTGTCATATCTTTTGCGATGCCATACATGCCAACGGGTTGTTTCCCAATCATGATAGGAATAAGGGTGATGTGCAAATAATATAACTCAAGCTGTTTACGAATTCCGCGAACTTCAAATGTTTGAGGGATTCCGGTCTTAGCGTTGCGAAAAGCATCCCGTGCCAGCTTTTGATCGTCCTCTATAATAAAATTTAAGAAAGATTGTCTGAAAAGCTCCTCTTGATCATATCCGAGAATGTGCGTGCAGGATATATTTACACTTTGGAAATTGCCGCTTAAATCTAAAGAAAAGACGGCATCGGGATGAGATTCGAACAAAGATTTATACTGCTGTTCGCTTTTTGCCAGCGCACGTATGCCCTCATTTACTCTGTCTTCAAGCTTCTCATGTAAATCCTGAAACGTGGAAAGAAGCTCCTTGTTTTCAGACCAAATAAATATTTGCCGAATAACAAGCAGCATAATAAGAACATTCAAAACAAGCAACATGGCTTGATTCTTCATGTAGTGTAATAAAATGTATTCTATAAATATAATGATGCTAATATAAGGAAGAAAAAAGCGAGCGTAATTTTTATTGCCGGATTTGCTGAATGCCGTGCCGATTCCGTTTTTGCTTTGGACTAAATTGTTCCGATCGGCAGGTTTCAAGCCAAGCAGCAATATAGATAGAATATATCTTTTTATTTGATTCATTTTTCCCTGGCTCCTATACAAAAAATAAAATATCCTCATAAAAAAATAATATTATATAAAAATGAATTTATTGTTAAGAATGTATTATTTTTGTTTAAATGTAAATTTATAGACAAAAAAATGCCCCAAAAGGGCACCTTCACTTACTTTAATTCTATTGTCGCACCGCCGATTCGCTTGAAGCCGCGCGTTTTAGACAGCTTCTCTACAAGCTGAAGAAGGGCTTGATCTTTTCGTTTGCTTTCAATCATCACATCAAAGGCGCATTTTATGTTTTTTATTATTTGAAAAAAAGGTTTCACAAAATCGGCAAATTCATCTCGAACTAAATCCAAATAATTAAAATCCACTTCCGGATGGGTAGCTAACGGCACCATGGAAGAAGAAAAACGATATAAATAAATTTCGTGAGCGATGTTATAGTAAAGAGCCCGCAATGTATTGCGCAAATTTTCTTTTGTAATGGCATATAGTTTTTCTTCTCGTTCCTTCCGCCCAAGCTGCTTCCATCTCGTAAATGTCATTGTTTTTGCAGGAGAACATTCCCAGAGTGATAACGCATGCGATACGTAGCCGAACCGAATTTTCAATATTTCCACTCCCTATAGAAAAAACGAAATTGTGGTTGCAAGCCATTCTTTGCATTTTTGCTTGAATGTTAAATGATTAAAGTATTCAAGTGTAAGCTTGCTTGAGTTTTCAAGGTCTTGATCAATTTCTTTTGTAATAACCTCCATAAATGGAGACTCATACAGCAAGCAATTCATTTCATGATTGATGTACAAGCTTCGCAAATCAAAATTGGCGGTGCCAATATCGCAAATTTTTTCGTCCGCTTTCACGATTTTGGCATGAAAAAAACCGTCTTCAAATTGATATATGGTACAGCCGGCCCGCAGCAGCTTTCGAAAGTAAGGAAACTCTGCTTCTTTTACTAACGGATGATCCGATTTAAGCGGAACAAGCACGGTGACCTTCACTCCTCGCTTCAACGCTCCCAGCAAGGCGTTCATCAAATGCTTTCCCGGAACAAAGTAGGGGGTGCCGATATATAATTCATTTTTTGCTCCTTCAACCAAGTCTAAAAACGTTTGCTTTAAATAAGCACCATCCGTTGGTATAAAACGATGGGGCACGATTCCTTTCTCTAAAGGGGGAAAGTACTTGGATTCAGGCAGAAGCAGCTCTTTTGTGTCGTCGTACCAATCATGCAAAAACTGCTCTTGTAAATCGGCAACGCCTTCTCCTGTTAAGCGCAAGTGATAATCACGCCAGTTTCCTAGCTTGGGGTCATGACCGAGATATTCTTCTCCGATATTGAAGCCGCCGATGTAGCCGATTTTCCCGTCGATGACCGTAATTTTGCGATGGTTTCGTTGATTCAGCGAGTAAAACCAAAATGGAAATCGTATTTTATGGCAAAAGGAAAAATGAACACCTGCTTCTCGCAGCTGCTTTATTGATTCTCTTGACAGATGATGGCTTCCGATACGATCTAAAAGCAACCGAACTTCAACGTCTTGCCTGGCTTTTTCTTTTAGCATGTCTAAAAACTCATTGCTTACGGGGTCGTTATTCACAATGAAAAATAAAATATGAATATGCTCTTTTGCATTTCGTATATCTTGAAACAAGTCATCATACAATGTTTTTCCATATGTATACAAACGGAAATCGCTTTGGCGCAGCGGAAGAATCCGTTGTTCAACGCGTTTTAGCTGCGCTTTTCTGCCTAGGTAAAAGTCGATGGGCAGCCAAACAAGCAGCAGAGCAAGCATGAAAAAAAGAAAAGTAAACATACATGCTCCCCTCCAATTCCTAGTTCTTTTAGTTTCGCCTGAATCGTGTCCAATTATAAATGAAAATGTGTTTCACTCGTGTCGAAAGAAGTCATATTGTTGTATAACAAAAAAGGGTTGACTGAATGCTCACTCATACTATAATGAAAGTAGGATGTAAATTCAGAAAATTAACTATTATCTAAAAGGAGGTAATTTTCTAATATAATTTCGAGCTGAAGAACGTTCACAGTCATAAGAGAGGGGTTGAAACGAGATGAACGTGTGGCTTCTGGTTAACTGGCTTGCCTTTTTGGCGGTTACGGGATATGCGCTTTATTTATTCGCTTACTTGATTAAAACAAGGATCGAGTATATAAAGCTCGGAAAAAAGGTTGAATTTGATAATAAGGTAAGAGAACGCTGGGAACGCGTTAAAGTCAATGTCTTCGGCCAAAAAAAGCTTTTGAAAGATAAAAAAAGCGGCCTTATTCACGTCATGTTTTTCTACGGTTTCATTCTAGTCCAATTCGGAGCTATCGACTTCATATGGAAAGGGCTTGTCCCTGGATCTCATCTGCCGCTTGGACCGCTGTATCCTGCATTTACTTTCTTCCAAGAAATCGTCACCTTAGTTATTTTAATTGCAGTATATTGGGCGTTTTACAGACGCTACATTGAAAAGCTTGTTCGTTTAAAACGTAATTTCAAATCCGGTCTCGTGCTTATTTTTATCGGGGGGTTAATGCTGTCAGTTTTACTTGGAAACGGAATGGGCATTATTTTGCACGGCGGAGAATCATCATGGAGTGAACCGATCGCTTCTGTAATCGCATACATTTTCTCCGGTATTGGAGAAACAGCTGCGCTGGTTGTATTTTATTTTGCATGGTGGATACACTTACTGATTCTTCTTACATTCTTAGTGTACGTGCCGCAGTCTAAACACGCACACTTAATCGCAGGTCCGGCAAACGTCTATTTCGGCCGTTTAACAAACCCGGGCAAGCTGGAAAAAATTGATTTTGAGGACGAAACACAAGAAACATTCGGTGTAGGTAAAATTCAAGACTTCAAGCAAACGCAGCTTATCGACTTATATGCTTGCGTAGAGTGCGGAAGATGTACAAATATGTGTCCAGCAACGGGAACGGGCAAAATGCTTTCCCCGATGGATCTGATTTTAAAGCTTCGAGATCATTTAACAGATACGGGAGCTGCGATAACATCCCGCACACCTTGGGTGCCGGCATTCGCATTCAATAATACGCAAGGAAATCAGTTAGCGTTGGCTACCGCAGGAAAAGGGCAGCAAGAATCTGCCGCGGCGGTGTTAGAATACAGCCCGAGCTTAATCGGTGACGTTATTACTGAAGAGGAAATTTGGGCATGTACAACGTGCCGCAACTGTGAAGATCAATGTCCGGTTATGAACGAGCACGTCGATAAAATCATCGACCTTCGCCGTTACCTTGTCTTAACAGAAGGAAATATGGATGCGGAAGCGCAGCGTGCAATGACAAACATCGAGCGCCAGGGCAATCCGTGGGGGTTAAACAGAAAGCAGCGCGAAGACTGGCGCGAAGCAAGAGAAGATGTTCATATTCCGACTGTAAAAGAACTAAGCAAAGCAGGCGAAGAATTTGAATACTTATTCTGGGTAGGCTCCATGGGCTCTTACGATAATCGCAGCCAAAAGATTGCTTTATCGTTTGCGAAGCTTATGAACGAAGCGGGCATCAAGTTCGCGATTCTCGGGAACAAGGAAAAGAATTCCGGGGATACGCCGCGCCGCTTAGGAAACGAGTTCTTATTCCAAGACCTTGCAAATAAAAATATTGAAGAGTTTGAAAAGGCGGGCGTAAAGAAAATCGTAACGATTGACCCACATGCGTACAACATCTTTAAAAACGAGTATCCGGACTTCGGCTTACAAGCGGAAGTATACCATCATACAGAATTGTTAGCGAAATGGGTTAAGGAAGGCCGCTTAAAACCGGTTCATCCTGTAAATGAAACCATTACGTACCATGATTCTTGTTACTTAGGGCGCTATAACGAAGTGTACGAAGCACCTCGCGAAGTGTTAAAAGCCATTCCGGGCGTCAAGGTTGTCGAAATGGAACGCAAACGCGAAACCGGCATGTGCTGCGGAGCGGGAGGAGGCTTAATGTGGATGGAAGAAACCGCGGGTACGCGCATCAACGTAGCAAGAACAGAACAAGCGCTTGCTGTGAATCCATCTGTTATCAGTACAGGTTGCCCGTATTGCTTAACGATGATCTCAGACGGCACGAAAGCAAAAGAAGTGGAAGAGCAAGTACAAACGTTGGATGTAACAGAAATCTTAGAGCGCTCCGTAGTAGGAGACAAAAAGGAGATTGCATCCTAATAAAGAGGGTATGGACAACATAAGAATAAAGAGGTGTACACCCGTACGCCTCTTTTACAGCCAACAAATCGAGCGAGCGTTCAATCGAAATACTTAACAATAGGAATGGGGGAAGTAACATGACAAAAACAGTCATTCTAGGTGCGGTAAGAACACCTATCGGGAAATATGGCGGTGTTTTAAAAGATGTAAAAGCTGTTGAGCTTGGGGGTATCGCGATTAAAGGCGCGTTAGAAAAAGCAAATGTAGCTCCGAACGATGTAGAAGAAGTTATCTTTGGCACCGTTCTGCAAGGCGGGCAAGGGCAAATCCCATCACGCCAAGCTGCGAGACATGCGGGACTCCCTTGGGAAACGCGCACGGAAATCATCAATAAAGTCTGTGCTTCCGGCATGCGGAGCATTACGCTGGCAGACCAAATCATTCGTGCCGGCGACCAATCCTTAATCGTGGCGGGCGGCATGGAATCCATGAGCAACAGCCCTTACATTTTAAAGGGAGCTCGTTGGGGCTACCGTATGGGTCACAGCGACCTTTTAGATTTGAATGTAGCTGACGGATTAACATGTGCCTTTTCCGGCGTTCACATGGGAACGTACGGCAGCGATGTGGCGAAAGAAGAGGGAATCTCGAGGGAATCCCAAGACGAATGGGCTTACATCAGTCATATGCGGGCGGTAAAAGCGCGCAAAGAAGGCTTATTTGCAGAAGAAATCGTTCCGGTAACTATTCCGCAGCGTAAAGGAGAGCCAATCACTGTATTGCATGATGAATCTCCTCGTGAAGATACAACGATTGAAAAACTTGCAAAACTAAAACCGGTATTCGCTGCAGACGGAACAGTAACAGCCGGGAATGCTCCGGGTTTAAATGATGGAGCGGCAGCGCTTGTGTTGATGAGCGAAGAACGTGCCTTACAAGAAGGAAGAAAGCCGATTGCGACAATTTTAGGTCATACTGCAATTGCAATAGAGGCAAAAGACTTCCCGAGAACTCCAGGCTTGGTTATTAACGAGCTGTTAAAGAAAACAGGCAAAAAAGTAGAAGACATCGATTTGTTTGAAATTAACGAAGCGTTTGCGGCTGTTATTTTAACGAGCAACAAAATTGCCGGGTTAGATCCTGAAAAGGTAAACGTAAACGGCGGAGCTGTAGCGCTTGGACATCCAATCGGCGCAAGCGGCGCCCGCATCGTTGTGTCCTTGATCCATGCCTTAAAGCAGCGCGGCGGCGGCATCGGCATTGCTTCCATCTGCAGCGGCGGCGGGCAAGGCGACGCTATTATGATTGAAGTGCACTAAAATGTAAGCGGTCAAGGCTTCTTGGCCGCACCCTATCAAACTAAAAAACTAGGAGGAAACATTCATGAAAGTACAAAACATAATGGTAATCGGTGCCGGACAAATGGGTTCGGGCATTGCTCAAGTGTGTGCAATGGCAGGATACAAAGTAGTATTACAAGACCTGAAACAAGAACAAATACAGAAAGGCATCAGCGTAATTACGAAAAATCTGTCCCGCCAAGTAGAAAAAGGACGTATGTCTGAAGAAGAAAAACAAGCAGCGTTACATAACATTACTCCTGCACTAGATATTCAAAGTGCAAAAGACGCAGACCTCGTAATTGAAGCAGCAGTAGAAAGAATGGATATTAAAAAACAAATCTTTGCTCAGCTTGACCAAATCGCACCATCTCATACAATTCTCGCAACAAACACTTCTTCTTTGCCTATTACAGAAATCGCAGCAGCAACAAATCGTCCGGAAAAGGTAATCGGCATGCACTTTATGAATCCGGTACCTGTCATGAAGCTTGTCGAAATCATTCGCGGCTTGGCTACAGCTGACGAAGTGTACCAAACAATTGAAGATATTACAAAAGTAATCGGCAAAACGCCGGTAGAGGTAAACGACTTTCCTGGATTCGTATCCAACCGTATTTTAATGCCGATGATTAACGAAGCGATTTATACGTTATACGAAGGTGTTGCAACAAAAGAAGCAATCGACGAAGTGATGAAGCTCGGCATGAACCATCCGATGGGACCGTTAACTCTTGCTGATTTCATCGGCTTGGATACATGCTTGTATATCATGGAAACGCTTCACGAAGGATTTGGCGACGATAAATATCGCCCATGTCCATTGTTAAGAAAGTACGTAAAAGCAGGCTGGTTAGGCAAGAAGACAGGGCGCGGCTTCTACGAATATTAATTTGATTCTATCAGCAGATGAGGTGGCACGATGGACTTTTTATTAACAGAAGAGCAGGAAATGATGCGAAAGATGGTGCGAGATTTTGCACAAAACGAGATTGCTCCTTTTGTTCCTGTTATGGAAGAAACGGGCGAGTTTCCAAGAGAAATACTGAGAAAAATGGGCGAGCTTGGCTTGATGGGGATTCCGATTCCTGATCAATACGGCGGAGCGGAAATGGACTTCATTTCTTACATTCTGGCAATCAACGAACTTTCCCGAGTAAGCGCTACAGTAGGTGTCATTCTAGCAGTGCATACATCTGTAGGAACCAATCCGATTTTATATTTTGGCACAGAAGAGCAAAAACAAAAATACATTCCAAAGCTTGCGAGCGGAGAGTATTTAGGTGCCTTTGCTTTAACGGAGCCAAGCGCAGGCTCGGATGCCGGAAGCTTGAAATCGAAAGCGGTGAAGCAAGGCGACCATTACATTATTAACGGTTCTAAAGTGTTCATCACGAACGGCGGAGCGGCAGACACTTATATCGTCTTTGCTTCTACAAATCCGGAAGAGGGAAGACGCGGCATCTCTGCATTTATCGTAGAGCGTGATACTCCTGGCCTTATCATCGGGAAAGATGAACACAAAATGGGCTTGAACGGATCAAGAACTGTACAGTTAACGTTTGAAGATATGAAGGTGCCTGCGGAGAACTTGCTCGGCAAGGAAGGGGAAGGATTCAAAATTGCTATGGCGAACTTGGACGTCGGACGCATCGGCATCGGGGCGCAAGCATTGGGAATTGCGGAAGCTGCGCTTCAATGCGCAAATGACTATGCGTTGGAACGCCAACAATTCGGGAAGCCAATCTCAGCACAGCAGGGCATCGCTTTCAAACTGGCTGATATGGCAACAAGCGTCGAAGCAGCGAGATTGCTTGTATACCGGGCAGCGTCCTTACGCGCGCAAGGCCTTCCGTGCGGAAAAGAAGCTTCCATGGCGAAATTGTTTGCTTCTGCAACAGCAGTAGATGTAGCCATTGAAGCAGTGCAAGTGTTCGGCGGCTATGGCTATACAAAGGATTATCCGGTAGAGCGATTCTTCCGTGATGCAAAAGTATGCGAAATTTACGAAGGTACGAGCGAAATTCAACGATTGGTTATCAGCAAAAACTTATAAGGGGTTGGAAAACATGCAATTTAAACTATCAGAAGAACATGAAATGATCCGAAAAATGGTGCGAGACTTTGCAAAGAACGAAGTAGCACCGACGGCTGCAGAACGAGATGAAGAAGAACGCTTTGACCGTGAGATTTTCGACAAAATGGCAGAGCTCGGCTTAACGGGAATTCCATGGCCGGAAGAATATGGCGGCATCGGCAGTGACTACTTAGCGTATGTTATCGCTGTAGAAGAGCTTTCCCGCGTTTGTGCATCCACGGGTGTAACTTTATCTGCTCATACGTCCTTGGCAGGATGGCCAATCTATAAATTTGGTACAGAAGAGCAAAAGCAAAAGTTCTTGCGTCCAATGGCGGAAGGAAAGAAAATCGGTGCTTACGGATTAACGGAGCCGGGTTCAGGTTCAGATGCAGGCGGCATGAGAACTACGGCAAAGCGCGATGGAGATCATTACATTTTAAATGGATCCAAAATCTTCATTACAAACGGCGGCGTAGCTGATATTTATGTAGTATTCGCTTTGACAGATCCTTCTTCTAAACAACGCGGTACGAGCGCCTTTATCGTAGAAAGCAATACACCTGGCTTCTCTGTAGGGAAGAAAGAGCAAAAGCTTGGCATTCGTTCTTCACCTACAACTGAGATTATCTTTGAAGATTGCCGCGTTCCTGCAGAAAACCTTCTTGGTGAAGAAGGGCAAGGCTTTAAAATTGCCATGCAAACATTGGACGGCGGCCGAAACGGCATCGCCGCTCAAGCGGTCGGTATTGCACAAGGCGCATTGGATGCAGCGGTAGAATACGCTAAAGAAAGACATCAATTCGGCAAGCCGATTATAGCTCAGCAAGGGATTGCCTTCAAGCTGGCGGATATGGCTACAAAAATTGAAGCATCAAGACTGTTAACATATCAAGCTGCTTGGTTGGAATCTGAAGGGCTTCCGTACGGCAAGGAGTCTGCGATGTCTAAACTGTTTGCCGGCGATACAGCAATGAAAGTAACGACAGAAGCGGTGCAAGTGTTCGGCGGATACGGTTATACCAAGGATTACCCGGTAGAGCGCTTCATGCGTGATGCGAAGATTACGCAAATCTATGAAGGAACACAAGAAATTCAAAGACTTGTGATCTCCCGCATGCTGGCGAAGTAAATGTAGGGGGGCTTGCCCGGGCAAGCCCTTACCAGATGCAGTTCTAGAGGTGAATTATGGGGAAGCACAATATTCAAGCATCGGTAAAAGATGAGAAATTGATAGAAATTCGCCGTGAACAAATGATTAAAGGCGCGGTGCAGTTATTTAAACAAAAGGGCTTCCATCGTACGACGACAAGGGAAATTGCAAAAGCGGCAGGCTTTAGCATCGGCACTTTATACGAATATATTCGCACTAAGGACGACGTGCTTTATCTAGTGTGTGACAGCATCTATGAAAATGTAAAAGTGCGTCTCGAACAAGTACTGGACATTGAACAAGGAAGTCTTGAAAGCTTAAAGATGGCGATTGCCAACTACTTCAAAGTCATGGATGAGCTGCAAGAAGAGGTGCTCATCATGTATCAGGAGGTACGGTCACTTTCTAAGGAATCTATTCCCTACGTCCTGAAAAAAGAGCTCGAAATGGTAAAAATGTTTGAGAAAATCCTGCAGCAATGTGTAGACAACAAGGTGTTGTTCTTAACAGAGCAGGAAATTGAACTCATCGCTCACAACATTTTTGTCCAAGGGCAAATGTGGGGATTTCGCCGCTGGGTTCTTCAAAAGTTATATACGCTTGAAGAATATATAGAAATGCAAACGAGATATTTGCTTAAAGGCGTTCATATGAACGAAACTCATTAAGAGATTGGAGAGTGAATTATGGCTGTGATTGAAGTATATCGTCCAAAACATAAAGTTCGTTTCGTAACAGCTTCCAGTTTATTTGACGGGCATGATGCCTCTATTAACATTATGCGCCGCATTTTACAATCAAGCGGTGCTGAGGTAATTCATTTAGGACACAATCGTTCTGTAGATGAAATAGTAAACGCAGCAATTCAAGAGGATGTCCAAGGAATCGCTATTTCTTCTTATCAAGGCGGACACGTAGAATACTTTAAATATATGTATGATTTATTAAAGGAACGGGGCGCTTCTCATATTCGCATTTACGGCGGCGGCGGCGGCGTCATCATTCCTCGTGAAATTGATGAGCTTCATCAATACGGAATTGCAAAGATTTTCTCTCCGGAAGATGGAAGAAGATTAGGTCTGCAGGGCATGATTAATCAAATGGTGATGGAGTGTGACTTCCCGACGGTCCGCGAGTTAGCAGAAGAGTTAAATCAAGCAGAGGAACTTGATACTAAAACAATTGCCCGTCTTATCACCCTTGCGGAAGAGAATGTAGGCAGAGGAAATCAAGTGTTCCAATCCTTAGCAGAACGAAGCAAAAAGAATGTTCCAGTACTGGGTATTACCGGTACGGGCGGTGCAGGAAAAAGCTCATTAACGGATGAATTGATCCGTCGCTTTTTAAATGAATTTGATGATATAAAAATAGCGATTATCTCTATTGACCCGACAAAGCAAAAAACGGGCGGTGCTTTACTTGGAGACCGCATTCGCATGAACGCCATCAACTCACCGCGTGTATACATGCGCAGCTTGGCTACTCGTGATTCTCGTTCAGAATTGTCTCTTGCGATTAAAGATGCCATTTCTGTAGTGAAAGCAGCAGACTTCGACCTGATTGTTGTGGAAACGAGCGGAATCGGGCAAGGGGATGCAGCTATTACGCAATACAGCGACATCAGCATGTATGTGATGACAAGCGAATTCGGTGCACCGACCCAGTTAGAAAAAATCGATATGATCGATTACGCTGACTTAATTGTCATTAATAAATTTGAACGAAAAGGTTCTGAAGATGCGCTTCGTCAAGTGCAAAAGCAATATCAGCGCAGCCATATGTTATTTGAGCTGCCAATGGAAGAAATGCCGGTATACGGTACCATTGCAAGTCAATTTAACGATCCGGGCACAAACACCGTATTCCTTAAGCTTGTCGAGCTTGTGAATAAAAAAGCGCAAACAAATTGGGAACCGAAATTTATTAAGCCGGGAAAGGTAGAAAAACAACACGTTATTATTCCGAACGAACGCCGTTATTATTTACGTGAAATCACGGATACAGTTCGCGGATACCATAAGCGTGCCGAGCAGCAAGCGAAAACAGCGCAGCGCTTGTTCCAAATCGAAGGAGCGCTTGAGAGCATCCGTGAAAAGGGAGGAGCAGAGGAAGTCATCCAATCCCTTGAACAAGTAAAGCGAAGCTATGAAAACGCACTGTCTCCGGAAGCGAAAGCAATCTTGGAAACATGGGATGAAATAAAAGCGAAATATGCTGCAGATGAATATGTGACGAAAATCCGCGATAAAGAAATTCGCACAAAGCTGAAAACGACAACTTTATCCGGAACGAAAATTCCGAAAGTAGCGCTGCCAAAATACGAAAACTATGGCGACATTGTTCGTTGGGTCATGAAAGAGAATGTACCGGGCCATTTCCCGTTCACGGCAGGAGTGTTTCCATTCAAACGTACGGACGAAGATCCGAAGCGTCAGTTTGCAGGGGAAGGAACACCAGAACGTACAAATAAACGATTCCACTACCTCTGTAAAGATGACAAAGCTAAACGTTTAAGTACGGCATTTGACTCCGTAACATTGTATGGAGAAGACCCTGATTACCGTCCGGATATTTTTGGGAAAATCGGAGAAAGCGGCGTAAACGTATGTACGCTTGATGACATGAAGAAGCTATATGCAGGCTTTGATTTATGCTCACCTTCTACATCTGTATCCATGACAATCAACGGTCCGGCGCCAATTATCCTGGCTATGTTCATGAATACCGCTATCGCACAGCAAGTGGAAAAAACGGAGCAAGAGCTTGGACGCACGCTGACAGCGGAAGAATATGAGCAAGTGAAAGCAAGAACATTACAAACAGTACGCGGCACAGTGCAAGCGGACATTTTGAAAGAAGACCAAGGACAAAATACATGTATTTTCTCTACGGAGTTTGCTCTTCGTCTAATGGGAGACATTCAAGAGTACTTTATTGGTCATAAGGTACGCAATTACTATTCTGTGTCCATCTCCGGCTATCATATTGCAGAAGCGGGCGCCAATCCAATTTCACAATTGGCATTCACACTTGCAAACGGCTTTACGTATGTAGAGTACTATTTAAGCCGCGGCATGCACATCGATGATTTTGCGCCGAACCTGTCATTCTTCTTCAGTAACGGTTTAGATGCGGAATATTCGGTAATCGGCCGGGTAGCACGCCGCATTTGGTCAATCGTAATGAAGGAGAAGTACGGAGCGAATGAACGCAGCCAAAAACTGAAATACCATGTACAAACATCAGGCCGTTCTCTTCATGCCCAAGAGATTGCATTCAATGATATTCGTACAACATTACAGGCATTAATGGCGCTTCATGATAACTGTAACTCACTTCATACAAATGCATATGACGAAGCTATCACAACACCAACAGAGGAATCTGTGCGTCGCGCGATGGCTATTCAGCTAATCATTACAAAAGAGCATGGTTTAACAAAGAATGAAAATCCGCTGCAAGGCTCCTTCATTCTTGAAGAGCTGACAGATTTAGTAGAAGAAGCAGTACTCAAAGAGTTTGACCGCATCAATGACCGCGGCGGCGTTCTTGGAGCAATGGAAACACAGTATCAACGCGGAAAAATTCAAGATGAGTCCATGTATTACGAGATGCAAAAGCATACGGGCGAGCTTCCGATTATCGGTGTAAACACATATTTAAATCCAAATCCGACAACGGAAGAAGAGCTGAACAGCATTGAACTGGCTCGTGCTTCTTACGAAGAAAAAGAAACGCAAATCATCAATTTGCAGAAATTCCAAGAACAGCATAAAGACAAAGTAGATGCGGCATTAAAGAGATTAAAAGAGGTTGCAATGTCTAACGGCAATATTTTTGCAGAGCTGATGGAAACGGTTAAAGTAGCGAGTCTCGGACAAATTACGCGTGCCTTATACGAAGTAGGCGGGCAATATCGCCGCAATATGTAGGGAAATCATTGTTGATTTCCCCTTTTTTTTGTATAATGCACTTGTTTATCTGGCATATTTGATGTAGTTTTGTTTATAATGAGTGGTATGGATTTTTTTGTATTGGACTTATTAATGAGACTACATACTATATGGATTTCATGTAAAGAAAGGATGTGCCTCGCGTGAATTTAGAGCAATATTCACCGGAAGAGTTAAAGGAATTGTCGATGATTGAGCTTGCTCATGCGATTATGGAGAATAAAAAGCAAGCTATCGCTTTCTCGGAAATATTCAATGAAGTGGCAGAGATTTTGGGGTTATCACAAGAGCAAGTAGCAGCAAAGATTTCCCAATTCTACACAGATTTAAATATTGATGGACGCTTTATTTGCATCGGAGAAGGTCGCTGGGGTCTTCGCAGCTGGTATCCGTATGAGCAAATTGAAGAAGAAGTATTGCCTCAGCCGAAGCCTAAGAAGAAGCGTAAAGGACTGGAAGACAACGATCTTGATGAATTCGTGGCAGAAGATGAGGACGATTACGTTGATCTTGATGAATTGGATGACCTTGACGATTTAGTTGAAGATGACGACTTTGAAGACGACGATGTAGAAGACTTTGATGATGACTTGCTCGATGACGAAGATGAACTTGACAGCTTGGATGATGATGAAGATTTCATTGACGAGGACGAAGCAGAATACGATGAAATCGAAGAAGAAGATGAAATCTAATGTCCTTGACTTTTTAAATGAGTCTATGTAGAATACTTTTTGGGCTCTTTAAAAAAGGTCGAATGAAAATTACCGATTTAAAATATAAGAAAATTGCTCCCTATTCATGAAATGGACGGTAGGGAGGCAATTTTCTTTTTTGTTTTTCTAAAGCTTTTTTAAAAAAAGGTTATATTAAAACATGAGCACCTTCGTTACTACATACGCTGCTTTGCGGCGGTGAACATAGAAACTTTAACAACAGAAGGGAGAACATTATGACTAAGTATATTTTTGTGACTGGCGGTGTTGTTTCATCATTAGGAAAGGGGATCACAGCTGCTTCCCTTGGACGTTTGCTGAAAAACCGCGGTTTGAATGTAACCATTCAAAAGTTTGACCCGTACATTAACGTAGACCCGGGAACAATGAGCCCGTACCAGCACGGTGAAGTATTCGTAACGGATGACGGAGCGGAAACAGACTTGGACCTTGGACACTACGAGCGCTTTATCGACATTAACTTAAACAAGTACAGCAACGTAACAACAGGAAAAGTATACTCTTCTGTACTTCAAAAAGAACGTCGCGGTGATTACTTGGGAGGAACAGTGCAAGTTATTCCTCATATCACAAACGAAATTAAAGAACGTGTATTCCGGGCGGGCCGTGAAACAAATGCGGATGTTGTTATTACAGAAATCGGCGGAACTGTTGGGGACATCGAATCTTTACCGTTTCTTGAAGCAATCCGTCAAATTAAGAGCGATATCGGCCGTGACAATGTAATGTATATTCACTGTACGTTAATACCTTATATTAAAGCGGCAGGCGAAATGAAAACAAAGCCGACACAGCACAGTGTAAAAGAGTTGCGCAGCCTTGGCATTCAGCCTAACATTATTGTCGTTCGTACAGAACACCCTATTTCCCAAGACATGAAGGACAAGCTTGCGTTGTTCTGCGATATCGATCCAAAAGCAGTGATTGAAGCGCAAGATGCGGATACATTGTATGCTGTTCCTTTATCATTGCAAGAGCAGAACATGGACCAGATCGTTTGCGACCATTTGAAATTGGACACAAAACCTGCAGATATGACAGAATGGAAATCGTTAGTGAACAAAGTGCGCAATCTATCCAAAAAGACAAAAATAGCGTTAGTCGGAAAATATGTAGAGTTACAAGACGCATACATTTCCGTAGTGGAAGCACTTCGCCATGCTGGATATGCATTTGATTCCGATATTGAAATCGATTGGATCAATGCTGAGCATGTAACAGCAGAAAATGTAAAAGAATTATTGGTAGATGCAGACGGTATCCTTGTACCGGGCGGCTTCGGTGATCGTGGAATTGAAGGGAAGATTCTTGCGGCTCAATATGCACGTGAAAACCTTGTGCCGTTCTTAGGAATTTGCTTAGGTATGCAAATTGCGTGCATTGAATTTGCGCGCAACGTGTTAGGATTAGAAGGAGCGCACTCTGCAGAATTTGATCCAAATACAAAGTACCCAATCATCGACTTGCTTCCTGAGCAAAAGGATGTGGAAGACTTAGGCGGAACGCTTCGTCTCGGCTTATATCCTTGTAAGCTTATGGAGGAAACGAAAGCATTTAACGCATACGGCGAGCCGGTTGTATACGAGCGCCACAGACATCGTTACGAATTTAACAACCAATTCCGTCAAGAGATGGAGAAGGCAGGCTTTATTTTCTCCGGGACAAGCCCTGACGGCCGTTTGGTGGAAATTATCGAAATTAAAGATCATCCTTGGTTTGTGGCATCCCAATTCCATCCGGAATTTGTATCTCGTCCGACAAGACCGCAGCCGTTGTTCCGTGATTTTGTACAAGCGTCTATTACTAACAAAGAAAGTAAATAAAACGAAAGCGACTATCCAAGCGGATAGTCGCTTTTTACATTTTTATATAAAAATACTAAATAAACTCGTGGTGCTAGATTGTTTTGTTTTTAGGCATAAAAATAGCCCTTGCTTATCAAATCCTTCAAAATGAAAGTGCGACCAATCACATGGAGGATTTTCTATGCAAGAGCACTCTCATTCTACCAAATATTCATCTCGTATTCAAACCTTATATCGTCACATCCTAGAAACTGTATCCAGGCTGTATCAGCGTTTTGTTCCGTCTGCCGTAAAACAGCGCCGAAATGTGCAGTATCAAAAACAACAGGACATTGTCATTATTACCACGCAGGTGCTAGGAAAACTGCTCGGGTTTACCTCGGAACGAAGCTGGCACGCCTTCTTGGTCAGCAACCTCTTTACTAAGGAAGAGTTCCCAGAGCGATCTCGTTATCATCGCCTCGCAAAGCAGGTTCGGGTTTGGGTCAAATGGTTTCGTGTTTGCATCGTACGAGAATATTCTTTGCCTTCTTACACTATCATTGACAGCATTCCCTTACCTCTTTGTCACAGTGCCCGTATGTTCCACGTGAAGCGCATGCGTGATGTGGCTGACATTGGTTACTGCGCCTCCAAGAAATTTCATTATTTTGGGCTAAAGGGACATTTTCAGGCGACAAACCAAGGATTTGTGGTCAGTTATGTCATAACGGCAGCTTCCGTTCATGATATAACAGCGACTGAAGAGCTGATCTCCCAAGCGCCTCATCGCTACACGATGGGAGACAAAGGATATGTGGGGAAACAAGTGCAAAAACGACTACAGGATTCGTACGGCACGCACCTCATTGCGCAAACTCGATCCAATAGTAAGAATCCGCTTCCTGCCGGTCTTGCTTCTATTGTACGAAAGAAACGAAAACAGATTGAGACGCTATTCTCTGGACTGTGTGATGTATTCCATCTCACTCGTATCCGTGCAACGTCTGTCACAGGATATGAACTGGCTCTTGATAGTATTTTATTTGCGCATACTCTCTTAGTAAAATGGAGCCTAGAACAGACGGGAGAAGGCACACGTTGGAAAGAGTTCATTTGGAACTAGCACCACAGGT
>JBHGXS010000127.1:0-4055 GCA_041920565.1 Bacillus sp. (in: firmicutes) | reverse complement strand
CTCGATAGGGGAGAAGCCTTTTTCAAACGTAAGCGTATCAGCCTCAATCATTAAGACATACTTGTCATTCACCTTCGCAATATGAATCTGCTCTCCAAAATCTGCAAGCAAGCCCTTAACGGAAATATGGTCCGCCTTGAGCTTCAATTCCACGTCGGGTGCATGCTCCACGATTTGCGCGGCTGCTTCCATGACTTCTTCGGTAGAGAAATGCTCCATCATCTCACGCTTCGGACTTGCTGACCAAATTTCCATTGCTTCTTCGAACTGTTCCCGTTCCTCTGAGCCTTCTTCGAAAATATCGTCGATTTGGTCGTAAACCATCGTCATCACTTGATTTTTCACGATTTCAGGCATGGATTTCTCGTATTCTACGAATTTCAAAAAGTCCTCAAAATATCGTGCATGAGAGGATTGATGAATTTTTAGCTCCCGTTCTTCAATCATGCCTTCTTCCGGCATGTATGGATATTGGATGGATTTCATGTTTTTGGTCGTAATCGCCATTTCGACGTTTCGGATGAGTGTTGCTTCATCCGAGATAGAAGCGACTTTCGGCTCAAAATCGCATTTCATGACGAACACGAACGGCGCGTCGAAGTATTTCCGAAGCTTGGCGTTTACGACGAGAAAGACGCCGCCGCGCACTGCGCTTGTATCGACATAAGAAGAAGCCAAGACTTCGTTGGCGGCTTGGAATGCTTCTTTTGTTTCAGCAAAACGGACGCGCTGGAACACATTGAAATTTGGGTTGGAATCTAAGCTGTGTCCTTCTTCTGTAATGAAGTATCCGATTTTCGTCGGCGCCTGATCTGCCTTTGGATGACGCTCGACCTTGCGCTTTACGATTTTGGCAAGCTCACCGTCCAAAAAGTCCTTGAGTGTGCTTTCTTCATATTCCGTTTCATCCAATGTCTGAAAATGCTTGTAGTACTTCGTTGTTTGTTCACCTTTTCCTTCCACATGAACGACATAGAAGGAGAGAAAGTTGATCTGAAAATCCATATGTATCACCCGATTCAGTTTTATTGCTTTTTCAGTATAGGTAAGGGGGAAGGATTCGTCAATGATTCGGACAGAAAAACAGGATGATGGTGAGGACATCTGTTACTTTATGTGAATTGTTTCCCCATCACAAAACTGGAGTTGTACGTAAAAAGTCTGTTTCGTTGTATAGATGAGAGAAAGGATGTATAATGTCATGTTGAATGAGGGGGGGAAGGGCGATGAAAAACAGAACGTCCGTTATGATCAGTATTGTTCTGGCGATGCTGGTGGCGTCCATGGATTCGACCATCATGAACACGACCATGCCGATTATCGTAAAGGAACTGGGCCGATTTGATTTATACGCATGGTCATTTGCGTCATATATGATTTTTTGTACCGTTCTTGCGCCGGTTGCGGGGAGAATCTCCAATTTGTTCGGAAGAAAGCATGTGTTTGCGACAGGTATTATTTTATTTTTAATCGGGTCTCTCCTTTGCGGATTATCGCAGAATATGGTGCAGCTTATTATCTTCCGTGCAATTCAAGGAATCGGCGCCGGTGTAATGATGCCGTTTTCGGCCATTATCGCAGGCGATTTGTTTCCGATTGAAAAGCGCGGGAAGATTCAAGCGTTCTTCACGGCAATGTGGGGGCTTTCAGCGTTGCTGGCCCCGATGCTCGGCGCGTTTTTCGTGGAGTATATGACATGGAGATGGATTTTCTTCGTGAATCTGCCAATTTGTGTACTGTCCTTTGTCATGCTGCTCCCGTACAAAGAAGTATACACGCCAAGAAAAGCGAGCGTGGACTATGCGGGTGCGATTTTGTTTGCCGCTGGCGTAAGTCTCGTTTTATTGGTAACCGTAATGGAAAAAAACCAGGCATTATGCGGCATTTTAGAAGCTATTATTCTTATATTCTTCTATTTTTATGAGAAAAAACAAGCCTCTCTGATCGTACCATTGTCCATGATTCACAACAAAACCATCAAGTGGATGAATATCAACGGTTTTGTCGGCTGTGCCGCGTTATTTGGAACGCCCAGTTACATTCCGCTGTTTCTGCAGAAGATGGCGAACCAGTCCATCTTCATGAGCGGCGTGGCGCTTCTCGGTATGTCGGTCGGATGGATGGCGGCGGCTGTGCCGGCAGGAAAATGGATCATAAAGCACGGGTATCGCAAGCTGTTTATTATCGGAAATGCCTTGCTTGTCACATCCGGCGCGATGCTGGCTCTCTTGCAGGCGGGCATGGGTTTTTGGTACGTGTTCATCGTAATGCTTATTCAAGGTCTTGCGTTCGGACTTATTTCGACTGTCAGCGTCATCGGCGCCCAACAGTTCGTGGTCATGCATGAAAAAGGAATTTCCACGTCGTTTCTCATGTTCTCGCGCAGTATCGGAACTGCGATCGGTGTAACGATTATGGGTACTCTGCTGACGAAGAAATCAGTTTTTATGGACGGCATTCATCATTTATTCCTCTTCGGGTTTGCCGGAAGCGTGCTGGCGCTTATAACGTCGCTTTTTATTCACGATCAGTCCCGCCAAGAAGAAACGAAAAGCGTGCACGTGGTTTAAAACACGCAAAAGGAGATGTGCAAAACGGCATATCTCCTTTTTGTTGTTTGCGCTGCATCAAAAACCGTCATCGAAAGGTGTAGGTGTAAGCGCGATGTTCAAACGCTGCTCCACAATACGAAGACGTTGATTCAATCTGTTCAGCTGGCGCGTATGGCGTTCCGAGATTTGATTGAGCTGATTTACTTGACGCTGCAGTTGGTTCACTTCGCGGTTCAATTGGTTGACACGGCTTTCAAGCTGGTTCACTCGCCTTTCCAGTTGCGGCTGTTGGCGCTCGGAATCGAGCTGTTCTTGTGTCATGTATGAATCGTACGGCTGCTGAACATATGGATAGGCTTGCTGGTTATAAGCATCGAAGTTTTGCGGCATGTAAGGATGATATTGTATATATGGATACATGGAGATCGCTCCTTTATCAAGATGTTGAATTCTCCATACAGTATGTAGGGAAAGTGCAGATAGGCACGGCATGTGCCTATTAACAGTCCTTTAATGAGTGCATTCTTAGATTTGCGGTGGTATACATAAAAGGATAGGAAGTTAATTTGAAAAATCCATATGTACCACCTTCATTTTTCATAGTTTTCATCAGTATAGAAGAACAAGTTGATAGTTCGTTAGGAGTATTATAAGAGGAAAGAAGATGTTAAAAGATTTAGTAGCTATTTAGATTTAAGTGTTGATGATGATGTGATGTATGCGACCTCAAGTCAAAACGAAACAGGGATGAGTACAATAAGCTGTGTGTTCATTGAGGAAGGAAAAGTGATGTCATGTGGGTTAATAAAAGGACACGGTTGGCGAATCAGCAATAGAAATGAAGATTATGTGGTAGCAGGGGCAGTGGAATCCTTTCAAAGTAAAAATCATTGAAAAGGGAAGTAAGCAGGGTAGTTGTAAGACAACATTTGATGGAAACCCATATACCAATGTAACAGGATTATAATTTTTTAGGTGATGAATCAAACCGGGAGCTTAGTAAAATTTATGAACTTCTGACATAATCTAAACAAAAATGATTAACCCTTTATTGCACAAGAAAGAGAAACATCTCCCGTTCTAATGATTGTATAGAATGGGAGATTTGTTTTTATATGAGAATTTAATAAGCTTTTACATAATCAACTAAGTTAATTGCAGGATTTGCTCCTTTAATGTAGTTTCTTAGATTTGGGATAAAAATATCTTCGATAACTCTTTTGTCATAATATTCTGTTGAGCCGGATGTATGAGGGGTGATGATGACATTTTCTAAATCCCATAATGGGCTAGCCTCAGTCAATGGTTCTTGTTCGAATACATCTAATCCGGCTCCGGCAATTTATTTTTCATTTAATACCTTGATCAAATCATCTTCTACAACGATCTTGCCGCGGCTAACATTAATAAGGAAAGAGGACGGCTTCATAAGGCTGAATTGTTGTGAGCCGAATAGCTGGTAAGTTTCTTTTGTAAGAGGCAAGGTGATTACCACATAGTCAC
>JBHGXS010000117.1:0-9526 GCA_041920565.1 Bacillus sp. (in: firmicutes) | reverse complement strand
GTCACAGGATATGAACTGGCTCTTGATAGTATTTTATTTGCGCATACTCTCTTAGTAAAATGGAGCCTAGAACAGACGGGAGAAGGCACACGTTGGAAAGAGTTCATTTGGAACTAGCACCACAGGTTATTCTAAAATATATTGTTATCCGGCACTCTTTTGTATCATACTAAAATATTATTTTGTCGTTTCTTCTAAAGTAAGATGATTGTTGTATAGATAAATTGCCTGAGGATTTCCTACATATCGAATATGCCACGGCTCATACTCATAACCCGTTATGTCTGTCTTATCCTTTGGATAGCGAATGATAAATCCATACTCATGGGCATGCTTTGCCAACCATTTTCCTTCGTTCGTTTCTCCAAACGCTGTTCTTAACTTATAGCCGACAGCTTGACACGATACATCAAGCGCCAGTCCCGTTTGATGTTCGCTGCTTCCAGGAGGAGCGCTGATTTTTTGGGCTCATCCAGCACCTTTATCTTTTATTTGAAAGTCATATAATGCAGCTTGTCTTTTGTACGAGCGATATCCTGATACAGCGACCGGCTTGATCCCCCCGTTTCAGCCTCACGAAACAGCTTCTCTGCAGCTGCCTCATCCCGCATCTTTGTTCTATCGTCTCTTCCTTTAAATGAAAATGGGATATTTACATTAACTAAATTGCTTGGTATAAATGTTTCCGTCAATTTCCTTTGCTTATTGACAACAACCAGTAACGAATCAGGATTCGTAACGATAGATAATTCATTTTCCTGCATGATCGGTTCCTCTTGTTTTGGAAAAATCGGAGCCTGTTCTTTATTCGCCTTTGCAGAAGAAGCTTTTTGTGCTGCCGTTTTTGCATCTGCCTTTTTATTTTCTACCAAAACATCGGACTTGTGAAATGAAAAAGGCAAGAAGCCAATAATGAAAAGAGCGCAAATGAAGCAACCTGCATAAAAGATTAGCTTTCGTTTAAACATTTCTTGCATTCTCCAATCTATTCTCCATCGTATTAATTGAAATCCTATTAACCTTCAAAATTCTGCTAGCATTATAATTCTATAAATAAAGATAGAATAGCACTTGATGACGAAAAAAGTAAATTTATGAAGACAAAAACAAAAAATAAATCCTTAGTATAATTCTTTAATTTTGTGAAACATTATTATATGGCAGGAGGTGAATTTATATGGCAAAAATTGGAGTGGAACATTCTTTAACTGACGTTCAACAGGCACTGCAAGCGAAAGGTCATGAAATTGTTCAGCTTCGCCAAGAAAGCGATGCTCAAGGCTGTGATTGCTGTGTTGTTACAGGACAAGATTCAAACATTATGGGAATTCAAAATGTTGTAACAGCAGGTTCTGTTATTGAAGCAAGCGGTTTAAGTGCAGATGAGGTTTGTCAACAGGTTGAAAGTAAACTGCAATAACAGGCAAGAAGCCTAGACTTTTCTAGGCTTCTTGCCTGTTTGTATTTGCTATTTGAAATTTACATTTTTTTATAATAATTTTGTAGAAAAGCTATAAAAATCCTATGTTTTATATAAGGAAATTTAATTAATTTGAATCAGAAAGACGCAAACAGCAACTATATAATTCCTTCCAATTCATGGGCACAACAACGCTTAAACGAGTTAAATGTAAAAATAAATGACATCAAATCTCAAGTTGTAGGAAATACTGCGGTGGCGTTAGACGGGACCCGTGAAAACGTACGTACAAAAATTACAGACGCTATATGTAGATAAAGCAAAGGAAAAAGCAGGCGCAACAATTGCGATTACAAACGGCGGGGAGAATTCGCGTTTCCATCGGCGCAAGTGAGATTACACTAGGAGAAGTGCTTACTGTTATGCCATTTGGAAATCAGCTTGTCACTCTTGAAATGACAGGACAAGAGATTATTACGTCACTTGAAGAAGGTGTAAGCCAAGTAGATCCGGCAGCAGGACGCTTCCCGCAAGTATCAGGTCTCCATTTTACCTTCGATGCAGCAGCACCTGCAATGTCACGCATTAAATCTGTAGAAGTAAAACAAGAGGACAGGACGTACGCTCCTATCGATGTAAATGCGAAATATCGTGTAGGCTAGGCACCCTATCCTTTACGGCAGACGGCGGTGACGGATACAATACAATGAAGCAAGCAAAAAGCGAAGGCCGCATTTTTGAGCTATATGAAGTCGACTACCAAGTCTTCATTGATTACCTTGCAAAGTCAGGAACAGTGTCGCCAACTGTTGAAGGGCGTATCACCCGTTTAAATTAATATGTCTAAAAGCCAAAAATCTTATTCTCGGCTTTTCCTTTTTCATGAATATAGAAATCCCGTTTCTTAAGAAACGGGATTTCTTATAATACCCAAACGGGAAAGTAACATTTCCGAGTACTCTCATGATGAAAGCCCTTCCTCTCTTTCATCGCCGCGGTTCCTCTGACCGCTCCTGCAAGAAGCTAGCATGGTGGAGTTCCATTTCACTTCTTTACTTACCTGCACAAACATTTGTAAAAGCCGCTAAAGTTGCTGACTACTGTATGCAGCCCGATCAGTAACGGTCTTTCCGTTTTGTGCATGTATAAATTATTTTCAATGCATACTAGCTTTTTTTCGAATACTATAACATAACAATTTATGTTATGACTGAGACACATCAATTGATAATATCATAAAAAACAAAAATGGTCAATATTTACATCAGAATTTTAATTTCTCCTTTCGCATCTTACATCCAATGAAGCATTTTCTATGCCAATATATTTTAAATTGTCTATATAACCTTTCCTCTCATACACGGCGATACTTATCATTAATAAAAATTTGCAAATGATCCACATTAAGAAGAGACCATTCAAAGATGCAGGTGAAATCCATGGATTTTTTAAAAATTTTCTTAGAGCTTATTGTGGGCTATGCTGCATTACTTCTGACCACAAAATTCCTAGGCAAAACACAAATCAGCCAAATTACACCGTTTGACTTTGTATCTGCACTTGTATTAGGTGAATTTGTGGGTTCTGCCGTTTTTCAACAAGATATAGGCGTTGTAAAAATTGCATTTTCGGTAGTTGTATGGGGAGTATTAATTTACATCACAGAAATCATTACGCAAAAATCACGAAGACTCCGCAATTTTCTTGAGGGAAAACCTTCACTTGTCATTCGCAAAGGAAAAATTATTTGGAAAGAATTAAAAAACAACCATCTTGATATAGATCAACTAATGCAGCTCCTTCGTGCAAAGGATATATTCTCATTGCAAGATGTTGAATATGCAGTGTTAGAAAACGATGGAACAATCAGTGTCTTAAAAAAAACACATGCGGATCATCCAACACGACAGGATCTGCATTTACCAAAAGAGAAAGTTTCTATGCCTGCCATACTGATCAGCGACGGCCAAGTCCGTTTTGATATTTTAAAACAGTGCGGGTTGGATGAGGCTTGGCTTCACAAACAGCTTCATAAGCAAGGGGCCAAACGTGTTGGTGAAATTTGCTACGCAGAGTGGAAAGAAGGCCAAGAGCTTTACGTACAAAGATATAACTAAAAAAGCAATATCTGCATTGGATATTGCTTTTTATGCGTAATATTTTTTCATTATAGAAAATGGAGATTTATTTTTTAACACATAAATGGCAAACGCACTGATCAGCATAAATAAACCAATCAAAAAATTCTTAACGTTAATCATTTGTTTTCCTCCTCTTTTCTTTTAATCAACATTTACTTCCGAAGAAGTACAAATATATTGCAAAAAAATCCCGGAACTGTAACGTTGTTTTTTCCTTACAAACAAGGAAGAAAGTCTTACATTTTGTCATCTAAACCGGTCTTTACGCTTTTTCTATGCCGTAAACAGAAAATGTGTCGAATATGATAATTATATTACAACTGACCGATTTTACAGGAAATAGAAAAGCATTGCAGAATCAATTACTATATAGCCCGGTTTTTGTGAGAGATTTTCCTCGAAAAGCTCACCTGCAATACTATATCATATCACATGCAGTATGAAAATATAAAAGGAGGGAATACATATGTTGGAAACATTAAAGCAACATAAAAAGAAAACTCTTGTATCGCTTCCGATCGCAGCTGCCGTTTCGTATTACGGATTTAAGAAATTGTATGGTATGAATAAGCGCATCGTCCTAGAAGCCCCGCACATCTTACAAAACCCTGAGCTTCCAAGAGGCTGCGAAGTGACCAGCTTGGCTATGCTGCTTTCATGCGCGGGTGTGCACACAGACAAAATGGAATTAGCCAATAAAATTCAAAAGGTACCTTTTGAGTCAGACGGCTTGAACGGAAATATGAACAAAGGATTTGTCGGAGATATGTACTCTTTTAACAAGCCGGGATTAGGAGTATTTGTAAACCCTGTTTATAAACTCGGGTTAACATACTTACCGGAATTAATCAATTTAACAGGCGGAGAACCCAGGGATATTTATAATATGATTGACGAAGGCTCTCCTGTTTGGGTAATTATTAACGATACTTTTGCGGTATTACCGGATGACCGGTTTGAAACATGGTATACAGATGACGGACCGATGCAAGTGACATATGCGGAACATAGCGTTTTGGTAACGGGCTACAGTAAAAAGTACGTATATGTAAATGACCCTTTATATCTGGAAGCAAACCGCCGCATCAAACGGAAAGATTTCGAAGAGGCATGGATTCAAATGGGACGCCAAGCGTTGAGCTATAAGAAGAATAAAAAAGTTGCAT
Organism: Bacillus sp. (in: firmicutes); assembly: GCA_041920565.1. GTDB lineage: Bacteria > Bacillota > Bacilli > Bacillales > Bacillaceae_G > JAGHKQ01. Next base: position 4,799 of record JBHGXS010000117.1, on the reverse strand, counting down.
TTACTCAAAATGATACAACTAAAACACACAAAGAAGAAAATATTGTATAAACATAAAAAGCCTGGCATTCACCAGGCTTTTTAACTTCTATTACATTAACGACTCATTATTATTTTGCTTAGAAGCATTGTTATCAAACATGGTTTGTACGGTGCTGATCGCTTGAGGTGCTACATCGATAGCCTTTTCAATCAAGTGCGTTCCGCTATGTAAATGCATGACTTGCACACCTTTTGCACCTACTACCAAGAAAGCAACCGGCGTGATCGCTACTCCGGCCCCGCTTCCTCCTCCAAACGGCAAATCTTCTTTCATTTCCAGTTCTTTTTCTGCAGGTGCGTGATGGCCTGTGTGCGGACGGGCTATCGGCCGTCTCACATTTCCTTCAAAGTCACTTCCGCCTGCTCCAAAGCCAAAAGCCACTTTAGAAACTGTTAAAATAACGCTTCCGTCGGGTGTAGATACAGGCTTCCCTAGAATTGTATTTACATCCACCATTCCCTTTAAGTTTTCCATTGTTGTCTTCATGAGACCTTGAATTGGATGTTCTGACATACAAATCCTCCCACTTTCATTCTTATTCTCTCCTATGTTTTCCAAAACAGGTAATACCATACCCATTTTTTATACTTTCTTATTTCAAATGAAAAAGCATTTTATTGGTCATACTACAAATAACTCTTCACCTTGTGAAGAGATCATTTAGGAGGGATTGCGATGGCAGACAGAGACCATGATCGAAATTTATTTCGAGACAACGCGGATGAAGAATACGCAGCAGAAGTAGCACCTTCCACTTTTCGTAAAGAAAAACGGGAAGTCGAACCAACTACGGCTGGAGCCGTTATTGGTTGGATCGCATTAGCACTATCCATCTTGTCATTTTTCACATATCCTGTATTTTTTGGAATTGCATCTGTGGTGCTAGGGATATATGCGATTAGCCGAGATGCAAAAACCACAGGATGGATTGCTATTATTTTGGGTGGAGCTGCTGCATTTTTAGCGCTTTTTTTCCGAATTGCGCTCGTCAGCTTTTTCCTTTCATTGTTTTAAGAAAAAAACAGGAAGAGAACTTCTCTTCCTGTTTTTATTTTTGCGTTACAATCAGTTTTTCGCCATGCAATAACTTGTAGTAACCCTTATTCTTTTCGACAGCCCTCATATACTGATCAAGTTCACCGCCATATTTCTCTTTTCCATTTCGGGATGTCCAGCGCTTCATTGTAATCATGTGATTTTTTGTACTATAGGTTTTCCCTAGGTACCAAATCCCCATCTTTAAATTTGTTTCCGGATGAGTGATGAGACTCGGTTCAAAATATTTCATTCCCATCTCTTTCGCTATGCGAGCTGCCGTTTCATCGGAGAGGTTCATCAGTCCGCCTTTTTGCGCTTCATTAAAACCGCTTTCCATCTTAATGATACTTGCTACAAAAAGAGGATGAACGTTATATTCCTTTGCATATTTTGTAATGATGTTTTCATATTTCAAAGGTAACATATACGTTCGGACAAGAAAAAAGCTTCCTAAACAAAGAAGTATAATTATACTGCTTATAGCCAGTGCTTTTTTCAAATTGTATCCCTCCTTCTTTTTAGATTTTCCATCATGCCTTGTCTATACCATAAAAGATTCATGGAAAATGAAAGATTTAATTGTCTGAATTTTATTAAAACAGATGAAATATTTTGATAAAATGATGGAAAAACCGTTAGAAAGGAACTGCAACCATGCTGCAACATTTAAAAGCGAATATTTCATCCGTATTTGTCGGAAAAGAAGAGGTTATTGATTTCGCCTTGTTCTTTCTATGGATGACGCTCTTCGAATTACCAAACGGGATGTGCTCACTGAAATTATGAAGGAAATTGATGTACCGGTGGAGATTCAAAAATGAATGAAGGGAGTCTAATTGTTGCTTTCTATCCCTTGCAGCGGCACTTTGTTATGCTCACCATCCCAATTGCACTGCTATACTTTTTATTTATACCAAATCCGGTTCTTTTGTATGGATTTGCTTTTTATTATTTGTTAATCAGCATTTCATACGGATACGTGTACTTTATGGAAACCAAACTGTTTATCCAAAATGAACGGCGTTCCGTCCGATTATTTCCCAATGAAACCGGAACCTTTTCGGTTACTTTAGAAAATCGAGCACCCTTGCCGATTGTAAATGGAAAGTGCTTGTTTTGCGGGCACCCAATGATCCGGTACGCCGTGAAATGTTTAGATTGGAAAAATCTCTGAAGCCGTCTCTGGCGCGAAATCGGGGAGAAAGTGTAAGCGAATGGATCAATCGCTTACAACGGATGGAAGGAATAGAAACAGATAAAAATACGGTTATCGGCTTATATCATGAAGTCCGTTACGGAAATGAAACTCTAAAACCAGAACAGCAAAAAGCATTTGCTGAGGCACTGCAACGTATAAAGAATAAAACATAAGGCCTTCCAAGGAAAGTCCTTATGTTTTAATGTATTCGGAAGGAAATCTCCCTCTTCAAGAGTGTGCAGGTGCACAGCACCAACGGTAAGGGGAAAGATGCACTTCGGTCAGGCGACAGTCTAAAGAACACTTATTCTAAATTCCTGATTTTGGTATAATTCTTATAAAAGCGGCTTTCAAAGTGGCAAAGCTGCACGAAACGATTGCCAATCAATGAAAAGACTTTCTTCATCAGGTATCGCACACACTCGCGAAACAATATGACTGCGTGGTAATCGAAGACCTCAACATGAAAAGGATGGCACAATCCCTCCATTTTGACAAAAGCATGGCAAACCATGCGTGGGGCATGTTCACAACCTTTCTGCAATACAAGTTGGAAGAGCAAGGGAAGAAACTGATGAAGATTGACAAGTGGTTCCCCTCTTCCAAGACATGTTCACGCTGCGGGAAAGTGAAGAAAGACTTGTCTCTTTCCGAACGTATATGCGAATGCGGGCTTTTGATAGACAGAGACCACAACACTTCCATCAACATCAAACACGAAGGATTGCGGTTGTTGGCATAAATCCGATATAGAGCATGGAACAGGCTCCATAGCTCGGTCCATTTTGTACCATGAGGTGCAAGTACCCGAGAATCCCCCACCTCTAAGAGAAGCGTAGGTGGCGGGTAGTTCACCCTGTAAATACATCTTCCGCCGGATAACGGATTTGTTGTTTATCCGGTCTTGCAAGAGAAAACACTAATGTTAAAGGTCCAACCAATCCAGCAAACATTACGAACATAATAATGCATTTTCCGATGGAAGATAATTGAGAAGTGATTCCCATGGACAACCCCACTGTTCCAAAAGCGGAAATGGTTTCAAATAAAAGTGGCAAAAAGCTTATTTTTTCTGTCAGCATAAGAATAAATACGACGGTAAAAATTAAGATTTGACCCGCAATGGCGATAGCAAGCGCCCGCGTCACAATATGAGTCTTGATAGTGCGGCGGAATAAAACAACATCTTCTTTTTTCTTAAAAAAGGCGATAACGGAAAATAAAAGGATGAAAAAGGTTGTCACCTTAATTCCTCCACCTGTCGATACGCTGCCTGCCCCGATAAACATAAGCGCCATCGTCAGCATCAAGGTCGGTTCTTTCATACTGCCATAATCAATTGTGTTAAAACCGGCTGTACGTGGAGTAATTCCCTGGAAAAAGGAAGCCCACATCTTTTCGCTCCCTGATAACGCTCCTAATGTTTTCGGATTGCTATATTCGAGCAAAAATATCGCTATAATAGCAATGATATTTAATGTTAAGGAGCCGATAATCATAATTTTTGAGTGCAAAGAAAGCTTGCTGAATTTCCGGCTGTACCATAAATCAATGAGAACCGTAAAACCGATTCCCCCCATAGTAATTAAAGTACATATACCGATATTGATAATAGGGTCCCCTACATATCGCGTTAAATTATCGGGCCACAACGCGAAGCCTGCATTATTATACGCTGCCACTACATGAAACAGACTGTAATATATCCCTTTTACAAAGCCCATTTCCGGAATCCAACGTATAGATAAAAACACTACCCCAACTCCCTCAATACACAAAGAAAATAACAAGACCCGTTTGACAAGCTTGATGAGTCCGCCAATATTGGTTTGGTTTAATGCTTCTCCAACTAATAAACGTTGCTTCAGACCAATTCGCTTTCCTAAAATCATGACGATCAAAATAGCCAGAGTCATGAATCCAAGACCGCCCGTTTGAATCAACAGCATAATAACAATTTGTCCGAAGGTTGTAAAAGTAGTTCCTGTATCCACTACACCAAGACCGGTAACAGTTGCAGCAGAAGTAGCTGTAAAAAAGGCATCGACCCAGCTGATGGATGTTGTCGTTGCGATTGGCAGCTTCAACAAGATTCCTCCCAAAAGAATTAAACAAAAAAAGCCAAATGCTAAAATTTGCGGAGGGCTCAATTCAATAAATTTATTGTTCATATTGGTTTTCTTGCTCGATCCCATGCTAGTAACTCCTTATACCTGAATAAATATCATAAATGAGCATACTGCTTTTTGATAGGAAATTCAACTATTCTATGAAACCAACAAAAAATCTTACTGTTTTCATAGCAGTAACAAACTGAAAAGAGGCTGACTCAAAAGGTCACTGAAATGTGACCTTTGGAAGTCAGCTTTCTCTTTTTGGTTGAAACCAGGCGAAATTTGTAGATATTTTGTCTGGTTTCAACCTTTTTTTGTTATCTCTTAGGCTGTGATGGACCGATTTTGGTCCATCACAGCCTTCTTGAGAAGATTATGGGCAACACAAATAAGCCCCCACTCCACCG
>JBHGXS010000111.1:0-5802 GCA_041920565.1 Bacillus sp. (in: firmicutes) | reverse complement strand
TGTTCCACTTTAATACAGCGGTCCATAATGACTGTATACCCTTTTTCTTTTAAGAATCGATAGGTTTCTTCATCCGCAATGCCAAGCTGCGCCCAAAACACATCTGCATCAATTTGAACAAATTCTTGTGCCACGTCCATTAAAAACTCAGAACGGCGAAATACATTGACAATATCAACATGATCTTCAATTTCTTTTAATGATTTTACGGCTTTTTGTCCCAATACATATTCAACGTTCGGGTTTACCGGAATAATTTCGTACCCGGCATCCCGCATGGCTTTGCTCACCATATAGGAGGTACGGTCCGGATTGTCTGACAAACCGACAACGGCAATGCGCTTGCTATTCTTTAAAATCCTTCCTATTTCTTCTCTGCTTGGATTTTGAATCATATAACTCTCTCCTTTTCCTTCTTTTTCCTTTATTATACAGATGAGTTGCAACCAGTATCAAATGATTGGATTCATTTCTCACTTCCTTTATTGATCGTATAAAACCATTGTCGCCTCTTTATAGAATGGATAATACAAATAATAAAAAAACAGCCTCCATTTTCATGGAAGCTGTTCTCTTTAGTTCGATGTGGAAAGCTTCAGTGTTTTCTCCATTTTTTCGCCGCCGCGATAGAATGTTACTTTTATATCATCTCCGATTTGTTTCTTTTGGTATAAGAACTTGCGGAATTGCACTGCGTTTTGAATAGGTTCACCGTCCAACGCTACGATAACATCCATTTCTTTTAGTCCTGCTTTTGCAGCCGGAGATGACGGAGTGACTTCCAAAACAGCTACGCCGCTCTTTACATCGTTTGGAAGCTTTAATGTATTTTCAAGCGCATAGCTTGGCACTTCTTCAAGAGATTTTAAAGAAACTCCAACAAATGGACGTTTTACTTCACCATATTTTTCAATAGATTCAATAATGGGTTTAGCAGCATTGATTGGAATCGCAAATCCAATTCCCTCTACCGCATTTTGGGCAATCTTGCTGGAGTTAATGCCGATAACTTCCCCGTTTGCATTCAATAACGCACCGCCGCTGTTGCCCGGGTTAATGGAAGCATCCGTTTGCAATACTTGAGCTTCCCAGTCCACTTGGCCGTTTTGATCCAGGTCTACCGGAATTTCACGGTCTTTGCTGCTGATAATCCCTTCTGTTACAGTGCCATCCAAACCGAGCGGGTTTCCGATTGCGATTGCTTGTTCGCCAACACGAACCGCATCTGAATCTCCGAGTGTTGCTACTTTATTTATGCCTGTACCGTCAATTTCCACAACAGCCAAGTCCATTAATGGATCCGTACCTACAAGCTTAGCTTCTACTACATTTCCATTGCTTAATTTTACTTGCAGTTTTTTAGCGCCATCCACAACGTGATTGTTTGTAATGATAAGAGCTTTATTGCCTACCTTTTTATAAATGACGCCGGATCCGGATCCTGCTTCTTCTACTTGAGAAGAAAATGGATCAGTCGTTTGATAGTTCATCACTCCAACAACAACTTCTTTCGCTCCTTGAATCATGCCTGCTAAGTCCGTTGTTCCTTTTAAGTTTTGCGAAACCGGTACAGATGTTCCTTCTACTTTGGAGTTTTGCACAATTGGTGCTTGCGAACTTTCTTTATTGTATATATAAGGTGTTGCAGCTGTCACCGTTACCGCTACAATAATGGCCCCTACAAACCCTGTGAAGAAGTATCCTTTTTTTTCTCGTTTATTAGGTTCTTGATATCTTTGGTTCATTTCAGTTTGGTCGTAATATCCCATTGTATAGCCCCCTCACTTACTAGGTTTTATTTGTAGTTTTATTGTAATTTTTGAATGTGTATTTCGTGTGAATTTATAGTGAAAATGAAAAAGTTTATCTTTCAATTGGCTAGTATTGCCACTCCGTAAAAAATTTTACTATGTTTCTGTCAATATGAAAAGAAAAGTTGTATTCTTTCTTAAATGAAAAAGAGTGCGGAAAGCTCTTCTTTCTGCACTCTTACTCTTCAAATTTATATCCGACTCGAATGACTGTCCCGATATGCTTTGCTTTTTCACCGAGCTTGCTTCTCAGCTTTTTAATATGCGTGTCCACTGTGCGATCATCCCCGAAGTAGTCATATCCCCACAGATGATCCAGCAAGTGTTGTCTGGATAAGACGATTCCTTTGTTTTCCATCAAATACACAAGCAGTTCGAATTCTTTGTGGGTTAAAACAACTTCTTCTCCATTCACTTTCACTGTTCGGGACAATCGATTCACTTCAATTCCGGATAAAGACAAAACATGATCTTCTTGTTGTCCGACCGATCCTTCCGCACGCTTAATCAACATTTTAGCGCGGGCAACTAACACCTTTGGACTGAACGGTTTTGTTACGTACTCATCCGCACCTAGTTCAAATCCAAGAAGCGTATCGTCTTCATCTGAGCGAGCGGTGAGCATAATGATCGGAACTGCCGAATCTTTGCGTATCCTTCTGCAGACAGACCATCCGTCAATTTCCGGCAGCATTATATCCAAGATGACTAAGTCAATCGGATGCTCTTCAAACAGCTCCAATGCTTCCTTTCCGTTTTCCGCTTCGATGACTTCAAAACCTTCGGCTATAAAATATTCTTTTACAATTTCTCTTAGCCTTTGTTCGTCTTCTACAAGCAATATTTTTTTCATTCCAGATCCCTCACTTATTGCAAATAAAGAATTCGCTGATTGCTGCTTCCCCTGAACGGAAGCGAACGATCTTGCTTTTCTTCCTCAAATCTGCCGTCTACTAATACATCAGTATAAGATAATAATTCTATCATATCATGATTTTTGGAATTCTGTATCTCCTCTATTGTATATCCGGTATAAACCCATAAATGTTTGCCGGCTTTTTTTACTTCTTTTGCCAACTCAGCTGCTTCTTTTGCTTGAAAAAATGGGTCTCCCCCTGAAAAAGTTACATCTGTCAAAGGATTGCTCAATATTTCTTGCAGCACTTCTTTTAGCGACATTTGGCAGCCATTATTTATGTTCCACGACTGCGGATTATGGCAGCCCGGACAATGATGGGGGCATCCGGCAAAAAAGACAACGGTCCGCAGTCCTTCGCCATCTACGATACTATCATGAAGAATGCTCATAATTTTCATCGATGTTTCACCCTTTGCGCTTCTTCCTTTCGTTTTGCGCTGTTCCATTTTGTCATATCCCCGACAAGATAACCCGTAATTCTGCGAATCCGTTCGATTTGAGCTTCATCATTATTGCCGCAAACAGGACATTCATTTTCAATAATGCCGTTAACACCACAGCTGCGGCACCGATCAACTGGATGATTAATAGAGCCGTAGCCGATACCATGCTGTGCCATCGCTTTGACAATTTGATGTAACGCTTCTGTATTGTGCATAACATTTCCGTCTACTTCGATATCTGTAAGATGACCGGCATTGCACAAGGAATGAAATTTTCCTTCAATGCGAATTTTATCAAATGCTTTTATAGAATAATAAACAGGCACATGAAAGGAATTCGTATAATATTCCCGGTCGGTAATTCCTTGTAAAACTCCGAAATCTTCCTGGTCCTTTTTCGTAAATTTGCCAGATAATCCTTCTGCAGGCGTGGCAATAAGTGAAAAGTTCAGTTGATGCGTCTTTGTTGCTTCATCCATTTTATCTCGCATAAACTTTACGATACGAAGTCCCAGTTCTAACGCTTCTTCACTTTCTCCATGATGCTTTCCTGTCAACGCTACTAAACATTCTGCCAAACCGATGAAGCCGGCGCTCAACGTTCCCTGCTTAATAATCTCGCGAACCGGCTCATGTGGCGCGAGTGTTTCTCCTCCGTTCCAAACGCCTTGCGAATATAAAAACTTAAAATCACCGGCAAGCTTTTGCGCTTGAAATTCAAAGCGTTCGAGGAGCTGAACGATGGCCAGATCCAAATATGAATCAAGCTTCTTAAAAAATTCCTCTATAGTCTCGCAGAGCAGCGCCAGCTTGACAAGATTGATGCTTGTAAAGGAAATGTTTCCTCGCCCTATTGCATTTTCTTTTCCATGAATATTTCCCATCACTCGCGTGCGGCATCCCATGTAGCACACTTCACTTTCTGGAGTTCCATCGTAATATTGCAAATTAAAGGGCGCATCAATAAACGCAAAGTTTGGAAACAGTCGTTTAGCGGTAGTTTCCAATGCTAACCGATACAAGTCATAGTTTGGATCGTTTTCCAAACAATTTACTCCTTCTTTCACTTTGAAAATTTGAATCGGAAAAATCGGCGTTTCTCCGTTGCCGAGACCAGCTTTGGTGGCAAGCAGCAAGTTTTTAATGAGCATACGCCCTTCTTTTGACGTATCTGTACCGTAGTTCACGCTTATAAACGGTACCTGCCCTCCGCCGCGGCTGTGCATGCTGTTTGCGTTATGAATAAAAGCTTCACATGCTTGATACGTATCTCTCTCCGTTTCTTTCCAAGCCACTTCTTCAAGATCTTCTCTTTTCCATGCTATTGGATAGCTTTCCAGCCTTTTTTTATTCCGTTCAAATGTTTTTCGAACATATGGCGCCAAATCATAATCAAACATGGCAAAGGATTGTCCGCCGTGCTGCATATTTTGATTGGCTTGCAGAATGATAGAAGCCAGAGCCATGGCTGATTTAATATCTTGCGGCTCTCGCATGTGACCGTGACCGGTATTGAATCCGTTCTTCAGCAGTTTGCCAAGCGGAATTTGCGAACACGTCGTCGTCCCGGTTACGTAAAAATCCAAATCATGCGGATATAAAATATTGTCTTCTATTGCTTGCCGCACAGCAGGCGAAAGCAAATAGTTTTTAGCATAAAAGCGGGCACTTTCTGATCCAAACTTCCCAATTCTCCCCATCGGGGAGCGTCCGTCTACATTCGCATTTTCCTGTACTAAATCTGGATTGTCGATAGAAACGATGGAATGAAAATTTTCCATCAGCTTTTTCATTTCCTCCGCTTCCATCATTTTCACTGTATTCATGATAAAAACCTCTCCCAAATAAAAGATGGCAGAACCACAATATGTAGGTTCTGCCTCGAAATGATAATACAACATATCGAACATTTGAACAAGAAGGAATTAGGTGAACGTTTCACGAACCATTACGAATAGGGATGTATTTTCACATGATTTACTTATTGAACCATGTATGCAGAATACGTTTGGTAAGGACTTGTTATATGGGGAAGGAAAGTTGTAAAATAAGTTCTATCCATTATGCATGAAAAATACGCGTTCAGCAATTTAATATTGTGGTACAATAGATAAGACGCTTACCCTGTGGTCATGCTATTTATTTACCAATTACATAAAGGGGAAATGAATTTGATGCTTACATATGTTTTATTGTTTGTAGCTTACTTGCTCGGTTCCATCCCGTTTGCTCTGATAGTAGGGAAAGTCGGATATGGAATTGATATTCGCGAGCATGGAAGCGGAAATCTGGGCGGTACGAACACCTTCCGTACGCTCGGCAAAAAAGCCGGCTTTATTGTAACAATCGCCGATATTTTAAAAGGAACACTGGCAACTGCTTTACCTTTCATTTTTGGGCTTGATGCTCATCCGTTATTATTTGGGCTTATGGCTGTTATTGGACATGTTTATCCTATTTTTGCCGGCTTTAAAGGCGGTAAAGCTGTTGCGACATCTGCGGGTGTCTTATTATGTTATAAACCGCTCATTTTCGTTATTTTACTTTTAGTATTTCTATTGATTTTGTTTACTACAAAGTACGTTTCTCTATCTTCCATGCTAACGGCAGTCATTGCTTTTATCGCAGC
>JBHGXS010000049.1:0-28358 GCA_041920565.1 Bacillus sp. (in: firmicutes) | reverse complement strand
TCAGAGAAAATGTTTCTCTCTTGGTATGGAATATGGTTTTCTTCCAGCCAAAGCTTTGCCTTTCTGCATGACGTACAACTTGGCGAACTGTATAATGTTACCATCATTTACCCACTCTCCCCCATTAACTGAGTATGAACGCGTAAATACCATTTAAAGAAAGTTTAACATTAAACGTATATTAGCGTAATCTAAACCCTTTTTTAGTTGACAATTACTTTTAATAAGTAACTTCTATAGTCATTATACAATATATTTGCTCAAAAATATACATTAATTTCTTTAAAAAAATCAAAAAAAGTTATACAAAAATTATACAATATAAAAAAACATTAAGAATTATGTAATAAATTGTCATAAAATAAATATTTTTCTTTACTCTTCTTTCATTTCTTTATATTTTCGCATACAATAAAAGAAGGGGACACTTGTGTTTACATAGTAAGGGGGATGACAGATGGTTGGATACTTCGTTGATTTGGCTATTGTAGCCGTGTTAGTGATCGGCATTACTGCTACGGTCGGTATCATTACAAATGGAATTGGGGAAAAGCTGTTTGGCGGGAAGAAAAGAACCATGTTCGTAGACAAAAGCGAAAGAATGCAAGCCGGCTGGAATCATGTAGGCGGAAAAGGCATTTACAAAAAGAAAACATATTAACCTTGTATAACCTCTGTACAATGTTAACAAACTCTCCTTTTCTTAGTGGAAGGGGAGTTTTTATTTGCCTTCTGCTATAGAGAAAACTTGACTGACAATAATCCTTAGCCTTTATCCTTACGCGCTACTGTATGCAAAAAAGACCTCATGGGAAATTCCATAAGGTCTTCTGTATTAATTGTACATTTCTTTATATTTCTTATACTCTGCTTCAGAGCATAATACCCAATGTCCTGGGCGAATCTCACGCAATTGCGGCTCTTCGCTGCCGTAATTATGCTGCGTTGGGTCATATACCGTACGTCTGCGGTTACGCTCATAATCCGGATCTGGAAGCGGAATAGCAGACAACAAAGATTTTGTATACGGATGAATTGGATGTTCATATAATTCATCACTGTCCGCCAATTCAACGATTTTACCGTGATACATGACACCGATACGGTCGCTGATGTATTTTACCATGGATAAATCGTGGGCAATAAACAAATATGTTAAGCCTTTTTCACGCTGCAGCTTTTTCAACAAGTTAACAACCTGTGCTTGGATGGATACGTCCAGGGCAGAAATCGGCTCATCGGCAATGATAAACTCAGGGTCCACTGCCAATGCACGCGCAATACCGATACGTTGTCTTTGACCGCCGGAGAATTCATGCGGATAACGGTTTGCGTGCTCTCTGTTTAATCCTACTGTTTCAAGAAGCTCGTATACTTTCTTCATACGCTCTTCCTTGTTCTTAGCAAGACCGTGAATATCAATGCCTTCTGCAATGATATCCGCAACTGTCATACGCGGATTTAAAGAAGCATATGGGTCCTGGAAAATCATTTGCATTTTACGGTTGAATTTCTTTAAGTCTTTACGTGACTTTTTGCCGTGAACATTTTCACCGTCAAATAATACTTCTCCAGCCGTTGCATCGTATAAACGGATGATTGTACGTCCCGTTGTAGATTTACCGGAACCGGATTCTCCTACAAGACCGAACGTTTCACCTTTATAGATATCAAACGTAATATCATCGATGGCTTTTACAACTCCGCCACCTACATTGAAATATTGCTTCAAATTTTTAATCTCAACAAGCTTTTCCTTTTGTTTAGCCACGGAATTCACCTGCTTTCATTTGACGGATACGTTTTTGTACAAGCTCAGGCGGCTCTATTTTCGGTGCATTTTCGTGCAATAACCAAGTTGCCGCATAATGAGTGTCGCTCACTTTGAACATTGGCGGTTCCATCTCAAAGTCAATTTTTAACGCACGCGGGTTACGCGCCGCGAATGCGTCGCCTTTTGGCGGTTTAATTAAATCAGGCGGTGAACCTGGAATTGCATATAAGTCTTCATCGCTGCTGTCTAAGCTTGGCATGGAAGCAAGCAAGCCCCAAGTGTACGGATGCTGCGGATTATAGAAAATTTCATCAACCGTTCCGATTTCCACAATTTTCCCAGCATACATAACAGCTACACGATCCGCTACGTTTGCCACTACACCTAAATCGTGGGTAATAAAAATGATTGCCGCTTCTGTTTTTTGCTGAATGTCTTTCATCAGCTCCAAAATTTGAGCTTGGATTGTAACGTCAAGCGCTGTTGTCGGCTCATCGGCAATCAACAGCTTTGGATTACAAGCAAGTGCCATCGCAATAACGACACGCTGTCTCATCCCGCCCGAGAATTGGTGCGGATATTGCTTTAAGCGAGCCTCCGGATTCGGAATGCCAACAAGATCTAACAATTCCAATGCTACTTTACGCGCATCAGCCTTGCTCATTTTTTGATGCTTAATTAATCCTTCCATGATTTGGTTCCCAATCGTCATCGTAGGGTTTAATGATGTCATCGGATCTTGGAAAATCATTGCGATTTCTTTTCCGCGAATTTCTTGCAATTCTTTTTCTGATAACTTTGTAAGATCACGGCCGTCAAAGCGAATCTCACCTTGCTTAATACGTCCCGGAGGATTTGGGATCAGACCCATCAGCGCCTTGGATGTTACCGATTTACCGGAACCGGATTCCCCTACAATCGCCAATGTTTCTCCCTTTTTTAAATTAAAGTTAACTCCACGCACTGCATGAACTTCTCCACCATGCGTATCGAAGGAGACATACAAATCTTTTACCTCTAATAAGTTTTCCACTCTTTTCTCTCCTTTCTATCCGACTACTTACGCATTTTTGGATCTAGCGCGTCACGCAAACCGTCTGCCAATAAGTTAAAGCTTAAAATCAATAAGCTGATTACCGCTGCAGGAATGAACATCATGTGCGGATACGTTTGAATGGATTTATATCCGTCGTTAACAAGTGATCCCAATGATGCGAACGGAGGACGAATACCTAAACCGATAAAGCTTAAGAACGCTTCTGCGAAAATCGCATTAGGAATCGTGAACATCGCCATTACGATAATTGGTCCCATAACGTTTGGAATTAGGTGCTTTGCGATCAGCTTGCCGTTAGAAGCACCCAAAGTACGAGACGCTAAAACATACTCCTGTCCTTTTAATTTTAATACTTGTCCGCGTACGATACGTGACATGTTAATCCATCCGGTTGCTACCATGGCAAGCGAGATGGAAAGAACGCCCGGCTCTAATAAGATTACGAGCAAGATAACTACGATTAAATATGGAATACCAACTAATACCTCAACGATACGCTGCATGATGGTATCCACACGGCCTCCATAAAAACCGGATATACCGCCGTATGTTACCCCGATAATCATATCAACAAATGCAGCCAATAAACCGATATAAATCGATACACGAGTACCTTCCCATGTTCTTGTCCATTGGTCGCGGCCAAGGTCATCCGTACCGAACCAGAAATATTCTTTGATACCGCGCTTTGCATATTGGTCCACACCGTATTGGTCTTTACCGTCAAATGGTAAAAACTCAATTTTCTCCAATACAGGAATTTTCGGCGGAAGCTTCGCGCGATTTAAATCTTGATCTCTGTATGAGTATTTGCTCATAGAAGGACCGAAAATTGCAAAAAATGAGATTAAAATGATAATGATAAGCCCGAAAGTGGCACCTTTATTTTTGAACAAACGTCTTCTTACATCCTGCCAGTATGTTAAGCTAGGACGGGCAATGACCTCGTTGTCTACCGCGCTTAAGTTAGCCGGCTGAAACAATTCAGGTGAAATTTTCGGATTTTCTAGTTTGTTCATTATTTCTTCCCTCCCGCTAAACGAATACGCGGATCAACTACTCCGTATAACAAATCCACCGCAAAGATTACAAGGACGAATAATGCACTATAGAAAATAGTTGTACCCATGATTACCGTATAGTCATTTACTGTAATGGATTGTACGAATTGTTCCCCTAGTCCGGGAACTGAGAATATTCTTTCAATTACAAGCGTACCTGTCATCAAGTTAACGGCCATTGGCCCTAAAATTGTAATTACCGGGATTAATGCATTACGCAATGCGTGTTTAATAATAATGCCAACCTGCGATACACCTTTTGCTTTCGCAGTTAGAATGTAGTCAGAAGCCATTACTTCAAGCAGTTCCGTACGTGTAAAACGTGCGATCGTAGCTGTTACGCTCGCTGATAATGCGATCGTCGGCATGATTGTGTATTCAAAGCCTTTCCAGAATGCAACAGGCAACCAGCCCATTTTAACCCCAACATAGAATTGTAAAAGTGCAGCGAATACGAATGACGGTACGGAAATACCGATTACGGAAATGACAGTTGCAGAATAATCCATCCAAGTGTTGTTTCTTAAAGCAGCAACAATACCGAGTAATAAACCAATTGTTGTACCTAAAACAAGTGCTTGGAAACCCAGTTGCGCCGATGGTCCAATACGAGTATTAATCAATTCTGTTACAGGACGGTTATCATATTTAAAAGATATGCCTAAATCACCTTGCACCAAATTTTTCATGTAGTTGAAATACTGCACCGGTACAGGGTCATTTAGCCCATATTTTTCCAATATGACTTCTTTTTGCTCAGGTGTCAATTTTTCTTGGTTTGTTAATGGGGAACCTGGCAACAATTTCATTAAGAAGAACGTGAATGTTGCAATTAAAAATAACGTAATAATCATGTAGCCGAAACGCTGAAGAATATAACGTCCCACACTAGCACCTCCCTAATATTTTTAGCCTTTTCTTTTTTTTACGAAATGTTCTGCAAATTCAGAGGCGAATATGCATTGGTTTCGCTAATGAGTAAAAGAAGAGTACATGCCTTTATCGGCATATACTCTCTTGAACTACCATGTGTTCCCTTATTTCTCGATGTGTGCCCACTTGAAGCTGTAGTCTCCGCCGAAGCTGTGTTCTAAAACTCCTTTTACATAATCTTTTTGCACATATGCAACACCGCGTTGATATACAGGTGCGATTGCAGCATCATCAAATAAGATTTTTTCAGCTTCCAGTAAGTTGTCCCAACGGGCTTGTAAGTCGGACATGTCTGTTTTTGCTTTTTCAATCAACTCATCATATTTAGGGTTAGAGTACGCCATTTGGTTATGAGAGCCGTTTGTTACAAACATGTCAAGGAATGTCATTGGATCTGGATAATCCGGACCCCATCCGGAAAATGACATATCGTATTGACCAGCAGATTCTAAATCCAATTTTTGTGCGAACGGCTGTTGTTTAATGGTAACCGTTAAACCAGGAAGGTTTTTCTCCATTTGCTCTTTTAAATATTCGCCAATTTTCTTAGCGTTTTCATTATCATAGTTTAGCAATTCAAGTTGAATTGTGTCAACACCAAGTTCTTTTTTGCCAGCTTCCCACAATTTTTTAGCTTCTTTGACATCCGTTTTCGCCAATTTGCCATTTGCTTTGCGGAAGTCTTTTTTGTCAGGGCCTTTAACGAAGTCTTGCGGCACTAAACCGTAAGCTCCGACAGAACCGTTATTTAAAATTACGTTTGCAATTCCTTCTTTGTCAAAGGACATGGAAATTGCTTTACGGATGTTTTTGTTAGCCAAGTTTTTATTCTTTTCGTTCAAACGAAAGAAGAATACTGTCGGCTCTTGCATTGTTTTGAAGTCCGGAGAAGACTTGTACTTGTCTACAAATTCTGCACTTAAACCTGCGCGGTCTACATCACCGGCTTCGTATAGATTCACGCCTGTTGCTACGTCTTTTACGATGCTGTAGTTGATTTCTTCAAGTTTTACAGTTTTGTTGTCCCAATAGTTAGGATTTTTCTTTAACTGGAAGCTTTGCTCATGTTTCCAATCGCTTAATACGAACGGACCGTTGTAAACTGTTGTATTTGCTTCAAGACCGAACTTATCGCCTTGCTCTTTTACGAACTTTTCATTTAACGGATAGAACGTAGCGAATGAAGTTAAGCTTAAGAAGTATGGAACCGGAGTTTCAAGTTCTACTTCCAGCGTATAATCGTCGATTGCTTTTACTCCAAGCTGATCTGCCGGTAATTCTTTGTTGTTGATTTTCTTCGCATTTTTCACATCAAACATGATGTATGCATATTCTGCAGCTGTTGCAGGGTCTACTGCACGCTTCCAAGAATATACAAAGTCTTTTGCTGTAACAGGATCTCCGTTAGACCATTTAGCGTCTTTACGAAGCTTGAATGTATATTTTTTGCCGTCTTCACTTTTTTCGTAAGATTCAGCAACACCTGGAACCGGCTTGTCCCCTTCGCCAAGGCGGTATAACCCTTCCATTACGTTGTTCATTACGTTAAATGAAACAGCGTCTGTTGCTAAAGTAGAATCCATAGAAGGAATTTCGGAAGTTTCCAGCAAGTTTAGTACTTGCTTTGCATTTCCTTTAGATGCGTCCTTGTCTTTTGCAGTTGAAGCAGTTTCTTTCTCTCCGCCGCAAGCTGCTAAAAATGAGCTTGTTGCTAATGTCAAAGCCATAAGGCCCGTCAGCTTTTTCTTCATGTTTTGCGACCTCCCTGTATATCTATGTTGGCAACAAATTCAAGCAGTAATACTCAAATATTCTGATAATTGACGATATATATCGTTTTTTGTCGTTTTGTTGCTACATTTTCATTATACATATATTCCGATAATTGTGAATATACTTTTTGTATTTTTTATTAAAATTTTTAAAAAATAATTTATTTCATTTCTTTTTTGTAAATAAATAATTGCAAAAACTAACAATCAATTAAAATTTATATATTTAAATATTATTCAATTTCCACTAATTAGAATTCTGTTGTCACAAGAAGGAGATATAGTATAATACCGTTAGGATTATTTAAAGAATCTGGAGGCTGAAGGTTTTTGCAAAATAAACAAGGAATTACATTGGCCATTACCGGTATTTCAGTGATTGCATCAGCGATCTTCTCTCTATTCAGCGGAATGCATCAATTTTTGTTGAATTTTGTCAATACAACGTTTTACTTTGCTCTGCTGTTCATCATGGTGGGCGGCTTCATGTTTGTGCTGCAAAGAGGCTTTTTTAACGTAACCCGGTATGCATTTCGGAAATTGTTCAAGTCAAACAATAAAAAAATGGAAGACTTAATTGAAGAAGAAACCGAGTCGGACTCACGCGAAATCATCTACCGAACGCATTCGTTCAAGCTAACATATCCTATACTATTCAGCGGTATCATTCTTGCCGTTATCTCTGCTGCACTCAGTTTTGTCGTTAGCTGACTTGCATCTTTTTGACAATTTGCTATAATGTTATCTAATACAATTTGATACTTAGGCGATGAGAAAGAATAGTACGTATTGCCGCGCTTTCAGAGAGCTTGTGGCCGGTGAAAACAAGCAGCTGCACAATACGGAATGGGCTTTTGAGCTCCAAACCGAACCTTTAGTAGGCTTTGGCGTTTCGTCCGACGTTACGGACTTGAGTGATTTCGCCTTGTGCGAAATAATTAGGGTGGCAACGCGGTCCATTCGTCCCTTGTTTATGGGGGATGAATGGACCTTTTTTATTTCATTTTTTGTTGGAGGGAATGAATATGGCTGTTATTTTTTCTGGTATTCAGCCGAGCGGTATTATTACCATCGGAAATTACATTGGTGCAATGAAACAATTTGTAGAGCTGCAAAATGAGCATGAGTGTTACTTTTGTGTAGTAAATCAGCATGCTATCACTGTACCCCAAGATCCGGTGCAGCTTAGAAAAAACATCCGCAGCCTTGCAGCTTTATATTTGGCTTGCGGCATCGATCCTGAAAAAGCAACTCTTTTCGTTCAATCGGAAGTTCCGGCACACGGACAGCTCGGATGGATTATGCAATGCATTGCTTACGTCGGCGAATTAGAGAGAATGACCCAATATAAGGATAAATCAAAAGGAAAAGAAGCTGTTGCAGCAGGTCTTTTAACCTATCCGCCGTTAATGGCTGCCGATATTCTTTTATATAACACGGATATTGTTCCTGTCGGAGATGACCAAAAGCAGCATATTGAATTAACTCGCGACTTGGCAGAACGGTTCAACAAACGATACCGTGAACTTTTTACAATTCCGGACATTTATATGCCAAAAGTCGGCGCCAGAATTATGTCGTTAACTGAACCGACAAAGAAAATGAGCAAATCCGATCCGAATCCGAAATCCGTCATCAGTATTCTAGATGATCCAAAAACAATTGAGAAGAAAATTAAAGGGGCTGTAACGGATTCTGAGGGCATTGTAAAATATGACAAAGAAAATAAACCAGGTATTTCCAATCTGTTGACTATCTATTCCTCTTTCTCCGGCCGTTCGATCGAAGAATTGGAAGCACATTATGAAGGAAAAGGATATGGAGAATTTAAGGCTGATGTTGCACGAGTCGTTGCGGAAGCATTAAAGCCGATTCAAGAGAAATACAATGAATTGCTGAATTCACCGGAGCTTGATGACATCTTAGATGAAGGTGCTGAAAAAGCGAATCGTGTCGCGATGAAGATGCTGCGAAAAGTAGAAAACGCAATGGGACTAAGCCGTAAAAGAAGATAGTTCTATTGTTATTTAAATATAATTTTATGTTATGCAATACAAAGCAATAGCAATAAATATTTATATTAGAAAAAGCCGCAAATGATTTGCGGCTTTTTTACTAATTTACCTTTGGTTCTTTTTCTAATTCCCATAGCTTTTCAAAGAACGGCTGTCCTTTTACAAGACGCTCGCACAGCTGTTCATGCTTCTCGCTCCAACCGTATTTTGCTTCCTCATATAAGCGGCTCCATACCTCTTCAAACGATAAATTTTGAATATCCTGATAAGATGATGGATCCCACTCTGTATACCAATAGCGTATTTCTGCAGGGTTCTTCGTTGTATGTAATTGATCTAATGCCATAAAGAGAAGCTGCTTAAGCTGCCTTTCTTTTCGTGTCAGCCCGCTCATCATATATGGAGATGGGGATAAAATATGATGCTCTTTCTTAGCATCCGCCTGGTAAGAAAAATCGTATACATTTGTTTCTGCGTTTTCAATCATCTCATATACCATTTGTTCTTGTCGAGGAATGAGTCTGCTTTTTCGTATTGGTATGTTATAGCCGATTGTATCTACTGCCAGAATTCCTTTGCCGTCTGATACGACGAAGCAATAATCAAGCTGCAGCCGTTCATGATTTTTTCTTATATACGCTTTTTGATATACTTCTTCAAGCAGCTTTGCAGGCAGTTCCGCCAGTTCATTTTCAATGTAATGATATAATGCGGACTCTACCTTTACGAGCGGTACTTGGTCTAAAAGTTCTACGCTGTCATCTTTGCGCCATTCATAAAAGTGACATACATTATATCCATTTTCTTCACCTTCAAACCAGTTTACCCATACATCATGCAGATACAACATAACTACCCCTCACTTCACAACTGTTTGTAGATATCAGTATGGTCAGCGCGTAAAAAAAATATTCCAATCCAGGTAATATATTCATATTGGTGCATTTATATTTTCTGCATTTCTTTCCTCTTTATACCACTCTTACTAACCATTAGCGGAACATAAACTCCGCTAATGGAAATTTCACTCTATCAATCCCTAGTCCTGCTGAGCTTTTTATCTAAAATCCATAATAATACTCCTGCTTCTATATGTGCAGGGTGCAACCCAATGAAAGCGGGAGATGGATTTCGGTTTCGCAACAATAAAACACTTGTTCTCCCATCGTTCCTGTCCTGTAATAAGAGTTTGGTTCTTTGGCAATCCGATATAAGAGGTTGGCAGCAGGAAAACATGTGCTGCTGTAAAATATCGACACGGCCAAAGACTCAGATAGTAACCCTATCCCACGCGAAATGATCGCAATGTATCTACGGAAGTGCATGTTGCACCGAAGTAATAGATGGTGTGTTCCCGTCCACGCATGATGCGTGTTGCTTAGTCAAACCGCTGGAATCATTCGCTGTACTCATACAGAAAGCAAGAAGCAAATCCTCAGCTTGCGGAGGATTCCTGGAGTTGTTGTTAAGAAACCCCACTCCCAGGAGTAGAAGCAAATAAGCGAGGGAGGTTCATTACTAATAACTATGAAATCCCATGATTTATGATGACATGCCGTATATGAAAATCGTATGTTTCGTCAGTGCTGGACTGGATCACTGAAGGATGGTGCAAGAGTTAAAATCATTTCCGCTGACATATTTAACAGCTGTTTGCTTTTCATACTTGTATGATTGACGCAATCCTGTACTATGTGGTACCCGATACAATATCCCAGCATAGAAGGATATAGCCCTCCCCCGTTCAGCAATCTTTCGTGCCGTTTTGTTTTCCTCTTTACATCTATATTGTCAGAAAGATACCGCTGCCATAGTCTGACAGCCTCTCGCTTTGTATAATAGGAGACCCAAGGGGCATGCGTTGCTTCTGAATGCCGTTCAGCAACCGCTGTTTCCGCCAATCCTTCCATAATGATGGTGTCTAAAAGGGTATTCTCTTCTTCTTTCTTTTTCAACGCATGCAAGCGGGCAACATGATGGTATTCATGTGTTAAAACTGCGTTTATCTCCCTAATATCATTGCTTTTAGATACAAAGAGAAATATACAATTTGGAAAAGCCAACCCTGTTTTTCCGTTGTATTCCCGTTGTATTTTGTTGTTATAACTGTCAGATGGGAAAATGAAAATCGGAACATCCGGCCCATTAAGCCACTTGCGAAGACTTTTAAACTCTGTTTGTACCTTATTCCATATATTATTCTCTCGAAGACATTCCACTTCCTCTTTCCCTCCTGCAACCGGCCGGTACATACCCATTCTGTGCAAATAATCATATATCTCTTCTGTCTCAAACGGCAGCAGTTTTTTTAAGCGTTCACATATTGCAAGAGGCGATTCATACTCTTTCAGCAGCCATTTCTCTGTTTGAATGACCCCCATGATTCTCTCCCTTTCCTCATTTCTTTATACATATGTCAAAGGAAGAAGGAAGGTCCGCCTAAAGGCTGCCGCACTCCAACAAAAAACGCGCAGGCTTTTGCCTGCACGTTTTTTTTACGCTTCATATTTCTTAAAGATCAAGGCTGCGTTGTGACCGCCAAATCCTAAAGAGTTGCTTAATACTGCACGAACCTCTTGCTTTCTCGCAACATTCGGAACGTAGTCCAAATCACATTCCGGATCCGGCGTTTCATAATTGATTGTCGGAGGAATAATTCCATCCGTAATGGCTTTGACAGAGAAAATCGCCTCTACAGCGCCGGCAGCCCCTAATAAATGACCTGTCATAGATTTTGTGGAGCTGATCGCCACTTTATAAGCATGTTCGCCAAACACTTCTTTGATTGCCATAGTTTCGTATTTCTCGTTTGCTTCCGTACTTGTTCCATGTGCATTAATATAGTCTATTTCGTCCGGTTGAAGCCCTGCATCTTCTAACGCTTGACGCATCGCACGTACGCCGCCTTCTCCTCCAGGAGCCGGAAGAGTGATATGGAATGCGTCTCCTGTTGCTCCGTACCCTACGATTTCCGCATAAATTTTCGCTCCTCGTGCCAAAGCATGCTCCAGCTCTTCTAATATTAGAATGCCGGCACCTTCTCCCATTACGAAGCCGCTGCGATTTTTATCAAACGGACGGCAAGCTGTTTTTGGATCTTCATTAAAAGAAAGAGCTTTTGCGGAGCTGAATCCTGCAAATGCCATATATGACAATGGCGCTTCTGCTCCCCCTGTAATCATCGCGACGGCGTCGCCCCGTTGAATTACTTTAAATGCGTCCCCGATAGAGTTTGCTCCGGATGCGCATGCCGTTACTGTACAAGAATTAATACCTTTTGCTCCTAAAGCAATGGAAACTTGTCCTGCAGCCATATCAGGAATCATCATTGGAACGAAGAACGGGCTTACACGGCGCGGCCCTTTTTCCTTAAAAATAGTAAATTGCTCTTCAAATGTTTCCATTCCTCCAATACCGGAACCAATCCATACCCCGATACGCGCTGCATTATCGTCATTAATCGTTAAGTTCGCATCATTGACTGCCATTTTTGCCGCTGCAACAGCATATTGCGTAAAGCGGTCCATCTTGCGGGCTTCTTTTTTATCCACGTACTCTTCAATGTTAAAATCTTTCACCTCTGCTGCAACCTTTGCAGGAAATTGTTCAGGATCTAAGCGTGTTAAGCGTCCGATTCCTGATACGCCGTTGATGATATTATTCCAAGCTGTTTCTACATCGTTTCCTACAGGAGTAACAGCACCTAACCCTGTAACTACGACACGCTTTTTGTTCATATTCTAGACACTCCTTTATCTCACTAAATGATTATTTCCCCCAGCGAAGAGCAACTGCTCCCCATGTTAAACCGCCGCCGAAGCCTACCATAATGACAACATCTCCATCATGAATACGGCCGTTCTTTCTCTCTTCTACTAATGCAATCGGAATGGAAGAAGCTGATGTATTCCCGAATTGCTTAATAGTCGTACTCATTTTGTCTTCCGGCAGCTCAAGCCGCTGTCTTGCAGATTCCATAATGCGAATATTGGCTTGATGCGGCACTAAGAAATGTACATCTTCTTTCGTTAATCCTGCTTTTTCAAGCACTCGCATACAAGAGTCTCCCATTTGACGAACTGCAAATTTAAAGACTTCTCTTCCATTCATAATAACATATTCATCCTTATACAGGTGCATTCCTCCAGCGCCGTCTGCCCCTAATTCGAAGGATAAAATTCCTCTGCCTTCAGAAACAGGTCCTATTATGGCTGCTCCTGCTCCGTCTCCAAATAAAACAGCTGTATTTCGGTCCGACCAGTCAGTGATTTTTGATAATTTATCACTGCCTACTACTAATATATACTTATAAGTTCCCGTTTGAATAAACTGTCCAGCTGTGATTATTCCGTACATAAATCCTGCACAAGCTGCACTTATGTCCATTGCTGCTGCATTTTTCGCACCGATTTGTTCTTGAATCATACAAGAAACAGAAGGAAAGGAACGGTCCGGAGTAACAGTGGCCACTAAAATCAAATCGATTTGCTCCGCATCGATTCCCGCATCTTCTATGGCACGTTTTGCCGCTTCTGCTGCCATATGAGATGTGTCTACATCGTCACTCGCAATGCGTCGCTCTTCAATCCCTGTTCGTGTACGAATCCACTCATCGTTTGTATCCATGATTTTTTCTAAATCTTTATTTGTAACGACCTTTTCTGGCACATAGCTTCCGATTCCTAGAATTCCTGCGTTCACAGTTCATCCCTCCGTTTTATATCAAATATTATGACTTGGTACTAATTTTAATCTATAACGTTTTGTTTGTCCATATACCAATTTTATTTTGGCATTCCTCAGGGAAAAATGTCATTTCACTCCTTATTTTTACAATTCGAAACCAAACAAAAAACCGGCAAAATGATTGCCGGTTTCCCTTATTTATTTTGTTCTTGAAGCGCTTCTCTTTGTCCCAATTCATATGCGTCATTCATTACTTTCATCAATAATTCCAGCACAGGCTGCGCTTTTTCCATATCCAGTTCAATCCCGCTTTTTTCAAGCAGCTCTTTTGCTTCCGGTAAATGACTGAATGCGATTTGCAAAAATTGCATGTTACGTTGGTTCATCGTTCTCTTCCTTTCTTTCCTGCTTCTTTCCTATTATAGCTTGGCACAAATCGCTTATTCAACCGTTCAAGTAATATGCTTGCTTTTTTCATATAACGCTTTATATTTTTTTATATGATTTGCTTGCTGAAGCAATCCTTCTTTTAACGTCAATTGCGGACAATATGAATAAGGCTGCGCCATCCGCTTTTCGTTGCGCTTCCCGCTCAATCGAATTTTTTGGTTTCCGTTTAATAGCTCAATTCCTTTTTGCCACTGCCCTGCTTCGCCGCTTTCCATGTAGTATATTCCTTGCACCGGCTGTCTGCCCAAATCATACAAACATTGTGCAACGTCTCCTGCGTAAACGCTGTCTTCGCTGTTTTCTTTTACCTCAATGTCTATGTTTCGATTTAAAATAGAGGAAAGGATAAGTTTATGATACGTCATAAAAGAAGGCTGCCACGGGCCGTATACAACTGGAACTTGCAGCACTGCGTATGAAAGCTTGCATTTCTCCACCAAAGTTTCCATTTCATAAAAGAAAAGACCGTTTTCAGTGACCGAAGTTGCCTCAATTCCTTTCATTTTATGAAAGCGGGCGGTAGAAGCATTGACAGAAGAAAGAAACACAAACCTTTTTTTATAGCGGCTGCAATACTGTAAAGCGCCGGTCAACGCTCCTTCATATTCCCGTTTGGAAGAAAAAGAATATTGATTGGGCTCAAATAAACAAAAAAAGACCGTATCGACATCTTCGGGATGAACTTGTTTGAAAGCATCTTTTTCATGCAATGAACAATAAGAAAAACAAGAGTTCCTCCCAATAAGAAGCAGCTTCTCTTCGTTCATGCGGCTTAGCCCATCCCACGATTCTTCATCCATTCCAATCACTTCAATCTCTTCTTCTAACAGCTTTGTAAGCAGATGATATCCAACAAAGGATAAAGCCCCGACTATGACAGCTCCTCTCACCTTTTATCCCTCCATTTGAAAAAAGACTTCTACAAGTCTTTTTCATATCGTTTATAAAATTGACAAATCGAACTGCCGATTCCGTATTTTGTTTCTTGCATATAAAACGAAAGCGAAACGATACCGCCATCTCGCTCTTGTTTTTTTTCATATTCCCGATACAGAGCTTTCTTTTCTTTTCGTTCATGAATGGAAACCCATATCTTCACAGGAACAACAGAAAAATAATGATGGAAGGACGTTGTCTCCATTACTGACTCTATAGTTTCTTCATCTGTTTCATATGCAGTTTGCAGCTCGCGCATAAGCCGTTTATAAAAAAATTTATGCTCTTTTTCGAATTCGACATGCCTCTTTAAGTCAATGCATGGACTAATCATAACAACAGAGCGTACTGCAGGAAGCTGGGTTGCGATTTGCAAAACCGCCAACGCCCCCATACCTTCCGCTATAATATGAATGTTTTTATTTAATGTTTCTTTTTTCATCACGTCATGATACAAGCGTTTTGCAAGCCGAACTGCTTTTTCAGAACCCCAATGACGACCGTAAAAATTGGAAGAAAAGATGGTATATCCGTTGTTGCGCAAGCACTCTAGCAATTGCGCTTTTCCTGGATGCTGCAGCCATAAACTTGTATTATTGTCAACAAAATGATTGATGTCTCCCAAAAGTAAAATTCCAAATCCGTTCGGTTTTTCCGGCAAATGAATGACACACGGTTCTCCTTCTAGCAAAAAGAATCGTTCCCTTATACACATAGTGCCCCCGCCTTGCTGAAAAACTAATTTATACTCTTCTTACTAATGTATGACACAACAAAAAAAATGAACTGTAAAACAGGAAAATATTTTCTATATTCAGATTTAACTTGCACAGCTAGTCTTATGTTTCTTATAAAAGTGTGATAGAATAAGGAAAGATTTTAGAAATAGGAGTGTGAAATCATGCGCGTTCTTTGGACTTTAATTTGGTCGTTCTTACTTGTTCAAATGATGGCTTATGTTATCAGTTCCATGACCGGCAGTACATATGACTTTGTACAAGCAAGCATTATATCAGTAGTTATGGCTGCATTTGTCATGATCCTTTCAGCATTCATCCCGAATGAGCCTGTAGAACATCATTAAAAAAGAGTCCGTGGTGCACGGACTCTTTTCTATATCTAGTTTACTTTCACAACAAGCTCATCATTTTCGACATCAATTATGACTGTACTGTAGTCTTTAATAGTTCCTGCAATCAACGCTCTGGCAATCTTTGTTTCGATTTGACGCTGCACGTATCGCTTCAATGGACGTGCCCCGTACATCGGATCAAATCCGGCTTCCGCCACAAACATTTTCGCTTCCTCAGTTAGTTTCAGTGTAATGTGCCGATCATTTAAACGGTCTTGCAGTTCATTTACGATCTTGTCTATAATTCCTTTTATTTCCGTTGTTGTAAGCGGCTTGAATAAAATGATTTCATCCACGCGATTCAAAAACTCCGGACGGAAATGCTGCCGAAGCTGCCCTAACACAGCTTCTCTTGTTTCTTCTTTTATTTCACCTTCTTCGTTTAATCCTTCTAACAGATGATGCGAACCGATGTTAGACGTCATAATGATAACTGTATTTTTGAAATCAACGGTCCGTCCTTGCGAATCTGTGACACGGCCATCGTCGAGCATTTGCAATAATATGTTAAAAACCTCGGGATGAGCTTTTTCGATTTCGTCGAGCAACACGACTGAATACGGCTTTCGTCTTACCGCTTCAGTTAATTGTCCGCCTTCCTCATATCCGACGTATCCTGGCGGTGCACCGATCAAACGTGACACAGCATGTTTTTCCATGTATTCGGACATGTCGATGCGAACAATTTGCTCTTCGCTGTCAAATAACGATTGAGCCAGTGTTTTTGCAAGCTCTGTTTTTCCCACCCCCGTTGGTCCCAAGAAAATGAAGGAGCCAATCGGACGGTTCGGATCTTTAATGCCCGCACGTGCCCGAAGAACAGCATCCGCCACAAGACCGACTGCTTCTTCTTGTCCAATTACACGTTCTGATAAAATTTGTTCAAGACGAAGAAGCTTTTCACGTTCTCCTTCTACAAGCTTTGTCACCGGAATTCCCGTCCAGCGGGAAACAATGCCGGCAATTTCTTCCTCTGTCACCTCTTCCCGCAGCAAACGGTTTTCGCCTTGCTTTTGCAGCATGTTCTCTTCCGCTTGCTTCAATTCTTTTTCTAAAGCCGGAATGCGGCCATGCCGCAGCTCTGCCGCTTTATTTAAATCATAATCCCCTTCTGCTTTTTCCAGTTCTCTCCGCAATTTTTCAAGCTGTTCGCGAAGTGTTCGTACAGTTTGGATTTCTTCTTTTTCCCGCTGCCATTTTGCCCTCATGTTGTGAGCTTTATCCTTCAACTCTGAAAGTTCGCGCTGCAGCGCCTGCAAACGCTCTTGGCTCGCTGCGTCCTGCTCTTTGCTTAAGGCCGCCTCCTCGATTTCAAGCTGCATGATACGGCGTGTCACTTCATCGAGTTCTGTCGGAAGCGAATCGATTTCCGTACGAATGGTTGCACATGCCTCATCTACTAGATCGATGGCCTTGTCCGGTAAAAATCGATCGGATATGTACCGATCAGACAAAACAGCTGCGGCAACCAATGCCCTGTCATGAATATTTACTCCATGGTGGATCTCAAATCGTTCCTTTAGTCCTCGCAAAATGGAAATCGTGTCTTCCACTGTCGGTTCTTCTACTAATACTTGCTGAAAACGGCGTTCGAGCGCAGGATCTTTTTCGATATACTTTCTGTGCTCTTCCAATGTTGTCGCACCGATACAATGCAGCTCTCCCCGCGCAAGCATCGGCTTCAGCATATTTCCTGCATCCATCGCTCCTTCTGTTTTTCCGGCTCCTACAATCGTATGAAGCTCGTCAATAAACAAAAGAATGCGTCCTTCGCTTTTCTTCACTTCATTCAACACGGCTTTTAAACGTTCCTCAAACTCTCCGCGAAATTTGGCTCCTGCGACGAGTGCACTCATATCCAATGCAAATATCGTTTTATCTTTCAGCCCTTCGGGTACATCTTTTCGAACGATACGCTGCGCCAATCCTTCCACAATAGCCGTTTTTCCGACACCGGGCTCTCCGATAAGTACCGGATTGTTCTTTGTTTTTCGCGACAATATGCGAATCACACGGCGAATTTCGCTGTCACGCCCGATAACAGGATCTATTTTTCCTTGTCTCACTTCCGCCACTAAATCTCTTCCGTATTTTTGAAGAGCTTCATATGTAACTTCAGGATTCTGGCTCGTAACGCGCTGGTTTCCGCGAACTTCCAATAAAGCGCGAAGCAGGGATTCTCGTTTAATCCCAAAGTAAGAAAACAACCTTCCTATATCTGTGGCAGCTTTTTCATCACAAAACGCAAGCAGCAGATGCTCAACAGATATATATTCATCCTTTAAGTGCTTTGCTTCTTCTTCCGCTCTTACAAATACTTGCTGCAAAGCATTTGTAATATACACCTTCCCCGCTTCAACCCCGCTTCCGGTTACTTGAGGCTTACGCGCTAATGCAGCACGCACTTCTTTTTCGAATTGTTCCACGTTAACATTCATTTTTTGTAAAATACGCTTCGTTAAGCTTTCCTCTTGCTCCAATAAAGCAAGCAAAACATGAATGGTATCGACTTCCTGGTTGCTGTTGGCAACAGCAAGAGACTGTGCCCGCATAATCGCTTCCTGTGTTTTTTGCGTCATTCGATTTACGTCCACTGTCTTTCCCTTCTTTCTTTGACTATTTTTGACCTTTATAATTATTATATCCAAATTTTTCTCTTACACAAACAAAAAGCCACCTCCGGAAGAGATGGCTGAAAGGTTACGGTTTTCGCTTATATGTCCATTGTCTATTGTGATTGGATGTATCAGGAAACGCATCTCCGGCGTTAAGCTTAATCATTTTTGGGTTTTTTACCATGCTCCCCGTCTCGCCGATTTCTACGTAAGTTCCATCGTTCGGTGCTTTCTGTCCAGGCCGGAATCGATGATTTTGTCCCATGATCCTTGTCTCCTTCCAAGAAATACTTACACCATTATATTTCCCGTTCTTCTATATAATCATGAACTTCTTCTATTAGTAAAATTATGTTAAACTACTTTTAACAGATGGCGACAACTTCGTATTCGCTTAACAGCTTAACAAAATCATTCATTCCCTCGAGTTGCCTGCTGCCAGCTCTTCTGCAACATTA
Organism: Bacillus sp. (in: firmicutes); assembly: GCA_041920565.1. Lineage (GTDB taxonomy): Bacteria > Bacillota > Bacilli > Bacillales > Bacillaceae_G > JAGHKQ01. Next base: position 9,469 of record JBHGXS010000049.1, on the reverse strand, counting down.
TAGAAATCCGCACATGTTTTGCAAGCAATGATATTTGTTCCCCGATTCTCCGATGGGCGGATACGAAAGACTGATTTGTTATTGTTAATACTCCGCTGTTCATGCAAAAACATCATGCGGCATTTCTTCATCTTGCTTTAACGGCGTAAAGAACGCTTCCAGCTGTTTTTCGTGTGTATTCTCTTCCTTTTCATTTCACCGGTACAAGCTTATCATAAGTTTTCCCCAGCCTCATATACATAAAAAAACTGACCATTTTGGTCAGTTCAAAGGAGAGTCAAACAATTTATACGAGAAGATTACATCTTTATTATACCTCTATCACACAAAAATGTAACCCCTTTCACAAACTGGACACATTTTTGTGCTTTGTTTACACCTCATACAGCTTTTCTCTTGACATTCTTGCTGCAACAGTTTTTATGGTAGACAAAGAAATGGAAAAAGACGTAAGATGAAATTATACAATCTGATTAAAAAGGTGATGCTATGCAGAAACATTTGATTGCGCTTGATTTAGACGGAACGTTATTGAAAAATGATAAGACGATTTCACCACGATCTAAAGCAGTTATTGCAAAAGCAAGAGAGCATGGTCATATCGTCGTCATTTCAACCGGACGTCCATACCGCGCGAGCAGCCTCTATTATAAGGAATTAGAACTGGATACTCCTATTGTAAACTTTAATGGTGCATACATTCACCATCCTCTTGATCCTTCTTGGAGGCAATACCACTCCCCTCTTGAGCTGTCAATTGCCCAAGAAATTGTGAAGGCTTGTGCCAGATTTGGCGTGAAAAATATTTATGCGGAAGTGATTGATGACGTGTATGTGCGTCAAGTAGATGAAGGGATGAAGCATATTTTTCAATTTGGCAATCCGAAAGTATATACAGGAGACTTGCTTCACATTTTAAAGGACAGCCCGACATGCTTATTGATCGATGCGGATGAACATGAAGTGGAGCTGATCCGAAAACATTTAAGCGATGTGCATGCAGAAGTGATCGACCATCGCAGATGGGCCGCACCTTGGCATATCATTGAAATTGTGAAAAGCGGATTAAATAAAGCCATCGGTTTACAAAAAATTGCCAAACATTATGATATTCCTCGCGAACGCATCATCGCGTTCGGGGATGAAGACAATGATTTCGAGATGATTGAATACGCCGGGCATGGAGTGGCGATGGGAAACAGCATTCCTGCTTTAAAATCGCTGGCAAACCATGTAACCTTGTCAAACGAGGAAGACGGCATTGCCCTTTATCTAGAGGAAGTATTAGAACTGTAATGTCAATTTTTATCACTCATAGGATTTTTCAAACAACAAACAATATACAAGACACATTTAATGTGTCATCAATGCCCTGCTAACATAAAGGAGGAATCAACATTGGGTAAAAAGAATAAGTCCAAACGTTTTGTTCAACAAGGCTCTGATGCAGTAATGAAACATGACGAAAAGATTCCTTACCATCTTACTTTAGCGGAAGCAGAAGCATTAAAACAAAAGAATGATTCCACTCTTGGAGGTTTCTAATGGGCAACCTTTTATTTCAACAAGCGAGAGATGCTGTTACACAAGCTGTACAGTATTCTTCTGCAGGTGAACAACAAGAGCTGATTGCAAAAGCAAAGAATGCACTTACTTCAGCCTATGCGAATTCTTCGACAGCTGAAAAAGTGCAATTAAGTGAAATGCAAGAACAATTAGAAAGCCTTTCTGACACCGAATAAGGGGCGGCAGCCCCTTATTTTTAATCTTTTCTAAAAGATCCTAAAACCCCTACAGTTTGAACCACGTTTGTAAACGCATGCGGATCCACTTCTTTTATAATTCTCTCCAAATCGTACAGCTCATAACGGGTAATGACCATTATCAGCATTTCTTTATTTTCGTTCGTAAATGCCCCCGTAGCAGGCACTGTCGTGATGCCGCGCACTAAACAAGAGTGAATGGCTTTGCGAAGCTCCGGCCCTTTTTTGGTTACAATCATGGCTGTTACTTTAACATGACGAGTATGTATGGCATCAATGACACGAGTGGATACATACAAATTCACTAAAGTATACAACGCTTTTTCCCAGCCATACAGCTGCCCCGCCGTCAAAATGATAAGAGCGTTAAACGCAAAGAAATAGATTCCAATGGGTTTATCTTTTAAACGGGATAAAATCATTGCCACAATATCTAATCCGCCTGTAGAAGCCCCATATTTCAAAGTAAGACCAATGCCGATAGAAGCGATAACGCCTCCGAATACTGCATTTAAAATAATATCATGGGATACAGCTCGCACCGGAATTATCTCCAAAAATACAGTCATAAATGCTACGCTGATAAAGCTGAATAGCGTGAATGACTTTCCGACTTTTTTCCATGCCAAAATGACTACAGGAATATTAAACAAAATAAAAAGAATACCGGTGGATATATGAAACGGCGTATACTCCTCGGTAATACGAGAAAGCAGCTGGGCTAACCCTGCAAAGCCGCTCGCATATACGTCTGCGGGAATTAAAAACAAATTCATGCCAATCGCATTCAAAAGACCGCCCAGGCAGACAATTATCAGTTTTTTTCCGATCTCTGTATAATTCAAATGTAAGTTCACTCTCTCAAAGTCCTCCTTGCGTTAACAATGTCGAAGCATGTAATATAGCATAATGGAAATAGATAGTAATTACAAATAACAATTTGGCTCCCCTTTTCAATTAAAAAAAGCGGCAAAATATTGTTTGCTTTTTTTCCTTTTCCTCATTACATAGTCTTTACGGAAACGGGTACGATAAACATACATTAATTCAGTAAGGAGGAAAAGTACGATGCCGCATACAAGTGATAATGATAAAAAAGCAAGAGATAATAATGCGAAAAGCTTTGAAAAAAATATACTAGAACATAAAAATGCCCAGCATGGAAAGAAATCCTACTCTAAAAAAACAGACCACCTATGAATAAAAACCCTGCTCCAGCAGGGTTTTTATTCATCCTTCTTAAAATACGTCCAACCTTCTTCTTGATACACTTTTCCTTCTTTCATAAGTTTCCCGAGCGCACGCTTAAAAGCCGCTTTACTCATGTTGAAACGTTCTTTAATGTCTTCCGGATAGCTTTTATCCCAAAACGGCATGGCTCCGCCCCGTCCTTCCATATAGTCATATATGGTTTGTGCGTCTTCGTCCATGCCTTCATGCTTACGAGGCAAAAGGGAAACGTTGATGCTTCCGTCTTCCTTAACGCCGATAATACGTCCGGATACACGCTCTCCGATTCGCGGTTCCTCTCTTTGCTCGGATTCATGAATAAATCCTAAGAAATGTTCGTCGGTAATAATAAATGAACCGACACGCAAAGACTTATAAATTCGTCCGTTCACATTTTTATTAAACATGGATTCTGTTGCCGGCACCGCAATCTCCTTCATTTGATCTTCATTTGCCATTTTTGCGAGAAGACGGCCGTTTCTTGTCACTTTCAACGTGCAATATAACTCGTCTCCTTCTTGCGGCCATACTTTTTTATAAGAAGGAAGATCTTGCTTATCAATCAGCATATCTTTAGAAACGCCGATGTCAACGAACACTCCTAAGTCATATTTAACCTCTTTTACGGGCACCCAATTGAAATCTTCTGCCGTAATAAGCGGCGTTTTCATCGTAGCCGTAAGACGACCCTTATGGTCGTGATATAAAAACACATCAATTTTATCTTCCGGGAAAATCTCTCCCGCCGCTTCGTTTTTATGCATAAACACTTCCGTTTCTTCATCCCCGACCATGTATCCAATATCCGTTTCTCGTAAGACTGTAACGGTCACAACATATCCTGCTTCTAATTTCATTCGTGGTAAATTCCTTTCTCAAAATATGTACTACATCAGAATTTCATAATTCCCTAAACAAAAAATAATTATAACACGTTTTTCCTCCCATTTGTGATTCCTTCCAAATTTCACTATAATTAGAGTAGAAGAAAAGCTGGAGGTGATTCTATGTCAAAAGAAAGCTCGTTTGATATCGTATCAAAGGTGGACCTTCCTGAGGTTTCCAATGCGATTAACATTGCCTTAAAAGAAATTCAAACCCGTTACGATTTCAAAGGAAGCAAAAGCGACATTACGTTGGAAAAAGAAGAAATCGTCTTAGTTTCCGATGATGAATACAAGCTCGGGCAGCTAAAAGATGTACTGATCGGAAAATTAATCAAACGCGGCGTGCCTATCAAAAACTTAGACTATGGCAAAATCGAGAAAGCAGCAGGCGGAACGGTTCGCCAGCGTGCTAAGCTTATACAAGGAATCGATAAAGACAATGCGAAGAAAATTAACAACATCATTAAAGAAACAAAACTGAAAGTCAAAAGTCAAATTCAGGATGATCAAATTCGCGTGACAGGAAAAAGCCGCGATGATTTACAAGCCGTAATCGCTGCCGTTCGTCAAGCGGATTTGCCAATCGACCTTCAATTCATCAATTATAGATAAATACATAAAAAAACTGGGCACGGGTAACCGTGCTCAGTCCTTTTTGGTTCCAGCACATCCGTAATACGGTATTCGGATACACGCTTCTTCGCGTGATTTCTAGTTGAATTGTACGTAATTAATAATAATTGCACCAAACACAAGATACGCTTCGCTTCACAATATTTGTCTCCATATCCCCCTATCACAGCGCTGCATATCCAATTCGCGATAATATTCTTTTACATCTGCCGTATATAAAGGTCTTGCCCATCGACCAGTACTCGGATGCCGATGTAGTTCACAGAGTTAATCACCTTGCCAAAGTAATCCGGATACTCGTTTTTCCACCAGCCTACGCGTGTTTTGTCAGGAAACCAAACTCCTGCAATATAAGAACCGCGGTGAAAATCTCCTGAATACGTCTCTTCAAAGTTTCCGCGTATCCCCATATGACCGTTTCCTAAACTCGTTATACTTTCTGCTAAACGAAACTCTTCTTTGTGCAGTTCGTTTTCAATGACTTTCCATTCGTCTACCACAAATAACCTCTGCATTTTTCGTTTTTGATGCAATCGTTCGCACTTTTAAGCGGACTCAGCTATGTTACTAAGTACATAGCTGGGTTTAGATTGCTTTACATGTTTGGCGCTTAATGATTTTATACGGAACAATAATACTCTTTGGAGCAAGGTCCGGAGATTCTATTTTTTCAATTAATGATTTAGCCGCTTCGTATCCCAGTTGAAAAATACGTACATCAACTGAAGTTAACGGCGGAGAAGCTATTTCAGCAAATATAACATTATTAAAGCTGACAACCGATATATCATCCGGTATGGAATATCCTTTTTCCACCAGCGTGCTTAATACTCCAAGCGCCATCAAATCATCTGTAACAACAATGGCACTTGGGGGCTGCGGCAAAGACATAAGCTGTTCCACCGCTTTTTGTCCGCCTTCGCGCAGAAAGTCCATATAAAAAATATATTCATCCAATAACGGCAGACCAGCGATTTTGAGCGCTTCTCTTACTCCCGCCAATCGCTCTTTCGTCACCATCAAATCCGGGCTTCCGCCCACAAAAGCAATTTGCTTATGACCAAGTGAGATCAGATACTCTGTGACCTCTCTTCCGGCTAAGTAATTATCATTATCTATATATGTGACTTCTTCTACTGCTTGATGCGGTTTGCCGATCAGCACAAACGGAAAATCTTGTTCAATTAAATATTGAATGACTTTATCATCTATACGCGAGTAGAGAAGAACAATCCCATCCACGCGTCTCCCTTGCACCATCTTTACAACGCCTTCATAAATTTCTTCCTCTGTTTCACCTGTTGACATATATAAAGAATATTCTTTTATGTGAGCAAAGGAACTGATGCCGCGAATGACTTCCGGAAAAAACGGATTTTGAAACGATTTATTCGCAGAACTTGGCATAACAAGCCCGATTGCCGTTGTTGTTTGATTAGCCAAGCTTCTGGCATTCAGATTTGGATGATATCCGAGCTCATCCATAATCTTTCTGACACGCTTTTTTGTCTTTTCGCTTATTCTTGGGCTATTTGCAATGACTCGAGAGACAGTGGACGGTGCAACATTAGCCTTTTTTGCTACATCTTTAATTGTAACAGCCACTTACACCATCCTTTCCCTAATTGTCCCCAGTCTGCAATCAGATGGAACTGGAGAACTTGATTTAATATACTGACCGTCAATCACAATACTGTTGCTGATGGCAGTCTTTCATTATCAGTATTTCCTTTTATTCAACCGCTTACATTATAACATCGTAGATGCTAAAATTTTACCATCCTCATATGAAAATTTTTTATTTACTTTGTTAATAACCATGCTTGTATCTTGTAACATAGAACCCTCCCAAGCTTAAGACATACTATTGCTTTTGTTTCTTTTGCTTACGTTTTACAAGCACAAGGAACATCGTAAAGAGAACATAGATGCCGATAAGCGCGGCAATAAACGGGATATTCAAACCGGTTTTTGGAGCCAGCACATATATATTTGCTTTTTCCCGATCCACGACAAGATCATAGCCATCTTTTGTGGAACGAACTAGATCGTCTTCCAGTAATCCTCTCAGTTCCTTGTTCGGTGCCAATTGCGCATTGGTTAAATGTACTTTTTGCGATTTCATTGTATTGTTAATTGCGATGATGGCTGTTTCCTTTTTGTAAGTGCGTTTGAAAACGCTCATGCCGTTCTCTTCGTATAACAGCTCAAAATCGCCTCTTCTAAGGGACGGAAGTTGGTTACGCAGTTCTCCCAGCTTAGAAATGTACTTTAAAAACTTATCATCTGTTTTAAAGTCCATTAAGCGGCGGTTATCCGGATCTTCTCCCCCATCCAATGCAATTTCTGTACCATAGTACACGATAGGAATGCCCGGAGATGTATACAGATAAGATAACGCCAGCTTAAGCCGCGTTGGCGGATATTGTTTGTTTTCCAATGCCACCCGGACAAAACGTTTCATGTCATGATTGTCAATGAAAGTGCCCAGCATATAAGGATTCGAATAAAATCGCTTATCTCTCACCCAGACATTGTACACGCTTTCAGAAGACACATTCGGTTTCCTGAATGCATTCGTAATTTCCTTTTGATACGGAAAGTTTAAAAGAGAATCAATACCAGCATTCATATAATCCGCAATATAACGCGGGTCATCATTCCATACTTCGCCAATCAAATAAAAGTCTTTTTTAACGGACTTCATTTCTTTTGCGAATTCTGTCCAGAACTCCTTTGGCACAAACTTTACGGTATCCAAGCGAAATCCATCGACATCCGTTTCTTTAATCCACCACTTTGCATTATCAATAATGTATTTTCTTACTTCCGGATTTTCATGATTTAAATCTGGCAGCCCGTATAGCCAGCCTGTTTCCACAGATTGCTGGTCATTGTAATTGATAGCTTCATTCTTTTCATGAAACCAATCTGCTTTTGCAGGATCTTCTAACCATGGGTGATTGTAGCCTGTATGATTGGCAACATAATCGAAAATCACCTTTATATCCCGCTTATGCGCTTCTTTCACAAGCTTTTTCGCATCTGCCAAAGTGCCAAAGTGCTCATCCACTTTGTAAAAATCCTTCGCCCAATATCCGTGGTAGCCTTTATCCTCATTATCAACGATAGGGGTCAGCCATATAGCGGTAAAGCCCATATTCTTTATATAGTCAAGCCGTTTGATGATTCCTTGTAAATCGCCGCCATGGTAAGCCTTTGGATCCTTGACATTTACATCATAATCATTTGCCATATCCCCGTTATTGAAACGGTCTACCATAATAAAATAAATGCTTTCATCTTGCCAACGTTTTTCTTCTTTTTTAGCAGCCTCTGCAGGCAGTCCATAAAAAAGAAGAAACGGGATTAGCAATAGTGCCATCACTCTTTTGCACATCTCCGCTCCTCCTCTCCCAACTACTATTCTTAGCCTTTTGTGCCTCCAGCCGTTAAACCGGAGATAAAGTATTTTTGCAATGACAAGAATAGTATAGCAATTGAAAGTGCAATTAGGACAGACCCAACTGCGAATTTTGTAAATTTGTTGCCGAATTGCTTTGCAACTAAATCATACAATCCAACTGCCAATGTGTAGTTTTCAGGCGATCTTAAAATAATGCGCGTTACGATAAAATCAGTAAACGGTCCGATGAATGTGAACAATGCCACTATCGCGATAATCGGTTTAGCCAGCGGCATGATGATTTGCCAGAAAATACGGAAGTGTCCTGCTCCGTCAATGCGTGCGGATTCATCCAATTCTTTCGGAATGGTATCTAAGTACCCTTTCATAAGCCATGTATTCATCGGAATCGCGCCGCCGACATAAATCAAAATCAGCGCAAGGTGTGTATCTACTAATCTTGTTAATTGCGCTAAGTTTAATGTATATTGCGTAATGATAACCGGAGCTGTTGAATAAAGCACCAGCGGCAGCGTAATTTTTCTGAATTTCTGCCATGTATATATAACTGACTAACATTTCCATCTTTGATTGTTTACGTTCCTTGGTTATTGTCCATACTGTTTACTAGAACAAGAGAACAAGGAGCGAATCTTAGATGAGACGACGTATCACCATTACCCACTCACACGGCTTGACCCCTTCTGACTTGCGAGCGTATGAGAAACAAGAAACGCAGGCGAACCTGCGTGTACGCATCACGGCTGTCCGGTTGATTATGGAAGGCAAACTCGGGAAGGAAGTGGCGGAGATTTGCAATCTTCATCGTCAGTCCGTTTCTGAGTACGTTCGCCGGTTTAACGAAGGCGGCATGGAGCTCCTCCTCGAGCGCAAGGTTGGGGGAGGACGTCCCTGTTTTCTCACGGATGACCAACAAAGCGAGTTGAGAGACACCATTCTTACCCGTTCACCGGCTGATCATGATTTGGGGACTGCCGTGTCTTGGACAACGCCCGTCATCGCCGAATACATACAGCGTATCTATGGTGTGAAGATGACAACGACCGGCGTTTTACGGATGCTTTGGCGATTGAAACTCAGTTACACACGGCCCACATACACACTGAAGAAAGCAGACCCGAAGAAACAACGCATGTTTCGCTATCAACTGGATGTGATAAAAAAACTTAATGGAAGAGAATACGGTTCTTCTGTATCAGGATGAAACGCATATTCGCGCCTATCAAAGTCTGCACGCGACTTGGTCCCAAACCGGGGTACAACGTCAAATCCCAACATATGGTCACCACGCCGCCGTCACAATTTTGGGTACAGTGGAAGCTCATACCGGAAACATTCTCTATCAAACTGCCTCCTCTTGTAAGCAGGAAGTATTTTTGTCTTTTCTTGAGTTCGTACTAAAGGAATATGAAGGAAAGTTTGTCGTCATGGTGACCGACAATGCTCGGATCCACCGCAGTGAAAAGGTGCAGGGATTCTTGCGCCAGAACGCAGGCCGAATTCTGTTGATGTATCTTCCGCCGTATTCT
>JBHGXS010000097.1:0-3223 GCA_041920565.1 Bacillus sp. (in: firmicutes) | reverse complement strand
TTGCTCCTCAGATTCTATATGTGCTTCCGGAAGCTCGAGCGCACGTTGAATTAATGGTGAAAAATTATTGCCTTCAATTTTTTGCACGTTTTCCAGCCCCGCAACTTCATAGGAGAAAAAACGATCTGCATATGTTCCTTTAATCGGCATAACACAGTTTGTTGTTGCTAAGATAGCGCCCGGAAACTTTTCAAATAATCGTCTTTGATCGTACCAAGCTTTCCCGATATTCCCTTTTAAGTGAGGATATTTTTTTAATGCGGGATATCCGTGTGCCGGCAGCATTTCGGAATGGGTATATATATTAATCCCTAACCCTTCTGTTTGCTTTAAAAGCTCTTCTAACGCAAATAAATTATGTCCTGTTACAACGATGGATTTTCCTTCAATCTTATTTTGGGAAATACGCACAGGCTCCGGAATGCCAAAACGTTCTGTATGGGCTTGATCTAAAACCTCCATAATGCGAATGGCGGACTTCCCTACTTTTAACGCCATGTCAATGTGTTCTGCTTCATTAAAATTAGAGTTTGTCAGCGTCATATATAGAGCTTCATGCGTAGTTGCATCCACAAACGGATCTGTATACCCAAGCTGAGCTGCGTGGGTACGATATGCCGCTATTCCCTTTAGTCCGAACACAATAATATCTTGCAAGCTTGCGATTGTTTCATTTTTTCCGCATACTCCGATTACAGTACATCCGCCTGTTGGAGTTTGTTCGCATTGATAGCAAAACATTCAGCTCATCCCCTTTATTTCCATTTAGCACCTCTATCACTAGAGTAATAAATTCCAAATAAAAAGGATGTGATTATAGTCACAAAGTACTCATCAATTTTGACAGATTTCTGACAAAGCACCATCGTTTTTTGCAAACGCTTCATTAAATTAACATAATATTCTTATAGTTATCTTTCAGTAACGTTTGAGCATGCACTGACGTTTTAATGACATCTCGAAACTCTTTTAACGTTAACATGTGCGCAATTCCTTGGGCCACATCAATGCGGACCGGAATCAGGGTTAATTTTTCATGAATGCGCATTTCTTCATCAATAGGCTGGATTCGGAATCCAAGTGAACGCAAATATAAGTACATTCGCTTCGTCACAACAGCTATGTACCAATTTGTTTTCGTTTCAAGCGCATGAATTAAAATAATGAGAGCGAGCCGTTTAAAATGCCCTCTTCCTCTATATTGCTTTTTTATGCTTAGTTTTCCTACTTCTGAAACATTGAGCCCTTGCAGTTCTTGTATATATGGGTTCTTTGAGAATGGATAAAAGAACTCTGCATTCGATGATTCCCCCTCTTCATACGAAGAGCACTCAACCGTTCCGATATACTTATTTCCTTCTCCCTTCAATAAATATCGAACCGGATTATCCGCCTGTTCTACAAAGGTTAAATTCCGTTCTTCGCAAAAATCTCCCCATAATTGCTCAAAAATTAAATGCTCCGCTTTTGTGCTTACTATATCAAACAATAGCTTCCCCGCCTTTTATATAAAACAATAGTTTTTATTTGTACCTTTATTATACAAAAACAACCTTTGTTTTTGATAGCGTTTTCATAATATACACTTAGAAAAATTCTCTTTTTTTATCATATTTCGCAATACTTTTTCTATATGTATGCAAGAAATCCTTTCCTATTCACGCAAATTCTATATAAAAAAGAGCGGATATATGCCGCTCTCACTCTTTCTCTTGAAACAGCCATTGATTAAAGATTTTCAGTAACTCTTTTTTCCCTACAAGCACTATCTGTCCTTGCTTCGATTTATTAGGATACAATTGGATAAAGACGCCACAGCCCGCTTCTATTTTTTTTGCATGTACCGAACTGCCCGGATATACACAAACAACTTCATGAACCGCCCTTCGTTTATATTGTATTTTTCCTTCTTGTTCTTCTACATACTAAATTGACCAATATTTATACATTTGCTCCGTTGCTTTTGTATTGCCGATAGGCTGATAGATATTGTACATGGGGCTATATTTTACCTCAATAATAATAGATGACTGATAGATAGACTTATTATCTGCAAGACGATAATAATCGATGCGAATATCGGGCTTTTTCGTATCCTCCCCGTTGTAAAAATGACAGCCCTTGCTTAACGAGACCGCAGGATTCGTTTCAATTAACTCATTAAACACAACGCGAAGCTGCTTTTCCCCACATTGCAGCACAACTGCCGTTCCGTCCTGAAGACCGTCTAAATAAAAGTACGATTGAATTTGATCTTTGACACTTATTTCAGAAGTAAAGCCTATTTCCTCTAATAAGCCTATGACCGTAAAATAAGCATAGTACTCATATAATAAAAAAGTAGGTTTATAGACAAATAAAAAAGACGGTTCATTCATTTGTATTTTCATTTTATCTTTCGTCTCATGAAATAACCGAAGCAACCATTGATACGGCGGATACAAAACAACGGGCTTCTGCTGCCAGTTAGCAGAAATATCCTTCCAAAAGGGAGATTCCATCGTTTGCATAAAAAATATTTGTAAATCGTGCAATACTAGCTGAAGAACTTTATACTCTTGTATTTTCACTCCATATTTTTTTATATCTGTATCCTTCAAAATACTGGAATTCCGGTATTTTTGTTTATCCCGTTCTGTAACAGAACCGTTTTTCTCGATACTTTTTAAAATTTGCTGAATAGCTTGCTTCTCATTTCTTGTCATTCGTTCTAGCTCTCTTAACTTTTCAATATCCGTTTCTAAAAATTGTGCCAATAGCAGTAAATGGGAAACAAACTCTTTCAGCTTCCATTTCATATATTGATTTTGATTATTGTTTCGATCTTCTATCACTCGTTTATTATAAAATTTCGTTTGGGGCGTTCGCATATTTTTATGAATAGTTTTACGATCCTGCTTTCCCGGGTACGGTTTCAGTTCATACCTTTTTGTCAGCGTCTCCCGATATTCCCGTTCCATCAGCATAAATACTTTTTTTATGTCTTCTGCTTGTTTTGTGAGCCACCGAATCGTTTGCATATACGAATGGTCTTCCGCATCCATAAGCGAGCGGAATGTTTTTTTATAATAACCGCGGTCCAAAATCAGTCCTTTTACTACCGACTGTACGGTATCTTGAATCAGCACAAGCTGATCATCAAAAAAGTTTTTCGGTGTAATTTGAAAGGCACCATAGTATACCTCTTCGTTTACCTGCACTTCAAAATGATACAATCCGCAGC
>JBHGXS010000075.1:0-16746 GCA_041920565.1 Bacillus sp. (in: firmicutes) | reverse complement strand
TATGTTTTTTGTTTTCGTCATTAAAAAATGATTTCATTTCAGGACGGTTTTTAAACATAATTTCGAAAGAAGTCTCCCTCTTCAAGTGTGTGAAGGGCATAGCCCAACGGTAAGGCGGGGCGATGAATTTCAGTTAGACGTAGCCTAAAGGCTTTTTTTACATTTCTTCATAATGGTATAATCTTCCTAAAAATCTTGTGCGTGTTCTTTGACAATCAAACATAGAAGGTTGTGGCGAGTCGTGTGTTGCCACGTAAAATGTTTGCACCGTCACTTTGGTCATAGGCGAAAACCAAGCTAACTATGACAAATCCAACGTACAAACTTTTTGTAAACCGTAGAGACTACGGGGATAGCTAAGTATATTTGCACTCGTTGGAGTGTACAATCCTAGAAGCCCCCAGCTCAAAGCGAAGCATAGGCAGGGGGTTCACAGACTTATCCTTCAAACACCTTTTCTTCTAGCATAAATGCTTTAATTTGTTCAAGGTCAGGTTTGTAGCCAATTCCCATTGCATCAGGAACATTTATTATCCCATTATCAACTGTCACCTCAGGGTGAATGATGTCCCTAAGCCAATATTTCGAGGAAGCTGCCGTATCTCCTGGTAAAGTAAAGTTAGGTAAAGTTGTAATAGCGATATTATGAGCTCTGCCTATTCCGGATTCGAGCATTCCTCCGCACCAAACAGGTATATTATGAGCTTGGCATAAATCGTGAATTTTCTTTGCTTCAGTCAGCCCGCCGACTCGCCCGATTTTAATATTAATTACTTTCATGCTTCCTAATTTAATGGCTTTACGCACATCTTCAACTGAATGAATGCTTTCATCTAAACAGATAGGCGTTTGCATTCGAGCTTGCAATTCAGCGTGGTCGATTATGTCATCGTGGGCCAGAGGCTGCTCAATCATCATGAGATTAAATTCATCTAATTGTGCCAAATGATCAATATCCTCTAACGTATAAGCGGAATTTGCATCGACCATAAGAGGAATATCAGGAAACTCTTGGCGAACACGGCGAGTCACATCTATATCCCAGCCCGGTCTGACTTTAATTTTGATGCGCTTATACCCTTCCAGCAAGCCATGTTCAATTTTTCGAAGTAATTGATCTGCTGTATCTTGGATTCCAATGCTGATGCCAACTTCGATTTGCTTCTTTGTTCCACCTAAAGCTGTTGCTAAAGAAATATTCTTTTCTCTAGCATATAAATCCCAAACAGCTCCTTCTAGAGCGGCTTTTGCCATATAATTTCCACGGATATGAGCGAAATGGTTAGAGATTTCATCAGGATGTTGAATGTTATCTCTTTGAAGAAGAGGGATGAGAAAATCTTCCATAATGTGCCAGTTTGTTTTTACTGTTTCCTCTTTATAAAAAGGATCTGTACAAGCGACAGATTCCGCCCATCCAGAAGTGCCATCTTCATTCTGAACTTCTACTAAAATAAGTTCTCGATCCCTTTCTGTTCCGAGACTAGTAGTAAAGGGATGAAGTAAATCCATTTTTAAGTGCCTTAAAATAACCCGTTTTATCTTCATTTCGTTACCTCTTTTCTATTCATAATGTAAAAATGAACAGGAGATTCTGCACTCGGATTCTTGATAAAGTCGCTTACTTCCCATCCTTCATTGAAGTAGCGAGTGAATAGTTTTCTAGTTTTCATGCGCCAGTCCAGAGCTATAGAAGGTGCGCTTTCTTTTATTTGTTGAAAAGAAGCGGGGATAGCGACTGCCAAAAAGCTTTCATGATCAGGTTGGAGTGAAAAAACTTCTTCAATTACCGGAATGCCATCTTTGTTTAATCTCCAACGAACAATATTCGCGTCCATAACTTGCTGTATTGTCATTTCTTGATATGGTTTGTGTTTCTTTTCTGAAGTCATCCACTTTACTAAAAATCGATCGGAAGGTAAACCGGAATTTAAATAATCATTCATCTCCCCGTAGCAATTTTCGATATACGTCGAACAAACAGCTCCTAGCTTTCCGATATTCAGATAGCCGTTTCCGCTTTCCAAGGGATCGTATGTCCAGCTAATGAATGAATAGCCCATTTTTCTACTTTGTTCCCACTGGGCTTGTTTCAATTTCTCGCCTACACCATAGCTGCGAAACTTAGAATCAACTGCTAGAATATGAGAACAAAGATAAATAGAATGTCCATCATAACCTGGAAAGCTGTACTGAAAACCAACAAGCTTTTCTCCCAGGAAAGCACCTAAAACAAATCCGCCATTCTTTGTTACAGTTAATGTTTGATGAACAGGTACGGACTCAGCTTCCCCCCAAACCGCGCTTTCTAATTTTCTTGCTTGTTCCAACTCGGCAGATGTTGTTAAAAGGCGAATCTCAATATCTTTTATTTTCTGTATCATTTCCTAATCACTTCTTCCTGTGTTGGCATATGGGCAGCTTCCCACAAAGCCTGTATTAAAATTTGGGTTCCAAAAACTAATGAATCCCGGCAAAAAGTCATTTTAGGATGATGTAAGCCTGGCTTTAAATCACAACCGAGGCCGAGCATCGTCGCTTGTATATTTGGAAATTGCCATGTGTAAAAATGGAAATCTTCTGCACCCATTGATATGCAAGGATCTGCTAGTGCATCTTCTCCTGCCACTTTAACTATTGCATTTTTTACTATATCAATAGCTTGATGGTTAGGCTGGGCAGCTGGTGCAAAATTGTTTGTGCTCCAGTTAATCGGTGTTTCTTTTAGTTCAGCTACTTTTTTCATTAGACAAGCAACTTGGTTTTTCAGTTCGTCCATTATCTCGTTAGTAGGAGCTCTTAAATCTAAAGTAAATGAAGCTGTTTCAGGAATAACATTAGAAGAAGTGCCACCAGCTTTAAACTGGGTCATTTCCACAGAAAAATTATTAGAGGTTCGCAAGCGGATGCCTCGCAATAGTTGGAGGAGTAAACTTGCTGACTCAATGGGGTTTTTGCCCTCTTGCGGACGTGCTGCATGAGCCTGTCCCCCCTGAATTTTCCCATCGATTGTTAAAGCTGAGCTATGCAAAATTACAGGAGCAGCTTTCCTGTTAGGCACCTCTGTCCATGGTCGCAAATGCACACCTAACAAAAAATGAACATGATCTAACGCTCCTTCTTTTATCATTTGCAAGGCGCCCTGTGCAGTTTCCTCTGCAGGTTGAAATATAAATCGTATAGTATGTAAGGGAGGCGTTTTGCTGGCAGATAGGATCCGAGCTACATACAAAACCATCGTACTGTGAGCATCATGACCGCAGGAATGATTCGCTCGTTCCACGCCGTCGACTTCCTGAAGCAGCGCATCCAAATCCGCTCGGATTGCTACAACGTGATTGGTTCTTCCTGGAATTTCCGCGATCAGTCCATAATGTTCATCAAAAGTTTGAACAGAAATACATGTTTCACGAAGAAAATTTGCAATATAGTGAGAGGTTTTCTTCTCTTGCCAGCTGGGTTCTGCCAAACAGTGCAACTCTTCATAAGTTCGAAAAATGTTTTCTTTTTGCTGAAATACTTCATCTGAAAAAGTCATTTTTAACCTCCTGTCACTCTACTCCAAAAATATTCCTTGCTCTGTATACATCTGTTCCAGCTGTTCTTGACGTTTTCGAATGCTCCCTTGATCTTTTTGCTGCACTCCTATAATAATCAGCTGTAACAAACTGAGAATAGGAAGGCTGGAATCAGAGAACATTTCCGTATTTTCTCCTGTCGTAAGCGTAATGTCCGCAATCTGTCCAATTGGGGAAAGCTGCCGATCCGTCATGGTAATTACTAAAGCATTTTGTTTTTTTGCTTGTTCAGCTAAAGCTAAGGCTTCTTTTGTATAACGAGGAAGAGAAATTATAAATACAACTGAATTTTCTGTGAAATTACATAATGTTTCAGGAAGATATCCTGTTGGGAACGATAAATAAACATGTTCACGAAGTTGATTGAGTGTGTAGTATAACCAGTAAGCCGCTGTATAAGAACTTCGAAATCCGCCGATATATATTTGATCGGCTTGAATCAACGCATCTGCTGTTTTCCAAATATCCTCTTCGTTTACTTGGTTGAGCATTTGGTCTAATACTTGTTTTTCCTGTTGAATTGCATGAGTGAATATACTTGTGTTCTTTACGTTTTCCTTTTCAGTTACTGGTTCCGGATGAACAGACGATTGTTTCGTACCTAGCCATTCTTGTCTAATCATTTCTTGCATTTCAGAAAAACCATTTAATCCTAAAGCGTAAGCTAAACGTATGACAGTCGTGTCACTGACACCGACTTGGCGTCCAATCTGAAAAGCGGTATGAAGGGCTCCCTCATCCAAGTGAGTAACTAAAAATTCTGCCACCTTTTTCTGTCCAGGGGAGAGTTGAGGAAACTTCTCCTTCACCAAGTATTGAAATGTCTTTTCTTTCATATATCCTCCTGTATTGATGAATTAAATACTTCATATTTTTATTTTAATGAATTTGCAACTTCATTTCAATTGATTGAAGAAAAAATCTTTCTCTTGTGCGAAGGAGCATTGCTTGGGGAACGGGCAGTGTTTTATTTAGGTCTCGATTTAATGGTACAGTTCAGAATATTATGCTTCATGCTGGCGAACAATTAAAGTTGGGGTAATGGTTAAAAAATTACCTGACGAAAAATGAATATAAAAACATATTTTATTTTTGAATGGAGTGTAAAAAATGAAAGCTGTAACCTATCAAGGACCGAATAATGTAAAAGTTAAAGAAGTAGAGGACGCAAAATTAGAAAAAAAAGATGATATTATAGTTCGAATTACATCCACTACCATATGTGGCTCCGATCTTCACCTCTATCAAGGAAATATGCCGTTACGTGAAGGATACATTATTGGTCACGAACCAATGGGGATTGTAGAAGAAGTGGGGCCTGAAGTGACAAAGGTAAAGAAAGGAGACCGTGTTGTTATCCCTTTTAATGTCGCCTGCGGCCAGTGTTTTTATTGCCAGCACGAGATGGAAAGCCAATGCGATAATTCCAATCCTCATTACGATTCAGGAGGGTACTTTGGTTATACAGAGAAGTTCGGAAACCACCCAGGTGGCCAGGCTGAATATTTAAAGGTCCCTTTTGGAAACTTCACTCCTTTTGTCATCCCAGAGTCTTGTGAGCTGGAAGATGAATCGCTCCTCTTTTTATCCGATGTTTTGCCTACTGCGTATTGGAGTGTGGACCATGCCGGGGTAAAAAAAGGGGATACCGTTATTGTGCTTGGTTGTGGACCGGTTGGATTGATGGCTCAAAAATTTGCCTGGATGAAAGGTGCAAAACGTGTGATAGCTGTCGACTACGTTGATTATCGCCTAAACCATGCAAAAAAAATGAACAATGTTGAGGTATTTGATTTTACCAAATATGATGATATGGGCGAATATTTGAAGGAGATTACCCATGGCGGTGCAGATGTTGTTATTGATTGTGTTGGTATGGATGGAAAGAAATCACCTCTAGAATATATTGAACAAAAGCTGAAGCTGCAGGGCGGAACCCTCGGACCAATTCAGATTTCAACCAAAGCTGTCAGGAAATTCGGGACGGTCCAAATTACCGGTGTGTATGGCAGCAACTACAACAATTTCCCATTAGGAGCATTTTTCTCAAGAAATGTCGATCTTAAGATGGGACAGGCTCCAGTTATTCATTTTATACCTGCACTTTTTGAAAAAATTGTGAATAAAGAATTTGATCCAAAAGAAATTATTACACATAAAATGCCTCTTGAAGATGCAAGTCAAGCTTATAAAATCTTTAACGACCGTGAAGATGGTTGCATCAAGGTAGTTTTAAAACCCTGAAGGACCATTTAATCCTTATAACAAATCGTTCAAGACGTTTGAAACTTCAAGATAGCTTGTTTTATATTGCTAATATTTATCAATCTAAATCTGAATTTTTTATAAGTTATAAATAATAAACACCTTTCATGGATGAAATAAATTATCCTGCAGCAGTTAAAGCCCCACTAGAGATACTAGTTGAATATAAGGACATCTGCCATTAATTTGGTAGGTGTTTGGAAATACAATTATAAATTCATAAAAGGCCTCCTGGTATTCTAGAGAATGTTAGATACATTGGTTACTGCTAAATAAGGGGCTATGTTGCTATTAAGCATCTAAATTCAGAAAGTATAAAGGCAGAGATATATAAACTAAGGGAGCAAACAAGCTAATATATTTTGGAGAGATGATGGCGGCGATTATCCCGCGGCATATCATGTTCCGTAGTATCCGTACTACGTTTATTAAAAAGAGATTTGGTTGAGGAAATTTGAGGAGACGTAAGAGGATACAAATTATGATAGGATGAGGCACCATTTTGTAGACCAAACAAGTTGGTGTTTTTTTGGTATGTCTACTTTACCGGAGTACGAAAGAAGTAAAGTATATGTTGTTTATCCTGGGCATACAAAGAATAAGGAAGGATGGAGCCTTGAGTTTACAAGAATGTTGTAAAACATTTCGTACATTCGATGATTAAGGATTGATGGGAACTAGTGAGGTTAGGGAATTTAAGATAAAGTTAACTTCCAGTAATGTGACTTTATGATTAGCATTCTTACAGGATTCTCGCGCATTTGGATGGGGCAACAGTATCCATTTGATTATAGGTAGTGCCTTTGGCATATATAATTCTTAACACTACTTTGCGGGTATGGAATCTTTTTTTATGCGAATTATACATACCTACAATCTTGCCGTTCCATTTGATTTAAATGGAATTTGAAAATGGGTAAATTAAAATTATTGCTTCCGCTCTGATCTTCTAAAAGAAGAAGCTGAGGAATTAGGTTTCCCGTTGTATCAAAAAATATGCTCTGTAATTTAAACAGGGGAAGGATTCATGGAACAAAATCGGAAATTTTACGATATCTTAATAAAAATGGAGAGGAACAAAATGGATCCGAAAAAAATCTTGTTTTAAAGGTTAATGGTATAGCAAGATCCGTTCAATTTTATGTGAATATAATTGGGTGACAGCTTGTTTGGGAAGATACTTCTGAAAAAGTTATTTGTTTAGATATACACGATGGAGAACCGGAGGAAATTATCACAATTGAACAAAAACTGGATGTCAAACAATTCATGGATATAGATGACTGAAATCCTAAACTGGGACAGCGTTTTTATTTTATAAAAGAAGGACTTGGTAATGGTTAAAAAAGGAGGAAAAAAAGTTGGACGTATTGACAGCAATTATGAACCGTCGTAACATCAAAAAATTTAAGCCGGATGTAATTGAGCATGACCAATTAAAATCTTGGTTGCAGGCTGCAAGCATGGCACCCAATCATCGGATGACAGAACCGTGGGAGATTCTATTTGTCGGTCCTGAAACGAGAGCTAAATTGAACCATAAGACCAATTTTGGCAATGCTCCTGTGGTTTTGGCGATTCTATCAAAGCGCGGTGCTTCAGTAGTTGAAAGAGATGAAAATATGGCTGCAGTCGCTTGTTTCACCCAGAATTTTATACTGGCAGCTTGGACAGCTGGTGTAGGGACATTTTGGTCTTCTATCGGTATAAAGCCGGGAAACCGAACCATTCTTGGTGTATCCGATGATTACGATGTAGTTGGCGTTTTAGGAGTAGGTTTTCCAGAGGAGATACCAGAAGCAAAGCCTCGGGCGCCTATCGAAACGAAAATTAAGCATCTTTCATAAATAAACGTTCAATACAGAAATAGGGGTTTGACCCAAAAAACTACGAATCCTTGATGGATGTGAGGCGGTATCCGCTTATGATTTAATAGAAACCGGCATTCAAAAGGCTGGCCTATCCATTCAGGCCAGCCTTACTTTTATCATTTTAATTTCTGTGGAATAGCCCCATCACTTCAGTTGTTTCAGTAATGTTGACGAAAGCATTGGGATCAACCTCATTAATTAAAGTCTTTACGTCTTCTAATTGATAACGAGTGATCACTGTCATTAAAATCTTTCGGTTTTCGCCTGAATACGCTCCTTCCCCATTCATCAAGGTGATGCCCCGATATAGGTTGGCAAGAAGCTTTTGTTTCATTTCTTCACCTTTGCTCGTAATAATCATTAAAGTCAATTTGATGTGTTTTGTATGAATCGTATCTACTACCTTGCCGGTTGCATAAATGGATACCAGCGTGTTAAGAGCGGAATCCCAGTTAAAAACAAATCCTGAAATTAAAACAACCACCGCATTCATAGCAGAAATTAAAGCGCCCAGAGGAAAGTCCTTTTTCTTCGTTAAAAGCATAGCAATTATGTCAAAGCCTCCAGATGAACCGGACACACGAAAGATTAGTCCTATCCCTATTCCGGCCAAAATTCCGCCAAACAAAGAAGATAAAATCGGTTCGGTTGAAATCGATTCCACAGGGATAATAGAGAGACTAACCGAGAGTGTTACAACCGATAGAATCGTATAACAAATAAAACGTTTGCCCAGTTTCATAACCCCAAGAATTAAAAGAGGGAGGTTTAACAAAAAATTCATGAGACCGGTACTAAAAGGTGTAATAAGTCCCAGCATCATTGCTATGCCGCTGATTCCGCTGCTCAATATTTTATGAGGTATAAGAAAAAGATTATAGGCTGCAGCCACTAGAACTGAACCGATAATGATAATTAATAGTCTGTACATAACATCCTCCCTATACTCAATCGTACCTTAAAGTAAACATATATTCTTAATTATATTGAGGGATTTTTAAAATGGAAGTTAAAAGTTTTTTCTGAAATATTTACTAATGAAAAGCCGCTAATAGATTTTAAAATAAGGAATTAAACGTTGAGTTTCATATAAATAAAAGTCCAATTCCACTAGACAATTCCTCCAAATGCAAAGTTTGAATGTACTATTTCTCCTTGTTAGATTAAGATAAATTATTTTAATTTGATGTATAAAATCCCCTTTTTTGCTTCAAACTAAGCAGAAAAGGGAGATTTAGATAATGCAGCATACAACTATATTGCTTATAAAATTTATTTCGTGTATTATTGCTTTCGCGATTGGTTTGGATTTATTCTTTGATGCAACCATTGTTGACATTCTTTCCTTTAGTCTGTTTGTCACCATTGTCTCTTATATGTTAGGGGATCGGATCGTTTTGCCGCATTTAGGAAATACAGCCGCAATTGTGATTGATTTTCTTTTGGTCTACATGAGCGTGTGGATTTTTGGCGATATACTTCTAGAAAACTATATGCAAATCGCTTGGGGAAGCGTCCTGTCGGCAATCGTCATTACAGCAGCGGAAGTGCTTGTTCATCATTATTTGCTCAACCGCATCTCTGCTGCTCAAACAAAGGACAGACAGCAAACTAATTTTAATCGAAATCTGGCATTCGGAACGGAATTTGCGGAAGAAGAGGACATTTGGGATAAAAATTCATCAAAAAAATAAAAGGGATAATTATTGAATAATGGGGCGCCGCCTTGCAGAAACAAGGCGGTGTTTTTGGTTTACTTCAATTTTATTCATAATTTACTGTTTTTAGCGGGATTGATAATTCATGCTGGGGAAGATGATGCTCAGGACTCTCCTGATATTTATAAAAAGAGGTTTATATGAAATATACCACCTGTTAAAACAAACAGGTGGTATATTGTTTGTGTCCCGTTTGGCGGATGGAGCTTACATACATTAAGGTAAATTTTTATTAAATTATTATATGTTTTGTTGTCCCTTCACACCATTTATGGAATAGCTCACGGTAATGGCAGCATTCAAGGAATGGGATACAGAACAATATTTATCTTTTGAAAGCTGAATCGCCCGAATCACCTTATCTTCGGGCAGTTCTCCTTCTAATATGTAATGTATATGGATGTCTGTAAACCGTTTCGGATGCTCTTCTGCCCGCGTTCCTTCTACTTCCACATGAAATGCAGCAGGATTCAAGCGCATTTTTTGTAAAATAGAGATTATGTCAATTCCTGTGCAACCAGCAACGGCATGTAAAAGCAGCTCTGTAGGTCTTGCTCCGCTATTTTGTCCTCCTACTTCCTCGGATGCGTCCATTTTAATTTCATGTCCTGATGGAGTAATGCCTGAAAACGACATATGTCCGTTCCAAGTTATACTTGTTTTCATTTTCCTCAATCCTTTCCATGTGTTGATTTCAAGTCATACTTTGTTAGTTTGTGCTAGTTTGCTTAAGGTGAAACTTCAGTATCATTATTTTTATTCAGTTTTCAGCATTCGCTTCACAAAAAAGTGATGAGCTATATCCCGGTATTCTAAAATAATAAAGAATTCGTTATTTTAATTACAATAAAAACTATTCTAAATACGTTTTTACGAATTTATGAAAAAACAAAAAGCTGTTTTATTTGAAAAAGCAATTTTGATACATTACAATATGTGTTTATAAGCATTTTGATCGGTACAGATGTTAAAGATAGAATATTATTGGAACTAATTAATCATTTCAATATATAAGGAGCGAGTAACGTATATGGAAAGAATTACACTGGCAGAAGATTTATCTTTTTCAAGAATTATTCATGGCTTATGGCGTTTGGCGGATTGGAAGCAATCCGAGAAAGAAACGCTTTCTTTGATTGAATATTGTTTAGAGAATGGAATTACGACGTTCGATCACGCCGATATATATGGAAGCTATACTTGCGAAGAGTTATTTGGAAACGCTTTGGCGTTAAAACCAGAACTGCGCGAACACATGCAGCTTGTAACGAAATGCGGGATTGTTCTTCAGTCTCCGAATCGTCCGGAGCATAAATCTCATCATTACAACACGAGAAAAGACCATATTCTTCGTTCTGTGGAGAACTCTCTTCAAAATCTGCGTACAGATTACATTGATTTATTGCTTATTCACCGCCCGGACCCGTTCATGGACCCGGAGCAGGTGGCAGAAGCGTTTCATGAGCTGAAGCAATCCGGTAAGGTCCGTTATTTTGGCGTATCCAATTTCAAGGACCATCAATTCGACATGCTGGAATCTTACTTGGATTTCCCGCTTGTGACAAATCAAATTGAATTGTCTGCTTACAATCTGGAAAACTTCGAAGATGGGACATTGAATGTATGTATGAAAAAGCGCATTCCGCCTATGGCTTGGTCCCCGCTGGCAGGAGGAGAGGTGTTCTCATCTAATAATGAGAAAGCCGTCAGACTTCGCGATACGTTAACGAAAGTACAAGAAGAGATTGGTGCAAACAGTTTAGATGAGGTATTATACGCATGGCTGTTGAATCACCCTGCTAAGATTATGCCGATTGTAGGATCCGGTAAAGAAAAGCGCATTGAGAGCGCCATTCGCGCACTGGAGTATAAGTTAACTTTAGATCAATGGTTTGAAATTCTCCACAGCTCTATGGGGCATGAAGTGCCTTAATTATCAAATTGGCAAAAGGATAGATGACGGTCCATCTATCTTTTTTTGTTTATATAACTCACTAATGTTTTCATTCTAAGGCGATATAATTGGTCATTGAGTTGATTACGACCCCATATAAACAGATCAAAGTCAGTGATTTATTATCTGATTTCTAACGTTTATCATCTGAACTTGATTTCAAACCCATAAATAAAGAATATTTACAATTTATTGATAATTTTGTACAATCGAAAGGGCTTTGAAAGCAGGGGAGGGATTATTTATGAAACACACTGGGTCGGAATTTTATGATAATCATACTGCATTCCAAAATTATATGGATAGAAGAAACAGAGAAGAAAATGCAAATGATACTCTGGAAAAACCAATTATTCAAGAGCTGATGGGAAGTGTAAATAGCTTAAAAATATTAGACCTTGGCTGCGGTGATGCAAGGTTTGGACTGGAGCTGCTTTCAAAAGGGTGCTCAGAATATATTGGAATCGAGGGTTCTGGCAATATGGTCAAAGCTGCGGAGCATAACTTAGCCGGAACGGACGGCAAAGTCACACATACTCTTATTGAAGAATGGAATCCACCGGCAAATATATTCGACATAGTCGTATCACGGCTCGTGTTACACTATATAGAAGATTTAGAAGCTGTGTTTCATAAAGTGCACAAAACCTTAAAACCTGATGGCAGATTTATATTTTCTGTTGAGCATCCGGTTATTACTTCAACGCTCCAAACTTCCGGACTTCGCACAAGCTGGATTGTTGACAACTATTTCTCAACTGGATATCGTGAGCAGGAGTGGCTGGGAGGAACAGCATACAAGTATCATCGAACATTGGAAGACTACTTTAGTCTTATGCAAAAAACGGGATTTACTATCAATCAATTAAGAGAATCACGTCCGGACCGGACAAAATTTCTAAACGAAGAAACATATAATAGAAGAATGAGAATCCCATTATTTTTGTTTATGGGCGGGAGCAAAATATCATAGTTGTATTATGAAAACTGGAAAGAACCTCCCGTATTAAAAAATGGGAGGTTCTTTAGTATTGGCAGATAAAAGCATTTTCTTTTTTGGGAGTTATCAGTCATTTTTTTGCTGCTCTTCCTGCTCTCTTTAAATGACTTTATCCAGCGAATCTGCTTTTTGCCGGGAAGAAGCCTTTTTCATTACAGCATGCCACAATTGTACCGAATTGCTCCATTCGGAAGCCGCAGAATCTTTTTGATACAGAGCTTTTTCAAAGCTTAATGTGAGCTGTCTCATGTCAGCTGAGCTGTAAATTTTGTCTATATAGATGGCATACTCCCGCAGCGTTTGGCTCTCCTTACGGGAATGGCCTGTTCGCGCAAGTTGTTTTAATAGAGAGTTGTAGGCTTTAAAATACACTTTGTCACCTTTACGAAATCTGTACAAGAGAATTGCAAGGAAATAAAACATCTTTATTCTTATGGAAAACAGAACATAGCCTACGAGAGCTGCAAGTAAGAGAACGATAAAAAAGTGCAACCATCGAAATGAGCTTTTCGATTTAGTATTTTTATCCCCGGATGAGGCTTCACTTTCCTCCAGCAATTTCTTAAGCTTTTCTTCTTCACTTTGCTGCAATGAACGTTGATTTCTTGGTGCTGCCGTTTCGGTTGTTTGCGGTGTATTGTTTGCAGGATTGTCAATAAAGCTGTATGGGTTGCTGAAGCCTTTTGTCGGTTCAAACGGAACCCATCCGTAGCCCGGAAAATAGACTTCCACCCAAGAGTGCGCATTATTATTGGTGATCTTATAAATTCTTTCATCAGAACCATCTATGGTGTCTACGTATGTTCCTCCTGTATATCCTTTTACCCATCGTGAAGGAATTCCGATGGAACGAAGCAAAACAATCATGGAAGTCGAGAAGTTATTACAGTATCCGGTCTTGGAATCAAAGAGAAATTGATCGACATAATCTTGATTTTCTCCAGGAATTGCGACGTTCGTCTTATCATATACGAAGGAGCTGCTTTCAAAATACGTTTCAATGGCGAACGCCTTATCATAGCGGTTTGTTTTTCCTTTTGTGATGGATGCGGCCAACTCTCTTACTCTTGCTGGCAATGAATCCGGCAGCTGCGTATATGTTTTTATGAAACTAGGATTTGCTTCTAAACCTTCCCCCTCTTTTACAGATTTCAGGTCTTCTACTAAAAATTGCGGTACCTTATAAGAAACTTTATATTTTTTTAAAGCGAAAGCAGAATCATTTTTCAAAGGATAAATTTTCTCTAAAAAAGGATTCGTGCTGTACAGCATATTAGAACTGGCCTCGATAGATAGAAGCCCCGTCGGATAAATGACATGAAAATATTCTTTTTTCATGGAGACGGTTGCTTCCAAAGTTTCTGTTTCAGTATTTGGCTCGTACCAGCTCATGATGGTATTCTCGCGTCTGAAGGATCGTTTCTCTGGTTTTTTGGAAGTATCCCAGCCTTTGCCCGTATAAAAATCTTTTGTTTCGATTCGCCAATAGTGACTTTTTTTCGCTTGAGCCGTAAAAACAACTGTATCATCGTCTGCGATAGGGCCGCCTAATTGGGAATCATTTGCGTCATAGCCTGTTTTCCTCATGCCAGTCTTGCCGCCGGTTTCTTTTTCTTTTGAATACCCCTGTAAATCAGTGAACGGATGCGTCCATTGAGAGGACGCCTTTGGCGCAAAATACCCAATGGTTGTCGATAAAACAACAGCCGCAATGAGCGGAATTGTCAGCATAGTAGTGAACTTCGTATATTTTTGTATCTTTTCCATCGCTTCAATCCGTTCAATATGAAGAAGACCAAGCATGAAAAATCCGATGACAAATGTGCGCATGATCGCTTCCTTCGCATCATACGGACTGAATGTGTGAAATGATAGGACATACAGAACGGTTGATACAAAAAACAACAGCATCCGCTTTTGGCGAATCACCCAATAATGCATGAAAATACAAACGAACCATAACAAAATAAAGAACAAAAAGGTTCGGAATACGGAAGATAAGTCCTCCCAATTTCCTTGTAAAACAAGAGCGAGATTATGGAAAAAGTCTGATATAAAGCTTGTGAGCCAAGAAGTGTCTTCTATAATCCCATCATAGTAGTGAGATTGAATCATAAAGAAAATGAATCCCAGCTTTATAAGGATGGAAATGAGCAATTTTGCTTGAAAAAATAAGAGAGTAAAGCTAATGGCAATAAACCAAACAAATATGGACGACTGTGTCATGCCGGCAGTATTCGCAAGAGGCCGCAGCCATTCCCATAAAATGAGGAAGGCAAATACATGCATGAGAAAGCTTCCCATATCCCTATTGTCTGAATGTACTATCATGCTCCGTTCACCTCAAAAAACACATTTGAATAATGGCCCTCATAAACCGGTTTTACGATTATATTCCGCTTTCTCATCGATTCAAGAATGCTGATTTCCTGATTTGAAAATTGGGCCGCTTTTTCTTTTACAACAAATACAAGCAAATTCCCTTTCTTCATCGTGATTCTTTCTGCCGCCTTTTCAATATGTGGAGTGAGAACGTTCGTCACAAACATGAATGTTACAGGCTGATATACCTTTTTCAACTCTGTTTCTACAATTTGAGAGAAGGAAATTGCGGCATCCGGTTGTACCTTTGCCAGATGATAAAAAATTTGCTGCTGTTGAACGCCTCCGTTTTGCAGGGGAAAAACGGTCCGTTCTTTTCCGACTGATACGAAAGAGATTTGCGCTCCTTTTTTTAAAATCGCCCTTACGAGGGAAGCGGTAAATGTGACCGCCGGTTCAAACAGAGGTGATTCGGTTCGGTCCATGAAGATAAGGACATCATGACTTTGCTGTTGTTCGAATTCTTTTGTCATAATATGCTGTTTTCGGGCAGAAGTTTTCCAATCAATCCAGGAAAAACGGTCGCCCGGCTTATAATCTCTGACACCGACTGAAACTGTTGCATCCCTTCCGATATTGATGTTCGCCGAAGCCGTTCCTTGTTCAAACCGATTTTCCAATTGTTTATATGCCATGTCTACGTAATGCGGATAAACTAAAAATGTATCCGGTACGGAAAATGTCACTTCCTTTTCAGCCAATCCAAATAAATCCCCGGTTTTGACGCGTACTGCCGAAAAGATATGTTCTCCCCTTGGCAGCGCGTCAAACTCATATTCATATGAAATACGCCGCTTGAACCACGGAAACAATATTGCTTTCGCGGCTTTTGCTTGCTTGCGGTTCTTCAGCCCGGAAGGCAGCATATCCTCTATAACCAAATAAAGGAGCGGGAAGGGTACTTGCCGTTCAATCGTAATGGTGCTTATAAATTTTTCACCGGCCGCGTACTCCCTTTGATTTGTTATGCGCTTCACTTCAATCATTTGCAGGGAAAGGAAGGGCAGCAAAAATGAATAAAGACCAAAGGGCAGGAAGCTGTAAAAGACAAACCAGCTCACAAACCCGCCTTGGAACATCGCGTAAACGAACGTCAAAATCATTAATAAAGGAGGAAGCGACAGCTTTCCGAATTTGTGAAACGCTTGCAATAACTTGTTCATCAAGAATTCAACATCCTTTGCATCGGCACGGGAGTCTTGCCGATGATTTTTGCGATGATGCTTTCTGCTGTCAAGCCTTCAAATTTCGCCTCCAGCTTTAAAATGAGCCTGTGGGACAAGACGTACGGCGCTAAAAATTGAATATCATCCGGAATGACAAAATCACGGCCGTTTATGAACGCATAGGCCTGCGCGGCCTTCATTAAAGCAATGGAACCGCGCGGACTTGCGCCCAGATGAACGGAGTTATAGGATCTCGTTTGATCGACAATTCTGACGATGTAGTGTTTAATGGATTTGTCCACATATACTTCCCGCGCTTCCTCTTGTAATTTCATTAAATCTTCAATGGTTAGAACAGCTTGCAAATGTGAGATTGGTTTTGTTTTTTGTGCTCTGTTTAATATTTCAAACTCCTCTTCCGGCGAAGGATATCCCATTTTCAATTTCAGCAAGAAACGGTCAAGCTGAGCTTCCGGCAAAGGATAGGTGCCTTCATATTCAATCGGGTTCTGGGTTGCCATGACAAAAAATGGTCTTGGCAGCGGCATTGTTACTCCGTCTATCGTTACATTGCCTTCTTCCATTCCTTCAAGCAAAGCGGATTGCGTCTTTGGCGATGTGCGGTTAATTTCGTCAGCCAGCACGATATTGGTCATAATGGGACCCGCCCTGAATTCGAATTGCAGTTCTTTTGGATTATAGATGGAAACACCTGTTACATCTGACGGCAACAAATCAGGTGTGAATTGAATTCTCTTGAAATCTGCATCAATGGATTTTGCAAGGGCTCGCACCAGCATCGTTTTACCAAC
>JBHGXS010000007.1:0-4070 GCA_041920565.1 Bacillus sp. (in: firmicutes) | reverse complement strand
AGCGGAAGCAAATTTATATTTTAAAGAGTATTTAAAAGAACGCGGCCTATACATAGGAGAAGAGGAAGATCATGCAAGTAAAATCGTAATTCGAAAAACCGTACAATCCGTATAAGAAACAAAAGAGATTGGATTCAAGTTCATCCTTCCTCTTCTCAAGTTTCTATTTAGTAATAATGGCGTTAATAATCCCATATTCTTTTGCTTTTTCTGCACTCATAACATAATCTCGTTTGGTCAACAGGCAAATATGTAACTGCAGCATCGTTACAATCGGATTCTCCTTACTATGAATATATGAAAAAGATTGAATCTCAATTAAAAAGAGAAGAAGTTACATTTGGAGATCCGATAGAAACAGCTAAAAAAATTGTGGATATAGCAGAACAAAACAATCCAACTTTACGATATCCAATGGGTAAAGGAATTAAAACCATCACTTATCTTAAAAATCTGATTCCATGGAAACAATGGGAAATCCTATTTTTACGGAAACTAAATTTATAAATAAGGCTCTCCTTACAAAGTAAGGAGAGCCTATCTTATCGGTTATGCGTTGTAATGATGGGATATCAGTTCTGGTGAAGATTCTGTATCCTCATCCCCTTGGAGCGCAGTCATAATCCATTCGCCTTGCCGCAATCTGATTTCAAACAGTGTTAATGGATCTTTGTAACGTTCCGGCTTGGATTTCATTTCATTTAACTGTATACGATTTTTTTGGATTTCCAAATGTGTTTCCTCTTCTAAATGCCGCAAAGTGCTAAAAGGATTTCTAAAGAACAGAATTACATCTTGTTCTAAGGAATGCTCGAATGGTTCGAATTGCTGGAAGAACATGTTCACCACGGATGAGGCTACATCTTGAAAGCTTTCGTTGTCTAAGTATTTCTTATATTGATTGTACAGCATGGCATTGCTTTGCTGCAATCCGCCGAACAGCTTTCCGGCTCCTTTTAACAGCAATTGACTTGGAGTCATGCGTCGGAACACGTTTACGTTGTCTATCCGTACTCTTCCGATCAAGCGATCCATATCACGGCGCCAGTCATCAAAGATTTTAAAGTCGTACTCTAATTTCATTCGGTCCTCTTTATACAAACTATTAAACGTTTTGCATGTTTCCTGAGAATCGGCATCAAGCTGGACAAAATCTTCTTTTGTTTTTGTAATCCAGTCGTGAATGGAGACCGAGAATTTTGATACGATTGTTTCTTCTACATATTGTTGGATGGCACGGTTCATCTCTTCATTCAGCTGAACGTGGATATTTCGATAATTTGTTTCTTCGTTTAACAGGGAAGCACAGTTTCGCAACAACAAAGGTACATTTTCTAAAATATCATTTGTAATCTCTTCTTTTATCGCACGATAGCTTTCTTGTACTTGTTGAGTTTTTTCTTTCTCAAGTGCTGTCATGCTGTTAATTAATCCATTCAATTTCAGCTGCATGTCTTCATTCCATTGGATGGTTTCATTCAGATTATTTTCAAGCTCCACAGGTTTTTGTGAAACAGTATCCAACGTTTTTCGAATCCATGGCAGCAGTTTAGCAGTCCGCGCTTCGTAAACCGCAGCGGTATTATAATTTATTTTCAAAAAGTCAGTTAATTCGCTTAGCTGCTGCACATTCGGAACCTTTGAAGAATAAGGGAACACTTTTGCATTCGGGAAATGCAATCGTATTTTATTAGTTGTATCCCGCAATACTCTTTCTATTTTATCCTCGTTCTGCATTACATCAATTTTATTGAGCAAGAAATGGACTGGCACATCCGGGGCATATTCGTGCATTTTTAATACAATGTCACGTTCATATTCTGTAAACGGAGCCGTCGCATCCAATGTAAACAATAAACCATCCGCTAAACTCAATGCACTAAACGCTGAACTTCTTTCGTCAGCTGCTCCTGTAAAACCAGGAGTATCAATTAAAGAGATTGAGTTTTTATTTAAAAATCTGCAAGGCAATTTGCATTCGAGAAATGCTTCTTCGCTGTTAGAAACGGTAAGCTGGTCGATATCCGCAGGATTTGGATTTGTATTAATTTTCGTTTCTGTGATAATGTGTAACTCCGTGCTGGCGCTGTTGTCCAGTAAAATTACCGGGGACGGTACATAAGTATCGTTCACATCCACTATGTCTTCCCCTAGTACGGAGTTAATAAACGACGATTTGCCGCTGCCGCTGATGCCCGCAATTACTATGCGCTGCTTTTTCGTATTTGCAAAGTAGTCGCCCCACCATCTAATGCTTTCTTCAATCTCGAAATCATGTTCTTTGCTCCATTTTACAATTGCTTCATATAGCTTTGCACTATCTTCAAAAACCAAATCATATCGGTTACCGCTGTGAATCAATTGTTGTGCATCGCTGACAACTGCAGAGTCCAGACTCGCCGGAAATATCTCATTCCATGCTACTGCAGCAGTAGCTGCGTATAAGGAATGAGATGCATCCGTGACTTTCAGCCAGTTTGTTAAATGATTTGGAATAATTGGATGCAGTTCTTTTAAGAAATACCCTTTTTTAATTAATTCGTTATACGTTTCTTCATATAATTCAGCAATTTCATGCCATGGTGTATATGTATCAATCGGCACATTTAAGAAAATATCATTAATTAATTGAATCCAAGGAAGATAGTGCTCGTTTTGTTTGTAGCTGTTCCATAAAGCGGCTGTAAGCTCTCGAAAATGAATTAAATCCACTTTATAAACAGTGATTAACGCTTGAAAGAAATTAGATGGATGAATGTGTTTTGTAAACCCTTCTTCGACATAGGTCTTAAGGGTGTGAATCCATTGCGTGGATTCGGTTCTTATGATTTCATTAACTGCCAATTCAACGGCATTATCCCAATCGTTGTGTTCTTCATAAAAATTACGGGCAAGAGCCGTTACATTTAGATAGTCCGGATTTAAAGAAACCGCTTCTTTAATGGTTTGAAACGCTAAATCTGTTTTGCTTTGAATGGAATAAAGCGAAAATAGCTTAAGGGCTATTTCTGTTGTCAATGTTTCCGAATCCGTTGCGATGGACTTATAAATTTCTTCTGCCTTTGGAAGCATTCCTAATTCATAATAGCAATCTGCAATGTTTTTCTTGGCCCATGGCAACAATTCGTTTTCGACCTTTTCCCATTTAAAAATCGCCGCTTCATAATCCTTATAGTGATAATAAATTTCTCCTTGGGAAAATCGAATGTAGGATAAATCATCGGCTCCGTTTTCTTTTTCAATATAAAAAATTTCTCCTAATACCTCAAACGGATGGCTTGTTTCATCCTCTTTAATAAAAACTTGATAATACGATTTATTTACTAATTGTTTTTCTGTCATAATCCTCACTCACTATTTTACGAATTTTATTCCCCCCTATTCTATCAATTAAATGTGTGCAGAAATAGTAATGTAACCATATTTTAATATTAATGAAGGTTTAGTCAGAGAATTGAAATCAAATGGTAAAAATAGAGACAAAATGTGCATAGGGATGCGGATATATTTATGATGCAGCAATGGGACTAAAAGCCCATTGCTGCATCATTTTGTTTTAATGTTTTTGTTGCTGCAATTCATCCATACATTCTTGTACAAGCGTTACAGCTTGGCTCATGGCAGCTCCTCCGGCAAAGGCAGCTGCAACACCGCATGCCTCAAGCACTTCCGTTTCTGAGCAGCCTTGATCTAAACAGCCTTTCGTGTGGTAAATCGTGCAATACTCGTCTTGCGTAGCTAAGCTGATTCCTAAGGCGATTAATTGTTTCTCACGTTGTGATAACGCTCCTTCTTGAAAGCAGACTTGCGTAAAAGCATTGTAAGCTTCAGCAATTTGAGGCATCTTTTGCGTGAACTTCCCTAACCCCTCTTTGTACGAATACAACGATTGTTCAGTAGAATTTTGGAATTGCACTCTACTCACTCCATTTCCTTAAAATTTCATCACATTTTAGTTTGCTTTTGAATGAAAATTGTATTCTTTTCAAATCACTAAAAAGAATCCTTTAAACAAATGGAGGTAACATGACATGAAGAATGAAGAGTGGATTTCAGAAGCAATAACAGAT
>JBHGXS010000070.1:0-1944 GCA_041920565.1 Bacillus sp. (in: firmicutes) | reverse complement strand
GCTGCTTTTACAATTTCATTGTTCATTAGCGCTCGTCCTTCGCCTACCATCTTGATTTCTCCGGTTTGGATCACATATCCACGATGCGCGATTTGCAAAGCTTGGTATGCGTTTTGTTCTACAAGCAAAATCGTCATACCTTCTTTATTGAGCTCGTGGATAATATCAAAAATTTGTTCCACAACGATAGGCGCAAGACCCATGGAAGGTTCATCCAGCATCAGCAGATGCGGCTGACTCATAAGCGCACGGCCGATCGCCAGCATTTGCTGTTCGCCGCCGCTCATCGTGCCGCCCTTTTGATCGAGACGTTCCTTGACGCGGGGAAAGTAATGAAACACGCGCTCCATTCGTTCTTTGATTACATTCTTATCCTTTACAGAGAAGGCTCCCATTTCTAAATTTTCACGAACCGTTAAACGTGAAAAAATACGTCTTCCTTCCGGTACATGAGCAATTCCCGAAAGTGCAGTAATATGAGGAGGCTGCTTTGTAATATCTCTTCCTTCAAACAGCACTTGTCCTGTCTTTGGCACGACTTGCCCGCTTACTGTTTTCAACGTCGTGGATTTGCCGGCACCGTTGCTCCCGATTAAGGTTACAATTTCTCCTTGTTTGACTTCAACATTAATGCCTTTTAAAGCATGAATTCCGCCGTAATACGCATTTACATTTTTCAGCTCAAGCATGGACCGTTCCCCCTTTTCCTACGCATGAGTAACTGCGCTTTTTCCAAGATAGGCTTCAATAACTTTTGGATTGTTGCGAATTTCGAGAGGTTTTCCTTCGGCGATTTTTTCACCGTGATCCAGCACGACAATATGCTCAGAAATTTCCATAACAAGCTTCATATCATGCTCAATTAAAATAATAGTCAAATTTAATTCCTCTCTCATACGGTAAATGAGATCCGTCAATTCTTTCGTTTCCTTCGGGTTCATTCCCGCAGCCGGTTCGTCCAGAAGCAAAATTTTTGGCTTGGATGCAAGAGCACGCGCAATTTCTAAACGGCGTTGTGCTCCGTATGATAAATTTTGTGCTTCTTCATTTAATAAGTGCGCCAAGCCGACATATTCCAGTAAGCGATATGCTTCTTTTTGTGCTTCTTTTTCTTCTTTCCGTATGCTCGGCAAGTTCAGCAATGTTCCCACAAAGCTGCTTTTCAAATGATTATGCAAACCAACCATAACATTTTCCAATACGGTAATGTTGCCAAACAAACGGATGTTCTGGAACGTACGCGCAATTCCTTGCTTGGATATTTCGTTTGGCTTTAGGCCGACCAATGAATGGCTTTCCAGTAAAATATTGCCTTCATCCGGCTTATAAACACCGGTAATCATATTAAAGAAGGTCGTTTTTCCTGCTCCATTCGGACCGATTACTGCCGTAATCGATCCTTTTTGTACTGTCATATCTACGCTTTTCACAGCGACAAGACCGCCAAATCGTTTTGTTAAGTTTGTGACCGTTAATACTCCCATTCTGTCCCCTCCTTATGCTCCAAATGCGTTTCCTTTAGCTGGCGCCGTTTGCGCTTGTTCGTTTGTTTGAGCTTTTAGTTCGTTTTCATTAAATTTCGGGTTTTTCGCAGGGATCAATCCTTGCGGTCGATATAAAGCAAACAGGATGAGAATGCCGCCAAAAATGAAACGCTGCATTTTGGCAGGAGATAGTGCATCCGGAATGGTAAGAACTCCGTTTAAGTTCAGCTGATTTAGCCAGTTTGTTACTTCCGTCAATACTTGCAAGTTTAAGATTGTCATGACAGCAGCTCCTAAAATAACACCCGGAACGCTGCCCATTCCGCCAAGGATAACCATAACAAGAATTGTAATAGATTCTAATAGTGTAAAACTTGTAGGGTCGACGAACGTTTGCTTGGCTGCAAAAACGACACCCATCATACCGGAGAAGGAAGCGCCTATTGCAAATGCCAGCAGC